>NZ_CP047650.1:0-650508 GCF_009906855.1 Xylophilus rhododendri
TGGCCAGCGGTGTGGCGACACTGACCGTGCCGGTCGTGGAAGCCTTCGTGCCGCAGATGCTCAATTACGAATCGGTCGGCGGCATCAACTTCAAGAAGGGCTGCTACCCCGGCCAGGAGGTGGTGGCGCGCAGCCAGTTCCGCGGCACGCTCAAGCGCCGGGCCTACCTGGTGCATGCCGATGCGCCGCTGGCCGTGGGCGCCGAGGTGTTCCACAGCGCCGATGCGGAACAGCCCTGCGGCCTGGTGGTGCAGGCCGCGGCCGCACCCCGGGGCGGCTTCGATGCCATCGTGTCCATGCAGACCTCAGCCGCCGCGGGCGGCACGCTGCATGCCGGCGCGGCCGATGGGCCAGTGCTGTCGCTGCGCGCCCTGCCCTACGCCCTGCTCGAAGACATCTGAGCCTTCAGAAGCGCAGCACCATCTCGATGTGCTCGATGCCGGCCTCGTCGAAGGTGTCGCCCCGCGGGGCAAATCCCCGGCCGGCGTAGAACCCCTGGGCGCTGCACTGGGCATGCAGCAGCACGCCGGCATCGCCGCGTTCTTTCGACTGCAGGATCAAGGCATCCAGCACCCGAGCCCCCAGGCCCTGGCCGCGCCGGTCCAGGCGTACCGCCATGCGGCCGATGCGGCACAGGCCGGCGTCTTCGCCGTCGGCCTGCACCGGCAGCAAGCGACCGCAGGCGCTGGCCGTGCCGTCCTCGGCCCGCAGCACGGCGTGTAGGGACAGGGGATCGAACTCATCCCACTCCATCTCGGCCGGGACCTTTTGTTCCACGACAAATACCGCTTGCCGCAACGGTCCGGCCAGCGGCTGCAGAGCCTGCCAGGAGCCGACTATCAGGGGTTCGGCCGATGAGGTGATGCTGGAATCGTGGGACATGGAGCAACGTGGGTCATGCAAGGCCCGCCATTGTGGTCCCGCGCGCTGCGCGCCTAGTACGGCGGCAGCGGCTCGAAGCGGCTCGACACGAGTTCCAGGCAAGCCGACAGCACACACGCCGACCCTTCGTAGGCCGCGCTGTGTGCAGCCAGCGATGCCGGATGCAGCTCCCACGCGCCGCCCAGCGCCAGCCATTCGTCCATCGGCCAGGTGGCGATCTGCCGCACCATGTCGCGGCCTGCCTGCTGCAGCCAGCCGCGATGGACGATCTCGAGCGAATGCAGATGCAGGCTTTTCAGGTAAGGCCCCTGCCGCACCGCCGGAACCCGCGGCCGATCCGGATCGTTGAAGCGCCAGTACAAGCTGTACGCCATGATCTGATGGACCGGCCAGACATCCACACGCCGCGGCTTGCTTTTCAGCATGCAGTAGATATAGCTCTCCATGCCCCAGATGATCTCCGGGTACTCCTGCGGCTGGTCAGCGGACGCGGCAGCGCCGGGCACGGTTTCGATGCTCCAGGCCAGTCTTTCCATCACCGCCGGGAAGGCCAGCAGCAGCATGTTGCCCGGCAGATCGCTCGCCAGGCGTGTGGCGACATGGAGCAGGACCGGCACCATCGCCGGGCATGCCGGCATTCTGGTCGCCCATTCGAACAGTTGCAACGCCATCGCGCGGCGGGCGCCGGAATCGATCGCGGGTTCAGGCGCCGCCACCAGTTCGGCCACCAGGCGTTCGGCCACATACAAGGCCTGCGCGCCGCTGTCCGGCAAGGCAGCCAGCATCTCTACCAGATCCAGCAGGTCCCGCAGCACCTGGGTGCGCAGCATGCCAGACGGCCTCAACAGGTGCGCCAGCACGGTTTCAACCCTGAAAAGCCTGTCCTGTACATGCCGCTGGACCAAGGCGTCGAGGCGGGGAGTTGTCCCTGCCCAGCTCCTCAGTTCGTCCGGGCGGGCGTAATCGAAGATTTCGAGGAACAACTCATTGGGCAGATGCTGCAGCCCGCCGTGGAGCGAATCTGCGTGGAACTTGTCGGGCCGGTGCTCGAGGCGGTTCGGCTCCGGCGCCGCCAGGGTGGGCACTTCTGGCGGTACGGCGGTGATTCGGTGGGCAAACATGCCGGATGCTCGGCCGCCCGTCATGGCCGGCGAAGGCCGCGGCCGCAAGGCGGGCCCGGCAGGCGAAGCGGTTCAGTCCTCTTTTTCCAGCACGAAATCCAGCCAGAGCATCTGTTCCAAATTCAGTTCCGCCGGTTCATCCGCCAGCTCGCGCAGCGCCTGGCGGTTGAGCCAGGGTGGGCCGCCTATCTCGCGCCATTCGTGGAAGGACCAGCGGGCGATCTGGCGCAGGATGTTGCGTTGTGCAAGGGGATAGCGCGGGCCGGCCAGGCGTTTCGCCAGGACGTCCAGCTGCTTCAGGTAGTAGCGTTGAATGCAGGCGGGTATGCGCGGCAGCCGGTCATTGTTGAAGCGCCGAAAAAGGGTTTTCTCGATGATCCAGTACCCCCGATCCACGTTGCCGCACCCCAGGTAATTCACGACGTGGGCCGCGCTGCAGCACAAATCCATCAGCCCCTGCGCGACGGCGAGCATGCGCTGCGGGATCTGCGCGTCCGATTCGGTGTGCGGATTCCCGGCGTGCCCGGCAAATGTCGGGATGCGCTGCACCAGCAGGTCCGCCAAGGGCGCGACGATTGGTGGACTGTCTTTCAGCAGGAAGACCAGCGGATCCACGAACGCGTCCAGCAGCGCCTGGGCCGCCGGGCTGTGCGGTGCCTGCATCAGCCAGGCGAGCAACTCCGGCACGAACCGGCGACGGTTCGGATCGCCAGGCGCTTCGACGGGCCCGGTCAGCTTCAGGCGCTCCAGCAGAAGCTTCATCAAGCCGAGCGTCTGCGAGCCGTGCGGGGGCAGGTGCGACAGGCTGTTCAACAAGGCCGCCAGCACTTGGAGCCGCACCTGGCCATTCGGCCGGTGCAGCGAGTCCATCAGCTGTCTGGCCCGGGCCTCGGTGTGATGGGTGTGCAATTCCACGACGGAATTCAGGCGCCGATTGAGTTTGCCCCAGCGCCGCAGGTCATCCGACCCCAGGTAGTCGAAGACATCGCACAGCAGTTCGTTGGGCAGGTCTTCCAGCTGCGCCAGCGGGCCGGCGAGCCGGCGGCGATGGCTGGCGGGGCTGCTGCCCATCGGGCCCGCCAGCGGGCGCTGTCCGTACAGGCTGGGCAGGCAGCGGGCGAGCACGGGAAAGAGTGTCATCGGCGCTCAGCGTCTTGTTCAAAAGGGCAAGGTGAAATCCCGGACCAGGGCGTGGAGTTCCTCGCGCTGACGCCGGGACATCAGCACCGGCATCAGCATGCGAGGCAGCTGTGGTGGCGGCCTGGCGTCGATGCCCAGTTGCAGATACCCGCGCAGCGCATGGCGCATGGCCAGCGGCCAGCCTCCGGCGTGCTGCAGGCACTGCCTGACGGCCTGCAGATAGTCCGCGCCCTCGCCCAGCTGCAAGGCCAGCTCCAGCAGCACTTGCAGATAGCCGCATTGCACGGCGGGTGGGAGCGGCGGCCGGCCGGCCTGCGAGAGCCGGCCCAGCACCGCACGCATGGCCATGTCGTGGAGCGGCTTGACCGGCAGGCGCCGCCACTGCGCCTCGTGCATCGCGCGCAGGCCGCAGCTTTGCAGGGTCTGCCGCAGAACCTCATGGCTGTCTGCGCCGGGATCCTCGATGCGCTGCACCAGCCGGTCCAGCATCGGCGCAAAGGCCGCCAGCGCCACCCGGTCGGGCAAGGCGCTGTGCAGATGCCGCAGCACGCAGTCCAGCACCGGACCGGACGCCGGGCATTCTCCGAAGCGGATGGCCCAGCGCAGCAGTCGCAGGGCCAGGTGTTTGCGCTGCAGGCCGGGCGGCGCTCCGTTCAGGGCCATCGATGCCAGCTTGTCGAGCAGGCGCTCCTCGATGCTGAGGGCACGCCGGCTCGGTGCGGGCAGCCGGGGGAGTATCGCGAGCAGTCCGTCCAGCGCCGCCTGGGAAAAGCCGCCGTCCGCGGTGCAGAGCTGGGGCAGGAGTTCATCGGCCCGTTCCAGCGCCTTGGAGACCTGCCGCTCGATGGCGCTGGCGAAGCGGAAGTTCATCTCGCCCAGCACCTGCAGGGACCGCGCATCCAGACGGGCCAGCAGATCGAGCAGGATCTCGTTGGGCAGGTCTTCCAGGCGGGTTGGCGCGCCATCCGCCGGCGGTTCGTTTGTGGTGCTTGTGGTGGATTGCGTGGCCAGCGCCGAGCGCAAGGTCCTGGCGCTGTGTCCCGTGGCGATCGGCTGCCCCTGCACGAGTCTCGAAAAAAACATCGGACCATGCTCATCCCTGCGGACCGCCTCCGGGCGGGTCTTGCCGCAGCCCGGTCAATCGGCGCGAAACACCCTCACGAAACGCTGCAGCCCTGGAACTCCGGGTAATCGGCAGACTCCGGGTCGATGACGAGATGAAGACAGGCGCGCTGCATGGGCGACAGCGGCGTCTCGGCCTCCGGCCAGTCGCGCAGTGCCCGGCGGTCGAAATACCACCAGCCGCCCAGCTCGTGCCATTCCTCGTAGGGCCAGTTGGCGATTAAACCCAGCATGCGGCGCTGTGCCTGCCGCTGATCCGCGGTATCGAACATGGCCGCCGCCAGCGTATTGAGCAGCCTCAGGTAGCGGCGCTGCACACGCGCGGGGATACGGTCGAGCGTCAAATCTTCGAAGCGCCGGAAAAGCGCTTGTTCGATGATCCAGTAGACCGACTGCGGGCCAATCTGCGTCTCTCGAACGGACCACATGGCGCCAGACGCCAGCGATCCGATCCATGACAGCGCAAGGGGCGAGCGCGCCGGTTCGAGCATCGGCCCGGCATCCTGGGTGATCAGGCGCATCAGCGGCTCCAGCCGCACCCGAAGGACTTCCCCCGGCAGCTGGACCAGCAGGCGGCCCATCAGCCCGTGCAACAGCCTTTCCACCATGGGACAACAGGGGGCATGCAGCAGCCAGTCCAGCAGCTGCAGCGCGGCCGCGCGATGCGGGCTCCCCTCTTCCAGGATCTCTGGCCCCGCCAGCTTCAGCCGTTCGATCAAGACGCCCACCATCCGGGACGCATGCCGGCTGCGCGCCGGCAGCCGCGTCAACGCGTGCAGCACCCCGATCATCACCCACGGCCGCACCACGCCGTCCTTGCTCTGCAGCTGCTCCAGCAGGCGCTCGGCGGCCGTCGCGATGCTGCATCTCTGTTGATCGACCAGCGAACCCATGCGCCGGTTGAGCAGGCCGAAAGCCTGCAGCTCCGCAGGCCCCAGATAGTCGAAGACATCGCGCAGCAATTCGTTGGGCAAGTGCTCCAGCCGGACCAGCGGGCCGGTGTCCCGGCGGTCGCGGACGGCGGGATCGATGCCCATCGGCCCTGCCAGCGGCCGCTGCCCATAAAGCGTGGGCAGGCAGCGGACCAGGGTGGGAGAAAAGAGGTTCATCGCGACTTGTGCAGGGCAAGCACGCAGGCCTGCCATGCCTGCGGGGAAAACAGCCGGCCATGCTCGGTCCACGCCGCACCGGCGCCGTGGCGGGCGCCGCAACCCTGGCCGTGAGGGCGAAGCCTAGGCGCTGCGCAAGGCCGCGGCCAATGCGCCAGCCGCAGCCGCGTGGGCCTGCCGGGCCTCGGCCACGATGCGGCCCATCTTGATGAATTCGTGGGTCACACCGCGGTAGATCTCCAGGTCCACCGCCACGCCTGCCGCGCGCAGGCGGTCGGCGTAATCCACGCCTTCGTCAACCAGCGGATCGCATTCGGCCAGCCCGAACCAGGCGGGCGCCACGCCGTCGAGGTCGTCGGCCAGCAGCGGCGCGAAACGCCAGTCCTCGCGGTCGGCGTCGCTGCGGATGTAGTGGGAGAAGAACCACTGGATCAGCCCCGCGTCGATGATCGGGCCGTGGGCGAAACGGCGGTGCGAAGCCGTGTCCTGGCGCGCGCTGCAGCCGGGATAGAACAGCAGCTGCAGGGCGATCGGCAGGCCCGCATCGCGTGCCAGCAGCGCGCAGGACGCGGCCAGGGTGCCGCCGGCGCTGTCGCCGCCGATGGCGATGCGTGTGCCGTCGATGCCGATCGAGGCGCCGTGGCTGGCCAGCCATTGCAGGCTGTCCCACGCGTCATCCGATGCGGTCGGAAACTTGTGCTGCGGCGCCAGACGGTAGTCCACCGACACCACGGCGCAGCCGGCCAGCCGGGCCAGCTCGCGGCAGAGGATGTCGTGCGTGGCCACGCTGCCGACGGTGAAGCCGCCGCCGTGGAAATACAGCAGCACCGGCAGCGCAGCATCTCCCGGCTCGGGTGCCACCAGGCGCGCGGGCAGGCTTGCGCCGTCACGCGCGGGGATTAGGAAATCCAGCTCCCGCGCCATCGCCGGCCGGTCGATCTCCAGCACTTCCGCGCCGCCGGCATACAGGGCGCGGGCCTCGTCGGGCGTCAGGCTCTGCATGGGCGTGCGCTGCAGGCGCGCCATGCCGCTGACGATGCCGCGCATCGCGGGGGTGAGTTGGGCGAGTACGGCGGCGTCCGGCAGCACGTGTCAGACCACCGTGGGCGTGGTCGCGCCGTCCATCGGGATGATGGCGCCGTTGACATAGCTGGCCTTGTCCGAGGCCAGGAAGACCACCATGGCGGCGATCTCGTCCGGCCGGGCGACCCGGCCCATGGCCATGCGCGCGCCCGGGTCGGCCGGCGCGGGGCGGCCTTCGGAGGCGGCCATGCGGGCATCGACTTCCATGCCGGCCTTCAGCCGCTCGGTCAGCACCGGGCCGGGGTTGACCGCGTTCACCCGCACGCCCTGCTTCGCATAGGCCGCGGCCAGGCCGGCGCTGGCCAGCATCAGCGCCGCATTGGCCGAGCCGCCGGCCAGATGCGCCGGATTGCCCAGCTTGCCGCCCATGCCGATCACGTTGACGATGGCGCCCGCGCCGCGTTCGGCCATGCGTTTGACCGTGGGGTCGATCATGTGGATGTAGGTGAAGTACTTGGCATCCATCGCGGCATGCCACTTGGCCGGGGTCAGCTCCGACGGCGCGGCACGCTTGGCGGCGCCGGCGCTGTTGACCAGCACATCGACCGGGCCGAAGGCGGCCTCGGCCGCGTCCAGCGTGGCCAGCGCCGCGTCGGCATCGCCCAGGTCGGTGGCGAAGTGGGCCACGCGGTCGCCGCCGTTCAGGCCGTCGGCCGCCTGGCCCAGCACCTCGGCATTACGCGCCACCAGGCTGACGCGGGCGCCCTCCTCCAGGAAGGCCTGGGCGCAGGCCAGGCCGATGCCTCGGCTGGCGCCGGTGATGAGCACGTGTTTTCCCTTGAGCTGCAGGTCCATGGCTTTGTCTCTTTCTTGCTGGAGTGGAAGATGGTTCAGGCGAACATCGCGGCCTCGCTGCCGCTGGACCAGTCGATCGGGTCCTGCTGCAGCACGCCGTCGATGTCCATGCCCAGCGTCAGGCCGACCACGTCGGGGAAGCTGGTGGCGAGTTCCTTCTCGCCGAGCTGGGCTTCGCGGGCCCGGGCGCGCCAGGTGGCCAGGTGCAGGATGCCGGCGAGCGGCTCGTAGGCGTCGTTGTCGAAGGGGGCGTGCTGGTACTGCAGCGCATCGACGATCTGCTGCGGGAAGTTCCAGGAGCGGCACAGGCCCGCGCCCACCTCGCCCCAGGCGAAGCCGAAGCTGCGCTGCTCGGCGCGGGCGCGGCGCATGTCCAGCGGCGGCACGGTGCGGTCCAGCGACTGGATGTCCGGCCCCATGCCCAGGTGCATCACCAGCTCGCCCGCGCAGTGGATCAGGCCTGCCGTGAAGGCCGTGCCCTGGTTCTCGCGCACATTGCCGGCCAGGGCGCGGGAGATCTTGGCGACGTCCAGGCTGTAGCGCCAGAACTGCGCCATGACGATGCCCGGCACCGCCCGGAAGGCACCGCTCAGCGCGGCCGCGCTGACCAGCGATTTCACATGGTTCAGCCCCATGATCGCCAGCGCCTCCGACACCGAACCGATGCGCCCGGCCAGCTGGAAATGCGCCGAATTGGCCAGCTGCAGCACCCTGGTCGCCAGCCCGGGATCGGTATTGATCAGCTGGTTGACGGTACGCAGGTCCGGCTCCTCGCGGTTGAGTTCGGCCATCAGCAATGCCACCACCTTGGGGATGCTGGGCAAGGCTGCTGGCATGGCCAACAGTTCGGAAAGCTGCATGCGGAAAATCCTAGGGCCGGGACGCGAGAATGCGCGAAACACGCATTTTGTTGCAGATTATGGGTCGCCGTTCGCGCGAACGCACGGCGCCCGGCCTCAGGCGTGGCCCGGCAGCCCGTCGCCCTGCACCTTCAAGCCCAGGCGCTGCATCAAGGCGCGGTCCTTCTGCGCCTGGGGATTGGAGGTCGTCAGCAGGCGGTCGCCGTAGAAGATCGAGTTGGCGCCGGCCAGGAAACACAGGGCCTGCAGGGCTTCGTCCATCTGCTCGCGGCCGGCCGACAGGCGCACCATGGCGGTGGGCATGGTGATGCGGGCGGCGGCGATGGTGCGCACGAACTCGAAGGGGTCGAGCGCATCGGTGCCTTCGAGCGGTGTGCCGGCCACCTGCACCAGGTTGTTGATCGGCACCGATTCCGGGTAGGGATTCAGGTTGGCCAGCTGCGCCACCAAGCCGGCGCGCTGGCTGCGGTTCTCGCCCAGGCCGACGATGCCGCCGCAGCAGACGTTCATGCCGGCATCGCGCACCAGGGCCAGGGTGTCCAGGCGGTCCTGGTAGGTGCGGGTGCTGATGATGTTGCCGTAGATCTCGGGGGCGGTGTCGAGGTTGTGGTTGTAGTAGTCCAGGCCCGCGTCCTTCAGCGCATGCGCCTGGTGGGCTTCGAGCATACCGAGGGTCATGCAGGTCTCCAGGCCCAGGGCCTTGACGCCGCTGACCATGGTGGAGATGCGTTCGACGTCGCGGTCCTTCAAATTGCGCCAGGCCGCGCCCATGCAGAAGCGGGTGGCGCCCTGGGCGCGGGCGGCCTCGGCCGCTTCCATCACCTCGTCCACCGGCATCAGCTTGCCGGCCTCCACGCCGGTGTCGAAGTGCACCGACTGCGGGCAGTAGCCGCAATCCTCCGCGCAGCCGCCGGTCTTGATCGACAGCAGGGTGGAGAGCTGCACCTCGTTGGCATCGAAATGCTGGCGGTGCACGGTCTGGGCGCGGTGCATCAGGTCCATGAAGGGCATGGCCAGCAGGGCCTCGACCTGGGCGACGGTCCAGCGCTGGGCGGCGGCTTCGTCGGCGGCCGGGCGGGCCTGCGGGAGGGTGGCGCGCAGTTCGTCGATGGAGACGGTGGCGAGGGTGTTCATCGGGGTCCTTTCGGGGAGTTCTTCGAGATGGCCTTGCGGAGCGCGGCGGCGTCCAGGTGCGCGGCCACGGCGGCGGGTGCCGTGTCGTCCAGCCAGGGCACGACGCCCAGGCAGGGCGCGGCGTGCCGGTCCTGCAGCCATTGGCGCAGGGTGTGGATGGTGTCTTCGGGCTGCAGCATCGTCGCGTCGATGCGGGTGCCCACCCAGCCGGCCAGGCGCAGGCCGCGGGCTTCGATGGTCTCGGCCGTCAGCAGCGCATGGTTGATGCAGCCCAGGCGCAGGCCGACCACCAGGATCACCGGCAGGCCGATGTCCACGGCCAGGTCGGCGGTGTCCCAGTCCGGGCCCAGCGGGACACGGAAACCGCCCACGCCCTCGACCACCAGCCAGTCGCAGCGGTCTTCCAGGGCCTTGGCGGCCTGCAGCAACGCGGAGCGGGAGATGGGCGTGTCGTCGATGGCCGCCGCCACATGCGGCGCGCAGGCGGTGCGCAGCTGGCAGGGGCCGACCTCGGCGTCGCGCAGCTTCACGCTGGCGGCGGCGCGCAGGCGCTGCACGTCGTCGTTGACCCAGCGGCCGTCGATCAGTTCGAGCCCGGCCGCGACCGGTTTGAGCGCCGCCGTGCGGCTGCCATCGGCGCCCAGCAGATGCAGCAGCGCAGCGCTGACGCGGGTCTTGCCGACCTCGGTATCGGTGCCGGTGACAAAACAGCCGGGTACGTTCATGGCAGCATGCTTTCTGCGGCGTCGGCCAGCACCGAGCACAGGCGCCACACATCGGCCTCGGTATGCGAGGCGCTCAGGGTGATGCGCAGGCGCGCGGTGCCGGCCGGCACGGTGGGGGGACGGATGGCGGGTACCCACAGGCCCTGGGTGTCGAGCTGGGCGGCCAGGCTCAGCGCGTTCTTGTTGTCGCCGACGATGAAGGGGTGGATCGGCGTCTGCGAATCCGGCGCCGACCATTCGGTGAGCGCCAGCGCCTCCACGATGCCGGCCAGCGATTCGTGCAGCGAGCGGCCCAGCGTGGCCAGGTGCGCGCGGCGGCGGTCGCCCTCCTCGCCCATCACCAGCTTCAGGCTCACGCCCACCGCGTGGGCCACCGCCGGCGGTGCGGCCGTGGTGTAGATGTAGGCCCGGGCGCTCTGCACCAGCCAGGCGATCACGGTGGGGTGCGCGGCGACGAAGGCGCCGGCCACGCCGAGCGCCTTGCCCAGCGTGCCCATCAGGATGAAACGCTGGCTGGACAACCCGAAGTGCGCCAGCGTGCCGCGCCCCTGCGGGCCGAGCACGCCGAAGCCATGGGCGTCGTCCACCACGATGTAGGCATCGTGCTTGTCGGCCAGGGCGAGCAGCTTGTCCATCGGCGCGATGTCGCCGTCCATGCTGAAGACGGCGTCGGTGACGATGATCTTGATCGGGCTGTCGCTGCTCTCCAGCAGCGCGTCCAGCAGGTCCATCCGCTTGTGCGGATAGGTCAGCACCTTGGCCTTGGCCAGGCGGCTGCCGTCGATCAGCGAGGCATGGTTGAGCTTGTCCGAGAACAGCATGGCCTTGGCATCGCCGAGCGCGGTCAGCAAGGCCATGTTGGCCATGAAGCCGGTGCAGAAGAACAGCGCCTCGCAGCCCGGGATGGTGGCCGATTGGGTGGCGGCCAGGGCCTGCTCCACATCGGCATGGGCACGCGAATGGCCGCTGACCAGGTGCGACGCACCGCTGCCGGCGCCGTAGAGCGCGGCGCCCTCGCCCATGGCGGCGATCAGTTCGGGATGGTTGGCCAGGCCCAGGTAGTCGTTGCTGCAGAAGCCCAGCATCTCGCGCGGCCGGCCGCCGTCGATGGTCAGGCGTTGCTGCGGCGCGCAGGCGGTCTCGGCCACACGGCGGCGGCGGCGCAGGAACTGCGCCTCGCGTTCATGCAACTGTCGGGTCAGGTGCTCGATCAGCATGGGATTCGGTGGTGGACCGGGCGCAGACCGCGTCCAGTGTTTCGATCACACGTGCGCCCAGCCAGGCGGCCAGCGGCGCATCGAGCACATAGGGCGGCATCAGGTAGACGGTGCGGCCGATGGGGCGGATCAGCAGGCCGCGTTCGCGTCCGGCCAGATGGAAGTTCTCGGCGAAGCGGCCGGGAGCGTAAGCCTCCAGCACGTCGAAGGCGAAGATGGTGCCCTGCTGGCGGAAATGCGCGATGCGCGGGTCGCCCCGCAGCGGCGCCAGGGCTTCGGCCAACAGTTGCGAACGCTCGCGGTTGGCCGCCAGCACGCCCTCCTGCTCGAAGCGGTCCAGCACCGCCAGCGCCGCCGTGCAGGCCAGGGCGTTGCCGGTGTAGGAGTGCGAATGCAGGAAGCCGCGGGCGATGTCTTCGTCCAGGAAGGCTTCGAACACCGCATCCCGCGTCAGCACCAGCGACAGCGGCAGGTAGCCCGCCGTGATGCCCTTGGAGAGGCACACGAAATCCGGCCAGATCCCCGCCTGCTCGCAGGCGAAGAAAGTGCCGGTGCGACCGCAGCCGACCGCGATCTCGTCGGCGATCAGGTGCACGCCGAACTCGTCGCAGAGCTGGCGCAGCGCCTGCAGATAGGACGGGTCGTGCATGGCCATGCCGGCGGCGCACTGGATCAGCGGCTCGACGATCACGGCGGCGATGTGTTCGTGGCGCTCGCTCAGCAGCCGGCGCATGTCGGCCGCGGCGCGCGTCGCCACGTCCGCTGCGGTTTCATTTGGGCCGGCCTGTCGGGCATCGGGCGATGCGGCCAGGTGGGCGCGCATCAGCAGCGGGTCGTAGGTGTCGCGGAAGATGGCCACGTCGGTCACCGACAGCGCGCCCAGCGTCTCGCCGTGGTAGCTGTGTTTCAGGCAGACGAACTCGCGTTTGTCGGCCCGCCCCTGGTTGCGCCAGAAGTGGAAACTCATCTTCAGCGCGATCTCGACCGCCGAGGCGCCGTCGCTGGCATAGAAGGCATGGCCGAGCACACCGCCGGTCAGGGCCGACAGGCGTTCGGCCAGTTCCACCGCCGGCGCATGGGTGCAGCCGGCCAGCATCACATGCGGCAGGGTGTCGAGCTGGCGCTTGATGGCATCGTTGATGCCCGCATCGGCATGGCCGAAGAGGTTGACCCACCAGGAGCTGGTGGCGTCGAAATAACGCTGCCCCTCCTGGTCGATCAGCCAGGGGCCCTCGCCGCGGGCGATCGGCAGCGGCGGCACGGTGAAGGCCCGCTGCATCTGGGTGCAGGGATGCCAGACGGCCGCCAGGCTGCGCTTTTGCCAGCCGGCGTTGCTTGCCGGCACGCTCATCGGCCCTTGAGTTTGGCGAAGGCCGAGGCCATGGCGGAATCGCCCAGGCTGTTGTTACCCATGCCGCCGCCTTGCCCGCCTGGGCCGCGCTGCTGTGGCCGGCCACGGCCGGCGGGCTCGTAGCGGTTCTCGCGGGCGCCGTCCTTGCGCGGCGGCGCGGCATCGAGCTTCATGGTCAGGCCGATGCGTTTGCGTACCGGGTCGACCTCCATCACCTTCACCCGCACGATGTCGCCGGTCTTGACCACCTCGCGGGCGTCCTCCACGAAGCGGTGCGCCAGCTGGCTCACATGGATCAGCCCGTCCTGGTGCACGCCCAGGTCCACGAAGGCGCCGAACTGCGCCACGTTGCTCACGGTGCCTTCCAAAATCATGCCGGGCTGGAGGTCGGCGATGTCTTCCACGCCGTCGTTGAAGCGGGCCACCTTGAAGTCGGGACGCGGGTCGCGGCCGGGTTTCTCCAGCTCGACCAGGATGTCCTTGACGGTGGGCGCGCCGAAACGCTCGTCGGCGAACTGCTCGGGCTTGAAGCCGCGCAGCGCGTCGCCGCGGCCCATGATGTCGGTGATGGGGCGTCCGGCCTGGGCGACGATGCGCTCGACCAGCGGATAGGTCTCGGGATGCACGCCCGTCATGTCCAGCGGCTGCTCGCCGCCGCGGATGCGCAGGAAACCCGCGCTCTGCTCGAAGGTCTTGGCGCCCAGCCCCGGCACCTGCAGCAGCTGCTGGCGGCTGCGGAAGGCGCCGTTGGCCTCGCGCCAGCGCACCACCGCCTTGGCCACGCCGGAAGACAGCCCCGATACCCGCGACAGCAGCGGCGCGCTGGCGGTGTTCAGGTCCACGCCGACCGCGTTCACGCAGTCTTCCACCACCGCTTCCAGCGTGCGGGCCAGCTCGCCCTGGTTCACGTCGTGCTGGTACTGGCCCACGCCGATGCTCTTGGGGTCGATCTTCACCAGTTCGGCCAGCGGGTCCTGCAGGCGGCGCGCGATGCTGGCGGCGCCGCGCAGGCTCACGTCCACATCGGGCATTTCCTGGCTGGCGAATTCGCTGGCGCTGTAGACCGAGGCGCCGGCCTCGCTCACCACCGCCTTGACGATGGTGCGCTCGGCCTTGGCGGCGATCTTGATCAGGTCGGCGGCCAGCTTGTCGGTCTCGCGGCTGGCGGTGCCGTTGCCGATGGCGATCAAATCGACGCCGTGCTTGTCGGCCAGCTTGGTCAGGGTGTGCAGCGAGCCGTCCCAGTCCTTGCGCGGCTCGTGCGGATAGACGGTGGCGGTCTCCAGCAGGCGGCCGGTATGGTCCACCACCGCCACCTTCACGCCGGTGCGGATGCCCGGGTCCAGCCCCATCACGCACTTGGGGCCGGCGGGCGCGGCCAGCAGCAGGTCGCGCAGGTTGTCGGAGAAGACCTTGATGGCGGTCTTCTCGGCATCCTCGCGCAGGCGGCCGAACAGGTCGCGTTCGGTGGACAGGGAGAGTTTCACCTTCCAGGTCCAGGAGACGCATTTGCGCAGCAGGTCGTCGGCCGCCCGGGCGGCATGGCTCCAGCCCAGGTGGATGGCGATGCGGCCTTCGGCCACCGTCGGGCGGCCGGGTTCGGGCTCGACCGGCAGGGCCAGCTTGGCTTCCAGGATCTCCAGCGAGCGGCCGCGGAACACGGCCAGCGCGCGGTGCGAGGGGATGCGGCCGATCGGCTCGGAGTAGTCGAAGTAGTCGCGGAACTTGGCGACCTCGGGGTCGTTCTCGTTCTTGGACTCCACCTTGGCCGAGCGCAGCACGCCCTCGGACCAGAGCCATTCGCGCAGGTTCTGCAGCAGGCCGGCATCCTCGGCCCAGCGTTCGGAGAGGATGTCGCGCACGCCGTCGAGCACCGCCTGCACGCTGGTGAAGTCGCTGCCGTCCTCGCCCTTCTCGGCCTTGACGAAGGCCTGGGCCTCATCCGCCGGCACGCGCGTGGGATCGGCGAACAGCAGGTCGGCCAGGGGCTCGATGCCGGACTCGCGGGCGATCATGCCCTTGGTGCGGCGGCGCTGCTTGTAGGGCAGGTAGAGGTCTTCGAGTTCCTGCTTGGTGGGCGCGGCCTCGATGGCGGCGCGCAGCACCTCGGTGAGCTTGCCCTGCTCCTCGATGCTTTTCAGCACGGCGGTGCGGCGGTCTTCCAGTTCACGCAGATAGGACAGGCGGCTTTCCAGCGCGCGCAGCTGGATGTCGTCGAGGCCGCCGGTGGCCTCCTTGCGGTAGCGGGCGATGAAGGGGACGGTGGCGCCGCCGTCGAGCAGGTCGACGGCACTGCGGACCTGGCTCTCATGGACCGAGAGTTCGGCGGCGATCTGGCGGAGGATTTTCTGCATCGGCAAAACGTCCGCAGGGACGTTCAGGAAAGAGACCTGGGAGGAGCGGCGTGGCGGGCACGCCGTCGTGACATTCGAAGGCGGGCGAGTTTGCCACAGGCTCCCGCCGGGTTCTTGTCCTGTTAGTAGGAGCTTGCTGCCGAATGAAGATGGCAGCGGATGCAACAGATGGCCCGACTGGCGTCATGGGTGGCTAGCATGGGGCGGATGTCCTCGCGCCCTCCCCCGCGTCCCCCGTCTTCCGGCCGGCCCCGGCGTTCCTTGCCTGTGCGCATGCTGCGTGGGTTGCTGGCGGTTCTGGCTGTGCCTGTGCTGCTGTTCGAGGAGTGGGGGTGGGAGCCGCTGGCTGCTGCCGTTGCCCGGCTGGCTTCGCACTCTTGCTGGGCGGCGCTTGAATTGCGGATACGGGCGCTGCCGCCTTGGGGGGCCTTGCTCTGCTTTCTGGCGCCTGTGTTGTTGCTGCTGCCTGTGAAGCTTGCCGCGCTCTGGCTGTTTGCCGAGGGGCATATGGTGACCGGGGTGTTGCTGCTGGCTGGTGCCAAGCTTTTGGGGACTGCGCTGGTGGCGCGGATCTTTCAGCTGACTCAGCCTTCTTTGATGCGGATCGCTGTGTTTGCCCGGTATTACCTGCGGTTCAAGGCTTGGAAGGATGAGTTGCTGCGGGTTGTGAAGGCGCATCCTGCTTATCGGGGGGCTCGGCATCCTGGGGTTGCGCTGCGGCGGCGGTTTCGGGGGTGGAAGCGGAGTTTTCGGGCTTGGAGTGCGTGAACTTGCCTTCGGCTTGGTTACTTCTTCTACTCCTACCGAGGGTGGAGGTGGGGCTCGCGTCGCCCCACACCCCCGGTAACTTTCTTTCCATTGAAAGAAAGTCACCAAAGAAAAATTAGAAAGCGGGATCGGGGACGGGCTTTCGCCCGGGTCGGGCCTTTGTTTCGCTGCGCTTCACTCGGCTCTCGGCATGGCGTAGTGGGCTCAGCAACCGGAACAAATGCTCGAGGTTCGGGCCGCCCGCTCGCCAAAAGCTTCACGCCCTGGATAGGTTGGTAAGGCGCCTGTTTTGGCGCACTGGCGGTTTCCAGCGGATTGGACGCAGCGCTTGATCAAACTTGTCGGACGGCAGAGCGTGAAGCTTTTGGCGAACGAACGTCCCGATCCTCGAGCATCAGCAATCGTTGCTGCGATGAAATCGCCATGCCGAGAGCCGAGTGAAGCGCAGCGAAACAAAGGCCCGACCCGGGCGAAAGCCCGTCCCCGATCCCGCTTTAGAATTTTTCTTTGGTGACTTTCTTTCAATGGAAAGAAAGTTACCGGGGGTGTGGGGCGACGCCAGCCCCACCTCCACCCTCGGTAGGAGTAGAAGAAGTCCCCAAGGAGGCACCCCCACCCAAAAACGAAGAATAGTCGTGTACCGTCCAAACCAGAGAAAAAAGGTCAAACAAACAAAATGGTCGAACACGGCAGCGAACTGGTCAAAGCAGTAGTAGTCCTGGCAGCAGGCGTCATAGCCGTCCCGCTATTCAAGCGCCTGGGCCTGGGCTCAGTACTGGGCTACCTGGCAGCCGGCCTGGCCATAGGCCCGTCAGGCTTGAAAATCTTCGCCGACCCACATTCGGTCCTGGACCTGGCCGAATTCGGCGTGGTGATGTTCCTCTTCGTCATCGGCCTGGAGATGCAACCCAGCCGCCTCTGGAGCCTGCGCCGCGAGATCTTCGGCCTGGGCCTGCTCCAGGTGCTGGTCTGCGGCGGCCTGCTCACGGGTGCAGGCGTGCTGGCCGGCTTCAGCCCGGCCGTGGCCTTTGTCGGCGCCATGGGCTTCGTGCTGTCCTCCACCGCCATCGTCATGCAGATGCTCGACGAACGCGGCCAGACCTCCACCAAGCGCGGCCAGCGCATCGTCTCGGTGCTGCTGCTGGAAGACCTGTCCATCGTCCCGCTGCTGGCCATCGTCGCGGCCCTGGCGCCGGACGACGGCGCCAGCGACGGTGTCTCCAAGTGGGTGCAGGTCGGCATCGCGCTGGCGGCGCTGATCGGGCTGGTGGCGGTCAGCCGCTACCTGCTCAATCCGCTGTTCCGGGTGCTGTCCAAGGCAAGGGCGCGTGAGGTGATGGGCGCGGCCGCGCTGCTGGTGGTGCTGGGCGCGGCGCTGGCCATGCAGTGGGGCGGGCTGTCCATGGCCATGGGCGCCTTCGCCGCGGGGGTGATGCTGTCGGAGTCCACCTTCCGCCACCAGCTCGAAGCCGATGTGGAACCGTTCCGCGGACTGCTGCTGGGCCTGTTCTTCATGGGCGTGGGCATGTCGCTGGACCTGGCCCTGATGCGCGCCGACTGGCTGATGCTGCTGCTCGGCGTGCTGGTGGCGATGGTGCTCAAGTCGGGCGGCGTCTACCTGGTGGCGCGGCTGATGCGGGCCCGGCATCCGGAGGCGCTGGAGCGCGCCGCGCTGATGACCCAGGGCGGCGAATTCGCCTTCGTGCTCTACAGCGCGGCCGCCGGCGCCGGGCTGATCGAGGACCACGTCAATGCGCTGCTGACCGCGGCCGTCATCCTGTCGATGGCGTTCACGCCGCTGGTGGTGTTCTGCCTGCGCTGGCTGCTGCCGGACCGGCCGGCCCAGGACATGAGCGGGGTGAAGAACATCATCGACGCCGCCCGGGCCGGCGAGGAGACACCGGGCAATGTGGTGGTCATCGGCTTCGGCCGCTTCGGCCAGATCGCCTGCCAGACCCTGCTGGCGCGCGGGGTGGAGGTGACCATCATCGAGCAGGACACCGACATGATCCGCACCGCCGGCCGCTTCGGTTTCCACGCCTACTACGGCGACGGCACCCGCATGGATGTGCTGCGCGCCGCCGGCACGGTGCATGCGCAGGTGCTGCTGGTCTGCGTCAACGACAAGGAGGCGGCCAGCCGCATCGTGGCCAGCGTGAAACGTGCCTTTCCGCTGGTGCCTGTGCTGGCCCGCGCTTATGACCGGCAGCATGCGATCGAGCTGATCCGCCGTGGCGTGGACTGGCAGCTGCGCGAGACCTTCGAATCGGCCATGGCCTTCGGCGGCGAGGCGCTGCGCCGTCTCGGCGTGAGCGAGGGCGATATTGCCGAGGTGGCCGAGGACGTGCGGCGCCGCGATGCCGAGCGGCTGCAGCTGCAGATGGCCGGCGGCATCAGCCAGGGCCTGGACCTGGTGCGCAGCAGCCGCTGGACCGCCACGCCGCTGACCAAACCCAAGCGGCCGGGCAATGCGCTCAACGATGCGGCCGCCGCCGCGCTGCAGAGCAAGGAGCGGCCGGCGGACGACCAGGCGCCGACCAATCCGGTGCCCTGAGAAATTCACAGATCACTTTCAGGTAAGCCGATATATCGTTTGATTTATTCGGCTTGCCCACCGATTTTTTCCAAGGCCGCAGGGAAATAATCATGCCGTCCCGCAGGGGTTTTCGGCATGCATCCAGCGCGAAGGAAAAATCATGAAATGCGTCATCCGCCGCAACAAGCTATTGTTTTCGTGGGGTTTCGGCATGCTGCTGGCAGCGGCCGCCGGGGATCAGGCACTGGCGAAAATGCCGGCCTTCTGCCATCACACGCCCCGGCCGGAAATCTCGGCGCTGTTCGACAAATGGAACGCGGCGCTCAAGGCGGGCAACCCGCAGCCGCTGGTCGATCTGTATGCGCCGGGATCGGTGCTGTTGCCCACGCTCTCCAATCAGCCACGGGTGACGCCGGCGGAAAAGCTCGATTACTTCAAGAAATTCCTCGCGCTCAAACCCAGCGGCGAGCGCGATGTGGAGTGGGTGGATATCGGCTGCAATGCCGCCGTGGATACCGGCCTTTATACCTTCCACATGGGCGACGGCAGTATCGAGAAGGCGCGCTACACCTTCACGTATAGCTGGCGAAATAAAAAGTGGCTGATTACCAGCCACCATTCCTCGAAAATGCCGGAGTAGCCCGGGCGGCGGATCAGTGCAGATCCCCGAGGCCGGCGGAAAACACATGAATCTGCGACTCGAATGATTTTTCGAGGGCCAGGTCCTCGATCTGCAAATCCACCAGCCGGGCGTCGCTGGCGTGCTCCAGCTGCTCCCGCAACACCGGCAACAGTTGCGGCAGGTGCTGGAGCAGGGTCTTGGTGAGCGCCTCGATGATCACGGCCTGCGCGGCCAGCGCGCCTTTTAGTTCGTCGATATGGCTTTCGACGTCCTCGATGGCCGGGACATGCACTTGTTCCATTTTGCTGACCCCTCGCGGGGACGGTTGTGGGGGAAACAGCATTCTGCCCGGCGGGGCCGATCCGCGCTGGCGTGCGGCCCGATCCCTATTCCGCGGCTTTCAGCACATAACCGATGCGGGGGAAATGCACATGCAGCACACCCGCGCGCTCGTCCTCGCGCCGCAGCGTGAGATGCATGCGGGTGGCGGCCACCAGCGTGCCTTCGGTCGTCTCGGTGCCGAAACGCTCGGCGGCCACGGTGACCCGCGAGCCCAGCGGCAGGCCGTGGTCGTCCTGGAAGGCTTCCTGGGGCAGCGGCGCCGGCATGGCGGCCGCGGCGATCGCGATGGCGTCGGCCGGCGCCAGTTCGCTGGATTCGCCGTGGCCGATCAGGGCCATGCGGTCCATCCAGTCGAGCACGGCTGGCGTCAGGTCCAGGATGCCGGCCACGGCCGGCACCCGGGTGCGGGTGAACCACAGCGGGTGGTAGGCGGCGAAGTCGGCGATGCAGGGCACTTCGCCCAGCAGGAAGGGCCGGTCGTCGAGCATGTCGGACAGGCGCCGCAGGTAGGACTTGTAGGCGCTGGCGGCATCCTCGGGGCGCAGGCGGGTCATGCCGGTGGCCGACATCGCGGCGCGGTCACGGGAGAAGGCCTCGCGCGCCTGGGCATCGGCATGGGCGAAGAGCTGCTCGCGGCCGCGCGGCTGCAGGTTCCAGGCCATGGCGGCCCAGAACAGGGTGTCGTCGGCCCATTGCGCGAGCACCCGGCCCAGGCCTTTTTCCGGCTCGGGATACAGCGTGGGCGTGGGGCGCAGATGCTCCAGCACATCGCAGATCAGGGCGGTGTCGCAATAGATGTCGGCCCCACCTGCAGCAGCGGCGTGCGCCGGTAGCCGCCGGTGAGCGCCACCACATCGGGCTTGGGCGCGATGCGCGGCACCGTGACCGAACGCCAGGGCGACTGCTTGAAGCCCAGCACCAGGCGCATCTTTTCCGAGAAGGGCGAGGTGGGGTAGTGATGCAGGATCAGTTCGGACATGGGCGACTCCAGGCCTGGGGTTGTCAGTCGGTCGGTGTCGGCGCGCCTGCCGGGACGACCGGCCGGGGCACGTACTTGAAGGTGCCGGTGGCATGGCAGCAGACATGGCCCTGCGCGTCCTCGACCGTCGCCTCGACGAAGGCCATCGACAGCGTGCGGTGCATCAGGCGCCCGCGGCCGACGATGGGGCCGCGGCTCGGCCGCATGAAGGTGGTCTTCATCTCGATGGTGACGACGCCGCTCTGCGGCTGATCGCTGCGCGCCGCGCCGGCCATGCTGATGTCGAGCAGGGTCATCAGCGCGCCGCCGTGGACCACGCCGAAGGAATTCAGGTGTTCCGGCTTGGGCGAGAAACGCAGTTCGGCGCGGCCGTCGGCCATGCCGGCGATTTCGATGCCCAGCAGTTGGGCGAAGGGAATGGCGAGCTTGCGCCACTCCTCCAGGTTCTCTTGTTCAGTGGGCATGAATCGGGATGGGCGGGATGGAAGGGAATCAGGCGTCTTCACGCAAACGGGCACGCACGAAGATCAGCACCACGCCGGCCGCGGCCATCACGCCGCCGAGCACCATGAGGGCGATGCCGGTGCCGGCCCGGGCATCCCGCACCGCGATGCCGAGCACGGCGGCCAGCACGCCAACGTAGATCAGGATCCAGATGAGCCGTTCGATGCGGGCGATGGTGGACGGTGTGGCCATGCGTGGATAGTCGTGAACGTTCGGTAAAAAAAAGCAGTGCCGATGATAGGCCGGCGACCCGGCCGATCCGGCAGCAGTTGCAACAAGCGCTGCCTCAGCGGTCCCAGGGATAGGGCAATGCCTGCCAGCCGCGTCCCAGATGCTTTTGCAGCTGCCGCCGCCATTTGGGCAGCCGGTTGAAGGCGAGCTTGGGCTGGATGCGCTGCTGCGGATCGATGCCGGCGGACAGCTCCACCAGGCGCTGCGGCCCTGTATCGGCATGCCGCTCCAGGAAGCGGGCGATGTCGGCTCGGAACTCCTTGAACACGTGGTAATGCAGCAGCCGGCTTTCCGCGGCGACGATCTGCCGGCCCTGCGCCGCCAGCACCGCCGACAGCGCCACCTGTTCGGCCGTGGCCAGGGGCATGGCGGCGCAGATCTGGTCGGTCAGGGCCAGGGTCAGGGCCATGAGCGGCGCCACTTCGTCGCCACGCAGGCCGACGGCGCCGGAGTTCCACAGCGGCAGGTCGGGGGCGAGCAGCTGCTGCTGCCGCCCGGCGAAGTCGAAACGCTGGCGCCGCGCCATGTCGAACAACCGGCCCTGCGAGCGGCTGTGACGCCGGTTGCCTTCGATGCTGCCCTCGCGTGCATGCAGCACCACCTGGCCCTCGGCGATGGCCTGGAACAACGGGTCGGGGTCGGCGATGAAGGCGGTGTCGGAATCCACGAACATCAGGCCGTCGTGCGCACCGGCGCCCACCGTGCGCGCGGCATGTGCGATGAGCTGGGGCTTGATGCGGTGCACATAGCCCTCCGGGCCGCCACGCCAGTCGAGCAGCTGCTGCGGCGCCAGCGCCAGGTAGACCACATCGGGCCGCTCGCCGATCACCTGCAGAAAACTTTCGGGCCGGTCGGTGGCGACCAGCACGGTGCAGGGCGCGGCGCCGCGCCAGCGCAGCCAGCTCAGCAGCAGGTAGACGGCCTCCTGCCGGTAATGCTCGGCGCCGTGCGCCATGGTGAGTAGGTAGTTCAAGAAAGGCTCTGGCCGGTCCGGGGCCCGCATTGTGCCGCCCTCATTGCCGCGCCATTCGCACACTCATACCCGCAGCCAGGCCTGCTGCACCGCCTCGTCGGCGCGCAGCTGCGCAGGCGTGCCCTCGAAGACGATACGGCCCTGCCCCATCACCAGCACCCGGTCGGCGATCTCCAGGGCGATCACCTGCTTCTGCTCGACCAGCAGTACCGCCCTGCCCTGCCGCCGCTGTTCGACCAGGCATTCGGCCACACGCTGCGCCATGGAAGGCGCCAGGCCTTCGGTGGGCTCGTCCAGCAGCAGCAATCCGGGCTGCGACATCAGCGTGCGGCACAGCGACAGCATCTGCTGCTCGCCGCCCGACAGCAGGCCGGCGGCCACGTCGGCGCGCTCCTGCAGCCGGGGGAATTGCGCGAAGGCCTGCGCCTCGGTCCAGCCCGGCCTGCCGTGGCGTTTTCCCAGCGCCAGGTTCTGGCGCACCGTCAGCGGGGCGAAGACATCGCGGCTCTCCGGCACATAACCCACGCCCAGTCGGGCGATGCGGTGGGCCGGCAGGCCGACCAGCGAATGGCCCTGCCACGAGGCCGCGCCACCCGTCGCCGGCAGCAGGCCCATCAGGCAGCGCAGCAGCGTGCTGCGGCCTGCGCCGTTGCGGCCGAGCAGGGCGACGATCTCGCCCGCGGCCAGGCGCAGGCTGACCTGCTGGAGCACCCGGCTCCTGCCGTAGCCGGCTTCCAGGCGCTCGACGGACAGCACGGCGGAGGATGCGCTGCCAGCCATGTCAGAGACCGCCATAGGCCAGGCGCACCGCCGGATCGGCGCGCACCTGCTGCGGGGAGTCGAAGGCGATGACCCGGCCGTCGGCCAGCACCGCCACCCGCCCGGCCAGCTCGAAGACGACCTGCATGTCGTGCTCCACCATCAGCACCGTGCGGCCGGCGGCCAGCTGGCGGATGACGGCGATGCAGCGGGCTGTCTCGTCCTGCGACATGCCGGCCGTGGGCTCGTCGAGCAACACCACGGCAGGGTCGCCGCAGAAGGCCAGACCCACTTCCAGCAGGCGCTGCTCGGCGTAGCTCAGGGTGGCGGCCGGGCGGCGGTCCAGGCCCTGCAGGCCGATGGTGTGCAGCAGGCGATCGACCTCCTGCTCGACCGAGACGGTGCGCTCGAAAGGCAGCAGCCAGCGCAGCGGATGCATCGCCACCGCCGCCAGGGCGCAGCGCAGGTGGTTGCGCACATCCAGGCTGCCGAAGAGCTGCGTGGTCTGGAAACTGCGCGACAGGCCCCGGCGGCGCAGGCGCTGCGGCGCCCATCCGGCGATGGACTGCCCTTGCAGCAGGATGCTGCCGGCGCTGGGCGCATGCCGGCCGCTGATGGTGTCGAACAGGGTGGATTTGCCCGCGCCGTTGGGGCCGATCACGGCCACGCATTCCTGCGGCCGCACCGCCAGGTCGATGCCGCGCAGGATTTCCGACGCGCCGAAGCGTTTTTCCACGCCGCGCAACTCCAGTGCATGGGACGACCGACTCATCGGCGTGCTCCCTGGCCCGCTGGCAGCCGCGCCGCGGCCAGCAGCCCAGCGCCCGCCACCAGCAACGCACAGGCGCAGCCCCAGGCCAGCGGCGCGGCGGGGTCCAGCGTTCGCCCGGGCCACCAGGCCCAGGCGGGCTCCGCCGCATGCAGCCGGTAGGCCATCTCGACCGCCGCGATGCCACCCGCGGTCAGGGCCAGCGCGCCGGCCAGTGCCGAGGCGCAGCGCGGCCAGCCCCGTGCGACGACGGCGCCGGGCGCGGCGGCGATCAGCCCGGCGACTCCGCCGGGCGCGAACATCACCGTCAGCAGGAAGGCCAGCCCCAGGTACAGCGGCCAGGCGGCCGACCACTGCGCCAGCAGCGTCGAGGCCAGCACCATCAGCACGCTGCCCAGCACCGGCCCCAGGAAATGCGCGCTGCCGCCGAGGTAGGTGAAAAGCAGGTAGCTGCCCGAGCGGGCCAGGCCCAGCGCGTCCGGCGCACTGACGATCTCGAACTGGACGGCCCCCAGCGCGCCGCCCACACCGGCGAAAAAGCCCGCCAGCGCATAGGCCAGCCAGCGCAGGCGGCGCGGGTCGTGGCCGAGGAAGGCGGCGCGTTCGGGGTTGTCGCGCACCGCGTTGAAGAGGCGGCCCAGCGCCGTGCGCTGCAGGCCGTACAGCGCCAGGCCGGCCGCCAGGGCATAGGCCAGGGCCAGGCCGCAGACCTGCCGGGGCGAGGCGAAATCGAGCCCCAGCCAATGGCCGTAGACGCGGTCGGCCGTCAGCCCCGCCTCGCCGCCGAACCACTCCGGCAGCATCAGCGCCAGCGCCGCGGCCAGCTCGCCCAGCGCCAGGGTCACCATCGCGAAGGCGGTGCCGGCCGAGCGGGTGGCCACATAAGCCAGCGGCAGCGCCACCACCATCGCGGCCAGGCCGCTGCACAGCGGCACCAGCGGCAGCGGCATCCAGCCGTGGACGGCACCCCAGCGCATCGCGGCGATGGAGGCCAGCGCCCCCGCACCCACCTGCACCGCATGGCCGAAACTCAGCAGGCCGCACTGGCCCAGCAGCAGGTTGTTGGCCAGCAGCACGATGGCCAGCCAGGCGATCTGCGTCAGCATGGAGACTGCCAGGCCGCTGCCCCGGAAGAGCAGCGCCAGAACGACGGCGGCCGCCAGGACAGCGGCGGCGATCGCCACCGGGCGTGTGCGGCCCGTCAATTGCGGTTACCCATCAGCCCGCGAGGCCGCAGCACCAGCACCGCCACCATCAGCAGATAGGGCAGCAAGGGCGCGGCCTGGGCCAGGCCGATGCGGCCGAGCGGGCCGTCCAGCCAGTCGGCGGACAGGCCGGCCGCCTGGAGCACCCCCTGCACCGACACATCGAAGGCCACCGCCAGGTTCTGCAGCATGCCGATCAGCAGCGATGCGGCAAAGGCCCCGGCCAGCGAGCCCATGCCGCCCACCACCACCACCACGAAAACGATGGATCCCACGGCGGCGGCCATGCCCGGTTCGGTGACATACACCGCGCCGCCGACCGCCCCGGCCAGGCCGGCCAGCGCGGCGCCGGCCGCGAAGACGGCGGTGAAGACCAGCGGCACGTTGTGGCCCAGCGCCTGCGCCATCTGCGGATGGACCAGCGCCGCCCGCACCAGCAGCCCGACCTGACTGCGCGCCAGCAGCATCCAGGCCAGCACCAGCATGCCCAGCGCCACCGCCATCACCAGCACCCGCGAAGCCGCGAAGGGCACGCCATACACGGTGAAGGCCGCGCCCCGCAGCATCTCGGGCAAGGCATAGGGCAAGGAGGAGCGGCCCCAGAACAGCTGCGTGCCCTCCACCACCAGCCAGGAGAGGCCAAACGTCGCCAGCAGCCCCGGCACCGGTCCGCGTGCATGCAGACGGCGCAGGCACAGCCGCTCGAACACGGCGCCCAGCAAGCCCACCGCCAGGGGCGCAGCCAGCAGGGCGGGCCAGAAGCCGATGGCGCCGGTGAAGGCATATCCCAGGTAGGCGCCCAACATGTAGAAGCTGGCGTGCGCGAAATTCAGCACGCCGAGCAGGCTGAAGACCAGGGTCAGCCCGGCGCTGAGCATGAACAGCAGCAGGCCGTAGGCCAGGCCGTTGAGCAGGGTGGAAAACAGGAGCGGGAAAGTCATGGGCGGCGCGATCGTAGGGCAGCCGGCAAGGGTCCGGGCTGTGGCTTTGCCGCTACCGAGTCGGTCGCACCGTGACGGAGATACAAGTAACAAGCCATAACTAAATCACAATATTGTCAATGACTGACTTCGCGATGCCCCCATTCCACAAGCGCGCACTCAAGCGCCCCGCCGCTTTCGCGGCCCTGCTGGCCCTGGGGCTGGCCCTGCACGCCGGCGGCAGCCAGGCGGCCGAAGAGACCCTGCGCGCCGGCACGGCCAAGCTGGTCAAGGGCCAGGTGCAGGTCGCCAACGACGCGGGCGAACGCGCCTTGCAGCCGGGCGACGGCGTTTCCGCCGCCGACCGTGTGCTGACCGGCCCGGACGGCTCGGCCAGCCTGGTGCTGCGCGACGGCACCATGATCGTGGTCGGCCCGAACAGCCGCATGGACCTGCGCGAGTTCACATTCGATTCCACCACCTACAAGGGCAACCTGGTGGTGCGGGTGGTGCGAGGCACCATGCGTATGGTCAGCGGCCTGATCCGCAAGACGCGCCCGGAAGCGGTCAGCATCGAGACACCGACGGCGCTGATCGGCATCCGCGGCACCGATTTCATTGTCGAGGTGGAACCCACCGAGGAAGCCGCCAAGTGAGGGCCGCCCTTAGCCGCAGCGGCACGCTGCTTGCCGTGCTGGGCCTTGCCTTGCTCCTGGGTGCCTGCGCGGCCAAGCCGCAGCGCGGCGGCACCAAGGTCACCCTGCTGCCGCAGGCCGACGGCACGCCCTCGGCGGTGATCGTGCGCTCCACCGCCGCCGGGCCGCAGGCCGTGAGCGAACAGCGCCTGGACGAGCCCTACCAGACCGCCGCCATCGGCCCGGGCCGGCCGATCGCGCTCGGTGCCGACAAGGCCGAACAGGTGCACCAGGCCTATGAGCCGCTGTTTGCCAACGCACCGCCGCCGCCGGCGAAGTTCGTGCTGTATTTCCGCGCCGGCACCACCCAGCTGACGCCGGAGTCGCAGCAGGCGGTGCAGCGTGTGCTGGCCGAGACGCTGACCCGCAGCGGCGCCGAGATCGTGCTGATCGGCCATACCGACACCACCAGCAGCGGCGAAGCCAACGACGCGCTCTCGCTGCGGCGCGCCCGCCTGGTGCGCGACCTCTTCCTGCAGCGCGGCGTGGCGCCGGCCCTGGTCGAGGCGACCGGCCGGGGCGAGCGCGAACTGGCCGTGAAAACCGCCGACAACGTCGACGAGCCGCGCAACCGCCGGGTGGAAATCCTGGTCCGCTGAGGCGGCGCGCCGCCCGCTCAGCTGGGTTTGGGGATGTGAGCCTCGTCGCCCGGCTTGGGCGAGGGCTGCTTCTGCGGCTCCCGCGGGTATTCGGTCGGATGCTCCGTGGGGCGGGTGGCATCGAGTGAGCGGTGGGCAGGCATGCGGTTTCTCCTTCTGAAGCCTCCATGTTGCGTCCGGGCCCGATAGCGAGGCTGTAGGGATTCACCGGACCTGGTAGAAATCTACGTCTGGAAACCATCACCGTGTCAGGGTTGGCGATGATATGCACACGCGATCATCGCGGAGCCTGCGTCCTTGCGGACGAACCGAACACTCCCATGTCCCTGAACATCTTTCTCGTCGAAGACAACCGCATCGTCCGTAATGCCTTGACGGAAATGCTGCAGGAGACGCTCGACTGCCGTGTGGTGGCTTCCGCGGCCACCGAGCCGGAGGCCACCCGCTGGCTCAGCGCCAACCCCTACGACTGGGATATCGCGGTGATCGACCTCACTCTGGCCCAGGGCAACGGCTGGGGTGTGCTGGCCGGCTGCCGCGACCGCCAGCCCCACCAGCGCGCCGTGGTGCTGACCGGCCATGCCGACACCGCCATCCGCTCGCGCTGCGCCGAACTGGCCGCCAATGCGGTGTTCGACAAGACCACCGAACTCGACCTGCTCTTCGCCTACTGCTGCGGCCGCGACACGCCGGAGAGCAATCTTCTGGCCGCCGGCTGAGCGCAGCGCCTTCCCCGCGGCGGGAAGACCGCGCCCGGAGCTTGTCCGGGCATCGTTAGACTTCGGCCATTTCGCCGCAGGCCGCGTCCCGTCATGAAGCCGTTTTCCACCGCCCGCGCTGCAGGCCTGCCGGCCGCCCTGGCCTGCGCCCTCCTCTGCCCGACCGCCCATGCCCAGGAAGGCGAGCTTGGCAAGACAGCAGTCGAGCCCTGCCGCAGTCAGCAGACCCTGCTCTGGGGCCTGTGCCGGGCCGACGGCAGCAATGCGCCGCCGGTGGTGGCGCAAAACTTCGAATACATAGGCCCGGGCACCGTGTTGTTCCCGGCCCGGCAGCGGCCTGGCGAGGCCCTGGGCTATATCGACAGCCGTGGCCAATGGCGCGTGGCGCCGAAATTCTCCATCGCCCGGCCTTTCAACGAGGGGCTTGCGGTGGTGTCGGATGGCCATCGGTCCGCGGCCATCGACGAGCAGGGCCAGGCCGTCGTCCCCTGGTTCGACGGATTGCTGTATTCCTTCAGCCAGGGCCTGGCCTGTTTCGTGCCGGAGGGCAGGATCGAGCTGGGCCTCCTCGGCCGCTGGCGGCAGGCCTTGGCCGGAGGGCCGGCCGACACGCCTTATGCCGCTCCCTGGTGGCACATCGAAGGCAAGGCCGGTTTTCTCGACGCCCGCGGCCAGGTCGTGATCGCCCCGCAATACGAGCCCAAACTCAATTTCCTGACCGCCGGCTGCGGCTTCGGATCGGCCGGCTACGCCGCCATGCGCCAGGACGGCCACGAAGGCCTGATCGACCGTAGCGGACGCTGGATCGTCCAGCCCGAATACGACTACCTGGGCATGGTGTTCTCCGGCAACCGCAAGGTGCTGGCCATGATCGCCGACCGCCGCCTGCAAGCCGGCGTGCTGCTGGACACGGTCGAGCGGCTCGACGGCTTCATGGGCCCAGACGGCGCCGTGCGCTGGCGCGACACCGGCCCACCTCGCGAGCAGCCGGTGCAGGGTGGCTTGGGACGGGCCCTGCTCAACCAGATGCTGTTTCCGCGGTGGCAACAAGACCTGACGAACGAGAATGTTTCCACCCGGATGCTGCAGGCCTGGTTGGGAAGCCTGGCGCTGGCGGCCTGCGCAATCCTCTGGATGGTGAAGAACCCGCCCGGCAAACGCCGCAGCCACGCTGTCCGTGCAGCAAGGGCTGTGATCGCCGCGGCCATCGTGCTGCCGCTGGCATTTCTGGCGGGGCTGCTGTCCAGCGCTTTCCTGGCCGTGATGCTCCTGGCCGCGGCGGGTGGTTTCTGGCTTCGCTGGCGCCGGCGCGGCTCGCCGGCGACAAGTGCGGTGAAGCCTGAACCGCTCTAGGCGAGTTCGTCCGGGCCGAGTCCGGCGTCCACTGTTTCCAGGCTCTCGACCGAAAGCCGCTGCACTATCCAGCGCTTCTGCGAATCCTGAACCAGCAAACCGGTGACATGAGAGCGCAGCGCCGGATGTCCGCCTTCGTCACCGTCCAGGCCATGGTGGAAATCGAACTCGCCGTCGAACATCAGGCTGCCGTCGGCATCGAAACCCGCGCTGTCGATCACATGCCGGCGCCGCCAGGCCTTGTCGCCGGCCGGTACCGCTTCGCGCACCGCGGTGCTGCGAATCAAGGCTTCGAAAATGATGTCGGAGAAGTCTTCTGAAATATCGACGGCTGTTTTCATGGAATCCTGATCGGCGGAGAAAGCTTTGGCCAAAAGCATAGGCGGCACTCGACGTCACTGCTGTCAGGAATATTCCCCTGCGCCTAAGCCCGTCCTATTCAGTTCGGCAAGGAAGCGGGCCGTTTTGCAAACACGGCGACATGCTCCTGGATCGAACGGCGAATGTGCTGCTCGACGAAGCCCGGGACGTCGATGGCGGGGTCGTCGACGATCGAGGTGCGCGGCTGCGGCTGCCGGTCCATGCCGACGACGGTGGCGGTCCAGCCGAAACGCATGCATCCCTGTCGGTCGCGGCGCGGCCGGCTGTAGCTGCCTTCATAACGGAAGGGATATCCGTTGCCGCCTGACTGGTAGAGATAGGCGGTTCCGGAAAATCGCGTACGGTCTATTGATTGGCCCATGGAAACTCCCCGTCGCCACCCGAGTGCCGAACCCGGATCGCCGGCATCGAAAGTCGCGCGCTGCATCTTGTAAATTTTCTTCCAAATCTGCAAGCGGGGAATAGCGCAGCGTTCTTTGGCGAATCAGGCGGCCCGTGATTTTTCCGACTGTCCGGCCGCGGCGCCGCACGAAATGCTGGCGCGCAATTCAGCCAACAGGGCCTTTTCCTCGCCTGCGCTGGCGATCGCGCGGCTGCCGCAGCGAATACCCTGGTTGCAGACAGCGCCATAGCTGCACACCCAGCCGCTGCTGTCGGTGGTGATGCGCCATTCGATGCGGCTGCCGGCGGCATCGACGTGATTGGTCCATTGCAGGCGTGCGCCGCCGTATTGCTCGGTGTGAGCGTAGAGCTGGTCGTCCATCATTTCCTCGTTGAGTACGGTTGGCGCCAAGAATGCATTTGCCGACCGATGCGCCACGTAGGAGGAATTTGACGCGGCTTGTGATGCCCAGCGACGCGTGACCGGAGGGCAGGATCTGGCGCGGGAAAACCCGACTGTTTCGGTGCTCAAATTTTCAGCAGATTTTTAAACTTGGCTGTGCACATGCGTTGCGATCACAGCCTCATGACCTACAGCGAAATCTCCTCCAGTCCTACGTCTTCGACCCAGCCGTTAAACGCCGCTCCGGCATCCGTCCCAGGCTCCAAGCCGACCAGCGGCCGAACCCGAACCTGGCTGGCCGCCAGCATCGCAGCCGCGACGGCCGCGCTGCAGGCCTGCGGTGGCGGCGGTGGAGATTCGGCGGGCGGCGGTGCGACGGCATCCTTGTCCGGCGCTTCGTCCGGTAGCGGCCAGCTCAGCGCGGCCGGTGCGGCCGCCGTCGCCTCCACCGCGGTCGCAGGCGGGGCCGCCGGGCCGCTGGGCCAGACACGCAGCTATGTCACCTCGTCCAACGACGCCGAGGCGGCGCGTTTTCTCCTGCAGGCGCAGTTCAGCGCATCGGAGACGGAAATCGCCTCGGTCCACCAGCTCGGTTATGCCGGCTGGCTGGCGAGCCAATTCGACCAGCCCGCCGGCCAGACCGCCTGGGACTGGCTCAACGAAAAGGCCTATGCCAGCAGCGTGGACGATTACGCGTACCGCTATGCCTTCGCGCCGATCGACCATGCGCTGTGGTGGCAGCTGATCAAGTCGCCGGACGCCCTGCGCCAACGCGTGGCGCTGGCCCTGTCGGAAATCTTCGTGGTGGCCCCCAGCACCGCCAATTCCCTCTGGCCCTCCTACACATTGGCTGCCTGGTGGGACACGCTGGTGCGCAACGCCTTCGGCAATTTCCGCCAGCTGATGGAGGACGCCACCCTGAACCCGGCCATGGGCTATTTCCTCAACGTCAAGGGCAGCCTGAAGGAGAACGCCGCCGGCCGCCAGCCCGACGAGAACTATGCCCGCGAACTGATGCAGCTGATGACCATCGGCCTGGTCAAGCTCAACCCCGACGGCACCCCGGTGCTCTCGGGCGGCGCGCCGGTCGAGACCTATACCCAGTCCGACGTTTCCAACCTGGCGCGGGTCTTCAGCGGCTACGACCTGGACCGCTCCGGCGACACCGTTCTGACGAGCAGCACCGGCAACCTGTCCAGCCCGGAGTTCGCCCGGCGCCCCATGGTGCTCAAGCCCAGCCTGCATTCGACCTATGACGTCAACTTCCTGGGCACCAGCATTCCCGGCAGCACCGAAGGCAATGCGGCCCGCAGGATCGCGCTGGATGCACTGTTCCAGCATGCCAACGTCGGCCCCTTCATCGGCCGCCAACTGATCCAGCGCCTGGTCACCAGCAACCCCAGCCCGGCCTATGTGGCGCGTGTGGCCGCCGCCTTCGCCGACAACGGCACCGGCGTGCGCGGCGACATCGCGGCCACGGTCGCGGCCGTGCTGCTGGACGATGAAGCCCGCGCCTCCGCCGGCCTCTCCAGCAACACCTTCGGCCGCCTGCGCGAACCGATGCTGCGCCTGGTGCAATGGGCGCGGACCTTCAAGCTGGCCCCCGTCGACAGCAGCTGGCTGATCGGCGACCTGTCGGCCCCGACCTCGCTCGGCCAGAACCCCTTGCGAGCCCCCTCGGTGTTCAACTTCTTCCGGCCCGGCTACGTGCCACCCAACACCGCCACCGCCAGCGCCGGCCTGGTCGCGCCCGAGTTCCAGCTGGTCAATGAAACCACGGTCAGCGCCTATGTGAACTTCATGCAGAACACCGTGAAGAACGGCATCGCGGTGAACGGCCGCTACAACGTCGTGCCCGACTACGGCAGCGAAATGGCCATCGTCACCGACGCGGCCGCGCTGGTCATGCGGCTGAACCTGCTGCTGGCGGCCGGCCAACTGCCCTCGGCGACGGTCGCGCTGATCGTGGATGCGCTGAATGCCACCAGCGTCACCGCCAGCGCCACCGACGCGGTCAAGCTCAACCGCATCTACGCGGCCATCGTGATGGTCATGGCTTCGGCCAAATACCTGGTGCAGAAATGAACGAATTCCCCTTCCACAACGCCTGCCCGGACGCCTATCCGGACCCGGACCGGAAAATCGCCAGCCCCGCGCGCCGCGCCTTCCTGCGCCGTTCCAGCCAGCTGACCCTTACCGGCACCGCCCTGCCCTTCGCCCTGAACCTGGCGGCCATGGGCGAAGCCGCGGCCTTCGAAGCCAACGACTACAAGGCGCTTGTCTGCGTCTTCCTCAACGGCGGCAACGACTATGCCAATACCGTCGTCACCTACGACGACCCCAGCTACAACGCCTACGCCACCATCCGCGGCGGCACCGGCCAGGCGGGCGGCGGATGCGCCCTGGCCAAGAGCGCGCTGGCGCCCACGCTGCTCAACCCGACCGCACCCTTGCCGGACGGCCGCCAATACGCGCTGAATCCGGCCATGGGCGCGCTGGCCTTGCTCTTCAACAGCGGCAAGGCGGCGGTGCAGCTCAATGTCGGCCCATTGGTGGTGCCCTTGACGCGTGCCCAGTTCGAGGGCGCCGACCGCCACAGCTATCCGCTGCCGGCCAGGCTGATGTCGCACAGCGACCAGCAATCGGTGTGGATGTCCTCTGGCGGCGAAGGCACGACCGTGGGTTGGGGCGGCCGCATCGGCGACCTGGCGCTGGCCTCCAACGGCTCCTCGGTCTTCACCTGCATCTCGGCCACCGGCAACGCGGTGTTCCTGTCGGGGCAGCAGGCGATCCCCTACCAGGTGAGCACCGGCGGCGCGGTGGCGCTCAATGCGGTGAAGTCCAACGTCTACGGCTCGACGGCCATCCGCACCGCCATGTCGACCCTGCTGCAGGAGTCCAGCACCCATGCCCTGGAGAACGACTACAACCGGGTGACGGCCCGCTCCGTGGCCTCCGAGGCGCAGGTGACCAGCGCACTGGCAGGCGCCACGCTGTCGACCGCGTTTCCCACCACCACCCTGGGCAGCCAGCTGAAGATCGTGGCCCGCATGATCGCGGCGCGCAACAGCCTGAACGTCAGGCGCCAGGTCTTCTTCGTCTCCATGGGCGGCTTCGACCTGCACGACAACCTGATGAGCCAGCATCCCACCGTGCTCGCCGCGCTGAGCGACGCCATGGCGGCCTTCCACCAGGCGACGGTGGAGATGGGCATCTCCAGCCAGGTCACCGCCTTCACCGCGTCGGACTTCGGCCGCACGCTGGCCGTCAACGGCACCGGCGCCGATCACGGCTGGGGCAGCCACCACTTCATGGTGGGCGGCGCGGTCAAGGGTCAGGCTTTCTACGGCACGGCGCCGCCGGTCAGCATCGGCAACACCACCGCGACCAGCGACCAGTGGCATATCGGCCAGGGCCGGCTGTTGCCGAGCACCTCGGTGGACCAGTACGCCGCCACCCTGGCGCGCTGGTTCGGCGTGGCGGACGCGGAACTCGACGGCATCCTGCCGAACCTGCGCAACTTCGGCACGGGGGCCGGGCGAGGCGACTATCCGCGCGACCTGGGATTCATGCGGACCTGAACCGCCTCAGCGCGCCGCCAGATCCCGGGCGACGGCGGCCAGCAGGATGCGGTCGACCGGATCGGAGCGGCCTTGCGCATCCCGGTCCAGCTCCTGCTGGATTTCACGGGAAGACAGCGGCGCGGCCCCGAGCAGGCCGCCGAACAGCGCGGGGAACTTGCCTACGCCGATCTGATGGAGGAAGCATTGCCTCGCCAGCGAGACATGCCCGCGCAGAAAGGTGTTGGCCGACACCAGCCCCTGACCTTCGAGCGCGATCGCATCCGCATACGCGGCGGCGTAACTGCGCATGGCCGCCGGTGTGCCGAGGGCGACCTGGTCGCCGATCATCAGGTTGCCGTAGTGCATCCCCATGGCGCCATCGGCCAGCAGATGCTTGCCGTCGCCCACCACACCGAGCATGTCCGCCCAGCTGCCAGTGAGCAGGCGCATGGCCTTGTCGGGGCGGATTCTCAGCACCAGGTCGTATTCCCTGCCCGAGGCGTCGATCAGCGACTGCGCCTGGCCGATCTTGTAGTGCATCTTGCGGGAATTGCTCCAGCCGGCGAAACGGGCATCTGCATCGTCTTCCAGCACGACCTTGTCGGTGCCGTAGACGGCCGAAAGGTGGGCTTCGCTGGTCTCGCCGGAGGCCGACAAGGTCTTGAACAGGCCCGGATAGCGCGCGACGAAATCGGGATAACCCATCTTCATGCACTGCTCCCGGTAGGCCGCGAGGAAGGCCTCGCCTTCGAAGGGCAGGAAGCGCCGGAAAGGCTCGGAGCCCGAGCGGCCGACCTGCTTCCAGGCGTGGACATAGAAGTCCGCCGCCACGCCCGGCAGCAGGTGCTTGCGCCAGCTCGCCAGCGCGGGAACATAGCCCCGCAACTGGCCGGAGATGGAGATGGCGAGCCGCAGCCGGCGTCCGCCCAGTCCCAGGCGGCGCAAGCCGTACTCCCGAGCCACGGCCAACACGCGGCTCGTGTTGCGGTGCAAGGCGGCGCCGGGGTTTTCCTCGCCGCCGGCCTGGCCCGTTTGCAGGACACGCCGGACCACATCGACGAAGTCGTCGAAGTTCACATCGGGTGCGGGCCGGTTGCCGTCCTTCTGCAGAAATTCGAGCAGCTCGGCCAGCCGGGATGCATCGGCACCGCGCGGCCAGTAGAACAGATAGGTCTGCAGCTTCTTCAGGCCGTGCTGCCGCCATTGCGCCACCCAGTCCAGCTCCGGCAGGGCCTGCTTCAGTTCGGCCACGTTGCGCAGGAAATGACGTTGGCCGAACATGGTGTTGTAGAGCAGCAGGGACTGCTCCGCGTCGAAGCCGGCCATCGCCTGGCGGTGCCATTGCGGCACGCGCTCCATCGGCGCCGCGGCACCCAGTTCGCTGCGCAGCAGAAGAAGCGCCACCAGGATGCCGGTGCCTGGTGCTGGCGTTTCGGCGGCCTTCGCCAGCAGCCGGCCGGCGAAATCCTTGGCGACCGCTTCCAGCACGCCCGACCTGGCGTCGGCCGAATGCCGCGCCAGCAGCAGCCGGTGCAGGGCGAGGTGCTGGCCGTCGGCTATCAGGTGGTCGAAGGCAAGCTCGAGTTGCGCCTGGGCCGCGGGTGCACGTGGACCGGGCAGACGCAGCACGTCGAAGAAGACTTCCGCCAGCCTGCTCATGTCGGCCTGGCTGGCTCCAGCACCTTGGGGCAGGTCCTGCACCATCGAGGCAAGGACGGCCGCTGGTTCCTCGGGAACTTGTTCTGCAGGACCAAGACTGGTGTTCGACATGCTGGATTGCCCGGGCACCACGCCTATGAGGCGTCGGATGTGAGAAAGCCCCGAATCCGTGAGAACTCAGGGCTTGCAAGAACGATGGTAAGTCGCTTTTTTGAAGAATGGTCGGAGCGGCGGGATTCGAACTCGCGACCCTCTGCTCCCAAAGCAGATGCGCTACCAGGCTGCGCTACGCTCCGACTCAGGCATTCTAACCTGCTGGCGGACCTCGCTCAGGCGCCGGGCTCACGGACAAAGCTAAAGTGGACGTTTTTTTTCGGTTTCCCGACCATTGCTGCCCATGAACGAGGTCCGCCTGCGCATTCTCTACGCCTCCGTCTCCGGAACCGCCCGCCTGATCGCCGAGGCTCTCGCGCTCGAAGCCGACACGCTGCCGCCGGGCTCCGTCGAGGTGCTCGACATGCACGACTGCGAGGCATCCGTCCTCGATCCCCGGGGGCCGCGCTTGCTGCTGTGCGTGGCGACCACCGGCTCGGGCGACATCCCCGACGACGGCCAGGCGCTCTACCAGGGCCTGCAGCTGGCGCCGCGTTTCCTCGGCGGCCTGCGGTACGGCCTGATCGCCCTCGGCGACAGCAGCTACGGCGACACCTTCAGCGGCGGCGGCCTGCAGTTCGATGCGGCGCTGCTGGACCTGGGCGCGGAGCGGGTCGGCGAGGTGCTGCGGCTCGACGCGATGGACGCAACGGAGCCCGAAATCCTCGCGCTGGATTGGTTTCGCCAATGGCTCGCGGCAAGTCCATTGAAGGAAGACTGCATTCCTCGATGAACATCAAGGCCCGCTTGCGCTTATGGTTACGCCTTTCGACGAGATCGTCGACAAAAAAACAAGGGGAGTACTCATGAGCGCCACCTGCGTGATCGCACAACCCATCCACCCGGTCGGTGCCGAACTGCTGCGCGCGGCCGGCATCGCCGTGCTGCAGCCCAAGGATCCGCTGGCCCTGCGCGATGGCCTGGCACTGGCCGATGCCGTCATCGTGCGCGACGGCCTGTCTGCCGACTGGATAGACGCCGCCCCGCGCCTGCGGGTGATCTCCAACCACGGCACCGGCAGCGACCGCATCGATGTGGCCTACGCCACCGAACTGGGCATTCCGGTCACCTCCACACCAGGCGCGAACGCACGCTCGGTGGCGGAACACGCGTTGATGCTGATGTTCGCCACCGCCCGCCAGGCCGTGGCGGCGGATGCGGCAACGCGCCGCGGGCACTGGGGCTTCAAGTACCAGCGACCCATGCTGGAGTTGTACGGCCAGACCCTGGGCATCGTCGGTTTCGGCTGCACCGGCCAGATGCTGTGCGAAATGGCCGCGCGCGGCCTGGGCATGCGGGTGCTCGTGTGGTCGCCCAAGGCCGATGCGGCGCTGGTGCAGTCGGCACAGGGCCAGCGGGTGGAGACGCTGGAAGAGCTGCTGGAGCAGTCCGACGTTGTCTCGCTGCACCGCTCGATGAAGCCGCAAAACCGCCACACGCTCAACGATGCCGGCCTGCAGCGCATGAAACCCAGCGCCATCGTGATCAACACCTCGCGCGGCGGCCTGATAGACGAAGAAGCGCTGATCGACGCGCTGGTGAACGCCCGGCTCTTCGGCGCGGGCCTGGACGTCTTCGAAACCGAACCTTTCGTGGCCCACGGCCGGCTGGCGACGCTGCCCAACGTGGTGCTCACTCCGCATGTGGCCGGCTCGTCCCAGCAGGCCCTGCATGCCACGGCCACCCAGTGCGCGCGGCAGGTCATCGACGTACTCGCCGGACGTCAGCCGCTCGACCTGGTGATGCCGCAGGTGTGGGAACGTCGCCGCACGCCTTGAACACTTCGGCTAGCCCTCAACAGGCCTCCAGCGCATCGTAGAATGATGGGCTCTGCCTGTCGTTCAACGGATAGGACATCGCTCTTCTAAAGCGATTATGGGGGTTCGATTCCCTCCAGGCGGGCCAGACAGACGCCCTGCCCTCAGCGCACGAAGTGCCAGGAGGCAGAAGGCCAAGCAAAGACCGCCGCCTGCAGGAAGCGCGGATGGGCCTTGAAGTGGAAAGAGACGGCTTGGAAGTGGAAGGGCAGCATGGGAAGTCCTGGTTGAATTCGATTGCTTCCATGCTGTTCCCCGGCCACTTGCACTCCGGCTCAGCCCATGCCGGCCCTTGCTGTGGGACCGGGCCGACGCGGACAGTCAGCCATGCGGGCCCTCCCGGCAACAAAAAAGACCGCTCGAAGGCGGTCTTTTTTCGTTCATGCAGGGGCAGTCATCAGCCCAGCGGAACCCGCTTGCCATCCTTGAAGATGTAGATCGTCATCGCCGGATTCTTCAGCTCGCCATTGGGCTCGAAGGCGATGTTGGCCGTCACGCCCTTGTAGTTGGTCTTGAGCAGGAAGGGGATGTAGACCTTGGGGTTCCAGGAGTTGGCCCGCTTCATCGCATCGGCCAGCACCATGGTGGCGTCGTAGGTGTAGGGGCCGTAGATCTGGTACTGGTTGGGGTACTTGGCGTCGTAGCGCTTCTTCCAGGCCTCGCCGCCCGGCATCTTCACCAGCGAGGCGCCGCCTTCGGCGCACACCACGTTGTTGAGCGCCTTGGCATTGCCCGAGAGCTTGGTCATCTCCTCGGTGCAGATGCCGTCGCCGCCGAACATGCGCACATTGCCCATGCCCAGCTGCTCCATCTGGCGCAGCATGGGGCCGGCCTGGGAGTTCATGCCGCCGTAGAAGATGCCGTCCGGCGCCTTGGCCTTGACGGCGGTCAGGATGGCCATGAAGTCGGTGGCCTTGTCGGTGGTGAACTGCTCGTCGACGATCTGGATGCCCTTGGCCGCCGCCGTCTTCTTGAACACCTCCGCCACGCCCTGTCCGTAGGCGGTGCGGTCGTCGATGATGGCGAACTTCTTGAGCTTGAGCGCGTCGGCCGCGTAGTAGGCCAGGCCGGCGCCCAGGGCGTTGTCGTTGGCGATGATGCGGAAGGTGGTGTTGTAGCCCGGCTTCATCAGCGCGGGGTTGGTGGCGGCACCGGTCACATGCGGGATGCCGCAGTCGTTGTAGACCTTGGATGCGGGAATGGTGGTGCCCGAGTTGAGGTGGCCGACCACGCCGGCGACCTTGGCGTCGCACAGCTTCTGTGCCACGGCCGTGCCCTGTTTCGGGTCGGCGGCGTCGTCCTCGCCCTGCATCTCCCACTTGATCTTCTTGCCGGCGATGACGATGTTCTGGCTGTTCAGGTCATCGATGGCCATCAGCACGCCGTTCTCGTTGTCGCGGCCGAAATGCGCCTGCGCGCCCGACATCGGTGCGACATGCCCGATACGAATGACCTGCACGTCCTGCGCCATCGCCTGGCTGCACGCCACGGCTGCTGCGGCGGCGATCACGATCAACTTCATCTGCATGAACATCTCCAGTTGCGATTGGGGTGTGAGACCGCCCGGTTGCGGCTCAGCGTCAGGCGAACGCAAAAACCGAGCCGGGCAACACTAGCATGCCCTTTGCCGCGCGCAAACAGGGCCGGCCCGGGGCCGGTCAGACGGGCGAATGGAGCCCGGATGCGGGGAGTTCGTCGGCCAGCGCCTCGGCCACGCTGGCCTGCACGGTGTTGGCGATCTCTTCGCGCAGCAGCGGCGTGAGCAGGTCCATGTGCCGGGCGACGACGGCGCGCACCAGGTCCGGCAGGCGCTCTTCGAGCAAGGCATCAACACGCTGGAGCACCCGGTGGGCGAGCTGCTCGGGCAGCGCTTGCAGCGAAGGAACTGCCTCGGCCGGCGGCGCGGCGGCTTCGCCGCCATCCAGCACCTCGGTCAGGGTCGGCACGAAGCGCGGCGGTTCGATCGACATGGCCTCGGTCCGTCTCAGCTGCGCAGCGCCAGGTCGTGGCGCACGATGGTGTAGCCGCGATCGGCGTAGTGCTTCCAGCGGCCGCGGGCACGGTTGCGGTCGGCCTCGTCGTCGCGGCCCACCACCTCGATCAGGCGCTCGAAGCTGCCGAAGCCGGCCGGCACTTCTTCGCCCAGGTTCACCAGCACCTGCTGGTGCGGCATGGCCTGGGCGGTGGAAGACAGCACCACCGGCGAGGCGGCTACCACGAAGGCCGGCGCATCGGCCTTGCAATGGGCGATGAACTCGTGCGGCGCCATGTTCCACAAGGCCTTGTCGAGCAGACCCAGGGTTTCGTCGTCGCCCAGCACCACCAGGCGGGCGCCGCCCGCCGTCGCCTTGCGCATCAGGCGGCAGGCATAGGCGACCTTGTCGGGCGCGTTGAAATGGAAGGCGACTTCGGTCATGGCGGGCGGCGGATTCAGGCCGCGGGCTTGACGGTCCTGGCTGCCTTCTTCGCGGGCACGGCGGCCTTGGCAGCAGCCTTGCGGGCGGGCTTGGCCGGTGCCTTGGGAGCAGCCGATGCCTTGCCGACCTGCGACACCACGTACTGCAGCAGCAGGCCGACCGGACGGCCGGTGGAGCCCTTGGCCTGCCCGCCCTTCCAGGCGCTGCCGGCGATGTCCAGATGCGCCCAGGGATATTTCTTGGCGAAGCGGTGCAGGAACTTGGCCGCGGTGATCGCGCCGCCGGCACGTCCTGCCACGTTGGCCACGTCGGCGAAATTGGTCTTCAGGCCTTCGGCGTACTCGTCGTCCAGCGGCATGCGCCAGCACAGGTCCAGCGCCGTGTCACCGGCGGCCTGCAGGTCGGCGGCGAGTTGCTCGTCCGACGAGAACAAACCGCTGCGCACAGCGCCCAGCGCGATCACGCAGGCGCCGGTCAGGGTGGCGATGTCGACCACGGCGCGCGGATTGAAACGCTCGGCATAGGTCAACGCATCGCACAGCACCAGGCGGCCTTCGGCGTCGGTGTTGAGCACCTCGATGGTCTGGCCGCTCATGCTGGTGACCACGTCGCCGGGCTTGAGCGCACGGCCGTCGGGCATGTTCTCGGCGGCGGGGATCAGGCCCACCACGTTGATCGCCGGCTGCAGCTCGCCCAGCGCGCGGAAGGTGCCCAGCACGCTGGCGGCGCCGCACATGTCGAACTTCATCTCGTCCATCTCGCCGGCCGGCTTGATGGAGATGCCGCCGGTGTCGAAGGTGATGCCCTTGCCCACCAGCACCACCGGCGCCTCGCCCTTGGGGCCGCCGTCGTAGCGCAGCACGATGAAACGCAGCTCTTCCTGCGAGCCCTGCGCCACCGACATGAAGGAACCCATGCCGAGCTTGGCGACTTCGCGCGGGCCCAGCACCTCGACCTTGACGCGGGCCAGCTTGCCCAGCGTCTTCGCGGCATCGCCCAGCAGCGTGGGCGTGGCGAAGTTGGCCGGGCGGTTGCCCCATTCCTTGGCGAATTCCACGCCGGCCACCTGGGCCTGGGCATGGGCGAAGTCCTCGCGCACCGCGTCGGCATCGGCCACGCCGACGAGCACCCGCTCGATGCGCCGGCCTTCGGCCTTGGATTTGGTGGTGGTGTAGACGTAGCTCGCATCGGCCGCCGCATTGACCGCGGCGCGCACCGCGGCGCCCGGCTGTGCCAGCCCCTCGGGCAGCAGGATGGCGATGCGGCGCACCGAACTCAGCGACTTGAAGCCCGCCACCGCCGTGCCGACCGCCTGGCGCACCGCGCCCGCGCTGCCGTCGCCCGCGCCCACCAGCACCACCCGCGCCGCGGCCATGCCGACCGGACGATACAGGGCGAGCTGCTTGCCGACCTTGGTCTCCAGGTCGCCGGCCTTGCGTGCCGCGGCGATCGCATCGGCGAGCACCGGGCCGGCCGCGGCCGCATGGTTGTCGGGGACGAGCACCACGAGCGCGTCGGCCTTTTCGTTGGCCGCCCTTGCGGTGTCCAGTGTCTTGAGTTGAAAGTCCATAATCCCCGGTCCAAATCGATCTCGAACCGATGTTATTCCATTCCTCAGTGCGCAGAGAGCTGGCACGCAGCTTCGGCGCGACCCTGGTGGTGCTGGCGACCGTCGTCATGACCATCATGCTGATCCGCGTGCTGGGCCAGGCCTCGCGCGGCAGCGTCAATCCCTCCGATGTGCTGATGGTCATGGGCTTCACCGTGCTGTCGCAGCTGCCGACCATCCTGGCGCTCAGCCTCTTCATCTGCATCGTCGGCACGCTCTCGCGCATGTACCGCGACAGCGAGATGGTGATCTGGATGTCCGCCGGCCGCGGCCTCGGCGCGCTGCTGGCGCCGCTGCTGCGGTTTTCCTGGCCGATCCTGGCCGCCATCGCGGTGCTCTCGCTCGGCGTCTGGCCCTGGGCCAATGCGCGCATCCAGGACATGAAGGACCGCTACGAGCGGCGCGGCGACATCGAACGCATCGCCCCCGGCCAGTTCCAGGAGTCGGCGCGCGGCAACCGGGTGTTCTTCATCGACAAGGAGACGCCCGACGCCTCCACCGCCAACAACGTCTTCATCACCGCGAGCGACCGGGGCCAGGACGTGGTCACCTCCGCGCGCAGCGGCCGGCTGGCCACCATCGGCGAGGACCGCTTCGCCATCCTCAACGACGGCCAGCGGCTGGAGAGCAGCGCCAACAAGCCCGGCCTGAAGATCAGCGACTTCCGCGAATTCGGCAACCGCCTGGGCAGCGCGGCGCAGACGGCGCAGGACGAGATTCCCGTGCGCACCATCTCCACGCCGCAGCTCCTGATGAACCCGACGGCGGTGAACCAGGCCGAGTTCGGCTGGCGCGTCGGCCTGGCCCTGGCGGCCTTCAATTTCGTGGTGATGGCGCTGGCGCTGTCCAGCGTGAACCCGCGCGCCGGCCGCAGCGGCAACCTGGCTTTCGCGCTCTTCGCCTTCATCCTGTACTACAACATGCTCAACCTCGGCCAGAGCTGGGTGGTCACCGGCAAGGTGAGCATGGCGGCGCTGCTGGTGCTGCTGCACGGCGGGGTGCTGGCCGCCTGCCTGGTGCTGCTTCTCAAGCGGCATCTGCAGTGGTCCTGGCGCTCGCTGCTGGGCGTGCGGAGGGCCGCGGCATGAGGACCATCCGCCGCTATCTGTACTGGGATGTCATCACCTCGGTGGCCTTCGTCACCCTGGGTTTCCTGGCGCTGTTCTTCTTCTTCGACCTGGTCGACGAGCTGCGTTGGGTGGGCCGCGCCAATTCGGGCTACCAGATCTCGCAGGCGCTGGCCTTCGTGGCGCTGTCCATCCCAGGCCATCTCTACGAGCTGCTGCCGATCACCGTGCTGATCGGCACCATCTTCGTGATGGCGCGGCTGGCGCAGAGCTCCGAATACACCATCCTGCGCACCAGCGGCCTGGGGCCGTGGCGCGCCATGCAGATGCTGCTGACGCTGGGCCTGGTCTTCACCGTGCTGACCTTCGCCGTGGGCGACTACGTCGCGCCCTACAGCGAACGCACGGCGCAACTGGTGAAGGCGCGCTACCAGGGCGACCTCACCATCGGCCAGACCGGCGCCTGGCTGCGCGAGCGCCAGGAAGACAAGGCCTATGCGGTGAACGTGCAGTCGCTGTCCTCGGACGGGCGCATGAAGGGCATCCGCATCTACGCCTTCGACGACCGCGGCTTCACCTCCGCCGTCACCCAGGCCGAGGGCGCCAGCTTCGGCCCCGGCGCGGCCTGGACGCTGCACGGCGTGCAGCGCAGCGAGTTCCACACCCAGGCCAACGAACGCGCCCGGGTCGAGCGGCTCAAGGCCGACACCCTGGAATGGCCCACCCACATCAGCACCGAGATGGTGGCCGCCGCGGTGCTGCAGCCCGACAAGATGCCGACCATCGACCTGTTCCAGTACATCAGCCACCTGGAGGCCAACGGCCAGTCGGCGCAGCGCTACGAGATCGAGTTTTGGCGCAAGGTCTTCTATCCCCTGTCCTGCCTGGTGATGGTGGTGCTGGCCCTGCCCTTCGCCTACCTGCATTTCCGCTCCGGCGGCATCGCCACCTATGTCTTCGGCGGGGTGATGGCCGGCATCAGCTTCTTCCTGCTCAACAACGTGTTCGGCTACATCGGCAACCTGCAGAACTGGCTGCCCTGGCTGACGGCGGCGGCGCCGGGGATGATCTACACCGTGCTCTCGCTCAGCGCCTTCGGCTGGCTGGTGCTGCGCCGATGACACGAGCCGTCGTTCTTTTCGGCCACGGCTCGCGCGACCCGGCCTGGCGCCAGCCGATCGAGGCGGTGGCCGAGCGCCTGCGCAGCGCCGAGCCCGGGCTGCCGGTGCGCTGCGCCTACCTGGAACTCAGCGAGCCCGACCTGCCGCAGACCGCCGCCGAACTGGCCGAACTGGGCACGACGCAATTGCGCATCGTGCCGATGTTCCTGGGCGTCGGCCGCCATGCGCGGGAGGACCTCCCAGCCCTGGTCGAGGCCTTGCGGGCACGCCACCCGCAGATCGCCTTCGAGCTGCAGCCGGCGGTGGGCGAAGACCCGCGCCTGCTGGACCTGCTGGCCCGCATCGCCCGGGGTTGAGCGGGAGCTGGAGGCTTAAGCTTCCAACCAGGAAGCATAATGTCGAGTCTCTTTAGCCCGGATAAGACATGAACCTCCACCAGTTCCGCTTCGTTCAGGAGGCGGTGCGGCGCAACCTCAACCTGACCGAGGCGGCCAAGGCGCTGCATACCTCGCAACCCGGTGTGTCCAAGGCGATCATCGAGCTGGAGGAAGAGCTGGGCGTGGAGATCTTCGCCCGCCACGGCAAGCGCCTCAAGCGTGTCACCGAGCCCGGCCAGCATGTGCTGGCCAGCATCGAGCTGATCATGCGCGAGGTGGGCAACCTGCGCCGCATCGGCGAGCAGTTCAGCGCGCAGGACAGCGGCACGCTCTCCATCGCCACCACCCACACCCAGGCGCGCTACGTGCTGCCGATTCCGGTGGCCAAGCTGCGCGAGGCCTATCCCAAGGTCAATGTCAGCCTGCACCAGGGCTCGCCCGACCAGGTGGCCCGCATGCTGCTGGACGACACGGCCGAGATCGGCATCGCCACCGAGTCGCTCTCCAGCTACGCCGACCTGGTCACCCTGCCCTGCTACCAGTGGGAGCACGTGCTGGTGGTGCCGGTGGGCCATCCGCTGGCCGGCGTGGAGCGGGTCAGCCTGGAAGAGCTGGCGCGCGAGCCCATCGTCACCTACCACCCGTCCTTCACCGGCCGTACCCGCATCGACCAGGCCTTCGCCAACAAGAAACTCACGCCGCGCATCGCCCTGGAAGCCATCGACTCCGACGTCATCAAGACCTATGTGCGCCTGGGCCTGGGCATCGGCATCGTGGCCGAGATGGCGGTGCGCGGCGAGGGCAACGAATCCAGCGACCTGGTGGTCCGCCCGGTCGGCCACCTGTTCGGCCAGAACGTGGCGCGGGTGGCCTTCAAGCGCAGCGCCTACCTGCGCAACTTCGTCTTCAAGTTCGCCGAGCTGCTGAGCGACCGCCTGAGCCGCGACCTGATCGCCAAGGCCCTGTCGGGCCATTTCCACGACCATGAACTCTGAAACCCTGCAGGCGACGCTTGCCATGTCCGCACCCCGCACTCCCGTCCCGCCCAGCCGCCTGCCGGCCGTGGGCACCACCATCTTCACCGTGATGTCGGCGCTGGCCACCGAGACCGGCGCCGTCAACCTCGGCCAGGGCTTTCCCGATTTCCACTGCGACCCGGCCCTGCTCGACGCGGTGGACCGCGCCATGCGCGGCGGCGCCAACCAGTACGCGCCCATGGCGGGCCTGGCCAGCCTGCGCGAGGTGATGGCCGCCAAGATCGAGGCAGAGCACGGCCGGCGCTACGACCCGAACACCGAGATCACCATCACCGCCGGCGCCACCCAGGCCATCCTCACCGCCCTGATCGCGGTGGTGCAGCCAGGCGACGAGGTGATCGTGCTGGAGCCCTGCTACGACAGCTACGTGCCCGGCATCGTGATGGCCGGCGGCACGCCGGTGCGGGTGCCGCTGGTGCCGGGCAGCTTCCGGCCGGACTTCGGCCGCATCGCCGCCGCCCTCTCGCCGCGCACCCGGGCCATCATCGTCAACAGCCCGCACAACCCCAGCGCCACGGTCTGGACCCGCGAGGAGATGCTGCAGTTGCAGGCCCTGCTCGCGCCGACCGAGGCGATCGTGATCAGCGACGAGGTCTACGAACACATGGCCTTCGACGGCGCGCACGAAAGCGCCTCGCGCTTCGAGGAACTGGCCGCGCGCAGCTTCGTGGTGTCGAGCTTCGGCAAGACCCTGCACGTGACCGGCTGGAAGGTCGGCACCGTGGTCGCGCCGGCGGCGCTGATGGCCGAGTTCCGCAAGGTGCACCAGTTCAATGTGTTCTCGGTCAACACGCCGATGCAGCAGGGCCTGGCCGACTACCTGAAGGATCCGGCGCCCTACCGCGGCCTGCCGGCCTTCTACCGGCAGAAGCGGGAGTTCTTCCGCGCGGGCCTGGCCGGCTCGCGGCTGCGGCTGCTGCCCTGCGAGGGCACGTATTTCCAGTGCGTGGACATCTCGGCCGTCAGCGATCTGAGCGAAGCCGATTTCTGCCAGTGGCTGGCACGCACCCACGGCGTGGCGGCAATCCCGATGTCGGCCTTCTACGGCGACGGCTTCGACCAGCACGTGGTGCGCTTCTGTTTCGCCAAGAAGGAAGAGACGCTCAGCGCCGCACTGGAGCGGCTGCAGCGGCTCTAAGCCGGAATCAGGACTCGATCCAGAGCTGATCCAGCCCCTGGAAGGACCACTGCGCCGGGTCCTCCACCGCCACGATGCGCTCGGCTGCCTCGCCGCCCGCGGCCAGGTCGATGCGCCGCGGCTCGATGGAGCGCTGCCGCGACACCTCGTAGAAGGCCTTGACGGTGGGCGTGAGCAGCGCGGCGGGCGTCTGCTCGCACACCACCGCCAGGTAGCCCGAGGCGAGGCGCACCAGCGAGCCGATCGGGTAGATGCCCAGGCTGCGGATGAAATGCTGGAACAGCGTGGGATCGAAATGCCCCTTCCAGCGCGCCATCTGGCGCACCGCATGCGCCGGATCCCAGGGGTTCTTGTAGGGCCGCTTGGAAGTGATGGCGTCGTACACGTCGCAGATCGCGCCCATGCGGGCGAACAGGCTGATCTGCTCGCCGGCCAGGCGCTGCGGATAGCCCGAGCCGTCCCAGCGCTCATGGTGGTGCAGCGCCACCTTCTGCACCGCGTCCGATACCGCGCCGCCCTTCTTGAGTAGCGCCCAGCCCTTGTCGGCATGGCGCTTCATGGTGGCAAACTCTTCCTCGGTCAGCGAGCCGGGTTTGTTCAGCACATCGACCGGCATCAGCGCCTTGCCCACGTCGTGCATCAGGCCGGCCAGGCCCGCCTCGCGGATATCTTCCGGCGGCAAGCCGAGCTGGGTGCCCAGCGCCACCATCAGGCCGCACACGGCCACCGAGTGCATATAGGTGTAGTCATCCACGCTCTTGAGCCGCGCCATGCCGAGCAGCGCGCCCGGGTTGCGCGAGATGGAAGACGAGATCTCGTCGACCAGGGAGACGGCCTCGCCGGTGTCGATGGCCCGGCCCATGCGGATCTCGGCGAACATCGAGGCCACCCGGTCGCGGCCCTGGGCACAGATCTCGCGGGCGCGGGCGATCTCCTCGTGCAGGGGGATGCGGGCAGGTGCCCCGGCGGGCGCAGCTGCGGCCGGGGGCGGGGCGGCTTCCTCGGCCTGCGGCTGCGGCGCGGGAGCCTCCTGCACGTCGAGGCCGCGGCTGATGTCGATCCAGATCTCCTGGATGCCGCTGCCACGCAGCGAATCGACGATGGCCTCGTCCTGGATCACGAAGGCGCGCCGCCAGAATGGCGATTCCAGCCAGGAGCCTTCGAGACGGTGCAGGAACATGCCTTGACGCACGTGCTGCACCGAGATTTTTTTCAACACACTGTCCGGGTCCACAAACTGCGGCTTTCGCTTTTGACTCACGCTGGCGGTAAGGACGCTCCGTTCCGCAATAGGCCAAAGCTACCAGATTAGCGTCGGCTTGATCCGCAAAAACTTACAAAAGTCACATAAACTATTCTGAGCCGCGTCGCCGTACCGGCATCGCCCCCCCCTTCCTTGACAGCCGGCCGGACAAACGCAAGCGTTGGTTCCTGAGCATGACAGGTAGCAATTCCAATGCAAAAAACTTCCTGGATACGCGCAGGTTTGCAAACGCAAACCATTGACGAGCGCTACCGCAGCGTCGGCGGATTTACCAGCGGATTCGATTATTGCCGGCTGATTCTCGCGGCGGCCGTGGTGGCGCAGCACAGCATCGTGACCAGTTACGGCACGCAGAGCGACAGTTATGTCTGGGGCGATTGGCACCGGATATTTGTCGCACCCATTCTGCTGATGTTTTTTGCCTTAAGCGGATTCCTGGTTTCCGGCAGCCTGAAAAAGCGCCCGACGCTCGGCTCTTTCATCACCTTGCGTGTATTGCGCCTGGTACCGGCGCTGGCGGTGGAAGTGCTGTTATCCGCCCTCATACTCGGCCCGCTATTGACAGCACTGCCGCTCTCCGAATATTTCACGGACAAGAAATTTTTCGCTTATTTCGGCAACATTCTGGGAATGATCCGTTTCTTCCTGCCCGGGGTTTTCACGGCAAACCCGTTCCCGGGATTCGTCAATATCTCCCTCTGGACGGTTCCCTACGAGCTGGAATGCTACTTGGCGCTGATTGCCCTGTGGCTGGCCAGGATTCTCAGGCGACCGGCATGGGTCGCAGCCATCGTCCTGGTGGCCGTGGTGGCGGGAACGACTTTCGCCCTTATGAATTTCGAGCCGTCCTGGGCCAATAACCGTCCACTCCCGCGCTCCCTGATCGTGGCGTTTCTCTGCGGTGTGTGCCTGAATCTTTTCTCGCACCGCATCCGGCTCCACTGGCGTTATGCGGCATTGGCTTTTGCAGGTCTTCTGGCAACCACCGTCATCTATCAGACGGTCTATATCGCCGCCGTGTTTTCTGCCTACCTCATCGTGTATGTAGGAATGATGCATCCGCCCAAAAAGAGCCCGCTCTTCAGCGGCGATTATTCCTATGGGCTTTATCTTTTCGCCTTCCCGTTGCAGCAGACCTACAGCCAGCTTTTCCCGGAACACCGCCACTGGTACTTCAACATACTGGTGACCCTGTTTTTCGGTATGGCTTATGCGGCATTTTCCTGGTGGGTCATCGAAAAGCCCGTGCTCAGCCGGAAAAAACAGGTGGTCGCCTGGGTCGATACATGGGGTCTCAGGCTGCGCAGCCGTTGGGAGGCAGGCTTCTCACGCTTTCGGCTTTGAACGCACGGCATGAAAAGATTGCTGCCGCGCCGGATCCGAACCGTCGTCCTGTGTGCCCCGCTGCTGTTGTCCAGCTCCTGCGTCCTGGCCTTCGATCTCCAGGGCCATCGCGGCGCACGCGGGCTGATGCCGGAGAACACGCTCGCCGCCTTCGAGGCCGGCGCCTCGGCGGGTGTGAGCACGCTGGAGCTGGACATCGCGGTGACGGCCGACGGCATCCCCGTCATCTCGCACGACCCGCGCCTCAACCCTGCCTTCACGCGTGACGAAAAAGGCGCGTGGATCCAGGGACAGGGGCCAGCCATCCACGCGCTGCGGCTGGACGAACTGCGCCGCTACGACGTGGGCCGGCTTGATCCCGGCAGCCGCTACGCCGCCGGCCTGCCGCGCCAGATGCCGCGCGACGGCCAGCGCATCCCCACGCTAAGGGAGCTGCTGCGGCTCCTGGGCACTCCGGCTTTCGCAGCACGCCCGCTGCAGCTCAACATCGAGACCAAGTCCGACCCCTTCCATCCCGAGTTGCAGCCGCCGCCGGAGGAATTCGTCACCCGCATCGTGGCCGTGCTGCGCGAGGCCGGTTTCGAGCGCCGCGCCACGCTGCAGAGTTTCGACTGGCGCACCCTGGCCGCCGCGCGGCGGCTGGCGCCGGAGATCCCGCGGGCTTGCCTGTCCACGCCCAAGACTCTGCAGGATCCAGCGTGGACCGATGGCCGGCGCCAGGCCGACTTCGCCTCGGCCCCCGCCATGGCGGCCGATGCCGGCTGCGCGATCTGGTCACCGGCCTTCGCCGGGCTGGATGCGGCCCAGGTGAACGAGGCCCACCGGCTGGGACTGGCCGTGCTGCCCTGGACCGTCAACCGGCCCGAGGACATGAAACGCCTGATCGACCTGGGCGTGGACGGCCTGATCAGCGACGAGCCCGATCTGGCCCTGCCCCTGCTGCGCGAGAAGGGCCTGGCCGTCGCGCCGCTGCCCCGCCCCTGAGATCAGACATGCCGCCGCGCGGCGGGCACCAGCGCCGGCAGCGCCTGATCGTCCGCCCGCCGGTGCAGCGTCTCGATGATGCCGCAGTGCCCGCCCTGGCCGTCGCAGCGGCCGCGCAGGGCGACCAGGTTGGCCTCCAGCGTGCGCAGTTCGGCCAGGCGCTCGCGCACATGGCCCAGGTGCCCATCCAGCGTCCGGCGGGCCTGGGTGCAGTCGGACTTGTCGTTGAGGTCCAGTCCCAGCAGGGTGCGCACCTCGTCCAGCGACATGTCCATGGCACGGCACAGGCGGATGAAACGCAGGCGGTGCACCTCCTCCTCGCCGTAGAGGCGGTAGCTGGACTCGCTGCGGGCCTGCTGCGGCAGCAGGCCTTCCTTCTCGTAATAGCGGATGTTGGCGGCGTTGACGCCGCTGAGACGGGCGGCATCTCCGATGCGCAGGTGGGGACTTGGCGAAGCCATGGCTTGACCTTGAAGTGACTTCAGGGTTTGCAATCATGCCCTATGCAAGACTCCCGCCACACGCATTCCCATCCGCCCGAGGCCCGCAAGCCGGTGGCCACGGTTCCCGGCCTCGACGCCTGCTGCGGCTGCCGTCCCGCGGCGGCGCCCAAGGCCCATGATCATTCGCATGCCGGGCACGACCATGATCACGCGCACGATCACGGCGAGGACCACGCCCACGGCGGCCACGATCACGACCATTCCAGCCTTCCCGGCCCCTGGCGGCTGGGCGCCGCTCTGGCCCTGGCAGCTGCGGCCGAGGCGCTTCACCTGGCGGCCGGAGACAGCGCCGCCCTGCCCCGCTACGCCGGCATGGCGCTGGCCCTGGCCGCGATCTTTTTGGCGGGGCTCGGTATCTTCACCGCCGGCTGGAAGTCGCTTCTGAAGTTCCAGCTGGGCATCGACGCCCTGATGGCGGTGGCCGTCACCGGCGCCTTCCTGCTCGGCCAGTGGCCCGAGGCCGCGATGGTGATGGCGCTGTATGCCCTGGCCGAACGCATCGAGGAAGCGGCCCAGGAGCGCGCCCGCCATGCGATCGGCGGCCTGCTCGCCCTGCGGCCGGAGAGCGCCGAGGTGAAGGACGCCAACGGCCGCTGGGCCAGCCGGCCGGTGGCGCAGGTGGCGGTGGGCGACGAGGTGCGCATCCTGCCCGGCGCGCGTGTGCCCTTCGACGGCACCGTGCTCGCCGGCCAGGGCGCGGTCGACGAATCCAGCCTCACCGGCGAGAGCCTGCCGGTGGACAAGGCGCCCGGCGACCGCCTCTTCGCCGGCACGCTCAACGCCCATGCGGGGTTGGAGTTCCGGGTCACCGCCGCCATCGGCGAGACCACGCTGGACCGCACCATCCGCACCGTCGAGGAAGCCCAGTCGGCGCGTGCGCCCACCCAGCGCCTGATCGACCGCTTCGCCCGGGTCTACACGCCGGCCGTGTTCGCGGTCGCGCTGATCGTGGCCATCGGCGCGCCGCTGCTGCTGGACTGGGCCTGGCGCGATGCCATCTACCGCGCGCTGGTGCTGCTGGTCATCGCCTGCCCCTGCGCGCTGGTGCTGTCCACGCCGGTCACGGTGGTGAGCGCGCTGGCCTCGGCGGCGCGGCACGGCATCCTGGTCAAGGGGGGTGTCTGGCTGGAGCAGGCACGGGGCCTGCGGCTGGTGGCCTTCGACAAGACCGGCACGCTGACCGAGGGCAAGCCCCGGCTCACCGACCATGCGGTGCTGGGCGATGGCAGCGATGCCGCTGCCGTGCTGCGCGACGCCGCCGCGCTGGCGGGCCGCTCCGACCATCCCGTCTCCCAGGCCCTGGCCGCCGGCCTGCCGGCCGAGGCACGCGAGCAGGCGCCCGAGGTGGAAGACTTCCAGGCCCTGGCCGGCCGGGGCGTCTCGGGCCGCATCGCCGGCCGTCTACTGCTGCTGGGCAACCGCCGCCTGATGACCGAAAAAGGCCTCTGGACGGACGCGGTGGAACAGGCCGCCGCGCCGCACGAGGCGGCCGGCCGCAGCCTCACCCTGCTGGCGGACGAGACCGCCGTGCGGGCCGTCTTCGCCGTGGCCGACACCCTGCGGCCGCATGTGCGCGAAGCAGTCGATGCGCTGCAGCGCCTGGGCATCGCCAGCGCCATGCTGACGGGCGACCATGCCGCCGCCGCGCAAGCCGTGGCGCAAGAGGCCGGCATCGCGGAAGTCCGCGCCGGGCTGCTGCCCGAGGACAAGCTCTCCGCCATCGCCGAGCTGCAGGCTCGCCACGGCATGGTGGCGATGGCCGGCGACGGCATCAACGACGCGCCGGCCCTGGCGCGCGCCGACATCGGCCTGGCCATGGGCGCGGCCGGCACCGACGTGGCGATGGAGACGGCCGGCATCGTCATCCTGCACGACGACCTGCGCCGGGTGGCCGAGGTGGTGCGCCTGTCGCGCCGCACCCGGCGGGTGCTGGTGCAGAACATCGCCATCGCGCTGGGGCTGAAGCTGCTGTTCCTGGGTCTGGCCATCGCCGGTCTGGCGACGATGTGGATGGCGGTCTTCGCCGACGTGGGTGCCAGCCTGCTGGTGATCGCCAACGGCCTGCGCCTGCTGCGCTGGAAGAAATAGGACCACCCCAGGCTGCGCACTTCGTGTCTTCGCCAAGCCCTCAAGGGGCGGCTTGCGGCTCGGCACGGCGTCGCGGCTTCGCTCCCGTGATGGGGGCTCATGCACGGATGGCCGTGCGGGCCTGCGGCGGCCGCTCGCGCATCAGCGACTGCACCCGCTCGGCCAGCGTCTCCACCTTGCGTGCCAGCTCCGCGCGGCGCGGCAGGCCGGGCGCGGCGTTCTTCAGGTCCTCGTTGTCCTGCCGGGCGAAAGCCAGGGCGCTGTCACGCTCGATGACGGCTGCACGCAGGCGGATGTTGTCGGCTTCGAGGGCCGCGATGCGCTCCCGCAGCGTCCGGGAGTTCTGCATGCTGCGGGCGGGTTCGGCGAACAGGGTCTTGGGCATCTACACGTCTCCTTTTGGGATGGGCCACCGGCGCCGTGCAAGGGCTGCGGCAGACGGGGATTCTTGGGCCGGCACCCCGCCATGACGTCCGTCGAGACGGGTCCGTCAGGCCTAGCGGCCTGCCGCCGGAAAGCCGCTATTCGTCGCGAAAACTGGCTAGAACAGATGGCCCTGTCCACCGGATGAGGGTGGGCGGAAGTCCTCGCGTGTCAGCAGCGTGCGTTCGCGGTTCAGGCCCAGCCTGCGGCAGGCGGTTTCGAAGCGCTTCCTGATGAGCTCGGCCCAGATGCCGCTGCCCTTCATGCGGGTGGCGAAGTCGGCGTTGTAGTCCTTGCCGCCGCGCATCTCCTGGATGCGCGCCATCACCCGGTCGGCGCGCTGCGGGTAGTGCACCTCCAGCCATTGGCGGAACAGCGGCGCCACCTCCCAGGGCAGTCGCACCACCGTGTAGAAGGCGCTGCGGGCGCCGGCCTCGCGGGCGGCCTGCAGCACCTGCTCCATGTCCTCGGTGATGAAGGGGATCTGCGGCGCCACGCTGACGCCCACCGGCACGCCGGCCTCGGTCAGCGCGCGGATGGTCTGCAGCCGCCGGTGCGGCGCGGCGGCGCGCGGCTCCAGGATCCGGGCGAGGCGCGCATCGAGCGTGGTGATGGTGATGTAGACGGCGGCCAGGCGCTGCGCGGCCAGGGGCGCGATCAGGTCGAGGTCGCGCTCCACCGCGCTGGACTTGGTGACCAGGCCGAAGGGATGGCGCGCCTCGCCCAGCACTTCGATCACCGAGCGGGTCAGGCGCAGTTCACGCTCGATCGGCTGGTAGCAGTCGGTGGCGGTGCCGATGGCGATCTGGCTGGGGCGGTAGCCGGGGCGCGCCAGTTCGCGGCGCAGCACCTCGGCGATGTTGCGTTTGGCGATCAGCTGGGTCTCGAAGTCCAGCCCCGGCGAGAGGTTGAGATAGCTGTGCGTGGGCCGGGCGAAGCAGTAGATGCAGCCGTGCTCGCAGCCGCGGTAGGGGTTGAGCGAGGCGTCGAAGGGGATGTCGGGTGAGTCGTTGCGGCTGATGGCGCTTTTGGCGTCCTCGAAATGCACCTGCGTCTGCAGGCGCTCGGGCCGTTCGGCCTGCAACTCGGCCAGGGTGTCCCAGCCGTCGTCCCAGGGGTCGCGCTGGTCGCGGGAGAAACGGTGGGCCAGGCGGCTGGCGCTGCCGCGGCCCTTGAGGGCTTCGAGGGGGATGGTGGTGATGCTCATGGCTCTCTTTTCAATGCCTTCGATGCCTTCAATGGAAGTCCCGGCTCTTGTTGCTGCCCAGCCGGCCGAGCCAGGCCGAGACGTCGGTGAACTTGCGGCCCAGCAGGTGACGCACCTGGCCGCCGCTGTCGGAGTCGCGCTGCCAGATGCCTTCGACGGCCAGCAGGCGCGACTTGAGCAGGGCCTCGCGGTATTTCTCGACCTGGTCGGCCCAGACGATCACGTTGACGATGCCGGTCTCGTCCTCCAGCGTGACGAAGAGCGTGCCCTTGGCCGTGGGCGGGCGCTGGCGCATGGTGACGATGCCGCAGCCGCGCACCGGCGTGCCGTGCGGCAGGTCGCGCAGCGCCTGGGCGCTGAGCAGGCGCCAGCGCGCAAGCCGTGGGCGCAGCAGGGCCAGGGGATGGCGGCGCAGGGTGAGGCCGGTGGAGGCGTAGTCGCCCACGATGTCCTCGTGCTCGCCGGGTGCCGGCAGCACGAGGGCGGCCTCGTGCACCGGCACGCCGCGCAGCAGGGCCGGGGCGCGTTTCTGGGCACTGGCTTCCCACATCTGCTGGCGGCGGTTGCCGGCGAGCGAGCCCAGGGCATCGGCGGCGGCCAGGGCCTGCATGTCGCGGGTATCGAGTTCGGCGCGCAGGGCCAGGTCTTCCACGCTGGTGAAGGCAGCCTGCGTCCGGGCCTTGACGATGCGTTTCATCGCTTCGGCCGACAGCCCGCCCACCAGCCGCAGCGAGAGCCGCACCGCCGGCTGCGCCAGCCGGCCGGGCTGCGGCACCCGGGTGCCGGGCCAGACCGGCTCGCCGGGCGCGGGAATGGAGGGCATGCCGTTGTCGGGCTTGGGCCTCGGATGCCGCGCCCATTCGATGCCGCTGTAGAGCCGCTCGCGTGGCGGCATGGCCGGCTCCAGCAGGGAGTCGATGCCGCTGACGGTCACATCCACCGGCCGCACCTCCACCGCATGGCGGCGCGCGTCCTGCACCAGCTGCGAGACCGAATAGAAACCCATGGGCTGCGCATCCAGGATGCCGGCCAGGAAAGCGGCCGGCTCGAAGCACTTGATCCAGCAGCTCAGATACACCAGCAGCGCGAAGCTGGCCGCATGGCTTTCCGGGAAGCCGTATTCGCCGAAGCCCTTGATCTGTTCGAAGACGCCGTTGGCGAAGTCGTCCGCGTAGCCGCGGCTGGTCATGCCCTTGACCAGTTCGTCCTGGAAATCCTGCACCCCGCCCTTGCGCCCCCAACCCGCCATGGAGCGTCGCAGCCGGTCGGCCCGGTCGGCGGTGAAGCCGGCGGCGTCCATGGCCAGCTGCATCACCTGCTCCTGGAAGATGGGCACGCCCAGGGTGCGCTTGAGCGAGCGTTCCAGCTCGTTCTTGGCATAGACGATGGGTTTGCCCTCGCGCTTCGTCTGCCGGGCCTTCAGGTAGGGATGGACCATCTTTCCCTGGATCGGGCCCGGCCGCACGATGGCCACCTCCACCACCAGGTCGTAGAACTCGCGCGGCAAGAGGCGCGGCAGCATGGACATCTGCGCCCGGCTCTCCACCTGGAACACGCCGATGGTGTCGGCGGTGCAGATCATGTCGAAGACGGCTTCTTGGTCGCGCGGGATGCTTTGCAGGGTCCAGGGCGTGCCGCGCCACCGGTTGCGGAAGTCCAGCATGCGGCGCAGCGCAGACAGCATGCCCAGGGCCAGCACATCGACCTTCATCAGGCCGACGGCTTCCAGGTCGCGCTTTTCCCACTGGATGACCGAGCGCTTCTCCATGCTGGCCGGCTCCACCGGCACCAGCCGGGTCAAGGGGCCGTCGGTGAGCACGAAGCCGCCCACGTGCTGGCTGAGGTGGCGCGGGAAATCACGCAGCTCGTAAGCCAGCTCCAGCCATTGCTCGATCAAGGCCTGAGGCGCACTGACGCCCGAGCGCTCCTGGGATTCCTGGATCTGCTTCTTGAGGATGTCCTTGTCGAACCAGTAGTGGTCCTTGGCGAAGGTGTCGACCAGCCCTTCGGGCACGCCGAGCGCGGCGCCCACGTCGCGGATCGCCATGCGGGAGCGGTAGCGCACGACCACGGCGGCGATGGCTGCACGCTCGCGGCCGTACTTCTTGTAGATGTACTGGATGACCTCCTCGCGGCGCTGGTGCTCGAAGTCCACGTCGATATCTGGCGGCTCGTCGCGTTCCTTGCTGATGAAACGCTCGAAGAGCAGGTTCGAATCCTCGGGCCGTACTTCGGTGATGCCCAGGCAGTAGCAGACGACGGAGTTGGCGGCCGAGCCCCGGCCCTGGCAGAGGATGCCCAGTTTGCGGGCCTGCCGCACGATGTCTTCCACCGTCAGGAAGTACATCTCGTATTTCTTGAAGGCGATCAGGCCCAGCTCATCCTCGATCTGCTTGAGATCCGCGGCGCGGGGGCCTTGGGGATAACGCTTCTGAACGCCCTGTTCCACCAATTGGCGCAGCGCCTGGGCCGGTGTCAGGCCAGGCGGAATCGTCTCCTTGGGATAGTGGTAGGCGATGTCCTCCATGCGGAAGCTGCAGCGCGCGGCCAGCTGCTGCGTGGCCTGCAGCAATTCCGCTGGATAGAGCGATCGGAGCCGTTCCACCGGGCGCAAATAGCGCTGAGCATTGCGCTGCAGTGCGAAGCCGCAGTCGCCCAGCGCGCGGCCCTGGCGCACGGCGGTGAGCACGTCCTGCAGGCGCTTGCGTTTGGGCTCGTGCATGTGCACGTCGCCGCAGGCCAGCAGCGGCAGGCCGGCTTCGCCGCCAGCCTGGGTGAGCAGCTCCAGCCAGAGGTCGTCGTCGATGTCGCAGAGCAGCTGCACGCCCAGCCAAAGTCCCTGGGCGCCGAAACGATCCCGGGCCTGCTGCACCCGGGCCTGGAGCGCGGCCTCCTCGACCGGCTGGCCAGGAGGGCGGTGCGGCAGGTAGATGCGTTCGCAGCCGGCGAGCAGGGCGAAATCGATGGCGCCCACGTCGTATTCGCCCTTGGTGGTGGCGCGTCGCGCGTCAGTGATCGCCTGGCAGAGGCCGCCCCAGCCTGCGAGATCGCGGGCGATGGCGACGAGGCGTGCGCCGTCTTCCAGCAGGAACTCGCTGCCGTAGAGGAGTTGCAGCGTCGCGGGCTCGGGCGGATCGCCTTCGGCGTCCGGATGCTTCTTGCGCCACAGGTCGGCTTCATGGACATGGTGCTGCTTCAACCCGTCCCAGGCCCGCACCACGCCTGCCACCGAGCATTCGTCGGTGATGGCGATGCCCCGGTAGCCCAGCTTCAGGGCCTGCACCACCAGTTCGTCGGGATGCGAGGCGCCGCGGTGGAAGCTGAAGTTGCTGATGCAGTGCAGCTCGGTATAGCCGCCCTCCCCGGCCGTGTCGGACACTTGCACCTCGACCGGCGCAGCCGCACGCAGCGGCGCCGGAAACCGCAGCACCGAGGCCGGCCGGCCCTGCAGGCTGATTTCGCGCTCAGGCATACAAGCCTTGCAGAAACCACTGCCCGCCCTCTTGCGAGCCCGGCCGCTCGCGGAACAGCCACACCAGTCCGGCGCCCGGGCTTTCGGCGATGTAGTAGTCGCGCAGGGCACGCTGCGGCGCCTCGCCCGAAGGCGAATTCCACCAACCGGTGGCCAGGCGGTGCGGCCCGGCCAGGATGGTCAGCGGACCGCGCCATTGGGGCATGTCGTCGCGGGTCTCCAGCTTCTGCGGCTCGGGCAGCAGCCAGCCCGGATAAAGGGCGTCGGCCTGCACCGCCGAGTCCGCCCCGGCCGGCATCGCCCGCAGCGGTGCGGACAGTGTCTTGAGGTGCGCCCGCGCCGGCAGCCACTGCTGCATGGCCTCGGGCCGGTGGGCCGCCTGCGGCACGGCGGTGAGCACGCAGTCCTCGCCCAGGCGGGCGCTGAGCCGCTCGACCAGTTGGTGCAGCGCATCGCCCTTGCGGTTGTCCTCCGGCAGGAAGCTGGTGCTCGATCCGCCCCAGGGCGCCGTCTCCAGCGAGCGCAGGCGCAGGCCGTTGGCGGGCGCCGCCATCTTCTGCTGGGCCAGGCGTTCGCTCAGCAGGCGCTGCAAATGGGCCATGTCCTGCATCGGCTCGGCCGTGCGCAGCAGCAGTCGTTCGTGGGAGGGCAGGTCGATGCCGTCGATGCGTTTCAGGTCCAGCGTCCATTGCAGTTCCAGCGCCAGCACGCCGAGCTGGCGGCCGCGCAGCCAGAACTGCAGCGAGCGCAGCAGCCGGGCGGCCGACCACATCAGCTCCGGCGCCCGTTCGGCCAGCGCCGGCAGTTCGAGCTTCTGGTCGAACTGCTCGGGCAACTCCAGCCAGCGGTGCAGGTCCGGCCGCTGGCCCCAGGCGATGTCCAGCGCATCGCGCAGGGCCGGGCCGAAACGCCGCGCCAGGCCGGCGCGCGGCAGCTGCGCCACATCGCCCCAGCAGAGGCAGCCCAGGCGTTCGAGCATCTCCAGGTGCTCGCGCGCCGCGCTCAGGGTGAACAGCGGCAGGGCGGCGGGGATGTCGGCCGGCGGGCGCTCGTCCAGCAGGATCAGGCGCAGCCGGGCCAGCGCGCACAGGCTGCTGTCGCCCCAGGCGGTGAACAACCGGGCTTCGGGCGCCGGATTGCGCGATTGCAGCTCGGCCCGCAGGGCGCGCGGGCCGCCGAAAAGCCGCTCGCAGGCGGAGACCTCGATCAGCAGCGCCTCGTCCAGCCAGGCCACGCGCGGCGAGAACTGCAGCGCCCACCAGCCCAGGGCTTCCGGCTCGGGCAGCGCGGCCGGTTCCTTGCCCGGCTCGCCGGGCTGGCCCGGCGCAGCCTCAAGCCGCCAGAAAAGGGCGATCCAGCGCATGCGCGATCTCCGGCAGACGGGCCACGGAAGCCAGCCGCACCACGGTGGCGGCCGCCGGCCGGCCGGCAGAAACCTCCACCGGCTGGCGCTGCGCCCGCCGGCGCTGGCTGGCGGCCAACACCGCATTCAGCCGGGCCGGCCGCGCCATCAGCGGCACCGGCCGGACCAGCGGCGGCCCGCGCCGCTTGAGCAGATGCACCTGCAGGCTGTGCCCGCCCTCCTCCTCATCTTGCGCGGCCTCGACCAGCAGCCGCAGCCGCGCCGGCGATGCCTGGGCCGCCTGCGCCTGCGGCCGGAACACCCAGAAAAGCGCATCGAACTGCTGCGCCGCCAGCTGCAGCCGGCGCAACTCGCCCACCCGCGCCTGAGGCAGCCAGGCCAGCACGGCCGACACCTCGGCGCAGCGCAGGGCCTGCTCGCAGGCCCAGAGCCGGGCGGCGGGCGCATCGCAGCGCACCCACAGCAGCGCCTCCGGAGGTAGGCCCTGCGCCGCCAGCGCCGGGCCGAAGGGTTCATGCGGCGCCCCGATCAGCGCCACCGGCCGCCCCCGCGCCGACACCGCCTGCGCCAGGGCCGGCAGCAGCAGCGGCCAGGCGAAACTCTCGGTGCCGGCATGCAACACTTCGGTCATCGAGCCGACCGGCCAGCCGCCGCCGGGCAGTTCGGCGTCCAGCGCCGCGAAGCCGCTGGCCGCGATCGCCCCTTCTCCCGCGGCCAGCGATTCGGCCAGCCATACCTGCGACAGCAGGGACGGACCGGAATCACGTGAGTTGATGGCAAGCGATGGCATGACTGTATTTTTATACAGTATTCCAATCCACGCCAGGGCTTGAGCCCTTTTTTACCCGGGCGTTTTCCAGCTGCGGGAAAATCCAGGCCAAGGCTGCAGCGTTTAAAGTGTGCGCACGCCATCAACAAGGCTCAGGTTTGTCCGAAGATTTTCTCCCCCCATCGCCGCCGCGCCGCGGCGCCTTCGCCTTCTTCGAATCGAGGGTCGAGGCCTTTCCACCCCAGTCCGCCGGCCTGCCGCCCGCCCGCTTCGCCGCCTTCCTGTGGCGCTGCACCGAGGGCTCGCGCGGCTGGATCGTGCTGCTGACGCTGCTGACTGCCGCCATCGGCGCATTCGACGCCCTGCTCGTCGCCTCGCTCGGCCGGGTGGTCGACCTGTTCGGCCATGTGCAGCCGGCCCTGCTCTGGCAGGAACACGGCGGGCTGCTGAGCCTGATCGCGGCCGTGGTGCTGGCCAGCATCGCCTTCGTCTGGCTGCAGACGACGGTGCAGCACCAGGTGCTGGCCATCAATTTCCCGATGCGCCTGCGCTGGAACTTCCACCGCCTGCTGCTGGGCCAGAGCATGTCCTTCTACCAGGACGAGTTCTCCGGCCGCATCACCGCCCGCATGATGCAGACGGCGCTGGGCGCGCGCGACCTGATCTTCACCATGGCCGAAGTGGTGGTCGGCATGTTCACCAACTTCATCACCATCCTGGTGTTCGCCGCGGCTTTCGACACGCGCCTGGTCTGGCCCTTCCTGATCTGGGCGCTGGCCTACGGCTGCGCCTGCTTCCACTTCGTGCCGCGTGTCTCCCGGGTCGGCCGCGAGCAGGCCGATGCGCGCTCCCTGATGACCGGCCGGGTGAGCGACGCCTACACCAACATCGCCACCGTCAAGCTGTTCTCGCATTCGCAGCGCGAGGCCTTCTTCGCCCGCGAGGCGATGCGCGAGTTCCAGGGCACCGGCTTTCGGCAGATGCGGCTGGTGAGCTCCTTCGAGACGATCAACCACACGCTGTCGATGCTGTTGCTGCTGGGCGTGGCCGGCTGCTCCCTATGGCTGTGGAGCCGCGGCCAGGTGGGCCTGGGCGCGATCGCCGCGGCCACCGCCATGGCGCTGCGCCTGAACAGCCTGGCGCACTGGATCATGTGGCAGCTGAGCGCACTGTTCGAGAACGTGGGCACGGTGCAGGACGGCATCAGGACGCTGTCGGCGCCGCACGCGGTGCTGGACCGCCCCGCCGCCCCGGCACTGGCGGTGCCGCGCGGCGAGGTGCGCTTCGAGAACATCCGCTTCGCCTACCCGGTGACGGCCGCCGCCGGCCAGGCCGCCGCCACGGCGGGACGGCCCATCGTCGACGGGCTGGACCTGGTGGTGCGGCCCGGCGAGAAGATCGGGCTGGTGGGCCGCTCCGGTTCGGGCAAGTCCACGCTGGTCAACCTGCTGCTGCGCTTCTACGAACTCGACGGCGGGCGCATCCTGGTCGATGGCCAGGACATCGCCGCCGTCACGCAGGACAGCCTGCGCGCCGCCATCGGCATGGTGACGCAGGACACCTCCCTGCTGCACCGCTCGGTGCGCGACAACATCTCCTACGGCAGGCCGGATGCCGACGACGCCGCGATCGCCCATGCCGCCGAACGTGCCGAGGCCACCGGCTTCATCCCGCAGCTCTCCGATGCCAAGGGCCGCACCGGCTACGACGCCCATGTCGGCGAGCGCGGCGTGAAGCTGTCCGGCGGACAGCGCCAGCGCATCGCGATCGCGCGGGTGATGCTGAAGGATGCGCCCATCCTGCTGCTGGACGAGGCGACGAGTGCACTCGACTCCGAGGTGGAGGCGGCGATCCAGGAAAGCCTGTACCGGCTGATGGAGGGCAAGACCGTCATCGCCATCGCGCACCGGCTGTCGACCATCGCGGCCATGGACCGGCTGGTGGTGCTGGACGGCGGCCGCATCGTGGAGCAAGGCGACCATGCGAGCCTGCTGGCGGCCGACGGGATCTATGCACGGCTCTGGGCGCACCAGAGCGGTGGTTTCCTGGGCGAGCGGGACGATTGAACGGAGCCGCAGCTCTTGCAACTCACCGTTCGTCGGCCGCCGAATGGTCCGCCCCCCTGTGGAAAAATCCAGCGATGGCCCGCCCCGACCCCCGAATCCTTCGTTTCGACCCACCCGGCATCTTGCAGCCCGGCGGCCGTCCTCCCTATGATGGGAGCGATATGGAACCCCGGATCAAGAAGCTGGAAGACCTGGCCGAAAAGACCGGCGAGCGCCTCGCCACGATCGAAAAGGACCTGTCCATCGTGAAAGCCACATCCGCCACCAAGGAAGACCTCCACCGGGAGATCAACACGCAGACCTGGAAGCTGGTCAGCTTCGTCTGCAGCTTCGGCACCGCGCTGGTCGCCGCGACCTACTACATCGCCCATCGCGCCAGTTGAGCATGCAAACCGACTGCGCGGCGATTCAAGCGGCAAAAAAAACCGCCACCACCCTCAGCCCCCGCCCCCGGTGCCCTCCCCCAGCAGCAAACGGCTGCCATGGCTGCGTGCGATCTCCTCGGCAATGGCCAGTCCCAGCCCATTGCCTTCCCCCGCTGTGCCGCGTACGCGGTAGAACCGCTCCAGCACCCGGCCCCTTTCCTCGTTTGCGATCCCGGGGCCGTCGTCCTCGACCTCCAGCACGGCGCATGACTTGCCATGCTCGTCCGCTTCCAGGCGGCAGCGCACCGTCACCGTGCCGCCGGCGGGTGTGTACTTCACCGCGTTGTCCACCAGGTTGGACAGCATCTCCCGCAGCAGCCATTCCTGCCCGATCACCCGGGCCGGCGCGCAGTCCAGCCCCAGGTCCACCTGGCGGTCCGCCGCGTGAGGAAAGTGCAGTTCGATCATCGCGTGGCACAAGGCCAGCAGCTCCACCGGCGCACCGGCCCGGGCGTCCAGCGCGTGGGCGTCGGCACGCGACAGGGCCAGCAGTTGATGCGCCAATTGGGAAGTGCGACGTGTGGCGTCGCGCATGCGCCATACGTCCTCGGCCCGCAGCCGCACGCCGTGCTCGTCGGCCGCATGCGCCCAGGCCTCGACCTGGGATTGCAGCGCCGCCAGCGGCGTGCGCAGCTGGTGCGCCGCGTCGGCCACGAAACGCCGCTGGCTGTCGCTCTGCGCATTGACCAGCCCGAACAACCGGTTGAGTGACTGCACCAGCGGCCGCACCTCGTCGGGTGTCGGGCCCTCGTCCAGCGGGCTCAGGTCGCGCGGGGAACGCCGCTCGACCGCATCCTTCACATCGAGCAGCGGCTTGAGCGCATGGCGCACCGCGAGTTGCATGGCGACAGCGGCCAGCACCAGCAGCACCAGATTGGGCAGCAGCGCGCGGACGAGGATGGCACGCCCCCAGTCCTGGCGCGGATCCGAACCATCGGCCAGCTGCATGACGAAATCGCCTGCCGGAGAGACGATGCGCAGCGACATGATGCGGTAGAGCACCCCCTCGTGTTCGCGGCTGATGAATTCCGGCTCCCGCGTGCCCGGCGCGGCCGACTCCAGCCAGCCATCGCCCTGCAGCACCCGGCCGACGTCGTCGGACATGCTCCAGGCCGCGGTGCCCGGACGCTCCTTGAGGAACTCCTCGACCGGCGGCGCCAGCAGCACCTGGGGCACATGCTGCAGCACATCGCCGTGCTCGGCGGCCGGCACGATGATGCTGTCGGCCAGCAGCGGCGCCATGCGCAGCAGCTGGGCGTCCTGCTGCAGCGCGGCGCTGTCGGCCGAGCGGTAGTCGATCCAGGCCGACAGCAACGCCAGCAGCAGCAACGGCAGGAGCAGCAGCAGCACCAGCCGCCGCTGCAGGCCGCGAAAGACCTGGCGGCGCTCGGGCCGGTTCATGCCGACGCGGGCGCCGTCCGCAGTTCCAGCCGGTAGCCGAAGCCGCGAATCGCCCGCAGCGCCACGCCGTGCGGCTCCAGCTTGGCGCGCAGGCGGGAGATGTGCACCTCCACCGCGTTGGCGGTGATCTCGCGGTCCCAGCCGGTGAGGGCCTGCAGGAGCTTGTCCTTAGCCGTGGGGTTGGGCGCCTGCAGCAGCAGGTATTCCAGCACCGTCCATTCGCGCGGGCCCAACTCCAGCGGCTGGCCGGCGACACTGCCGCGCCGCTGGGCGGTGTCGAGTTCGACCGGGCCGAAGCTCAGCACCGCCGTGGTGGCGGCATGCGACCTCCTCAGCAGGGCCCTCAGCCTTGCCAGCAGTTCCGGGAGCTGGAAGGGCTTGACGAGATAGTCGTCGGCGCCGAGGTCCAATCCCCGCACCCGGTCTTCCAGGGCGTCCCGGGCCGTCAGGATCAGTACCGGCATGGCGTGCCCATCGGTGCGCAGGCGGCGGGTGAGTTCCAGGCCGTCCATTCGCGGCAGGCCGATATCCACGATCAACGCGTCGAATTTTGCCTTTGCCAGCGCTTCTTCGGCCCTTTCTCCGCTGCCGACCCAATCCACTGCATAGCCGGCGTCGCATAAGCCCAGTTTGATGCCGCTGGCCACCATGACGTCGTCTTCTATCAGCAGTAATCTCATGTTTCCATTTTATTGGTATTTTTCAGGTCTTCTTATTTACTTCCCGAAGACTAATTGAAGTAAATAAAACCCCGGCGAGATAACCCAGAAATAAGGGAAAACCCCGCGAAAACTCGTCAGCCTTCTTTCAGCGCCAAATCGATGCCGCGCCGTACGATCCACGGCACAAAAGACAGCTCCAAAGGCCCCCCATGTCTGCCTTGCTATTCCTGGCACGCCTGATCGACAGAATCTCCTCCCTCCTCGGCAAGCTGGCCGCCTGGACGGTCCTGGCCGCGGCGCTGATATCGGCGGGCAACGCCTTCGTGCGCTACGGCTTCGACATCAGCTCCAACGGCTGGCTCGAAATCCAGTGGTACCTGTTCGCCGCCACCGTGATGCTGGGCGCCCCCATCGTGCTCAACCTCAACGAGCATGTGCGGGTCGACATCCTCTACGGCAGGCTCAAGCCCAGGGGGCAGGTGATGGTCGACATCTTCGGCATCGTCGTCTTCCTGCTGCCGGTGATGGGCATGCTCGCCTGGCTCAGCTGGCCGCTCTTTTTGAAGATGTACCTCACGCACGAGATGTCGGGCAACGCCGGCGGCCTGATCCGCTGGCCCGCCATGCTGCTGCTGCCGGTCGGCTTCGCCATGATGTTCATCCAGGGGCTGGCCGAATTGGTCAAACGCATCGCCTACCTCAGCGGCCATCTGCAGATGAGTTTCCAGTACGAGAAACCGCTGCAATAAGAAGAACGAAGAGAAAAAGAGAGACAAGCCATGCAGATGGAAAACTTCGCGCCCTTCATGTTCCTGGGCCTGGTGCTGATCATGCTGATCGGCTTTCCCGTCGCCTTCTCGCTGGCCGCGCTGGGCCTGGGCTCGGGCTTCCTGGCCATCGAGATGGGCTGGTTCCCGGCCAGCTTCATGGCCAACCTGCCGATCAATATGTTCGGCATCCTCAGCAACGAGCTGCTGCTGGCCATCCCCTTCTTCACCTTCATGGGCGCCATCCTGGAGAAGTGCGGCCTGGCCGAGGACATGCTCGACTCCATGGGCCAGCTTTTCGGGCCGGTCAAGGGCGGGCTGGGCTACTCGGTGATCATCGTGGGCTTCATCCTCGGCGCCATCACCGGCACGGTGGCGGGCCAGGTGATCGCGATGGCGCTGATCTCGCTGCCGGTGATGATCCGCTACGGCTACAACATGCGCTACGCCACCGGCGTGCTGGCGGCCTCGGGCACCATCACGCAGCTGGTGCCGCCCTCGCTGGTGCTGATCGTGATGGCCGACCAGCTCGGCCGCTCGGTGGGCGACATGTACAAGGGCGCCTGGGGGCCGTCCATCCTGCAGGTGCTGCTGTTCGCGGCCTATACCTTCATGCTGGGCGTGTTCAAGCCGCACCACATCCCGGGCGTGCCCAAGTCGGAACGCACGCTGCACGGCTGGGCGCTGTGGGGCAAATGCCTGCGCGGCATCATCCCGTCTGCCGTGCTGATCTTCGCGGTGCTGGGCTCCATGGGCGGGCTGCCGGGCATCGATACCGCCATCGCCACGCCGACCGAGGCCGGCGCCATGGGTGTGGTCGGCGCCCTGCTGCTGGCAGCCCTGCACAAGCGGCTCACGCCTTCGCTGGTGTGGGATGCGATGGTGGGCACCATGCGGCTGACGGCCATGGTGGTGTTCATCCTGATCGGGGCGCGCACCTTCTCGATGGTGTTCCAGGGCGTGGACGGCGCCAAGTGGGTGGAGCACATGCTCTCCGGCCTGCCGGGCGGCCAGGTGGGCTTCCTGATCGCGGTCAACATCTTCATCTTCTTCCTGGCCTTCTTCCTCGACTTCTTCGAGATCGCCTTCATCATCCTGCCGATGCTGGGACCGGTGGCCGCCAAGCTCGGCATCGACCTGGTGTGGTTCGGCGTGCTGCTGTGCGTGAACATGCAGACCAGCTTCATGCACCCGCCCTTCGGCTTCGCCCTCTTCTACCTGCGCGGCATCTCGGACACGCTGTTCAAGGAAAAGCGCATCGACAAGCCGATCAAGTCCAGCGACATCTACCTGGGCTCCATCCCCTGGGTGCTGCTGCAGTTGCTGCTGGTGGCGATCGTGATCTTCGTGCCGCAGACGGTGACGGTGTTCCTCGACAAGGAAGAAGTCATCGACCTGGACAAGGTGAAGATCGAGGCGCCCGTCAGCGACCAGCCCGACGCCAGCAGCGAGTCGGAAGAAGAGCAGCAGAAGCGCATCGAAGAGATGTTCAAGCAGAACGGCGCCGCCGCCCCGGCCGCACCCGCCAGCCCGGAGCCGGCCAAATGATCGCCCTGGTCGCTACCGGCCTGACGCCGGATCCCTTCACCTACACCCCGCTGGGCGGCAAGGTCGAAGGCCAGGCCTTCTCGCGCCCCTTCCAGATGCTGGCCACCCTGCTGGTGGCCGGCTGCTTCAGCTGGGTGCTGCGCCTGTGGCTGCGCGATGCGATCACCTGGGGGCCGGGCATGGTGTGGGTGGTGGCGGGCCTGGCGATGATGGCCTGGACCTGGGTCTGCGTGCTGCGCAGCCGCACCGTCATCGACGGCTTGGTGCTGCAGCAGCGCTGGATCTGGAACAAGCGCCTGGCGCTGGGCGAACTGGCCTATTGCAAGGTGATCCGCATGCCGGGGTTGGACTGGCTGGTGGCGCCGCGCCTCTATGCCCGCACGCTGTCGGGCAAGTTCCTGGTGTTCTACGGCGCCACGCCGGCGCTGGTGGCCGAGTTCTCGCGGCTGTCGCGGGAACTGGCCGATTTCCGGCGGATGTAGGGCCGCCGGTCCCGTCAGGCCTCAGCGGCCGGGCTGATAGAGCTTGTCGAAGGAGCCGCCGTCGGCGAAATGCTCCTTGTCGGCCTTGGTCCAGCCGCCGAAGGCGCCGTCCACGGTCACGAGATCCAGCTTCGGGAACTGCTTGTCGTACTTGGCCTTGGCCGCGGTGCCTGTCGGGCGGTAGAAGTTGCGGCCGGCGATGTCCTGGCCTTCGTCCGAATACAGGTACTTGAGGTATTCCTCGGCGACGGCGCGGGTGCCGCGTTTGTCCACCACCTTGTCGACCACCGCCACCGAGGGCTCGGCAAGGATGGAGACCGAAGGCACGACGATCTGGAACTTCTCCGGACCGAACTCCTTCAGCGCCAGGAAGGCCTCGTTTTCCCAGGCCAGCAGCACATCGCCGACGCCGCGCTGCACGAAGGTGATGGTGGCGCCGCGCGCACCGGTGTCGAGCACCGGCACGTTCTTGAACAGCTTGGCGATGTAGTCGGCCGCACCCTTGTCGCCGCCGAACTTGCGGCGGCCGTATTCCCAGCCGGCCAGGTAGTTCCAGCGCGCGCCGCCGGAGGTCTTGGGGTTGGGCGTGATCACGGCCACGCCGGGCTTGATCAGGTCGTCCCAGTCCTTGATGCCCTTGGGATTGCCCTTCTTGACCAGGAACACGATGGTCGAGGTGTAGGGCGCCGAGTTGTGCGGCAGGCGCTTTTGCCAGTCGGCCTTGACCAGGCCGCCGTGGGTGGCCAGCGCGTCGATGTCGCCGCCGAGTGCCAGGGTGGCCACATCGGCCTCGATGCCGTCGATGATGGAGCGCGCCTGCTTGCCCGAGCCGCCGTGCGACTGCTTGACGCTCACGTCCTGGCCGGTCTTGCCCTTCCAGTACTTGGCGAAGGCGGCGTTGTAGTCCACATAGAGTTCGCGCGTCGGATCGTAGGAGACATTGAGCAGGGTGACGGCGGCGGGGGCCTGGGCGAAGGCCTGGGTGGCGGGCAGGCCAATCGCGCTCGCCAGGGCGGCGGCCAAGGGAATCTTGATAAAGTCGCGGCGCGCTTGCATGGCGGAATCCATTCGGGGTTGTCGAAAACAGCCGCGATTCTGGAAGCCGGCTACTGCATGGCAAACGAATAAGAATCTCTTTGTTTAGTTCAAAAATCATCTTAGAAGGCGAAATCCCGATGGCGCGCACAGTCCAATGCATCAAGCTCGGCCAAGAGGCCGAAGGCCTGGACTTCCCCCCTACCCCGGCGAACTCGGCAAACGGCTCTGGGAAAACGTCAGCAAGCAAGCCTGGGCCGACTGGATGAAGCAGCAGACCATGCTGGTCAACGAAAACCGGCTGAACCTGGCCGATGCCCGCGCCCGCCAATACCTGGCGCGGCAGATGGAAAACCATTTCTTCGGCCAGGGCGCCGACGCGGTCCAGGGCTTCGTCCCGCCGCCGTCCGACGCCTGAGGACGCCGTGGCGGAACCCGTCGAATGGCGGGCCGACGGCACCCCATTCAGCACCCCGTACAGTCCGCGTTTCCAGGACCGTTACCGCAGCGAACTCGGCGGGCTCGACCAGGCCCGTGACGTCTTCCTGGCCGGCTGCGGCCTGCCCGCAGCCTGGCAAGGCACGGCACGCTGGTGCATCCTGGAAACCGGCTTCGGCCTGGGGCTCAATTTCCTGACGGCCTGGCAGGCCTGGCGCGAGGATCCGCGCCGGCCGGCCATGCTGCATTACGTAGCGACCGAGGCCTATCCGGCCGATGCTTCGGACGTGCGGCGCAATGCCCAGGCACATCCCCACCTGCAGCCCCTGGCCGACGAACTGGCCGATGGCTGGTGGGGCCTGGAACCCGGCACCCACCGCATCGCGCTGGATGGCGGACGGGTGCAACTCACCCTGCTGATCGGCGACAGCACCCAGGCCCTGCGCGGCCTGGGCCGCTTCGCCGACAGCGTCTTCCTCGACGGCTTCAGCCCCGACCGCAACCCGGAGATGTGGAGCGGCGATGCGATGCGAGCCGTGGCCCGCTGCTGCCGGCGCGATGCCCGGCTGGCGACCTGGACCGTGGCGCGCCTGGTGCGCGACGGGCTGGCCTCGGCCGGCTTCCAGGTCGCCAAGGTCGAGGGCGTGGCGCCCAAGCGGCACAACCTGCAGGCACGGCTGGTGCATCTGCCGGCGCGGCATGTCGACGAGGCAGCCGTGACGATCGGCGATTGCACGGTGATCGGCGCCGGGCTGGCCGGCGCCGCCGTCGCACGCGCCATGGCGCTGCGCGGATGGCGGGTGCGGGTGCTGGAAGCCGGCCCGGGCCCGGCATCGGGCGCCTCGGGCGTGCCGGCGGGCCTGTTCGCTCCCCATGTCTCGGCCGACGACGCGGTGCTGTCGCGCCTGAGCCGGGCCGGCGTGCGTGCGCTCGTCACCACGGCCCGGGGCCTGCTGCAGCGCGGCGTGGACTGGGACCTGTCCGGCGTTTCGCAACAACGCGAAGGCGCCGAAGCGCTCTGGCACGAAAAAGCCGGGTGGCTGCGCCCGGCCCGGCTGGTGCGGGCCTTGCTGGACACGCCGGGCATCACGGTGGAATACGGCCGCACGGCCTTGCCATCCGACCGTGAGTTCGACGGGCCGGTGATCCTGGCAGCGGGCTCGGGCAGCCTCGCGCTGCTGCCGGCGGGATTTCCGCTTCAACCGGTTGCAGGACAGATCTCCTTCGGACCGGCAGGCGCCCTGGCGCAGGCACCTGCTGCCCCACTCACCCCCATGAACGGGCACGGCCATTTCATGCCTTTGCTTCCACTGGCGACTGGCACGGCTTGGCTGGCCGGCGCCAGCTTCGAGCGCGATGTGGCGGCCGTCGAAATCCCCGATGAAGAGCGGCTGCGCCACCGCATGGCGAACCGCCAGCGCCTGGCCGAACTGGCCCCCGCGCTGGCGCCCTGGCTGCCCGCCGCTTTCGCGCAGGCCGGAGACTGGCGCGGCGTCCGCGCCACCTCGCCCGACCGGCTGCCCATCGTCGGCCCCTGGCCGGTGAACGATTTCGCGCCCATCTGGCTGTGCACCGCCCTCGGCGCCCGCGGCATCACGCTGGGGCTGCTCTGCGCTGAATTGCTGGTGGCACAGCTGCACAAAGACCCCTTGCCAGTCGCGCCCAAGCTGGCCGAATCGTTGCAAACCGGCCGAATCGCGCGCCGTCTACTGGTAGTTTCCCGATAGACTGCATGATTTCGTAACGCCGTGTTTCGCGGGCGACCATGCAATTTCTTCAAAACATCAAGATCGGCACCCGCCTGGCGCTGGCTTTCGGCATCCTCATCCTGATGCTCACCCTGCTCGGCCTGACGGGCATCTACCAGGTCCGTGAAACCAACGACTACGCCAGCGATCTCGGCCAGAGCTGGCTGCCGCGCGTGCGCAAGCTGGCCGACATCTCCAACGAACTCGGCGCCGACCGCCGCACCGTGCTGCGCCACATCATCGAGCGCTCGCCCGATGCCAAGAAGGAAGCCGAAGCCCTGATCGCCAAGCGCCACCAGCAGGTGCTGCCGAAGATGCTCAAGGAGTACGAAGCCATGATCACCAGCCAGAAGGAGCGCGAGACCTTCGCCGTGTTCACCACGCAGCTCGACCGCTACCACAAGCTGGCCGACGACACCCTGGCCCTGTCCCGCGTCGGCGAGAGCGGCTTCGATGCCACCAACCAGCAGGACAAGGACATCGCCGCCCCGGCCTTCCGCGAGCTCACCAAGGCGCTGGCCAAGAGCTTCGACTATGCAGGCGACACCGGCGCGCAGGTGGCGGCCGCGTCCAGCGCCAATTATTCGCAGACCGTGTATGTCTCCATAGCCGCCATCCTCGCCGCCGTGGCGCTGGGTGCGATCGGTGCGATCGCCGTCACGCGCTCCATCGTCCGTCCGCTGGCCGAAGGCGTGAAGCTTGCCGAGGCCGTGGCCGAAGGCGACCTGCGCTCGAGGATCGCGGTGCAAGGCAGCGACGAACTCGCCGACCTGCTGCGCGCGCTGCAGAATATGAACCAGCGCCTGGTCGACATGGTGGGCAGCGTGCGCCTTTCCAGCGACAACATCGCCACCGGCTCCACCGAGATCGCCATGGGCAACTCCGACCTGAGCCAGCGCACCGAGCGCCAGGCCAGCAACCTGGAGGAAACCGCCGCCTCGATGGAAGAGCTGAGCGCCACCGTCAAGAACAACGCCGGCCTGGCCCAGGAAGCCAACCGCCTGGCCACCGCCGCCACCAGCGCCGCCGAACAGGGCGGGCAGGTCGTCGGCCAGGTGGTCAGCACCATGCAGGAGATCTCGGCCTCCTCGCGCAAGATTTCCGACATCATCGGCGTGATCGACGGCATCGCCTTCCAGACCAACATCCTGGCGCTCAACGCCGCCGTGGAAGCCGCTCGCGCCGGCGAGCAGGGCCGGGGCTTCGCCGTCGTGGCCAGCGAGGTGCGCAGCCTGGCGCAGCGCTCGGCCAATGCCGCCAAGGAAATCAAGGGCCTGATCGGCGCCAGCGTCGAGAAAGTGGAGAGCGGCACCCAGCTGGTGGACGAGGCCGGCCGCAACATGGAAGGCATCGTCGGCCAGGTACGCCAGGTGCGTAATCTGATCGGTGAGATCGCCAGCGCGTCCTCCGAGCAGAGCTGCGGCATCGAACAGGTCGGCATCGCCGTGACGCAGATGGACCAGGCCACGCAGCAGAACGCCGCCTTGGTGGAAGAAAGCGCCGCCGCCGCGGCCAGCCTGCAGGCCCAGGCCGAGCAACTGGCGGAACTGGTGTCGGTGTTCAAGCTCTCCGACAGCGGCCTGCGGGCCAGCCGTCCCGCCCACCGGGCGAGCGGCACGCCGGCATCGGGGCTTCTCCTGGCCTGAGCGCCTGGACATGCGTAAACCAAATATGCCTCATAACCGGGGCATATATGCCCCAAACGAACTATTCGTTAGTCTTTAGACCTGGAAGTCGTAAAGTGCCCGGGTACCCGTTGTCCGCATGGACAATCGGGCATCCACAAAACGGTGCCCCCGACTTCCACGATGTACCAATACACAGCATTCGATCGCCAATTCGTCCGCCAGCGCGCCGCGCAGTTCCGTGACCAGCTGGAGCGCCACCAGTCCGGCGCCCTGAGCGAAGACGAATTCAAGCCCCTGCGCCTGCAGAACGGCTGGTACGTGCAGCGCTACGCACCGATGCTGCGAGTGGCCGTGCCCTACGGCGAGATCTCCAGCACCCAGCTGCGTGTGCTGGCCCGCATCGCCCGCGAGTACGACGAGCCCGAGGCCGCCGTCTTCCAGTGCGCCATGGAAGGCCAGGGCGCACTCGGCACCACCTTCCTGCCCAAGAACTGCGGCCACTTCACCACCCGGCAGAACGTGCAGTTCAACTGGATCCCCCTGGCGAAGGGCGCCGACGTGATGGACCTGCTGGCCACGGTGGACATGCACGGCATCCAGACCAGCGGCAACTGCATCCGCAACATCACCACCGACGAGCGCGCGGGCGTGGCCGACGACGAGATCGTCGACCCGCGCCCCATCGCCGAAATCATGCGGCAGTGGAGCACGCTGCACCCCGAGTTCGCCTTCCTGCCGCGCAAGTTCAAGATCGCCATCACCGGCGCATCGGAAGACCGCGCCGCCACCGCCTGGCACGACGTGGGCCTGCACATGCAGCGCGACGCGGCCGGCGAAGCCGGTTTCCGTGTCACCGTCGGCGGCGGCATGGGCCGCACCCCCATCGTCGGCACGGTGCTGCGCGAGTTCCTGCCCTGGCAGCAGATCCTGAACTACCTCGAGGCCGTGGTGCGGGTCTACAACCGCTACGGCCGGCGCGACAACATCTACAAGGCGCGCATCAAGATCCTGGTGAAGGCCGAAGGCCAGCGCTACATCGACGACGTCGAGGCCGAATACCGCCAGATCGTCGAGAAGGACGGCGCGCCCCACACCATCACCCAGGCCGAGTTCGACCGCGTGGCCGCCTCCTTCGTGCCGCCCGCGCTCGCAGCCGACGCGGCGGACGACGGCAGCTGGCAGAAGGCCGCCGCCGAAGAGCCCGCCTTCGCCCGCTGGCTGCAGCGCAACGTGGCCGGCCACAAGAACCCGGCGCTGCGTGCGGTGACCCTGTCCTTCAAGCGCCCCGGCCAGTCGCCCGGCGACGCCACCGGCGACCAGCTCGACATCGCTGCAAGCCTGGCCGACGACTTCTCGGCCGGCGAGGCGCGTGTCACCCACGACCAGAACCTGCTGTTGCCCTGGGTGCCCGCCTCCAGGCTCTTCGCCCTCTGGCAGGCCGCCCGCGCGGCCGGCTTCGCCAGCACCAATGTGCACCTGCTGACCGACATGATCGCCTGCCCCGGCGGCGACTTCTGCGATCTGGCCAACGCCCGTTCGCTGCCCATCGCCGAGGCCATCACCGAGCGCTACCAGGACCTGGACGAACTCGACGACATCGGCGAGATCGACCTGCACATCAGCGGCTGCATCAACTCCTGCGGCCACCACCACAGCGGCCATATCGGCATCCTCGGCGTCGACAAGGACGGCAAGGAGTGGTACCAGGTCACGCTCGGCGGCTCCGACGGCTCGGCGCTCTCGGGCAATGCCCAGGCCGGCAAGATCGTCGGCCCCTCCTTCACCGGCGCGGAAGTGCCCGACGTGATCGAGGCCGTGCTCGGCACCTACCGCGACACCCGCAACGCCGGCGAGACCTTCATCGACACCCTGCGCCGCGTCGGCCACGACCCCTTCAAGGCCGCGGCCAACGCCGCCCGCGCGCCCAAGGCCGAAGAAGCCGTTGCCTGAAGAAAGACACTCCACGATGACCACCCCCCAACTGCGCATCCTGTCCGCCGAAGAAGCCGTGGACGACCTGCCGGCCGTGCTGGCCCTGCCCAACGACGAAGACCCGCTCACCCTGGCCGAGCGCCTGAAGGACATCCAGCGCATCGAGCTGGTGTTCCCCAAGTTCACCGACGGCCGGGCCTACAGCCAGGCCTTCCTGCTGCGCCGCCGGATGGGCTTCACCGGCGACATCCGCGCCACCGGCGACGTGCTGATCGACCAGCTGGTGCAGATGTCGCGCATGGGTTTTTCCAGCGCGGTGTTGAAGCCCGGCGTGGACGCCTCGGCCGCCAACCGCCAGTTCGAACGTTTCGCCGCCTTCTACCAGGGCGACGTGGTGCACCAGCAGCCGCATTTCGCAGCGGCTGAGACGGCCTGAAGGCGAGCGCCATGTCCGATGCCCTGCTGGCCCTGCAACGCGGCCGCCCCTCTGCCGATTTCGACGCCAAGGTCGCGCACTCCATCGCCGTGCTGCAGGAGGCCGCGCGCCAGTACAGCCCGCTGACGCAGGCCTCCAGCCTGGGCGCGGAGGACATGGTCGTCACCGACCTGATCCAGCGCAGCGGCATCGACTCGGCCGTCTTCGTGCTCGACACCGGCAAGCTGCACGAGGAAACCGTGGCGCTGATCGGCCGGCTGCAGGCCCACTACGGCCGCGAGGTCGAGGTCTACCGGCCCGACGCGGCCACGGCAGAGGCCTTCGTCGCCGCCAACGGCGAGGACGCCATGTACAAGAGCATCGCCCTGCGCAAGCAGTGCTGCGACATCCGCAAGATGGTGCCCCTGGAAGCCGCCCTGGCCGGCAAGCGCGCCTGGATCACCGGCCTGCGCCGCGAGCAGTCGCAGGCGCGCGCCGAGGTGCACGACATCGAGGCGCCGGCCTCCGACAAACCCGATGCCCGCGCCAAGGCCAACCCCCTGGCCGCCTGGACCTGGGGCGACGTCTGGCACTACATCACCACGAATGGCGTGCCCTACAACCCGCTGCACGACCAGTTCTTCCCCAGCATTGGCTGCGCGCCCTGCACCCGCGCCGTGACGTTGGGCGAGGACTTCCGCTCCGGCCGCTGGTGGTGGGAGAACGAAAGCGCCAAGGAATGCGGCCTGCACGTGGCCGAAGGCCATGACGGCGCGCCCTCAGGCACCAGCCAGGACGACCCCACCTCGGCCGATGTCTCGCCCGACGTCTCGCCCCTGAACTTTTTCCCGACCCGCAGCAGCAGCCCGCAGAAAGAAACCGCCGCATGAACGCCCGCACGGAACCCCAGCTCCTCGGCGCTGCCCACCTGGCCGACAGCCACCTCGACGCGCTCGAGGAAGAAGCCATCTTCATCCTGCGCGAGGTCGCCGCCGTCTTCGAACGCCCCACGCTGCTGTTCTCCGGCGGCAAGGATTCGCTGGTGCTGCTCAAGCTCGCCGAGAAGGCTTTCGGCGCGGGCCGCATCCCTTATCCCCTGCTGATGATCGACACCGGCCACAACTTCCATGAAGTGACCGATTTCCGCGACAGCCGGGCCGCCGAACTCAAGGCCGAACTCATCGTGCGCAGCGTGGAAGACTCCATGGCCCGCGGCACCGTGCGCCTGGCCCACGAAGGCGAGTCGCGCAACGTGCACCAGTCGGTCACCCTGCTCGAAGCCATCGAGGAATTCGGCTTCGACGCCCTGATCGGTGGCGCCCGCCGCGACGAGGAAAAGGCGCGCGCCAAGGAACGCATCTTTTCGCACCGCGACAGCTTCGGCCAGTGGCAGCCCAAGGCCCAGCGCCCCGAGCTGTGGAACCTGTTCAACACCCGGCTGCAGCCCGGCGAACACTTCCGCGTGTTCCCGATCAGCAACTGGACCGAACTGGACGTCTGGCAATACATCGCCCGCGAGAACATCGCCCTGCCCTCGCTCTACTACACGCATGAGCGCGAAGTGGTGGAGCGCAAGGGCCTGCTGGTGCCGGTCACGCCGCTGACGCTGCCGCGCGAGGGCGAGACGCCGGTCGTGCGCAGCGTGCGTTTCCGCACCGTCGGCGACATCACCTGCACCTGCCCGGTGGCCAGCGATGCGGCGAATGCCGAGGACGTGGTGATCGAAACGCTGTCCGCCGAGGTCAGCGAACGCGGCTCCACCCGCATGGACGACAAGACATCCGAGGCTTCCATGGAGAAGCGCAAGAAAGACGGGTATTTCTGATGAACACGAACACCCTCGACACCCCGGTGGAAACCGCCGCCGCCCTGCGTTTCATCACCTGCGGCAGCGTGGACGACGGCAAGAGCACCCTGATCGGCCGCCTGCTGGTCGACACCCGCGCCGTGCTGTCCGACCAATTGGCCGGCGTGCAGCGCTCGGGCGCCACCGACCTGGCACTGCTCACCGACGGCCTGTCGGCCGAGCGCGAGCAAGGCATCACCATCGACGTGGCCTACCGCTACTTCGCCACCGCCAGCCGCAAGTTCATCATCGGCGACGCGCCCGGCCATGAGCAGTACACCCGCAACATGGTCACCGCCGCCTCCAGCGCCGACGCCGCCGTGGTGCTGGTCGATGCGAGCAAGCTGCCCTGGGCCTCGGCCGATACCGGCGCTGCACACGAACTGCTGCCGCAGACGCGCCGCCACAGCCTGCTGGTGCACCTGCTGCGGGTGCCTTCGGTGATCTTCGCTGTCAACAAGCTCGATGCGGTCGAGCATCCCGAGCAGGCTTTCGAGCGCATCCGCGCCGCGCTGCAGGCATTCGCTGCCCAGGCCGGCATCGAAGTGACCGCCACCGTGCCCATGTCGGCGCTGGAAGGCTGGAACGTGGTCGATCCGCGCACCGGCTGGGCCGGCTACAGCGGTCCCTCGCTGCTGCAGATTCTCGAAGGCCTGCCGGTCACGCCGGCCGACACCGCCCTGCCCTTCGCCTTCCCGGTGCAGTGGGTGGAGAAGTTCTCTGCATCCGCCGACACCCAGAAAGGCCGCCGCGTCTTCTGGGGCCGCATCAACGCCGGCAGCGTCGCCGCCGGCCAGGATCTGGTGGTGATGCCGAGCGGCGCCACCGCCAGGGTCGCCCAGGTGCTGGACCACGCCCGCCAGGAGCAGCCCTCCATCGCCGCCGGCCACAGCGCCGGCATCGTGCTCGACCGCGAGGTGGACGTGTCGCGCGGCGACTGGCTGCTGGCCGCCGGCGCCTTCCAGGCCGAACGCACCCTGCGCGCCACCGTCGCCTGGCTGGACGACGAGGCCCTGGTGCCCGGCCGCGTCTACTGGGCGCTGCACGGCCACCGCTGGGTGAAGGCCAAGGTGGCGCGCATCGTCGACCGGCTCGACATCCAGACCCTGGAACGCCTGCCGGCCGAGCGCCTGGAAGCCAATTCCCTGGGCCATATCGAACTTGCGCTGCAGGAGCCGCTGGCCACCCTGCCCTTCGCGGATTCACGCACCCTGGGCGCGCTGGTGCTGGTGGATACCGCCAGCCACCGCACCGCGGGCGCCGTCTTCGCCGACCGCTGAGCGCCAGCGCCTGAGCCGCGGGCCGGGTTAATCGGCCCGTTTTTCGTCTACCCGGCCCGCGAGGCCCTAAAATCGCGGGTTCCCTTCGATCGTCTGCTCCGTACCCATGACCCACGTCGTCACCGAAAACTGCATCAAGTGCAAGTACACCGATTGCGTGGACGTGTGCCCCGTCGATTGCTTCCGCGAAGGCCCGAACTTCCTGGTGATCGATCCGGACGAATGCATCGACTGCGCCGTCTGCATCCCGGAATGCCCGGCCAACGCCATCTACGCGGAAGAAGACTGCCCGCCGGATCAGCTCCACTTCATCGAACTGAACGCCGAACTGGCCCGCGCCGCCGGCTGGAAGAGCATCACCAAACGCAAGTCGCCCCTGCCGGACGCCGACACGCACAAGGACCAGCCGGGCAAGCTGGCCGACCTGATCCGCTGAACGCGTGAGCGAGCCCGGCGCCCCGATCACCACCGACGCGCTGATCATCGGAGCCGGCCCCGCCGGCCTCTGGCTGGCCTTCGAACTGGGCCTGCTGGGCATCTCCAGCCAGATCGTCGATGCCCAGGCGACGCCCGGCGGCCAGGTCGCCACGCTCTACGGCGACAAACCCCTCTACGACATCCCCGGCCTGCCCGCCTGCACCGGCCAGGAACTGACCGAGCGGCTGCTGCTACAGGTCCGCCCGTTCGCGCCTGAACTCCACCTGGGACAGGAAATCGTCTCGCTGGAAAGCGGCGGCGAGGACGGCGGATGGCGCCTGGGCAGCTCGCAGGGCGCCCAGTTCCACGCCAGCTGCGTCTTCATCGCCGCCGGCGTGGGTGCCTTCGCGCCGCGCCGGCTCAAGCTGGATGGCATCGAGGCGCTGGAGAACTCGCAGGTCTTCCATTGGTGGCCGAATGCGGGCGCACTCTTCGGGCAGCGCGTGCTGGTGGTCGGCGGCGATGAACTCGCGCTGGACCGCATCGATGCCCTGTTGGCCGACGCCTCGCCCCCCGCCGCCATCCTGCTGATGCACCGCCGCGCCGTGCTGCAGGCGCCGCCCGAAAGGCTCGCCCGATTCGAGGCGCTATGCGCCCAAGGCCGTGTCGCCTTCGAGGCCGGCCAGATCACCGGCCTGGAGCTGGAAGCCGGCCGCCTCGCCGCCGTGCAGCGCTCGGGCCCCGATGGCGACCTGCCCACGCTGGCCGTGGACGCCATCGTCGTCGCCCAGGGCCTGAGCCCGCGCCTGGGCCCGCTGGCCGACTGGGGCCTGGCGATGGAGCGCAAGCAGCTGCCGGTCGACACCGCCCGTTTCGCGACCAGCCTACCGGGTGTTTTCGCAGTCGGCGACATCGTGTCCTACCCGGGCAAGAAGAAGCTGATCGTCTCGGCCTTCCACGAGGCGACGCTGGCGGCTTTCGCGGCCGCCGACCTGCTGAACCCGCAGCGCAGCCAGATCCTGCAGTACACCTCCAGCAGCAGCTTGTTGCATGGGCGTCTGAAGATAGAAAGTTAAGACTAGTGCTTCAATTGTCTTTTTTGTGCCGATAAAACGAAAATTCTTTAACGACAGGCAAAAATATGCCGATACATGTCGTCATTGACTTGAGCAAGAGGCATCTATATATTTGTCCTTAAAAGGACTCTTATCGCTCCAAATGCCCTCTATCGGCAGAAAAAGGATTGTTGATGCAAATCCTCCATGAAACCCCGGACGAGCTGGAAGTCGCCCTGGGCGACCGGCTGAAATCCCTGCGCCTGGACCGCAACATCGACCAGAAGACCCTGGCCGAACGCGCCGGCGTCAGCGTCCGGGCCTTGCGCAACCTCGAAGGCGGCCAGGGCTCCACCCTGCACAGCCTAGTCTCGGTGCTGCGCGCACTCGGCCGCGCGGACTGGCTGGCCACCATCGCGCCCGTCGCCACCATCAACCCGCTGGCGCTGGGCCGCCATGCCGAGCCGCGCCAGCGCGCCACCGGAAGCCGACATGGCGCGGGCCGCTAGGAAGAAGCCGGCCGTCTACCGGCATGTCGACAAGGTCGATGTCTTTCTCTGGGACCAGCACATCGGCGCCGTGGCGCTCGATCCCGCCTACGGCTACTACGCCTTCGCCTATACCGAGGCCTTCAAGGCCAGCGGCATCGAGCCCTCGCCGTTGCACATGCCGGCGCGCGGCAGCCGCCCCTACCTGTTCACCGAACTGCCCGAGGCCACCTACAAACGCCTGCCAGCGCTGCTGAGCGACGCCCTGCCGGACGACTTCGGCAACGCGCTGATCAACCGCTACATGGCCGACCGGGGCATCGCCTCGAACAGCGTCACCCCGCTGGACCGCCTGGCCTACATGAGCGGCCGCGGCATGGGCGCCCTGAGCTTCAAGCCGGCACGCGGCCCGGCCACCCGCAAGCCCACCGCCATCGAACTGAGCAGCCTGGTGGAAGAGGCGCGCAAGGCCGTGTCCGGCCATGTCGACGACGACGACCATGCCAATGCCGCCCTGCGCAGCATCATCGAGGTCGGCACCTCGGCCGGTGGCGCACGCGCCAAGGCGGTGGTCGCCTGGAACCCCGAGACGCAGGAGATCCGCGCCGGCCAGCTCGACGCGCCGCCCGGCTTCCAGCACTGGCTGCTGAAGTTCGACGGCATGGGCCTGGACAGCGAGCTGGGCTCCTCCCAGCACTACGGCCGCATCGAATACGCCTACCACCTGATGGCGCGCGCGGCCGGCCTGCAAATGAGCGACTGCCGCCTGCTGCAGGAGCACGGCCGCGCCCACTTCATGACCAGGCGCTTCGACCGCGGCGAGGACAACAGCCGGCACCACATGCAGACCCTGTGCGCCCTGTCCCACCTCGACTACAAGAAAAAGGGCACCAACGCCTATGCCCAGCTCTTCATGGCGGCCAGCGCGCTCGGCCTGCCCTACGAGGCCATGGAAGAGGCCTTCCGGCGTATGGTCTTCAATGTGCTCGCGCGCAACTGCGACGACCACAGCAAGAACTTCTCCTTCCGGCTGCGCCAGGGCCAGGCCTGGGAACTGGCACCGGCCTACGACGTGACCTTCGCCCACAACCCCCAAGGCGAATGGACGAACCAGCACCTGATGTCGGTCAACGGCCGCTTCAAGGGATTCGAACGGGAAGACCTGCTGGCCGAGGCGCGCCGCTTCGGCGTGGGCTCCGCGCCGCGGGTGATCGAGGAAGTGGCCGCGGCGTTGCAGCGCTGGCCCGAGTTCGCCGCGGCCGCCGAACTGCCGCCCGCCCTGGTGGAGACGATAGGCGGCCAGTTCCTGGACCTGCGCTGAGCCCGGTCGGCCGCGGGGCCTACTGCGCCGTGATCCCCGCGTCCTTGATCACCTTGCCCCACACCGTGGTCTCGCGCTTGAGCAGGGCCCGGGCCTCTTCCGCCGCACCGCTCTGCGGATCCGAGCCGATGCCCACCAGCTTCTCGCGCGTTTCCGGCGCGGCCATCACCGTCTGCAGGCCCTGGCGCAGCGCGGCCAGCACGGCCGGTGGCGTCCGGGCCGGGGCATAGAGGATGAACCAGCCCATGGCCGCGAAATCCGGCACGCCGCCGGCCGCCACCGTCGGCAGATCGGGCAGCAGCGGACTGGGCTTGGCACTCGTCACCGCGATGCCGCGCAGCTGGCCGGCCTTGATGTAGGGCGTGAGGATGGCCACGTTGTCGATGCCCGCCTGCAGCCGCCCGGCCAGCAGGTCCGGCATCAGCGCGCCGGTACCCTTGTAGGGCACGTACTGCATGTCGGTGCCGGTGCTGCGCTTGATCAGCTCCCAGCCCAGGTGCTGGGCCGTGCCGGGCGAGGAGCCGGCATACGAGATCTGCCCCGGATGGGCCTTGGCATAGGCCAGCAGCTCGGGCACCGTCTTCACCGGCAGGGAGGGATGCACCACCATCACATAGGGCGAAGTCGCCACGATGCCGATCGGCTCCAGGTCGCGCTCGGCATCGAAGGTGCTGGCGGGATACAGCGCCTTGAAGGTCGCCAGCTGCGACGAGGCCATCAATAGCGTGTAGCCGTCCGGCGTGCCCTTGGCCACGCTCTCGGCGGCGATCAGGCCGCTGGCGCCGGGCTTGTTGTCGACGATGAAGGCGCCCCTCATCTGCTCGCCCAGCTTCACCGCGATCAGCCGTGCCACCACGTCGGTGGTGCCGCCGGCCGGGTTGCCCACCAGCATGCGGATGGGTGCATTGCCCGGATAGGCCGGCTGCGCCGCCGCCCCCAAGGGCAGCGCCGCGGCCAGGGCCAGCAGCAGCGTGAAACGCCTGTGCATGGCCACGTCCTCAGACCGCGCCGAAGGCTTCGACATACAGCGCATACAGCGAATGGCTGCTGGCCATGTAGAGCCGGTTGCGCTTGGGGCCGCCGAAGACCAGGTTGGGGCAGCGTTCCGGCAGCTTGATGAAGCCGATCGGCTTGCCCTGCGGGTTGAAGATCTTCACGCCGTCCATCTCCTCGGGCTTGCCCAGCGGCGTCAGCGCCTTCATGCCCGCGCCGATGTCGGTGGTCTCGGTGCCGAAGGCGCCGGTGTAGCCCCAGCCGCACCAGAGGTTGCCGTCGCGGTCCACCTTGAAGCCGTCGAAGGCGCCGGGGCCGTCGGCGTCGATCAGCTTGGTCTTGTTGGAAACCGTCGTGCCGTCGTCCGACACGTCATAGGACCAGATGCTGCGGTTGGGCGTGCCCTTCCACTCGACCACGTAGAGCTTCTTCTCGTCCGGCGAGAAGGCCAGGCCGTTGGGGTTGACCAGCTCGGTGATGACGGCCGTGAGCTTGCCGTCCTTGCCGATGCGGTAGACGTTGGTGGTGGCCTGTTCCGGCCGGGCCTTGAAGCCCTCCCATTCGCCGCCGATGCCGAAGGTGGGGTCGGTGAACCAGATGCTGTCGTCGGACTTCACCACGATGTCGTTGGGCGCGTTCAGGCGCTTGCCTTCGTAGTTGTCGGCCAGCACGGTCTGCTTGCCGTTCTTCTCGGTGCGCACGATGCGGCGGGTGACCGAATGCTCGCAGCTGATGAGCCGGCCCTGGCGGTCGAAGACATTGCCGTTGGTGTAGTTGACGCCGGTCTTGAACACGCCGAACTTGCCGGTCTTCTCGTCGTACTTCATCAGCCGGTTGTTGGGGATGTCGCTCAGCAGCAGGTAGCCGCCTTCGACCGAATAGGCCGGGCCCTCGGCCCAGCGCATGCCCGAACCCAGCTGCTCGACGGTGCTGCTGTAGAGGCGGTACTTTGCGAAGCTCGGGTCCAGCACGTAGACCGAGGGATCGGGGTAGCGCTGGTTGGGCTTGAAGTCGAAGGACTGCGCCCCGGCCAGGCCGCTCAGGCCGGCGATGCCGGTAGCGGAGGCGGTCTTCAGGAAGCGGCGGCGGGAGTTGTTGTCTTGCATGGTTTTTGTCTCCGTCTTGGTGGTGCGTCGTTGCTCGAAAAAAATCAGGGCTGGGTGCCGAACTCGGCCTGTTCGCGGGTCCAGCCGCGGGCCTGCTCGCTCAAGCTCAGGCCCAGGCCCGGCCGGGTCGGTACCAGCATGCGGCCGTCCTGGATCTCCAGCCGCTCGTTGAAGAGCGGCTCCAGCCAGTCGAAATGCTCCACCCAGGGCTCGGTGGCATAGGCCGCGGCCAGGTGCACATGCAGCTCCATGGCGAAATGCGGGCCGAGCATCAGGCCGGCGTGTTCGGCCTGGGCGGCGATCTTCAGGAAGGGCGTGATGCCGCCGACCCGCGGGCCGTCGGGCATCAGGTAGTCGCAGCTGCGGTTGCGGATGAGTTCGTCGTGCTCGGCCGCGCTGGTCAGCATCTCGCCGGTGGCGATGGGGGTGTCGAAGGTGGCGGCCAGGGCGGCGTGGCCTTCGAAGTCGTAGGCGTCCAGCGGCTCCTCGATCCAGACGAGGTCGAACTCCTCGAAGACACGGCACATGCGCTGGGCGGTGGGGCGGTCCCATTGCTGGTTGGCGTCGACCATCAGTTTCGCGTCGTCGCCCAGGTGCTTGCGCACGGCTTCCACCCGCTGGATGTCGAGCTTGCCGTTCGGCTGGCCGACCTTGAGCTTGATGCCGCCGATGCCGCGGTCGAGAGACGCCTTGGCGTTCACCAGCAGCTGGTCCAGCGGGGTGTGCAGGAAACCGCCCGAGGTGTTGTAGCAGCGCACCGAGTCGCGGTGCGAGCCGAGCAGCTTGGCCAGCGGCAGGTTGGCGCGGCGGGCCTTCATGTCCCACAGCGCCACGTCGAAAGCGCCCAGGGCCTGCACCGCCAGGCCGCTGCGGCCCACCGAGGCGCCGGCCCAGCAGAGCTTGGTCCAGATCTTGGCGATGTCGTTCGGGTCCTCGCCGAGCAGGGCCGGCGCGATCTCGCGGGCATGGGCGAACTGGCCCGGGCCGCCTGCCCGCTTGCTGTAGCTCAGGCCCAGGCCGTGGTGGCCGTCGCGGGTGCGGATCTCGGCGAAGAGCATGGCGATCTCGGTCATCGGCTTCTGCCGGCCGGTGAGCACCTTGGCATCGCTGATCGGATTGGCCAGCGGCAGGTAGCAGGACGAGATGCGCACCCAGGCGATGCTGTCGCCGGAAGGAACGGAGGAAGTCGTGGTCTGAGTCATGGGTGACGGGATGTCAGTCGATGGAAATCTTGCCGGTCTCGATCACCTTCTTCCAGCGCGCGTACTCGGCCTGCTGGAAGGCGGCGAACTGCGCGGGCGTGTTGGCGACCAGCTCGTAGCCGACGCTGGTGAAGCCGTCCTTCACCGCGGGTTCGTTGAGCACCTCGACCATGGCGGCATGGGCCTTGTCGCGGATCGCCGGCGGCAGGCCCTTGGGCGCGACCACCGCCTGCCAGGAAGTCACTTCCAGGTTCTTCACGCCGGCCTCGGCCATGGTGGGCACATCGGGCAGGACCGGCGAGCGCTTGCCGCTGGTGATGCCGAGCGCGCGCATCTTGCCGGCCTTGATGTAGCCGATCACCGCGTTGATGTTCTGGAAGGAGGCATCGACCTGGCCGCCCATCAGGTCGGTCTGCGCCGGTGCGCCGCCCTTGTAGGGGATGTGCACGCCGCTGGTGCCGGTCTCCTGCCAGAAGAGTTCGGCAGTGAGGTGATCGCTGCTGCCGTTGCCCGACGATGCGAAGCTCATCTTGCCGGGGTTGGCTTTCTCATAGGCGATGACGTCGGCCACCGTCTTGTGCGGCGAGGCGGTGGGCACCACCAGCACATTGGGCGACTGCACGGCCACGGTGATGAGGTCGAAGTCCTTCAGCGGGTCGTACTGCATCTGCGACTTGAGCAGGTGCGGCACGATGACCAGCGGGCCGAGCGAGGTGACCAGGAAGGTCGAACCGTCGGCCGGCGCGCGCTTGACCATGGCTGCTGCGATGGTGCCGGCGGCGCCCGCGCGGTTGTCCACCAGGAAGGTCTGCTTGAGTTTGTCGCCCAGGCGCGGGGCGAGCGCGCGCGCCACCTGGTCGGTGGAGCCGCCGGGCGGGAAGGTCACGACCAGGGTGACGGGTTTGTCGGGCCAGGCGGTCTGCGCCTGGGCCAGGAAGGGGGATGCCAGAGCGGCGGTGGCGGCGATGCCCAGGGCGACGGCGGCGAGGCGGCGGTTCATGTGTGTGTCTCCTTTTTCGAGGGTGTTGTCTCCGCTCTGGGTGGGGGGATGGTTTCCACGCGGATGACAACGTTGTCATTCTGCTGTGAAATGCAGTGGCCGTCCGGGCAGAATCGCACCGATGACTCAGGGTTTTCGTTGAAGACAACTACCAACTCCAAAGCCGCCACGCTGCACGACGTGGCCCGTGCCGCGGGCGTGTCGCTGATCACCGCCTCGCGGGCGCTGGGCAATCCGGCGCTGGTCACCCCCAAGACGATCGCCAAGGTGCAGCAGGCAGTGGAGGCCACCGGCTACCTGCCCAACCTGCTGGCCGGCGGCCTGCGCTCGCGCCGCAGCATGACGGTGGCGGCGCTGGTGCCGGCGATCTCGGTGCAGCAGTTCCTGCCCACGGTGCAGGCGCTGACCGAGACGCTGCATGCCGCCGGCTACCAGGTGATCCTCGGCCAGTCCGGCTACGACCATGCGCGCGAGGACGCCCTGCTCTCCACCATGCTCGGCCGCCAGCCGGACGGGATCATGGTCACCGGCCTGATCCGCTCCGCCAAGGCGCGGCAGACCCTGCGCCGCCTGGGCATCCCGGTGGTGGAGACCTGGGATTTGGGCGAGGACCCGGTGGACATGCAGGTCGGCTTCTCCCACCGCGAAGTGGGCGCCGCCGTGGCCGCCTACCTGCGCGCCAAGGGCTGGGAGCGCGTCGGCATCGCCACCGGCGACGACCATCGCGCCCTGGTGCGCAGCGGCGCCTTCGTCGAGGCCATGGGCCGCGCGGTGCCCACCGCCACCGTGCCGGCGCCCAGCAGCCTGGCGCTGGGCCGGCGCGCCGCGGCCGAACTGCTGGCGCAGGAGCCGCGCCTGCAGGCCGTGTTCTGCAGCTCCGACCAGCTGGCCCAGGGCGTGATGGTGGAGGCCCAGTCGCGCGGCCTGCGGGTGCCGCAGGACCTCGCCATCTGCGGCTTCGGCGATGCGGATTTCGCGGCCCACACCCTGCCCTCACTGACCACCGTGCAGATCAAGGGCGCGGAGATCGGGCAGCGCGCGGCCGGGCTGATCCTGCAGCGCTGCCAGGGCGCGGAGATCACCGAGCCGGTGCGGGATGTGGGCTTTTCCATCGTCGAGCGGCAGTCCACCGGCGGCACCTGAGCGGCTTTGTGCAAAATCGCCGGTTCCCCGGGGCGCTTGAGGCCCCGTCCAGAACACCAGAAGCGATCCACATGACCGAAGCAGCCAGCCAGCCCGTGCGCCCCGAACTCCCCGACCACCTCAGCGTGGACCCGCGCAGCCCCCACCACGTACCCGCCGTCTTCGAGCACGACATCGGCATCCGCTTCAACGACAAGGAACGCCACGACGTGGAGGAATACTGCATCAGCGAAGGCTGGATCAAGGTGCCTTCGGCCAAGACCCGCGACCGCAAGGGGCAGCCGCTGCAGATCAAGCTCAAGGGCCGGGTGGAAGTCTTCTACCGCTGAGCGTACTGTTCAGTCCGCCAGGAAGCTGTCGCCCTCCGTCAGCGGTACATGGCGGTAACTGGCCGGCGTACGGCTGAGCTTGACCGGCGCGCCCAGGCCACGGTAGCCGCCCTCCATCTCGACCACCATGCCGCGGTGCGCCGTGTGCGGATGCAGCAAGGCGGCGTCCACGCCCAGCACCGGGGCGGCGGGCACACCGGCCGCCATCAGTTCATCGACCAGCTTCACGCCGTCGAAGGCCGCCAGGGCGGCTTCCAGTTCGATCTTCAAGGCCGCCCGGTTCACCGAACGCGAGCCGGCCTCGCGGTAGCGTTCGTCCTGCGCCAGATCGGGCAGGCCGATGCAGCGACAGAAGGCGGCGAACTGCCGGTCGTTGCCCACGGCCAGGAAGATCGGCTCGGTGCCGGTGCGCAAGGCGTCGTAGGGATAGATGTTGGGGTGCGCATTGCCGGTGCGCTGCGGCGTGCGGCCGTTGGCGAACCAGTTGGCGGCATGCGGATGCAACAGCGACAGTCCGCTGTCGTACAGCGCCGCCTCCACGAACTGGCCGCGGCCGCTGCGGTGGCGGTCCTGCAGGGCCAGCAGCACGCCGATCACGGCGTTCAGGCCGGTCACCATGTCCACCACCGGCAGGCCCACGCGCAGCGGGCCGCCTTCGGCCTCGCCGTTGATGCTCATGATGCCGGTCATGGCCTGCACCGCTGCGTCGTAGCCGGGCAAGGCACCCAGGGGGCCGTCCGATCCGAAGCCGGAGACACGGCACCACACCAGGCGCGGGAAACGCTCGGACAGCGCCTCGTAGCCGATGCCCCAGCGCTCCATGGTGCCGGCCTTGAAGTTCTCGACCAGCACATCGGCCTCGGCCACCAGGGCCAGGAAGGCATCGCGGTCGGCTTCGGCGGCCAGGTCCAGCCGCATCGTGCGTTTGTTGCGGTTCAGGCCCCGGTAGTAGGAGGCGACACCGTCGATGAAGGGCGGGCCCCAGGTGCGGGTGTCGTCGCCCTGCGGCGGCTCGACCTTGAGCACGTCGGCGCCGTGGTCGCCCAGGATCTGGCCGCAGAAGGGGCCGCCGAGGATGCGCGAGATGTCGAGCACCCGGATGCCGGCGAGCGCGCCGGTGTTGGCTGTGGGGCTGGTCATGCGGTCAATCCAGCTGGGCGCCCGACTGCTTCACCACCGTCGACCATTTGGCCGTCTCGGAGGCGATGAACTGGGCGAGCGCCTGCGGGCGGATGTCGGTGGCGGCCTCCAGCCCTTGCGAGGCGAACAGCTCCTTGACCTTGGGCGAGGCCAGCACCGCCGCGAAGGCCTTGTTGAGCACGGCGATGCGGTCGGCCGGCGTGCCCGCCGGCGCGACGATGCCGAAGAACACACTCACGTCGTAGCCGGCCAGGCCCTGCTCGGCCACGGTGGGCACCTCGGGCATGGCGTGCGAGCGGGCGGCGGTGGTCACGCCCAGGGCGCGCAGCTTGCCGGTCTTCACATAGGGCATGGCGGTGAGGATGTCGGTGAAGCTCATGCCCACCTGGCCGCCCAGCAGGTCGTTGAGCGCCGGGCCGGTGCCCTTGTAGGGGATGTGCTGGAAGTCGGTGCCGGCCAGCGCGTTGAACATCACGCCGGCCAGGTGCGAGGAGGCGCCGTTGCCCGAGGACGCATAACTCAGCGTGCCCGGATGCGCCTTCGAATACGCGATGAGCTCCGGCACCGACTTCACCGGCAGCGAGGGATGCACCACCAGGATGTTGGGCAGGTGGCCCACGCGGATCACCGGCGCGAAGCTGCGGGTGGGGTCGTAATTGATCTTGCGGTAGAGGCTGGCGTTGATGGCCAGCGGGCCGGAGGTGCCGAACATCAGGGTGTAGCCGTCGGGCTCGGCCCGGGCGACGTATTCGGCGCCGATGTTGCCGCCGGCGCCGGCGCGGTTTTCCACCACCATGGTCTGGCCGATCCGGTCGCGGATCTCGGCGGCCAGGGTGCGGGCCATGGCGTCGGTCGGGCCGCCGGGCGGGAAAGGGATCACCAGGGTGATCGGCTTGCTGGGATAGCTGTCGGCGTATACCGCCGGCGTGAAGGCGGTCGCCAGCGCGCAGGAGGCGGCCAGCAGGAAGGTGCGTTTTTGCATGTCTTGTCTCTTTGTCGTTCTGGGTTCGAAGGGGAATCAGGCGGCGGTGGTGGATGGCTCCCTTCGGGCGCTGCTCCAGTCGGCCGGCATAACATCGGGCGACAGCGGATCGCGCGGCAGCACCCGGTGTTGCAGCGCGAGTTGGGCCCAGCGCAGCCGATCGGCCGAGCCGGTAGCCGCGGCCTCCCAGGCCATGGCGGCGGCGCTGGTGCAGTGGTAGAGGGCGGATGCGGCTTGGCGGGCCAGCACATCGCCGCCTTCGCGGGCCGCCGTTTCGGCCAGGGCGCAGGCCCGGGCCATCGCTGCGCGCAGGGCCAACACGAAAGCGGGCGCGACAGAGGGCATGTCTTCGAGCAGCCCCTCGACATGCGCCTGCAGCACCGGCAGCGAGCCCTCGCGCTTCACCGCCCGGATCACGTCCAGCGCCACGATATTGCTGGTGCCCTCCCAGATCGAGCCCAGGTGGGCATCGCGCACCAGGCGCGGATCGCTCCATTCCTCGATATAGCCGCAGCCGCCGCGCACCTCCATCGCATCGCCGGTCACCTTGCGGGCATCGCGGCAGGCGCGGAACTTGATCAGCGGCGTGAGGATGCGCAGCAGGGCGTAGGCGCCCTCCTCGCCCGCATCGGAACGGCCCAGCGCACGGGCGGTCTGGAAGACCATGGTGCGGGCCTGTTCGGCGGGCACCCGCAGCTTGTCGAGCTGGCGGCGCATCAGCGGCATGTCCTGCAGGCTGCGGCCGAAGGCGCGGCGCTCGCTGGCGATGAACTCGGCCTCGGCCACCGCGCGGCGCATCAGGCCGGCGGCGCGCACGCCGTTGGACAGGCGCGAGTTGTTGACCATGTCGGCCATCTGCACGAAACCCCGGCCCGCCTCGCCGACCAGCCAGGCGCTGGCGCCTTCCAGGCGGATCTCGCCGCTGGCCATGGAGCGGGTGCCGAGCTTGTCCTTCAGGCGCACGATGCGGTAGCGGTTGAGGCTGCCGTCCTGCAGATGACGCGGCAGCAGGAAGAGCGACACGCCCTTCATGCCCTCGGGCGCGCCTTCGATGCGGGCCAGCACCATGGCGAAACCGGCATCGGGGTTGGAGCAGAACCACTTGTCGCCGCTCAGCAGGAACTGGCCGGGCTGCTCGCCGGGCCGGGCGGTGGTGGCGGTGGCGGCAATGTCGGAGCCGGCGGCCTGCTCGGTCATGAACATGGCGCCCTGGGCCAGTTCGTCGAAATCCAGGCTGGTGAGCTGCGGCAGGTAGCGCTTCATCAGTTCCGGGCTGCCGAACTTGCGCAGCGTGCGGGTGAGCGAATCGGTCATCGAGACCGGGCAGCACAGGCCGAACTCTGCCTGCACGAAGAGGAAAGTCAGCACGTATTTGACGATGGCCGGCATGCGACCTTTCCAGCCCAGCGTCTCCTCCCGGTGCGACATGGCACCCAGCCCGAATTCGCTCAAGGCCAGCCGCTCCATCTCCACATAGGCAGGGTGCTTGACGATGCGCTGGACGTCCTGCCCGGTGCGGTTGCGGTGCTCCAGCTCGGGCGGGTTGCGGTCGGCGATGCCGGCCAGTTCGTCGAGCCGGCCGCCGGCCAGGGCGCCCAGGCGCTCGAAATGCGGGTGCATGTGGCGGCGCAGGTCCTCGGGCAGGTAGAGGCCGAGCAGGCCGGGCAGTTCGCGGTCGGTGCTGAAGAGGTTCTGGCCGTGGCGGTCGGGGATCGGGTGCGCGGCTGCGTCCATGTTCTGTCTCCTTTTTGGATGCCGATGGTGCGCATGGCGACCATGCATGTCTAATATCGATTAGGTCTTGTTCGATTTGATTCAACTATCCATGGAACTGCGTCACCTGCGTTATTTCTCGGTGCTGGCCGAGGAGCTGCACTTCGGCCGGGCTGCCACGCGGCTGTCGATCTCGCAGCCGCCGCTGTCGGTGGCGATCCGGCAGCTGGAGGAAAGCGTGGGCGCCCGGCTCTTCGACCGCAACAGCAAGGAGGTGCGGCTGACCGCCGCCGGCCTCGCCCTGCAGGCTTCCGCCCGGCGGCTGCTGCTGGAGGCGGAAGAGGCGGCGGTCGAAGCGCGCAATGTCGCCTCGGGCCTCGCCGGTCGGCTGCGGGTCGGCTTTGTCGGCGCGATGCTGTACCGGGGCCTGCCGCAGGCCCTGAAGGATTTCCAGGCCAGCCATCCCGCCGTGCGGCTGAGCCTGTCGGAACTCAACTCGGGCGAACAGGTCTCGGAGCTGATGCACGACCGGCTGGACATCGGTTTCCTGCACACCAGCCGCCTGCCCGCGCCGCTGCAGAGCCGGCTGCTGCTGAGCGAGCCTTTCGTCTGCTGCCTGCCGCAGGACCACGCCCTGGCCCGCAAGCGCCGCATCGCGCCGCTGGACCTGCGCGAGCAGCCGCTGGTGCTGTTCGCCCGCAGTTCCTCGCCGGACTATCACGAGCGGGTGCTGTCGATCTGCGCCGAGGCGGGTTTCCGGCCCGAGCTGCGGCACGAGGCGCGGCACTGGCTGGCGGTGGTGTCGTTGGTGTCGCAGGGGCTGGGCGTGGCGCTGGTGCCCGAGGCCATGCGGCGCTGCGGTCTGCAGGGGCGGTGTTCCGGCCGCTGGAAGGCGTGACGGCGCGGTCGGAGGCCTACGGGGTGTGGCGCACCTCCTCGGTCAATGTGCTGGCCGAGGTGCTGCTGCGCAGCTTCGTGCCGGCCTGAGCTTCAGGAGTGCAGGCCGCGCAGCCAGCCCAGGCCGTCCGAGGTGCCGCCGGGAACCGCGCCACGGCGGGGTTTGTATTCGCAGCCGATCCAGCCGTCGAAGCCCAGCGAGTCGATCACCTCGAAGAGATAGCCGTAGTTCAGTTCACCCGTGTCCGGCTCGTGGCGTTCGGGCACACCGGCGATTTGCAGGTGGCCGACACGGCCGGTCGGCAGGTAAGCCTTGAGTTTGCTGGCGACATCGCCTTCGACAATCTGGCAGTGGTACAGGTCCATCTGCACCTTGAGGTTGGCGGCGCCGACTTCGGCCAGCACGGCGTGGGCGTCGTCCTGGCGGTTGAGGAAGAAGCCCGGGATGTCGCGGGTGTTGATCGGCTCGATCAGGACCTCGCGGCCGGCCTTCGCGGCTTCTGCCGCGGCCCAGCGCAGGTTGGCGATGTAGGTGGTGCGCAGCGTGTTGCGATCGGCGCCGGTCGGCGCCAGGCCGGCCATGACGTGGATGCGCGGGCAGTCCAGCGCCTCGGCATAACGCAGGGCGTGGGCGAAACCCTGGCGGAACTCGGCCTCTCGGCCCGGCAAGGCGGCGATGCCGCGTTCGGACCGGTCCCAGGCGGTGGCGACATCTGCCGCTTCGCCACCGCTGGGCGGCGCGTTGAACAACACCTGCTGCAGGCCGTTCGCCTTCAGCCGGCTGCGGATCTCCGCCGGCTCGAAGGGATACGGCGCCAAATATTCGACGGCCTGGAAGCCATCCCGCGCGGCGGCCTCGAAGCGGTCCAGGAAGGCGAGTTCCTGGTAGAGAAAGGACAGGTTGGCGGCGAAACGGGGCATGGGTGGTATCCGGGTTGCGTACTCAGGCCCCGAGCAGCGCGAAGGCCTTGGTGAAGAAATCCTCGCTGCCGAAGTTACCGGACTTCAGCGCCAGGTGCAGGCCGTCCACCGGCGCCAGGGCGCAGCGCGCATGGCTCCAGGGCACGCCGGGGTCGATCTGGGTGCCGATCTGCATCTGCTGCACGCCCAGCGCCTGCACGCAGGCGCCGGAGGTTTCACCACCGGCGACGATCAGCTGGCGCACGCCCGCCTCGACCAGTCCACGTGCGATGGCGGCCAGCGCCTGCTCGACCAGCGCGCCGGCCTCGGCCACGCCGAGCGTGCCCTGCACCGCCCGCACCGCGCCGGGTTCGGCCGTGGAATAGATCAGCACCGGGCCATCGGCCAGCAGCGGCGCCGCCCAGGCCAGGGCCTGTGCGACCAGGTCCTCGCCCGAGGCGATGCGCTGCGGATCGATGGCCAGCGCCGGCCGACCGCTGGCGATGAAGGCCGCGACCTGCCGGTTGGTCGCCACCGAACAGCTGCCCGAAACCACCGCGCGCCAGCCCGAAGGCGCCGGCAGCTCGCCCGCCTGCGGCGAAGGCGAGAGCCCGAAATTGCCCGGCAGGCCGATCGCCACGCCGGAGCCGGCCGTCACCAGCGGCATGCCGGCAAGCGCCGGGCCCAGGCGCAGCAGGTCGGCATTGGAGACGGCATCGACGATGGCGATGCCCACGCCCTCGGCCCGTAGCGCCTCGAAGCGCGCCTTCACCGCATCGGCTCCGGCCGCAACCACGTCGTGCTGCACCAGTCCGACCTTGTGCCGGGTCTGCGGCTGCAGCACCCGCAGCAGGTTGGCATCGCCCATCGGCGTCAGCGGATGGTTCTGCATGCCGCTCTCGTTCAGCAGCACATCGCCCACGAAGAGATAGCCCTTGAACACCGTGCGCCCGTTGTCCGGAAAGGCGGGGGTGGCGATGGTGAAGCCCGTCCCCAGCGCCGCCATCAGCGCATCGGTGACCGGGCCGATATTGCCCAGCGGCGTGCTGTCGAAGGTGGAGCAATACTTGAAGTAGATCTGCTGCGCGCCCTGTGCCCGCAGCCAGGCCAGGGCGGCCAGCGACTGCGCCACGGCTTCTTCCGGTGCGACGGTGCGCGACTTGAGCGCGACCACCGCCGCGTCCACATCCGCATCGAGCGGCCCGTGGGGCACGCCGATCAGCTGCGCCACCCGCATGCCGCTGCGCACCAGGTTGTTGGCGAGGTCGGTGGCGCCGGTGAAATCGTCGGCGATGCAGCCGAGTCGGATGCGTCCGGCCATCGGCATCAGGCCGGCAGCGCGGCGGCTTCGCGGGCCGCGCGATGGCTGGCGCCCATGCGGCAGGCCAGGTCGAAGGCGGCGGCCATGGCGGTGGACTGGGCCACGCCCTGGCCGACGATGTCGTAGGCCGTGCCGTGGGCGGGGGTGGTCACGGGGATGGGCAGTCCGCCTTCCACCGTCACGCCGATGTCGAAGCCCAGCAGCTTGGTCGCGATCTGTCCCTGGTCGTGGTACATGGTCACGATGCCGTCGAGCTGGCCCTTATTGGCGCGCAGGAAGATGGTGTCGGCCGGGAACGGCCCCAGGGCCGGGAAGCCGCGAGAGGCGGCTAGCTCGATGCCGGGGGTGATGATCTCGCCCTCTTCCGAACCGTAGTTGCCGTTGTCGCCGTTGTGCGGATTGAGCCCGCAGACGCCGATGCGCGGCTCGGCCGTGCCGGCGGCCTTCAGGGCCTGGGTCAGCATGCCGATGGCGCCGGCCACGCCTTCGGGCTTGAGCAGGTCGGACACCTCGCGCAGGGCGACGTGCGAGGTGACACGGGCCGTCCACATCGGGCCCAGCACATTGAATTCGCCGCAGGGACCGTCGTAGCGCAGCAGCTTGGCGAACCAGCGCATCTCGTCTTCCTCGTGCATGCCGCCCAGGCGCATGGCGCCCTTGTTGAGCGGTGCGAAGCAGAGGGCGTCGGCCTCGCCGTTCTCCACCATGCGGGTGCCGAAGGTGAGGCTGTCGAGGATGAACCGGCCGTTCTCCGGCGTGGCCTGCGAGGGCGCGAAACGCAGCGTGCGGCCGGGCCAGTCGACGATGTGCAGACGCGGGCCGGGCTGGATCCGCGGCACGCCGGCGGCGCGGGCGCCGGCTTCCAGCGCTTCGTCCGTCGCGATCAGGAAGATCTCGGCGCGTTCGGTGGCGCCGGGCTCGGAGAGCAGGCGGGCGATGATTTCCGGGCCGATGCCGGCGGGGTCGCCGATGGCGAGTGCGATGCGGGGGGTCATGGCGGTCAGTCCTTCAATCGAGTTTGATGTCGCGCTGCTTGATGAGGGCGGCGAAGCGTTTGTCGTCCGATGCCTGCAGGGCGATGAACTGCTCGCGTGTCAGGGTGGACGGCTCGCCGCCCAGGCCCTTCAGCTTGCTCTGCACCTCGGGCATCTGCAGGGTCTTCTGGAAGTCGCGGACCAGGCGGTCGAGCACCGGCGCGGGCGTGGCAGCCGGGGCGTACATGGCGTACCAGGTGCTCATCTCGGCGCCCTTCACGCCCAGTTCGTCCAGGGTGGGCACGTCCGGCAGTTCGGCAGCGCGTTTGGGCGTGGTGACGGCCAGTGCGCGGAACTTGCCGGCCTTGATCAGGCCCATGGCCGAGGAGGTGGTGTCCAGCATCATCTCGACCTGGCCGGCCAGGATGTCCTGGTGCGCCTGCGAGCTGCCCTTGTAGGGGATGTGGATCATCTTGCTGCCGGTCGAGGCCATGAACAGCTCGGCGGCGATGTGCTGCACGCTACCGATGCCGGACGAGGCGTAGCGCACGTTGTCCGGCTTGGCCTTGATTTCGGCCAGCAGCTCCGGGAAGCTGCGGAAGCTGGAGGCCGCATTGACGATCAGCACATGCGGCACCTGCACCACCATGCCCAGCGGCGTGAGCTGCTTGAGCGGATCGAAGCTGAGCTTCATCAGGTGCGGCGCGATCACCTGCGGCGAATTGGTCGCCGCCAGCAGGCTGTAGCCATCGGCCGGGGCCTTGGCGGTGACGTCAGCGGCGATGGTGTTGGCGGCACCCGGGCGGTTGTCGATGATGAAGGGCTGGCCGATCAGCGGGCCCATCTTCTCGCCGATCAGGCGGGCCACCACGTCGGTGCCGCCGCCGGCAGAGGCGCCCACGTTGATGTGGATGGGCTTGTTGGGAAAGGCGGCGGTCTGGGCCTGGGCGGCGCCGGCCAGCAGCGTCAGGGCCAGTACGAGCGGACGCGCGAAGTTCGTCTTCATGGGTTTTGTCTCCAGTGGGATGGCGGCCGGCTGCGGCCGGTCTGTGGCGGGAATGTAGCGGCGCCGGGGGGCGCAGGCCATCGCCGATTTCTGGAGACTGAATTCGCGGTTTGCGAAACCGCCCTGCCCTGGCTCAGGGTGCGATCACCTGCAAGGCGGCCAGCGCGGCGCGCGACATGGACGCTTCCGGCATGTGGCACAGCATCATCTGGCGCGCCGGCCAGTCGCCTTCGATGGGGATGCGTTTGAAGCGGCTGCCGCCCGCGATGGAGCGCGCCACCGCCTGCGGCATCACACCCACGGCGATGCCCTGGCGGATCATGGCCACCATGCTGTCGAAGCTGCCGACACGGATGCGCATGCGCAGGTCGCGCCGGGCCTTCGCGGCCAGGCGCAGCAGGGTGGTGGAGATGGCCGAGCCCTCGGTCAGGCCGATCACGTCGTGGTCCAGCATGTCCTCGAAACTGACGGCAGCTCGGTCGGCCAGGGCGTGGTCGTCCCGCACCACCAGCACCAGGCGGTCGCGGTGGTAGGCGCGGGTGGGCAGGGCCACGGCGCCGACGGTGCTCTCGTAGATGCCGATATCGGCCACGCCGCGGTCTATGGCCTGCAGCACACCCTGGCTGTTCAACTCCTGCAGGTCGATCTTGATGCCGGGATGGCGCGCCTGGCAGCGCTGGATGTCGCCCGGCAGGAACTGCAGCACGGCGGAGGTGCAGGCCGCGATGCGCACCACACCCAGATCGCCCTCGCGGTAGGCCAGGGCGTCGTCGCGCATGCGCGAGACGGCATGCGCCATGCTGCGGGCATGGGCCAGCAGGGCGCGGCCGGCGTCGGTCAGGGCCATGCCGTGCGGCAGGCGCTGGAAGAGGGGCACGCCGAATTGCTGCTCCAGCTCCTTCAGGCGGCGCGAGGCGGCGGCGGGCGCCAGCAGGATGCGTTCGGCGGCGCGGGTGACGCTGCCGGTCTCGGCCGTCTCGATGAAGAGGCGCACCGTCACCAGGTCGAAATGGATGGCCGGATGCAGGGGCGATGTGCCCGTGTCGCTGTTCTCGCCCGCCCTGCCCTGCCTCTTCATATGCCGCCCGTTCCTGTGCTGCCTTTGCCGGGCGGCGATTCTGCGCCATGGTCCGATTAGGATCGGCGACATGACCGACGCCACGCCCTCCGCCTTCGCCCCCGGCCAGCGCCTGAAGATCGCCGTGATGGGCGCGGGAGCGGTCGGCTGCTACTACGGCGGCCTGCTGGCGCGCGCCGGCCACGAGGTGGTGTTGATCGCCCGGCCGGTGCATGTGGAGGCGATCCGCGCCCACGGCCTGCGCCTGGAAACCCGCAGCTTCGACGAGCAGGTCCGCCTGGAGGCCAGCAGCGATCCGGCCGCGGTCGCCGGCGCGCAGCTGGTGCTGTTCTGCGTGAAGTCCACCGACACCGAATCGGCCGCCGCCGCCATCGCCCCGCACCTGGCGCCCGAGGCGCTGGTGCTGACGCTGCAGAACGGCGTGGACAACGACATCCGCCTGCAGCCCCTGCTACCGCAGGAGGTCTCGGCCAGCGTCGTCTATGTGGCCACCGCCATGGCTGGCCCCGGCCATGTGCGGCACCACGGCCGCGGCGAGCTGGTGATCGCCACCGGCAGCCGCAGCGCGGCGCTGGCCGCCTGCCTGGCGGCGGCGGGCATTCCCACCGAAATCTCCGACAACGTGCGTGGCGCGCTCTGGGCCAAGCTGCTGCTCAACTGCGCCTACAACGCCCTTTCGGCGATCACGCAGCTGCCTTATGGCCAGCTGGTGCTGCAGCCCGGCGTGACCGACACGCTGGCCGACGTGGTCGCCGAATGCCTGGCGGTGGCGCGGGCCGACGGCGTGCTGATACCGGGCGATGTGCCGGCCGCCGTGCGCGCCATCGCCCAGACCATGCCGGGGCAGTTCTCCTCCACCGCTCAGGACATGGCGCGCGGCAAGCCCAGCGAGATCGACCACCTCAACGGCTTCGTGCTGCGGCGCGGCGCCGCGCTGGGCATCGCCACGCCGGTCAACCGCATGCTGTGGACACTTGTCAAGGCGCTGGAAGCCAAGGCGGCGCCGAAGTTGTAGTGCACCCACTCACGGACACGAAATACGTTCCTGCATAAGAAGCACCCCGTTACACTCCGGGCGTCAGCCCGCCAGACCGTCCAGGTCCGCCGAGGCGCCCGCTCTTGCAAGGACCACCGTGCTCTTTCCGACCAACCAAGCCGGCCTGCTGCCCGCGCAATACGACCCGATGGGCGTGCTGGCTTCGGTCGTCATCGCGACCCTGGCGTCCTATGTGGCGCTGGACCTGGCGCGGCGGGTGCACGCCACCCGCGGCCGGGCCAGCATGCTCTGGTGGGGTTTCGGCGCGGGCGTGATGGGCACAGGCATCTGGGCGATGCACTTCCTGAGCATGCAGGCCTTCATGCTGCCGATTCCGCTGGGCTACAACGGCAGGTTCACCCTGCTGTCCTGGTTCGCCGGCGTGGCCGCATCCGCGGTGGCGCTGGGGGTGGCCGGGCGCATGACCTACCGGCCGCGCAACCTGATCCGCGGCTCGATCGCCATGGCGGTGGGCATCGCCAGCATGCATTACATCGGCATGGCGGCGCTGGACATGACACCGGCCATCCAGTGGGATTTCCGCTGGATCGGCGCGTCGGTGCTGATCGCTGTGTTCGCCTCGGCGGTGGCGCTGGCGCTCTTCCACAAGCTGGTGAAGATTCCGGCCGAACGCCGGGTGGCCGCCCAGTTCGGCGCGGCAGCCGTGCTGTCGGCCGGCATCTGCGGCCTGCACTACGTGGGCATGGAGGCGGCGGGCTTTCCCATGGGCGCCGTCTGCCTGAGCGCCGACAACCTCGGCGGCGCGGCGCTGACGGTGGTGGTGCTGCTGGTCTCGGTCACCCTGCTGATCAGCACCCTGCTGCTGTCCATGCTCGACGCCCGCATGCAGAGCACGGCAGAGCGCCTGACCGCCTCGCTGCTGAAGGCCAACACCCAGTTGAAGACGGCCAATGCCGAGCTGCAGCAGCAGGCGCTCACCGACCCGCTGACAGGCCTGCCCAACCGCCTGCTGTTCGAAGAGCGCCTGGCGCAGGCGCTGGCCCGTGTCGACCGCCTCAACCACGACGACGAACGCATCGCCGCCCGCCTGGCCGTGCTGTTCATCGACCTCGACGGCTTCAAGCCGATCAACGACTCCTTCGGCCACTCGGTGGGCGACCACATCCTGACCGAGGTGGCCGACCGGCTGCGCGGCCAGGCCCGCGAGAACGACACCGTGGCGCGTGTGGGCGGCGACGAGTTCCTGATGCTGCTGGAAGACGTGCCCGGCATCGCCGGCTGCGCCATCGTGGCGCGCAAGATCATCGCGGTGCTGTCGGCGGCCTTCGAGATGGCCGACCGCAACATCAAGATCTCGTGCTCGGTCGGCATCGTGATGTTCCCGGACAACGGCCAGCGCGACAAACTCATCGCCAACGCCGACGCCGCCATGTATGCGGCCAAGCGCGGCGGTGGCGGCAACTATGCGGTGTTCGAAGCCTCGATGGGCGCCGATGCCAACACCCAGCTGGAGCTGCTGAGCGACCTGCGCGCCGCGCTCGACCTGGGCCAGTTCAGCCTGCACTACCAGCCCAAGGTCAGCGGCACCAGCAACCGCATCCACGGCGTGGAGGCCCTGCTGCGCTGGACCCATCCGACCCGCGGCAACGTGCCGCCGGACGAGTTCATCGGCATGGCCGAACGCTTCGGCCTGATCGGCCGCATCGGCCAGTGGGTGATCGAGGAGGCCTGCCGCCAGATGGCGCAATGGCGCACCCAGGGCCTGCGCATGCGGGTGGCGGTGAACCTGTCGGTGCACCAGCTGCGCGAGAACACCCTGGCCGACCGGGTGAACGCGGCGCTCACCGAACACAACATCGAAGCCTCGCAGCTGCTGTGCGAGATCACCGAATCGGTGGCGATGGAGGACATGCACATCACCCGCCGTGCCTTCGAAGCGCTGGCACGCATCGGCGTCTACCTGGCGATCGACGATTTCGGCACCGGCTACTCCTCCTTGAGCTATCTGCGCCAGTTGCCGGCGCAGCAGCTCAAGATCGACCGCAGCTTCGTGAAGGACCTCGAAGGCAGTTCGGACGCCCGCGCGGTGGTCGAGGCGGTGATCCAGCTAGCCCACGCGCTCAGCCTGCGGGTGGTGGCCGAAGGCGTGGAGACCGAAGGCCAGCGCGACATCCTGCTGGGCATGGACTGCGACGAACTGCAGGGCTATTACTTCGCCCGGCCGATGACGGCGGACACGCTGCTGGAATGGTCGCGCGGGCAGAAACCCGAGCATTCGGCGGATTTCGCGCACTCCACCACCGATATGGAGTGAGCCGGCGGCTGGCCTGCTCCCGTCCTTCGCGAATCCATAAGGCGCATTCGGAAAAAGGCTTTTCCTACAAGGCTGGCTGCTTCAGGACGACAAGCCAGCGGCCCGGCCGTGGTCATGCTGAAGGCTTCAACAGGAGGACCAAGCCTTGAACACCATCATCTACGTCGTCGGTCTCGTGGTCGTGATCGCAGCAGTGCTGTCTTTTTTCGGCCTGCGCTGAAACGAACCACTTTGCATCGACCCAAGGGACGGGGCGGTTGCCGGCAACGGTGACCGCCCCCTTCTGTTTTCCGGCGTGATGCCGGCCGCTCACCAGGCCGGCGGGTGGCTGCCCGGCGGCATCGAAGGCAGGTCCCAGACCGCGGGCGTGGCCGACAGCCGGGCCGCATGGCGCAATGCCCGCAAGGCGCCAAAGCCCGACTCGCTGCTCTCCAGGTAATGCTCGAAGGCGGGCTGCTCCATCGTCTTAGGCTGCACGGCGGAAAACCCGTCCGCGACACGGCCCAGCCCGCGCAACCAGTAGCCGGTCTGCGCCAGCGAAACCTCCACCAGCCAGCTGCCGCCCTCGGTCTGCTGCCGGTACAGCGCGGCGGCGGCGCCCATGGCCATCAGGTAGCCGGTCGCCTCGTCGAGGATCTGCATCGGAAACGGCCGGGGCTTGCCCTGGCCGGCCGCTTCGCCCTCGGCCAGGTTGAAGCCGGTGGCCGTCTGCACCAGCGAATCGAAACCGCGGCGCGTGGCCCAGGGGCCTTGCGTGCCGTAGGCGCTCAGGCTGACGCAGACGATGCCCGGGCGCATCTTCGCCAGGGCTTCGGGGCCGAAGCCGCGTTCGGCGATGCCGCCCGGCCGGTAGCCCTGGATGAAGACATGGGCCTGCTGCACCAGGCCGCGCAGGGTCGCCCTGCCCTGCTCCTCGCGCAGATCGACGAGGGCCGAGCGCTTGCCCCGGCTGGTGTCCGCGATGGCGCCGATATTGGGCAGGTGCGGGCCGTTGACCAGCAGCACATCCGCACCATGTGCCGCCAGCGCCCGGCCGCCCACCGGGCCGGCCAGGATGCGGGTGAGTTCCAGCACCCGCACCCCGGTCAGCGGCCGGGCACCGGCGGCCAGCGGCGGCAGGACCAGGGGCGCGGCGGGCGTGTCGGCGGTGTCAATGCGGCGGATGGTGAACAGCGGCTGGGCGGCGATCGCACGCGCCTGCGGCGTGGCATCCCATTCGGCAAAGCTGCGCATGCGGGTGGCGACCAAGCCGGCGGCCGCGGCGGCGTCCTCGAAATCGGCCGCCTTCCACTGCGCCATAGCCGCTTCGGCATCGGCCCGGCTGGCCGTGGCCGGATCCAGGCCCATCAGGCGCAGCGCGCCGTCGCGGTGGTGGGCGAAATTGGCATGGATGCGCACCCAGCCGTCGGCAGTCCGGTAAAGCCCGGAAAAAGCATCCCACAGATCGGGCACCTGGCCATCGAGGCTGAACCAGCCGGTGCATTCGAGGGCGGCATGCAGCATGTCCACCGACACCGTCTGCGCCGCCTGCCCGCGCAGCCGGCCGAGCGTGCAGGCCGCCAGCGCCGCGGCGGCGATGGTGGCCTGGGCGGCGGTGCCCACGGCGAAAGAGGAAGGCAGCACCGGATCGTGGCCGGTCAGCTGCAGGCCCTGGGCGGCATCGGTCGGCAGTCCGCAGGCCTGCAGCAGCCCCCGCGTCAGTTCAACCGCATCCGGCGGGGCTTTTGCAAGCGAGACATCGTTCATGGCGGGAAACCTCAACAAACGCACACAATGGCCGACGGCGGCGGGGCCACATTCTCCGTCTGAAAAACGAAGGACGCACTGACGTGGATTTCAAGGACTACTACAGGATCCTGGGCGTGGAGCGCGGGGCGACGGACGAGGAACTGCGCAAGGCCTATCGCAAGCTGGCCCGCAAATACCATCCCGATGTGAGCAAGGAGGCCGATGCCGAGGCCCGCATGCGTGAGGTCAACGAAGCCAACGACGTGCTGCGCGACAAGGAAAAACGCGCGGCCTACGACGCCCTGGCAGACCGCGTCGCGGCCGGCGGCAAGGCCGCGCCGGACGGCGGCAGTTTCCAGCCGCCGCCCGGCTGGGACCAGGGCTACGAATTCCACCGCAGCGGCACCAGTGGCCCGGCCGACCACCACGATTTCAGCGAGTTCTTCTCCTCCATCTTCGGCGCCGGCGAGCAGCGTGCCCGGGCCCGCCAGGCCGGCCCGATCCGCGGCGAGGACCATCACGCCGCAATCGAAGTCAGCATCGAGGATGCCCTGAACGGCGGCGAACGCCAGATCAGCCTGCGCGCCATGGAAACCGGCGCGGACGGCCAGCCGCGCTGGCAGGAGCGCACCCTGTCGGTGAAGCTGCCGGCCGGTGTGCGGCCCGGACAGTTCATCCGCCTGGCGGGACAGGGCATGCCGGGCCATGCGGGCGGCGCCGCCGGCGATCTTTTCCTGGAGGTGCGGGTGGCTCCGCATGCACGCTACCGGGTGGATGGCCGCGACATCACCATGGACCTGCCCGTCACGCCCAGCGAGGCCGCCCTGGGCGCACAGGTGGAAGTGCCGACGCCCGGCGGCGCGACGGTCGAACTCACCATCCCGCCCAAGGCCCGTGCCGGCATGAAGCTGCGGCTGAAGAACCGCGGTTTTCCCGGGGAGCCGGCCGGCCATTTCTACCTGCTGCTGCAGATCGTGTTGCCGCCGGCCGATACCGACGCGGTGCGCGATGCCTACCGCGCCCTGGCCGCCGCCAGCACCGGCTTCGACCCGCGCAGCGCACTGAAAGCCTGACCATGCCCCAACAACATTCGCTGCATCTGCATTTCAGTTCCACCACCGTGCTCGGCGCGGGCGATTCCCTCACCGCCGAGGAGCTGGCTCGGGCCTGCGGCGCCCAGCTCGACTGGGTGCGCCAGCTCGCTGAGGCCGGCATCCTGTCGGCCCCGCCGGAGCGGCCGCCCAGCAGCTGGCGATTCCAGAGCGAAGACCTGCAGCAGGCGCTGGAGGTGCGCCGGCTTCAGCGCGACTTCGATGCCGGCCTGGACGCGGCGGCGCTGATGCTGGACATGGGCCGCGAGATCCGGCGCCTGCGCTCCATCGTGCAGGCGCTGGGCGGCGAGTTGCCGCGCGGCGATTGAGCGGACCGGCGGCGCCTCAGCGCAGCATGGTGCCCAGGCAGGCCGCCAGCTGCGCCGAAGGCATCTGCACGAAACCCGAATTGGCGAAACGCAGCAGGCGCCCCACGCAGAAGCTGCCGAGCGCAGACGCCAGCGCCCGCGAAGCCTCCAGCGCCATCAACCGGTCGCGCTGCAGCAGATCGGCCAGGGTCTTCTCGAATCGGGTGAACACCAGGGTCATGCGCTGGCGCAGGGCTTCGTCCTCCATGGCCAGCGCGTCGCCCGCCATCACCCGGCTGGCGCCGGGATGGGCCTCGGCGAAATGCAGCGGAATCGCCACCAGCCGCCCCGCATGCTCCTGCAGGCTGGCGCCGCTTACGGCCATGTGGCGGTCGAGCTGCTCGATCTGCTCGAAGAGCGCATGCTCGATGTCCACGATCAGCGCTTCCAGCATGCCGCTCTTGCTGCCGAAGACCCGGTAGAGCGCCGCCTCGCACAGCCCCAGGTGCTGGGCCAGCGAGGCGGTGGTGACACGATCGCTCTTGCGGTTCGCCAGCAGCTCGACCAGCCCGGCCAGCACCTGGCGCCGCCGCTCGCCCGCCTTGCGGTTGCCGGGGCCGGCCAGGAAAGCGGCGCTGGTGGGCGGTGCGGCATCCAGCGTCAGCACCGACCGCGCCGGCAGCACACGCGGCGGCCGCAGGGCCAGAGCGGCCTGCGCCCGGCGGCCCTGGAACTCCTCACGCAGGTCCGAAATGATGGTGCGTGTGGCTCGGGCCCGCCAGGCCTCGCGCTGCGAGGCGTCGGCCAGGCAGTCTTCCAGGGGCTGGGGAAGACCGCCGCGCTGGCGGAGATAACCGTCGCTGACTCTGTCCATGGGCACACCTCGCATGCGGAGACATCCGCCGGGATTGAGGGGAAAAGCCGATCGATGCGCTAACGAAAGCGCAATTTATCGCAGTAGCCCTCAATCGCCGCGTGATTTGGACAAAGTTTTCGGCAACAAAGTTGATGTCTCGCAGAGTGGTCCGGCGCGGGCCGGATCTCAGCGCAGCACCGGTGCGCCTGTCTTCTCCTGCAAGGTCTCGAAACTCACGTCCGGCGCCAGTTCGACCAGCTTCAGGCCCTCGGACGTGACGTCGAGAACGCCCAGGTCCGTGATGATGCGGTCGACCACGCCCACACCCGTCAACGGCAGCGAGCAGTCCTTCAGGATCTTCAGGTCGGTGCTGCCGTCCTTCTTGCGCGCCACATGCTCCATCAGCACGATGACCCGCTTGACGCCGGCCACCAGGTCCATGGCGCCGCCCATGCCCTTGACCATCTTGCCCGGGATCATCCAGTTGGCCAGGTCGCCCTTCTCGCTGACCTGCATCGCGCCGAGGATGGAGAGGTTGATCTTGCCGCCGCGGATCATCGCGAAGCTGTCGTGGCTGCCGAAGATGGACGAGCCGGGGATGGTGGTGACCGTCTGCTTGCCGGCGTTGATCAGGTCGGCATCGACCGTGTCTTCGGTCGGGAAGGGGCCGATGCCCAGCATGCCGTTCTCCGACTGCAGCCAGACTTCCTTGTCCTGCGGCACATAGTTGGCCACCAGCGTGGGAATGCCGATGCCGAGGTTGACGTAGAAGCCGTCTTCCAGCTCTTGGGCCGCCCGCGCGGCCATTTGGTCCTGGGTCCAGGGCATGTCTCAGACTCCTTCGTTGCTGCTGCGGTTGGCGGCGGGCGCGTCCACCTTGGGGATGGCGATTTCCTCGCCGCTCACGGCGGCCGCCTGGGCGATGACGGCCTGGGCCTCGACCTTGGCCGCCGCCGCATCCACCGGCGCGGCCGCGCTCAGGGTACGTTTCTCGATGCGTTTCTCGGGCGTGGGGTTGAGCACGATGCGGTGCACATAGATGCCGGGCAGGTGCACGTCGTCCGGTGCGATCTCGCCGGTCTCGACGATGCGTTCCACCTCCACGATGCACAGCTTGCCGGCCATGGCGGCGGCCGGGTTGAAGTTGCGCGCGGTGAGCCGGAAACGCAGATTGCCCGACTTGTCGGCCACATCGGCCTTGACCAGGGCCACATCGGGCACCAGCGACTCTTCCATCACATAGGTCTCGCCGCCGAAGTCGCGCAGCTCCTTGCCCTCGGCCACCTGGGTGCCGACGCCGGTCTTGGTGAAGAAGGCCGGAATGCCGGCCCCGCCCGCGCGCAGCTTCTCGGCCAGGGTGCCCTGGGGGGTGAATTCGAGTTGAAGCTCGCCGGCCAGGTACTGGCGCTCGAACTCCTTGTTCTCGCCGACATAGCTGGAGATCATCTTCTTGATCTGCCGGGTCTCCAGCAGCTTGCCGAGCCCGAAGCCGTCCACGCCGGCGTTGTTGGAGACCACGGTGAGGTTCTGTGCACCGGTATCGCGCAGGGCGTCGATCAGCGCTTCCGGAATGCCGCACAGGCCGAAGCCGCCGACGGCGAGCATCTGTCCGTCCTGGATGACGCCCTGGAGCGCCGCCTCGGCCGAGGGGTAGATCTTGTTCACGAATTCTCCTTGCGACTGGGAAAAGTTGCGGGTCGGCGAGGACGATACTACGTAGCGATGTACGTAGTGTTTCCTAATGGAAGTCCCTGATCCCGCCGCCTCCCTCGACTACCGCCAGGCCTTCGAACTGGCGCCGGTGGGCCTGGTCGTCTCGCGCCACCGCACCATGGTGGACTGCAACCGGCAGCTCTGCGAGATGTTCGGCGCCGAACGCGAGCAATTGGTGGGCCAGTCCTTCCGCCTGCTCTATCCCAGCGCGGACGAATACGAACGCACAGGCGCACGCATGGTGCCCATCCTCAACGCCAGCGGCCGGTATTCCGACAACCGCCTGATGCGCCGCATCGGCGGCCGCCTGCAGGGCCAGACCTTCTGGTGCCATGTCACCGGTCGTGCGCTCAACCGCGATGCGCCCCACGAGGCCGGCATCTGGTCCTTCGAGGACCTGGGCGCCCAGCGCCCCTCCCAGGCCGAGCTGACCGCCCGCGAACGCGAGGTGGCCGCGCAGCTGCTGCATGGCTCCACCTCCAAGGAGATCGGCCGCGCGCTCGGCATCAGCCATCGCACCGTGGAGGTCTACCGGGCGCGCCTGATGCGCAAGTTCGAAGCTGGCAGCACCGGCGAGCTGGTGCAGCGGCTGATGGGCGGCTGAAGAAGGTGTGAATAAACCTTCCGAGGCCCTGTCGTCAGTGGCCGCTGCCCTGGCACTCCTCGGCGAGAACGGCACAGGCGAGAGCCAGTTCGCTCAGGTCCTTGATCAAACGGCCGGTACCCTCCAGCGCGCCGACGGTGAGCCTGTGCTCGGACTCATTGGATGCACAGGCGACAAGCAGCGTCCCCAGACCGCCCAAGCTTTCGCACAAACGCAGCACAGCGGCATGGGCGGCTGCCGCGACCTCGTTGCGCACAGCCGGTTCGGCCGAGGAGAAATCGACAGTCGCGCCAACCGTGGGCAAGCGAGGTAACAGTTCAAGCAGCTTGCGCAAGGCGCCAGGCTGTGGAATTTCGGCAGGCGTCATGAAGATGTCCAGTTCCTTCGAGCATCCAGGCTTTTGCTCGACACGTACTATAGTCTATGGCGCACTATAGTACGCATCCGCAAACTTTGGCGGATGCCGACGCCCCACCAGCAGCCCGACGAAGATGCCCTGCGCAAGATGTTCGCGAAGGCCATCGTTCGACGCCGCGCGGAATGCGCCCTCAGCCAGGAGCAGTTGGCCGAATCGACAGGTCTGAGCACGACCTACATCAGCCTGCTGGAGCGAGGACGCCGCAACCTCACGGTTCTGTCGGCGGCCCGGATCGCCGCGGCATGCGGCATGAATCTCTCCGAGTTGGTCCACCTCGCCGAGGAGCAAAACCTTCCATGACCCCTGCCCCGCTCCCGCCCGACGAGGCGCAACGCCTGCGGGCCTTGCACGAACTGCTGCTGCTCGACACGCCCGCGGAGGAAAAATTCGACCGCGTGGTGCGTTTCGCGGCCGAGCAACTCGACGTGCCCTTCGCCCTGGTCAGCCTGGTGGACGAGAACCGCCAGTGGTTCAAGGCCCGCCACGGGGTGCAATCCACCGAGACCCCGCGCGACATCGCCTTCTGCGCCCACGCCATCCTGGAGCCGGAGATGTTCGTGGTGGAAGACGCCAGCCTCGACGAACGCTTTGCCGACAACCCGCTGGTGACCGAGGCGCCGCACCTGCGTTTCTACGCCGGCATGCCGGTGAATGCGCCGGGCGGCGAACGCATAGGCACGCTGTGCGTGCTCGACCGCAAGCCGCGCAAGCTCGGTGTGGTGGAGGTCGCGGTGCTGCAGGCCCTGCGCGACCTGGTCAACGACGCGGTGGCCGGCAAGGCCGACGAGGAGGATCTGCCATGAGCCCCGCCCAGGCGCTTCCGGCGGTGCTGCTGATCGAGCCGCAGTTCGTCCTGCGGCGCACCATCGTCACCGTGGCCCGCGAGCTCGATCTGGTGGCCTTCCAGGAAGCCACCAACATCGACCGCGCGCTGGCCCTGCTCGGCTCGCGCCGCTTCGCCGGCATCGTGCTGGACATGGGCGAAGGCGGCGATGCGATGACGCTGCTGGACGAATTGCGCAAGGGCGCCTTCGCCTGCGGCTCGCGCATCCCGGTGATCCTGATGAGCTCCGAGCCCGGAAGGCCGGCCGATGGCGCCATCGGTCCGCTGCAGCCGCTGTCGGTGCTGCGCAAGCCCTTCAAGATCGGCGCGCTGCTGGAATCGGTGCGCAGCATGGCGCTGTACGAGATGCAGAAGCCGCATTGAAGGCGCGGTCCTGCAGGTGACATGCCGAAACGCTGTCGCCGCCGCGGTCTCGCAGACTGTTCGATAGAGACATCCGTATCCATCGATCCAGCCCAGGAGACCCCATGCTCGAAAAACTACCCGATGCCTTGGGCCACGCCTTGCGCAACCAGCGCGCCGGCCTGGATGCCATCGCCTTCAACCGCACCGACCTGCGCCAGGGGACAGCGGCCATCGCCGTGACCAGCCTGGCTTTTGTCGACCATGCGCCGATTCCGGCGCTCTACACCGCCGACGGGGATGGCCGATCGCCGCCGCTGCAATGGGGCGGTCTGCCGGAAGAGACCGGCTCGGTCGTCCTGATCGTGGAGGACGCCGACGCACCCACGCCCAAGCCGCTGGTGCATGCGATCGTGGTGGACCTGCCGCCCGGCGACGGCGCCATGGCCGAAGGTGCACTCAGCGGCGGCGACCACGAAGAGGACGGCAGTTCCGAGGAACGCGACGGCGCCGGCACCGACGAGCCGCGCACCGGCCGCAACTCCTACCTGCAATCGGCCTGGCTGCCGCCAGATCCGCCGCCCGGCCACGGCGTGCACCGCTATGCCTTCCAGGTCTTCGCCCTCTCGCCGGGTGCGGTGTTTTCCGAGAACCCGGGCCGCGACGAGGTGCTGGAACTGCTGGGCTCGCATGCCATCGCCAGCGGCCTGCTGATCGGCACCTATGAACGCGACCACACGGTGAAGGTGGACGACGCCGATGCCGTGCCGCTGGGCGGCGGCGCGCAGCTGGCCTGATTCAGGCCCGGGCCGGCTTCTGTTCGCCGGTGGCCCAGCCGGCGACGGCGGCGATCGCCAGCGCATAGCCGGCGGTGCCGAAGCCGAACATCACGCCACGCGCGACGGCGGATAGATAGGAGTGGTGGCGGAACTCCTCCCTGGCGTGCACGTTGGATATGTGCAGTTCCACCACCGATACGCCGGCGCCCTTGATCGCATCGCGCAAGGCCACGCTGGTATGCGTGTACGCGGCGGCATTGAGCACCGTGCCGGCGAACTTGCCGCCGGCTTCGCCTGCACCTGCTTCCTGCAGCCAGTCGACCAGCTGTCCCTCGTGGTTGCTCTGGCGAAAATCCAGCGCCAGGCCGTGCTGGCGGCAGGCCGCTTCGCATAGCTGGCGCACGCCGTCCAGCGTCTGCGCGCCGTAGATGCCCGGTTCGCGGGTGCCCAGAAGGTTGAGGTTCGGTCCGTTGAGGACCAGTACGGTCTGTGTCATGGCTAGGTGGAATTAAGCCGCCGCAGCATACAACGGCCATGAAAAAGCGCCCCGCAGGGCGCCTCGGACATGGCTGATGGGCAAACAGGGGACTCAGCGACGATCCCAGTGCCGGCCGCCGCGGCCCTCATAACCGCCATGGAAACCATGGCCGTGAGGACCACCCCAGCCACGGCCCGGGCCGTAATACCCCCGCGGCGGCGAATAGATCACCGGGGGCGGTGTGTAGTAGACGGGGCGTGGCTGATAGACCACCGGCGGCGGAGCGTAATAGGTCGGGGGCGGCGAGTAGACCGGCGCCGGGGCGTAATAGGCGGGCGGCGGTCCGTAGACCGGGCCGCCGGCCCCGATCACCAGGCCGGGCGTGGCGATGCCCACCGACAGCGCGACACCGGCCTGAGCGGCACCGGCCGCGCCCAGCGCGAGCACGGCGCCCATCGCGGCGAAGGCGGCGCGCAGTTTTTGTTGATTGGACATGCTGTTCTCCTTAAGGAAGGAGGCGTGGCGGACGATCCGTCAGCTCCTATGTGTGTCAGTAACGCATGAAACCGGCTGCGGGATGGCAGGCTTGTATGTAGAGTCGTGACGGGCCGTAACAGGGCCGGCCATCTCTCCCGTGCGGACGGCACCTTCGGTAACCGTGCTTGCAAGTCGGCTCGCCGCCTAGAATCGGCGGATGACATCCTCCGCGCTCGCGACGCAGTCGGCCCCAGGCGCCGCAGAACCCACCAAGCCCAGCAATTTCTTGCGCCACGTGATCGAGGCCGACCTCAGCCAGGGCCGCTATGCCGGCCGGCGCTGGGGCGGAGGCCCCGGCGACGCGGCCCACCACGCCGCCGGCATCGCCGATCCGGCCCGGGTGCGCCTGCGTTTCCCGCCCGAACCCAACGGCTATCTGCACATCGGCCATGCCAAGAGCATCTGGCTCAACTTCAGCCTGGCGGCGGAATACGGCGGCGTGTGCCACCTGCGTTTCGACGACACCAACCCGGAGAAGGAAGACCAGGAATACGTCGACTCGATCCGCGACACGGTGCGCTGGCTCGGCTACGACACCCTGCTGGCCGACGATCCCGCCGCACCCGCCCAGGCACGCGAACACGAGTATTTCGCCAGCGACTATTTCGACCTCATGTACCGCGCCGCCGAGGCCCTGGTCGAAGCCGGCCACGCCTATGTGGACGAGCAGACCCCCGAGCAGATGCGCGCCAACCGCGGCGACTTCACCACGCCCGGCACGGACAGCCCCTTCCGCGGCCGCAGCCCCGCCGACAACCTGGCCCGCCTGCGCGAGATGCGCGACGGCAAGCATGCCGACGGCTCCATGGTGCTGCGCGCGAAGATCGACATGGCCTCGCCCAACATCAACCTGCGCGACCCGGCCATCTACCGCATCCGCCGCGCCACCCACCACAACACCGGCGACCGCTGGTGCATCTACCCGATGTACACCTTCGCGCATCCCATCGAGGACGCGCTGGAGCAGATCACCCACAGCATCTGCACCCTGGAATTCGAAGACCAGCGGCCCTTCTACGACTGGCTGCTGGAGCGCCTGACCGAAGCCGGCCTGCTGTCCGCGCCGCAGCCGCACCAGTACGAATTCGCCCGGCTGAACGTGACCTACATGGTCACCAGCAAACGCAAGCTGCGCCAGCTGGTCGAAGAGCAGCATGTCAGCGGCTGGGACGACCCCCGCATGCCCACCCTGGCCGGCCTGCGCCGCCGCGGCTACACCCCCGCCGCCCTGCGCCTGTTCTGCGAACGCTCGGGCGTGACCAAGGTCGGCGGCTGGACCGACTATTCGGCCCTGGAAGCCGCCCTGCGCGAAACCCTGGAGCCGGTGGCCGCACGTGCCATGGCCGTGCTGGAGCCGGTGCCTCTCGTACTCAGCAACTGGGATGAGGTCATGGGCGAGGGCTTCCTGGACGACTGCCAGGCGCCGGTGCATCCGCACCATCCGGAGCAAGGCCAGCGCCAGTTCCGTTTCGGCCGCGAACTCTGGATCGAGAAGTCCGACTACGAAGACACGCCGCCCAAGGGCTACAACCGCCTCTATCCGGGCAACAAGGTGCGCCTGAAGTACGGCCATGTGATCGAATGCACCGGCGCAGAGCGCGATGCCGAAGGCAAGCTCACCGCCGTGCTGGCGCGCCTGCTGCCCGACACCAAGAGCGGCACGCCAGGCGCGGATTCGGTCAAGGTCAAGGGCGTGATCACCTGGGTCTCGGCCAGCGATGCGGTGCCGGCCGAATTCAATCTGTACGACCGGCTGTTCACCCAGCCGCATCCGGATGCGGGCGACGGCGACTTCCTGTCGAACCTGAACCCGGCCAGCCTCTCGCGCACGCAAGGCTTCGTCGAGCCCGGCACCGCCGAGCGGGCCGCCCAGGGCCCGGTGCAGTTCGAGCGCCATGGCTACTTCGTCATCGACTCCGCTGCCACGGCGCTGGTGTTCAACCGCGCAGCGGGGCTGCGCGACAACTGGGGCAAATAAGCCCTCTCGGCCTCAACGCCACACGTAGTGGCCGCGGACCATGCGGCCGTGTTCGCGATGCGCCGGCACCCAGACCTTGTGCTTCTTGGGTGCATGGTGAGGCGCGGCATGCGGCGGGCCCGGACGCGGCTGGGCCTGCGCGGCGGTGCCCAGGCCCATGCCGGCGGCGGCGAGAACGATGACGGTGGCGAAGCGGGACAGTTGCTTTTTCATTGTGGTTTCTCCAAGTGCCTCCAAACGGGCACAGGCCAAACATAAGGGCGGGCACAGGCCCTTCTTGTCGGCCCTGCACGGTTTTGCCTCCTCTTTACATGGGAGCGGCCGATTCACTTGGTGGCAAGATAGCGCGGTAGTTACAACTCTCCGAAAGACTCGCGGATGGCGACCATGCAGCACCAGTGGCAATTCTTCCGCGCCGGCGGCGTCGACCAGGTCCTGATCCGGGATGGTCAGGACATCGCCCACATCGGCGAGCTGGACCAGAAACTCTGGGTGGCCCTGGCCTGCCCCACACGCGGCCTGGAATTCGACAGCGCCACGCTCGACCTGATCGACACCGACCACGACGGCCGCATCCGGCCGCCGGAGTTGATCGCCGCCTGCCAGTGGGCCTGCGGCCGGCTGACCGATCCGGACGAACTCATCGCCGGCGGCGATTCGCTGGACCTGGCGCGCCTGTCCACCGCCGACGAGGCCGGCCAGGCCCTGGTGCAGGAAGCCCGCCGCGTGCTGGGCCTGCTGGGCCGCGAACACGACAGCACCATCAGCCTGGCCGACGTGGCCGATCGCAGCAAGCTGCTGACCGCCATGCGCTTCAACGGCGACGGCATCGTCACCGCCGAAACCGCGCTGGAAGACGCCAGCGCCGCCCAGACCATCGCGTGGATCGGCGAAACCCGCGGCACCGTCGACGACCGCGGCGGCAAGCCCGGCATCGACCGCAAACGCGCCGAAGCCTTCTTCAAGGACGTGCATGCCCTCATCGAATGGCACAGCGTGGGCCTGGCCGACCCGCAAGCCCTGCCGCTGGGCGACGGCACGCTGGCGGCGGCCCAGGCCGTCAATGCGGTGCGCGAGAAGGTCGAAGACTTCTTCACCCGCGCCCGCCTGGCCCGATACGACGCCCGCGCCGCCGTCTCGCTCAATCCCACGCCCGAGGAATACGCCGCCATCGCCACGCAGGAGCTGACCACGGCCAGCGCCTCCATCGCCGCCCTGCCCCTGGCGCCGGTCGGCGGCGACGCGGTGCTGCTGCCCCTGGTCGAAGGCGTGAACCCGGCCTGGGCGGCAGCCTTGTCGGCGCTGCGCAGCAAGGCCGTCAAGCCGCTGCTGGCCGGCCGTGCCGACGTGCTGAGCGAAGCCGACTGGCGCCTGGTGCTGGACAAACTCACGCCCTACAAGGACTGGCTGGCCTCGCGCCCCGACGCGGTACTGGGCACCCTGACGATCGAGCAAGTGCTCGCCGCGCAGCAGACCGAAGCCGCCGTGCTGGCCCTGCTCGCCCAGGACGAGGCCGAGGAGCCGGCCAGCGCCCGCATGGCCGACCTGGAGAAGCTGCTGCGCTTCAAGCGCGACCTGGTGCTGCTGCTCAACAACTTCGTCTCCTTCGGCAGCTTCTACCGCCGCAGCGGTGCGATCTTCCAGGCCGGCCGGCTGTATCTGGACGCCCGCAGCTGCGACCTGACGGTGAAGGTGGCCGATGCCGGCAAACACGCCGCGCTGGCGGGCCTGGCCAAGACCTGCCTGGCCTACTGCGAATGCACGCGCGAGGGCCAGAAGATGACCATCGTGGCGGCCTTCACCGCGGGCGATGTGGACTTTCTTTTCGTCGGCCGCAACGGTGTCTTCTACGACCGCCAGGGCAAGGACTGGGACGCCACCATCGTCAAGCTGATGGAGAACCCCACCAGCGTCGCACAGGCCTTCTTCTCGCCCTACAAGAAATTCCTGCGGGCCATCGAGGAGCAGGTCGCCAAGCGCGCCGCCGCCAGCGATGCGGCTTCCCAGGCCGGCCTCGGCACGCTGGCCGGCGAGCTCAGCACCGCCGACAAGGCGGCCGCCGCCGGCAAGCCGCCGGCCGACCTCGCCAAACTGCCCGGCAGCAAGGTCGACGTGGGCACGGTGGCCGCCATCGGCGTGGCCGCCGGCAGCATCAGCGCGGTGCTGGTGGGAGTGTTCGCCAAGTTCGTCGAGCTGGGCGCCTGGATCCCGCTGGCCATCCTGGGCATCGTGCTGGCCATCTCCGGACCCAGCATGCTGATCGCCTGGCTCAAGCTGCGCCAGCGCAGCCTGGGACCGATCCTGGATGCCACCGGCTGGGCGGTGAACGGCCGCATGAAGGTCAATGTGCCGCTGGGGGCTTCGCTGTCGCAGACGGCGCATATCCCCGCCGGCTCCAAGCGTTCGCTGCAGGATGCCTACCGCGAGAAGCGCGGCGCCGGCACCTGGCTGCTCATCGGGCTGGTCACCATCGGCGTGCTGGCGCTGGTCTGGCGCAGCGGGCTGGTCGATCCCTACCTGACACCCGCGCTGCGCCACGCCAATCCGCCGGCTGCCACTGCCGCGGCCACGCCGGCACGCTGATGGCCGCGGTGGACCTGCAGGCGGTCCTCGACGGGATCGCCGCCACGCTGGCGCCCCGCGCCGCGGCCGGCGCAGGCAAGGTGGCCGACTACATCCCGGCGCTGGCCCGGGTGCCGGCCGCGCATTTCGGCATCGCGCTCTGCACCCGCGACGGCACGCAGGCGGCGGCCGGCGATGCCCACCAGCCCTTCTCGATCCAGAGCATCTCCAAGCTGTTCACCCTGACGCTGGCGATGCAGACCCTGGAGGATGGCGAGATCTGGCAGCGCATCGGCCGCGAGCCCTCGGGCAATCCCTTCAATTCGCTGGTGCAGCTGGAGAGCGAACGCGGCGTGCCGCGCAACCCTTTCATCAATGCCGGCGCCATCGCGGTGGCCGACCGGCTGGTGACGCATGGTGACGCCAAGCGCCGGCTGCTGGAGCTGCTGTCGGGCCTGTGCGGTGAAACCATCGCCTTCGACGAGGAAGTGGCCGCCTCCGAGGCCGCCACCGGCTACCGCAACATCGCGCTGGCCAATTTCATGAAGAGCTTCCAGCGCATCGACAACCCGGTCGAGGCGGCGCTGGACATGTATTTCCACCAGTGCTCGGTGGCGATGAGCTGCGCCCAGGTGGCACGCGCCGCCGGCTATCTGTGCCGCGACGGCCTGCATCCGCTGGACGACAGCAGCCAGGTGGTCACCGAGCGCCAGGCACGGCGCCTCAACGCGCTGATGCTGACCTGCGGCACCTACGACGCGGCCGGCGAATTCGCCTACCGCATCGGCCTGCCCTGCAAGAGCGGCGTGGGCGGCGGCATCGTGGCCGTGGTGCCCGACACGCTGAGCCTGTGCGTCTGGTCGCCGGGGCTGGACCACAGCGGCAATTCGGCGCTGGGCATGGAGGCGCTGGAGCTGTTCGTCGGCGCCACCGGGCTGTCGGTCTTCTAGCGTTCCGGCGCCAGGCGCTGGGCTGCGTCGGCCGGCGACAGCCGCATCAGCGAGCCGGGCTCCTGCGTCGGCTGCGCCGGTGACGGCAATGCCATGGCCGCGGAGGCCTGCATGTCCTGCGGCATCGGCACCACCTGGCCTTGCGCCTGCGGCTGAACGGGCGCGGCCTGCCCGCTGCCTTCGCCCTCGCTGGGCGCGAACAGGTGATAAGGAGGCGGCTCGACCGTGCCCGGCATGGCCGAGGGATCGGGCTGCGGCGGCGCGGCGGGCAGGCGGGGCGCGGCGAAGGCCGCATCGGCATCGACCAGCTTGGCGCGCAGCGCGGCCGACATGAAATCGCCCACCATCGGCAAGGCGCTGCGGGCGCCCTGCCCCCAGGCGTCGCCCATGGTCAGGCGGCTGTCGTTGAAGCCGGCCCAGGCGCCGGCCACCAGCTGCGGATGCATCAGGATGAACCAGCCGTCGGTGTTGTCCTGCGTGGTGCCGGTCTTGCCGGCCACGTCGCCGCGGATGCCGTAGCGGCTGCGGATGGCGGCGCCGGTGCCGCGGTCGATCACGCCGCGCATGGCGTCCAGCAGGACCTGCGCGGGGCCTTCGGCCAGCGCCGCCTCGGGCGTGGCGGGATGGAACTCCTCCAACACCTTGCCGTCGCGGTCTTCCACCCGCAGCACCAGGATGGGCTCGATGTAGTTGCCGCCGTTGGCGATGCTGCCGTAGGCCGTCACCATCTCCTTGAGGGTGACCGGGCTGGTGCCCAGGGCCAGCGAGGGCACCTCGTCCAGCGGGCTCTGGCGCACGCCCATGGCGCGGGCCAGCTTGGCGACATTGGCCGGACCCACCTTCTGCATCAGCTGCGCGGTGATGATGTTCTTGGAATAGGCCAGGCCGTCGCGCAGCGTCATCGGCTGGTAGCTGGGCGTGCCTTCGTCCGTCGGGCGCCAGACCTGGCCGTTGCCGAGCGAGAGTTCGATCGGCTCGTCCATGAAGGTCTCGTCGGGCGAGATGCCCTGCGCGAAGGCCGTGCCGTAGACGAAGGGCTTGAAGGTGGAGCCCGGCTGGCGGCGTGCCTGCGAGACATGGTCGAACTGGTCCTGCGCGTAGGACCGGCTGCCGACCCAGGCGCGCACCTGGCCGTCGCGTGGGTCCAGGGCCAGGAAGCCGGCCTGCAGCCGGGTCTTGGCTTCGCGCAGCTCGGCCATGGCCCGGCTGTCGGCCAGCACCGTCTTCAAGGCAGCAGCGTCATCGGCACCGCCATCGCGCGCGGCCTTGTAGGCGGCGGTTTCGCGCACCATGGCCTGCACCTCTGGCTTGCCGCCGCTCCAGGCGCGCGGGCCCCAGAGCGCGTCGGCCGAGCGCTGCAGCTGCTCGGTCTGCTTCTGCACCGCGCGGTTGGCCATGTCCTGCAGGCGCGAATCGATGGTGGTGCGCACCCGCAGGCCGTCGGCATACAGGTCGTAGCCGTTGCGCTCGGCCCAGGCGAAGAGCCAGTTGCGCAGCTGCCGGGCCAGGTGGGGGGCCACGCCCAGGGCCTCGGTCTGCCGTTCGAAATCGACCTTGAGCGGGGCCTTCTGCAGGGCGGCGAGCTGCGCCTCTGGCAAGGCGCCGTAACGCACCATCTGCGCCAGCACGATATTGCGCCGGTCCTTGGCACGATCCGGGTTGTTGACCGGGTTGTAGTAGGCCGTACCCTTCAGCATGCCGACCAGGGTGGCGCTCTGCAGCACGTCGAGCTTGTCGGCCGTGGTGTCGAAATAGGTGCGCGCCGCCATCTCGATGCCGAAGGCGTTGTAGAGGAAGGGCACGGTGTTGAGATAGGTCTCCAGGATCTCGTCCTTGGAGTACACCCGTTCGATCTTCAGCGCGGTGATGGCTTCCCGCGCCTTGCGGGTCAGGCTGACGGCCCGGCCGATCTCCTCCGGATAGAGGTTGCGCGCCAGCTGCTGGGTGATGGTGGAGCCGCCCTGGCGGTCACCGCCCAGGGTGTTGACGATGGCCGCGCCGGTGCGCCGCAGATCGATGCCGCCATGCTGGTAGAAGCGCCGGTCCTCGGTCGCCACCAAAGCGGCCACGACATGGGGCGAGATGTCGGCCAGCTTCACCCATTCGCGATTGGCATGCCGGTATTCAGCCAGCACCTTGCCATCGGCCGACAGCAACTGGGCGGGATGCTCGGCGCGGGCCTTGCGGATGTCGCCGATGCTGGGGGTGAAAGGAATCAGCACCAGGAGGTAGACGAGCAGCAGCGCGGCCAGCAGCACCGGCAATGCCGCGGCGCTGCGCCAGGGGTGACGCCGCACGGCCGAGCCGGCGCGGGTGAGGAACGGGGGAATCGAAGCCATGGGTGCGCATGGTAGTCGGCGCCGCGCGGGCACCGGAAACAAAAAAGGCGGCCAGCGGCCGCCCTGCCTGCTGAGAGCCGGCGCGTCTCAGGCGGGCACTGCCGCCCGGCGTGCCGGCACCAGCCGGGCCGGCGACACATAGGACTCCCGGTAGACCTCGAAGGGCATGGTGTCGGCGTCCTCGATGCGTTTCTGCTCGGCCAGCGAGAGGGCGCTGGCGGCCTCGAACCGCGACTGTTGCTCCGCCGACCAGGGCAGCGCCAGCAGCGCATCCCGCGCCACCGCCGACTGCGCCAGGGTGCAGGCGATGAAGGAGTTGTCGTACTCGGCGGCCATGGCTTTGAGCACACGTGCGGACGGCAGGGAATCGGGCGCCTGCATCGCCGCCTGGGCGGCCCGCAGCGCCTCGGTGTTGGCGCTGCCGCCTTCGGCCGCATCCAGCGCCTCGGCGATCGGCAGGCAGGCCGCCAGGATCTCGCCTGCCCAGTCCGCCAGCACGATGGGCTTGCCGTTGCGGCGCAGTTCCAGGCCGGGCTGGCGGCCGCAGGCGGCGGTCAGGTGCTGGTTGTGGGCCAGTTCGGCGATCTCGGCGGGCGAGTCCGGCGGGCTGTCGCTCAGCAGGCAGTGCAGCAGGAAGACGTCCAGGAAACGCATGGTCTCGGCCGAAATGCCGACCGGGTTGAAGGGATCGAGATCCATGCATCGCACTTCGACATATTCCACCCCGCGCTCGCGCAGCGCATGCAGCGGACGCTCGCCCTGGCGGATGGTGCGCTTGGGCCGGATGGTGCCGTAGAACTCGTTCTCGATCTGCAGCAGGGTGGTGGCGAGCTGGTTGTATTCGCCGCCCGGATTGCGGATGCCGAGCGAACGGTAGGCGGGATAGGGCCGGGTCAGCGCATCGTGCAGCGAGGCGGCATAGCCCTCCAGGCTGTTGTAGCTGACCGCCAGGCTGCCCTGCGCGTCGCTCTGGTAGCCCAGCCGGCCCATGCGCAGCGAGGTGCCGTAGGGCATGTGCATGCTGCCCTGGCCGATCGGCTGCAGCTCGTGCGGCCGCCCTTCGACGAAGCTGGCGCAGGCGGCCGGCGAGGCGCCGAACAGGGTCAGCAGCAAGAAGGCATGGCGGCGGAAATTGCGGATCAGGCCGAAATACTCGTCGCTGCTCACGCCCGGCAGCGACCAGTTGTAGTGGATGCCCGAGATGGTCTGCATGCGCCGGCCATAACGGTGGCCCAGGCCCATGCGGTAGACACTCTTGGCCCGGCCGACGTTGGAGGTGCCGTAGCGGCCCAGCGGAATGGTTTCGTCCGAGGGCAGCACGCAGGGCATGCTGGAAGCCCAGAGGTTTTCCTCGCCATGCGCATCCAGGCCCGCCATCGAGCGGTGCACGAACTGGTGCACCTCGGTGATCTCCGCCATGCATTCCTCGGCGCTGGCATGCACGCCCGTGATCAGCTCGACCTGCGATTCGCTGAAATCGGTGGTGATGTGCGGATGGGTGAGCGCCGAGCCCAGCGGCTGCGGATGCGGCGTGACCGCCAGTGCACCCGTGGGCAGCGAGCGCAGGCTTTCCTTCTCGATGCCACGACGCATGCCCACGAGGCGCTGCGGGGAAAGTGCGGCGAGGCGCTGGTCGATGCTGGTCATGGGCGAGCTCGGATAGTTGTGCTTATTTTGGGGCCGCGAAATTAACACGCGCGTAGGATCGGCGCTCGCCACCTGGCGGGCATCCCCACAACTACGCCGCCAGATCCATTTTTCGCATCCATGAAGCAAAACTTTCTCTTTCGCGGCATCGCCTGCATCGTCATCGGCCTGGCCGTGCTGCTGGCGCCCGGCTTCCTGAAATCGCCCGGCCTGCAGGAGGCGGTGGGCGGCAGTTCGCTGGTCGGCTGGTTCGCCGTGGTGCTGGGCGTGGCGCTGGTGGCGGTACACCTGCTGCGCCGCCCCAGGAAGCGCTGATCAGGCCAGCACACGCCTGAGCCAGGCTTCGAAATCGCGCACTTCCGGCGGGCACACCGTGTGTTCCATCGGGTAGGTGTGCCACTCCACCGGATAGCCCAGCGCGTTCAAGGCATCGCGCGAGGCTTCGGCGCGCGCCAGCGGCACCACGCCGTCGCGGGTGCCGTGGGCCAGGAAGATCGGCACGTCGGCATTGGCCGGCTGGCGTTCGGCCGCGGTGGTCGAAGCGATCGGCAGATAGCCTGAAAGCCCGGCGATGCCCGCCAGCCGCTCGCCGTGGCGCAGGCCGGTCAGCAGCGCCATGGCGCAGCCCTGGGAGAAACCCGCCAGCACGATGCGGCCGGCGGGGATGCCGCGCTGTTTCTCGCGTTCGATCAGCGCCTCGATCGCCTCGCGCGAGGCGCGCAGGCCGGCTTCGTCCTCCTCGCGGCCCAGGTCGGTCACCTTGATGTCGTACCAGGACGGCATGCGGTAGCCGCCGTTGATCGTCACCGCCATGGTGGGCGCCTGGGGGAAGACGAAACGCACCGGGCCGACACCGTCCAGGTCCAGCTCGGGCACCACGGGCACGAAGTCGTCGGCGCTGGCGCCCAGGCCATGCATCAGCAGGACCGTGGCGGTGGGCTGCGGCGCGGTTTCGATCTCGATGGTTTGAAGCAAGGTCATGGGCGGCGGGGAAAAGCAATGGAGTGAAGCCGCGATTGTGGCTGCTGCCCGGATCGACGGCCGGTCGGCGCGGCGCGACGGACGGAACTGGCCGTGGCCGTGGAGGCAAGACGATTCGGACCGGTCGTTCCAGAGCAATGTGTGCAAACGCAAAACCGTCCCCCATGCCGCAGTTCCAAAGCCTCGCGAGGCGTACTCCTGATCGAGATCCTGGTCGCGCTGGCGATCGTCGCCGTGCTGGGCTGCCTGGTGCTGCCGGCCTTCCAGCAAATGCTGCGCGAATACCGCTTGCGGGTGGCGGCGCAAGACCTGAGCAGCCAGATCGCCTGGACACGCAGCGAGGCGCTGCGGCGCAGCGGCCGGGTCACGCTGCGCTTCACGCCGCTGTCCGATTGCCCCAACGGCCTGCCGGCGGGAGCGAAGTATTGCGGATGGCGCATCTACCAGGAGGCGGACGGGCAGTTGCTGCACCAGCATCTGCTGCCACGCGGCATCCATATCTCCGAGGTGAATTCAGCCGGCGGCGACGACGTGAACTTCACCGGAAGCGACATGGACGCCATCCCGGGCCTGGGCATCAAGAGCTTCGTGCTGTCGGCCGAAGGTGCGAGCGGCGACAGGGCCAGCCGCATCCTGTGCATGAGCTCGGGAGGCCGGGTGCGCATCGCGGCCGCAGGCGAATGCAAGGCCTGAGCATGGTCGAGGCCCTGGTGGCGCTGCTGGTGCTGTGCCTGGGCCTGCTGGGCCTGGGCCAGTTCATGGCGCTGCAGCTGCGGGAAACCCGGCTGGCCAACGGCCGTGCCATGGCCATGTCTCACATCGACTACCTGCAGGCAGCCCTGTCGCTCAACCTGATCGCACCGGACAACGCGGACCCGCCCGAATGGAAAACGCTGGACCAGCTGGGCATGCCGCAGGACACGGCCCTGCAGGGCGCGCTCGCGGCGGTCTTCCGCTCGGCCGAGGACCCGGCGCAGGTCGGCATCGCCATGGCCTGGCTGGCCGACGAAAACGCCGCCAACGCCGCGAACGCCCTGCTCCCGCAAACGCTGCGCCCGGGCCTGGACTGCCCGCCGCTGCATCTCTGCCATCTGGTGTATGTGCACTCCTGAGTCCCGGCGCGCGGCACGCGGCATGGTGCTGGCCGAGCTGATGGTCGGCCTGGCCCTGGGCCTGCTGGTGGTGCTGGCCGCCCTGCTCGCGTCGGCCGCAACCTTGGCCGCGGCGGCTGGCGGGCGGGATGCGGCCGACCTGCAGCAGCGCGCCGACACGGCCTTGAAAGCCATCGGCTACCAGATACAGCGGGCGGGAGCCCTGCAACTGGAGAGCACCGAAAGCTCGGTGCGCTTCTCAGGCCGCTTCACCGGATGGCAGGGCGACGGCATGTCCGTCTCGGGCATCGAAGGCGGGCCGGGGAGACCGGACACCCTGCGGCTGAGCTTCGAACCCGCGGATGACGACAAGGATTGCCTGGGCGGCGGCCCCTGCAGGACCCGCCCGATTCCAGCATCCTGGTGCCCCATATCGACAGCGAATTCACCATCGCCGCCGACCCCACGGACGGCGGCCGCCTGGCCCTGTACTGCAAGGGCACCAAACCAACGAGCCACAAGCAGCAGGTGATCGCCGGCGTGGACGACATGCAGCTGCTCTACGCCGTGGACGGGCTCGACGGCCATCTGCAGTGGCGGACGGCGAACGACATCACCGCCGCCACGCCGGTGCGCGCCATCGGCGTCTGCCTGCAGCTCTCCGGCGAACGCCAGCAGAACGCGCCGGGCGCGCTCGATTGCCAGGGCGCGCCGATCACGGCGCCAAAATCCGCCGGCCGCGCGGTGCGCCTGGCACGCGCCATCTTCAGGCTGCGCCATGCGGCCGGCTGAGATGCGCCATCGTCAGCAAGGCATGGCGCTGTTCATGGTGGTCATGCTTCTGCTGCTGTGCACCCTGGCCGTCTGCGGCGCGGCGCGGGTGATGCTGCTCAACGAATCGGTGGTCGGCAATAACGCCGACCGTGCACGCGCCTTCGCCGCCGCCGAGGCGCTGATCCAGGATGCCGAAACCGATATCCGCGGCAGCTGGCCGGACGGCAGCCCCTGCCGCCCCGAAGCGCCCGCCCGAGGCTGCCGCGATGCGGACGCCCTGGTGGCCTTTCCAGCCGATGCCACCGAATACCTCGCGCTCAGCGAGGAACTCGATCGCGATCCCGCCCTGCCCTGCCGGCTCGGCATCTGCAGGCAGCTGAAACCTCAGGACCTGGCCCGGCTGGCCGAGGATCCGGCCCGGCTGAAAGAGCTGACCGATACCGCCCGCAGCCCGCCGGCCTTCGCCACCTACGGGCAATTCACCCGCGCCGGCCAGCCGCCACCGCAGATCCAGGGAAACCCCTACCTGGCGCACGAGGCCTGGTACTGGGTCGAGGTTCTCGATTACCCCGCGCCGGTGGATGCCGATGAAAAAGTCCTGCGCTTGGCGGCCGACCCGGTGCAGCCCTATCTCTACCGCATCACCGCGCTGGTGAACGGCCGGCGCGAGGGCACCCGCGTCCTGCTGCAGGAACTCTTCGTCCCGTCTCCCCTGATGACCCAACCATGAAGACCACCGGCTCCGCCCTCTTGCGCCTCATCGCCGGCGCCCTGCTCGTCGCAGCGTTTTCGGCCCATGGCCAGACCCTGGACCTCGCCCAGGCGCCGGACGACCCGCCCCTGCCGTACACGGCCGGCTGGAGCCAGCCCTTCGCCGTCACCGGATCCGACGGCATGCCCGCCTGGCTGAGCTTCGCGACTTCCTACGACAGGCGCGACTGGTCGGGCAGCCTCGAGGCTTTCCCGCTGGTCGCCACGCCCGCCGGCACCGAATGGCGCCCGGCCTGGAGCAGCGCGGCGCGCATGGACGCGCCGGACTTCGACCCGGCCCGCCGGACGGTGCTCAGCCATGACGGCGCCAGGGGCGTGGCCTTTCGCTGGCGCAGCCTCTCGGTGGCGCAGCAGGCGGCGCTGGCCGCTGGGCAGGGCGAGGCAGCCGGCCAGCGCCGGCTGGACTTCGTTCGCGGCGCGCATTCCGCCGAAGCCGCGCAAGGCGGTCCGCTGCGCGACCGCATCCGCTCCGGAGACGGCAGCCGCTTCCGCCAGGGCGACATGGTGCATGCGCGCCCCTGGTTCGTGGCAGGCCACGCCGGTCCCAAGGACGCCAGGCCGGCCATGGTCTATGCCGGCGGCAACGACGGCATGCTGCACGGCTTCGATGCCCTCACCGGCACCGAGCGCCTGGCCTATGTGCCGGCCGGCGTGCTGCCGCGGCTGCGCGAATTCGGCGAGGCGGGATGGCGCCACCGCTACCTGGTGGACGGCCATGCCTTCGCCGCCAGGGCCGGTGAGGCGACGATGCTGGTCGGTACGGCGGGCGCCGGCGCCAAGGGGTATTTCGTGCTGGACATCAGCCAGCCCCAGAACTTCTCGGAAGCCGCCGCCGGCCGGATCGTGCTGGCCGACACCACGCAGGGTGACGATCCCGATATCGGCCACATGGTGTCCGAACCCTCCACCGATGCGGGCGGCGCCGTGGCGGGCCAGATCGCCCTTCTGCACGGCGGCCGCTGGGCCGCGGTGCTGGGCAATGGCTTCGGCAGCACACGCCAGATGCCGGTGTTGCTGCTGCAGTACTTGGACAAGGGACGCGAACTGCGGCGTCTGGCGCCGGCCTGTCCGGCCTTGCCCGCCCCTGCCGCTGGCAAGGCCAGGGCAACGGCCTGGCCACGCCGGTGCTGATCGATACCGATGGGGACGGCAGTCCCGACATCGCCTATGCCGGCGACCTGCTCGGCCATGTCTGGAAGTTCGACATCTCCGCCGAGAAGCCGGCCAAGTGGCATGTGGCCCTGAACGGCCAGCCGCTGTTCACCGCGCTCGGCCCCGACGGCACGCATCAGGCGATCACCACCGCGCCGATCTGGCTGCCCCACCCCAAGGGCGGCGTGATGCTGGGCATAGGCACGGGCCGCGCCCTCACCACGGAAGACCGCGCGGATGCCAGCCCGCAAACGCTGTACGGCCTGCACGACAGCAGCGCCCGCGGCAAATCCCTGCCGATCAACAGCCCGGACGATGCGCAGCGCCCTGCCGAACTCCAGGCCCGGGCGATCCTGCCGCAGGCGCTGGAACACGCGGGCCGCAGCTACTTCCGCAGCGCCGCCGCCGCGCAGCAGCCCGAATACCCGCGCGGCTGGTACCTGGACCTGCCGGCGCGAGGTGAGCGCCTGCTGCATACGCCGCAGCATCTCGCCGGCCAGAAGGCGATCTTCCCCAGCAGCGCGCCGGAGGGTGAATTCCTCACCGTGCTCGACCTACTGACCGGCGAGCCTTCGGGCGGATCGGTGTTCACCACCGTCTCCGATCCCGCTAGGCCCGAGCCCGAGGGAGCGCCCGACCGCACGGTGAGCCGCGTCGCCCTCGGCAGCAGCCGCATCACCGCCCTGCACCGCCTCGACAGCCTGGTGCTGCGGAGCGACGACGGCCGCCCGCCGCTGGTGCTGCAAAAGCGCAGGGGCGCCGGCCTGCGCGCCGGCTGGCGTCAGCGGCCATGAAAACCCGGCCAGCGCACGGCCTGGGCCTGGTCGAACTGCTGGTGGCCGTGGCCATCCTCGCCATCCTGGCCTCGCTCACGCTGCCGACCTACAGCGCCTACATCGCCCGTGTGCGGCGGGCCAGCGGCCGCACCGCCCTCCTGCAGACGGCCCAATGGATGGAACGGGCGGCGACCGCCACCGGCCGCTATCCCGATCCGGCGCAGATCCCGCCCGGGCTGCTGCGGCCGGCAGATGGCTACTACCAATTGCGGGTGGAATTCCACGGCCCCACATTTCAGCTTCTTGCCGAGCCCGCGGGTGCCCAGGCCGGCGACGCCTGCGGTACCCTCGGCCTCTCCCAATCAGGCGCACGCACGAGCTCCCATGAATCCAATGCCGATGCCTGCTGGAACCGATGAGCCCAGCCCCGCCGGCGCCCTGCCCTGGGTGCGCATGAAGGTGGCCGGATCGCTCGACGGCCGCACCGCCCTGCCCAACGGCGACAGCCGCTGGATCACCTCGCCCCAGGCACGCGCCGACGGCCATGCCTGGCGCGGCCGCGCCGATGCGGTGCTGACCGGCATCGGCACCGTGTTGGCCGACGACCCGCGCCTGGACGTGCGCCTGGCCCCCACCAAACGCCAGCCCGATCTGGTCGTGGTCGACAGCGGCCTGCGCACCCCGCTGGATGCCCAGCTCTTCGGCCTGGAGCGCGGGCTGCACATCTACTGCGGCGGCGGCACCGACAGCGGCCAGGCGGCCGCCATCAAGGCGCGCGGCGCGCGGCTGGTGGCGCTGCCGGGCCCCCTGGGACGGGTCGACCTGCGCTCGATGCTGCTCGATCTGCCGCGCCACGGCATCAAGGTGCTGCATGTGGAGGCCGGCGCCGTGCTCAACGGCGCGCTGCTGCAGGCCGGCCTGGTCGACGAGCTGCTCATCTACATGGCGCCCTGCCTGCTGGGCGAGGGCCTGCCGCTGGCCCAGTTCGGCCCGCTGGGCGCCCTGGCGCAGGCCCATGTGCTCAACTTCGACAGCATCGAACGGGTCGGTCCGGACCTGCGCATCGTCGCCCGCCTGCGCCCTCGCGGCAGCGACGCGGAGGCCCTCTCCGCCTGAGCCGCGCGGCCCGTTTCGCGATGGCCCGACAGGGCCATGCTTATTCCTGCGAAAATTGCCGGATGTTCACCGGAATCATCACCGGCCTGGGCCGCATCCTCGAGGTGCAGGACCTGGGCCCCACCGCCGCCTACGGCAAGCGCCTGCTCATCCAGGCGCCCCCGGGCTATCTCGACGACGTACTCAGCGGAGACAGCATCGCCCTCGACGGCGCCTGCATGACCGTCACCCGCTTCGACATCCCCGCCGCCACCTTCGAGATCGACATCTCGGCCGAATCGCTGGACAAGACCAGCGGCCTGGACCGCCAGCACAGCGTCAACCTGGAAAAGGCCTTGCGCGCGGGCGACCGCCTGGGCGGCCACATCGTGTCCGGCCATGTGGACGGCATCGGCACCGTGGAGCGCCTGCAGCCGGTCGGCGAGAGCCACGATTTCCGGGTGCTGGCGCCGGCCGGACTGGGCCGCTACCTGGCCTACAAGGGCTCGATCACCGTCAACGGCGTGAGCCTGACGGTCAACCGTGTCGAGGACCTGCCCGAAGGCACCCTGGCCTTCATCAACCTGATTCCCCACACGCTGGAGCACACCTCGCTCGGCCGCCTCTCGGCAGGCGACAAGGTCAACCTCGAGATCGACACCGTGGCGCGCTACGTGGCCCGCATGGTCGAAGGCATCACCATTCCCGCCGCTGGAGCCCGAGCATGAGCGCCGTCCTGACTTCCCCCAGACGCCGGTCGGCATCTCCTCGGTGGAGGAGATCGTGGCCGAGATCCAGGCCGGCCGCATGGTCATCCTGGTCGACGAGGAAGACCGCGAGAACGAGGGCGACATCGTCATCGCGGCCGACCACATCAGCCCCGAATCGATCAACTTCATGGCCCGCCATGCACGCGGCCTGATCTGCCTGACGCTTTCGCGCGAGCTGTGCGAACGCCTGCAGCTGCCGCCGATGGTGGCACGCAACGGCGCCAAGCATTCCACCGCCTTCACCGTCTCGATCGAGGCGGCCGAGGGCGTGACCACCGGCATCTCGGCCGCCGACCGCGCACGCACCGTGCAGGCCGCCGTCGCCCCCGGCGCCAAGGCCTCGGACTTGGTCCAGCCCGGCCACATCTTCCCGCTGCAGGCGGTGGACGGCGGCGTGCTGGTGCGCGCCGGCCATACCGAGGCCGGCTGCGACCTGGCCGTCATGGCCGGCTGCAGCCCGGCATCGGTCATCTGCGAAGTGATGAACGAAGACGGCACCATGGCCCGCCTGCCGGACCTGCAACTCTTCGCGGCCGAGCACGGCCTGAAGATCGGCACCATCGCCGACCTGATCGAATACCGCAGCCGCCACGAATCCCTGGTGCAGCGCCTGGGCAGCCGCCCGCTGCGCACGGCGGCCGGCCAGTTCACCGCCCACGCTTTCCGCGACAGCACCAGCGCCGGCGTGCACCTGGCCCTGGTCTGCGGCGAATGGGAAGAAGACGCGGCCGTGCCCGCCCGGGTGCACGAGCCGCTGTCGGTGCTCGACGCGCTGGAGGTCGACCGCTCGATGCACTCCTGGACGCTGGACGCCAGCCTGCGCCATGTGGCTGCCGAAGGCCGCGGCGTGGTGGTGCTGCTCAACTGCGGCGAAAGCGCCGAGGAACTGCTCGCCCAGTTCGACGGCACCGCCCGCGCGGCCCAGGCGCCCGAACGCGGCCGCATGGACCTGCGTACCTACGGCATCGGCATGCAGATCCTGCGCGAATGCGGCGTGCGCCGCATGCATCTGATGGGCCAGCCGCGCCGCATGCCCAGCATGGCCGGCTACGGCATCGAGCTGGCCGGCTACCTGCAGGCCGGAAAATAGCCCTCCCCGAACAAGAACGAACCTCGAAGGACATCCGCGTGCAAGACGCCAATAAAGGCCAGGCCCAGCGCCTGGACGGCCGCAAACTCTCCATCGGGATCGTGCAGGCCCGCTTCAACGAGGACATCACCAATGCCCTGGCCATCGCCTGCAAGACCGAGCTGATCGCGCTCGGCGTGCCGGCCGACCGCATCGAGCATGTGACCGTGCCCGGCGCGCTCGAAGTGCCGATCGCCCTGCAGGCCCTGGCCAAGCGCGGCCGCTACGATGCGCTGATCGCGCTGGGCTGCATCATCCGCGGCGAGACTTACCACTTCGAACTGGTGGCCAACGAATCCGGCGCCGCCGTCACCCGGGTGTCGCTGGACGCGCGCCTGCCCATCGCCAACGCCATCCTCACCACCGAAAACCTCGCGCAGGCCAAGGCCCGCCAGACCGAGAAAGGCCGCGACGCGGCCCAGGTCGCCGTCGAGATGGCGAACCTGCTGACACACATCGTATGACCGAACCCACCAGCCTTCCCGACCAAGAAAACGGCGCCGCCGCCACGCCAGCGGACGCGCAAGCGCCCAAGGCATTGCCCGGCCGTACCAGCACCGGCGCACGCAAGGCCTCGGCCAAGTCGGCGCGCACCCGTTCGCGCGAATTCGCGCTGCAGGCGCTCTACCAGCATCTGGTGGGCCGCAACGAGCCGGCCGCCATCGACCGCTTCACCCGCGACCTGTCGGGCTTCCACAAGGCCGACTCGCTGCATTACGACGCGGTGCTGCACGGCTGCATCGCCGAGGCCGAGACGCAGGACGCCCTCATCCTGCCCCTGCTCGACCGCAAGATGGCCGAGATCTCCCCGATCGAGCACGGCGTGATGTGGATCGGCGTCTACGAGCTGCGCCATTGCCTGGACGTGCCCTGGCGCGTGGTGCTCAACGAATGCATCGAGCTGGCCAAGGAATTCGGCGGCACCGACGGCCACAAGTACGTCAACGCGGTGCTGAACGGCCTGGCGCCGCAGCTGCGCCCGGACGAAGTCGCCGCCGACCGCCAGCGCAATCCGCGGGCCGCGTCTTGAGTCGCGCGGGCGGGGCGCTGCGGCTCTCGGGCCGCGCCGGGCGGGCCACGCCCTTCTACGTGATGGAGGTGGCCAAGGCCGCCGCCGCGCGCGCGGCCGAACTGGCCCGCGCCGGCAGCGACAAACCCATGATCTTCCTGAACGTGGGCGAGCCCGACTTCACCGCACCGCCCCTGGTGCAGGAAGCCGCCGCCCGCGCGGTGCGCGACGGCGTCACCCAGTACACGCCGGCGCTGGGCATCATGCCGCTGCGCGAGCACATCTCCCGCTGGTACGCCGAGCGCTTCGGCGTCGATGTGCCGGCGCGCCGCATCGTCATCACCGCCGGTGCATCGGCCGCGCTGCAGCTGGCCTGCCTGGCCTTGATCGATGCCGGCGACGAGATCCTGATGCCGGATCCCAGCTACCCCTGCAACCGGCAATTCGTCAGCGCCGCCGAGGGCCGCGCCGTGCTGCTGCCCACCACCGCCGCCGACCGCTACCAGCTGAGCGCCGACCAGGTCGAAGCCGCCTGGGGCCCGGACACCCGCGGCGTGCTGCTGGCCTCGCCCTCCAACCCCACCGGCACCTCGATCGCGCCGCAGGAGCTGCGCCGCATCCACGAAGTGGTGCGCGAGCGCGGCGGCGTGCTGCTGCTCGACGAGATCTACCTGGGCCTGAGCTACGACGAGGCCTTCGGCCAGAGCGCACTGGCGCTGCCGGGCGCGCAAGACGACATCGTCAGCATCAACAGCTTCAGCAAGTACTTCCACATGACCGGCTGGCGCCTGGGCTGGATGGTGGTGCCCGATGCGCTGGTGCCGGTGATCGACCAGCTGGCGGCGCATCTTTTCATCTGCCCCAGCACCGTGGCCCAGCATGCCGCCCTGGCCTGCTTCGAGCCCGACAGCATCGCCGAGTACGAACGCCGCCGCGGCGCCTTCAAGGCCCGGCGCGATTTCTTCGTGCCGGCGCTGGCCGCCGCCGGCCTGCCGGTGCCGGTGATGCCCGATGGCGCCTTCTACGCCTGGGCCGACTGCAGCGAGGCCTGCCGCCGGCTGGGCGTTGCCGACAGCTGGGAGCTGTCCTTCACGCTGATGGAGCAGGCCAACCTGGCCGTCACGCCCGGCCGGGATTTCGGCGATGCGGGCACGGCGCAGCGCATCCGTTTCTCCACCGCCAATTCGATGGCGCAGCTTCAGGAGGCCGCGGCCCGGCTGGCAGCGCTTCTGGCCTGAGCTTCGACATCCTGTTCCAGCAGTTCGGTCAAGGCGGCCGCCTGCACCTTGAGCGGATCCTGCAGCTTCAGGCGCGGCGCCACGGCGGCGGCGAAGGCCGGCTCCAGGCGGAAGATCGCATCCAGCAGCTCGCCGGCGACCACGCGCTTGGTGCGATCGGCGCACTCCGAAGGCCGCAGCCCCGACTGCCTGCCCAGCGCCGCCGCCAGCCGGTACAGGCGACGCAACACCGGCGACTGGCTCACCCCCTGTTCCGGCGACGCCAGCACCTGCTGCAGCAGCCGCTTGAGCACCGGCGCGGTCAGCGCGACACGCTCCAGCCCCGGCAGCACGCCCACATAGGCATAGGGCGCCATCATCGTTTCCAGGGCGGCGCAGCGTTCATCCAGGGTTTCGGCGGGCTCCAGGCCGACGTAGCGCTCGATGAATGCGCGGCCGCAGTAGCTCGCCTGGATGGCGGGCGACAGCAGCACGGGCCGGGCGCTGTCTGCCACCGCCTTCTGCAGGGCCGGGTTCAGGCGCTCGATTTCGGCCTGCTGCTCGGCCGCCGGCAACTCGGAGCGTGGCACGCACGGACCGCTGTCGGGTATGGGCAGGTGTTTGGTGCGTGAGAGCCTCATCAGCTCCAGGCGGGTGTGCAGAACGCCGCCGAAAGATTCGCCGTCGCCGATGCGCTCGCCCTCCTGCATCAGGCGGAAGAAGTGCAGCAGGGAGCGCAGGGCCAGCAGTTCCTTGGCCGGATTGCCGCGCGCCAGCCACCAGTTCAGCATGGGCGCCAGGCCGTTCAGGCCGATGAGAGCGCGGTCACTGCTACCCGTCGCGCATTCGGCGGCGAAGCGGTTGCAGGCGCGTGCGAATTCCTCGTCCGCCTCGAACGCGGCATGCAGCTCGCACAGCATCGCGGTCAGGCGCTCACGGCCATCGGGCGTGCGGTATTCGGGCAATGCGTGGAAGGCGTCCGGCTCGTCCGGCGGCTGGCAGCGCGCCCACAGCTGCCAAAGCCCGAAGAGCCCATGCGCCTTGGCCTGGTCGCAAAGGCGCGGGATGACGGTGTCGCGCTCCTCGTCGCTCCAGCGACGGTGATGGCGCAGCAGATCGGCCTCCGGCGCTTGCGATCGCAAGGTGCCCATCACCATGTCCAGGCGCGCCTGCGCCAGCACATCCTCAGGACGGTAGTGCCCGTCGATCCAGGTGGAGAGCCAGGACGCCAGCCGCTTCTCCTGGCTGACGCCGGGCAGCAAGGCCAGCAGCTCGCGTGGAAAGCCAGGCCAGAAGGCGCCACCCGCCCCCTCGGGCGGCACCGCCGGTACTTCGACATTCAGCAGGCCGGCCAGCGCGAACTGTGCGGCGCGGGTACGCAGGCCGATATCCGGGCCGGGGTTGCGCAGCAGCCCGCAGGCGCGCTCCACCAGGGTAGCGGGCGTGCTCCGGCCCTGCGAGTCGGCCGGCAGGTGATGGCCGAGAAAGGTCTGCGCCGCCAGGAGCAGCAGATCCAGAACCTGCGGATCGGCCACCGCCTGGCCATCGAGCCACACCGCCGTGCTGCCGTCCGGGTTGCGGCAGAGCGCGATGCCGCGGCTGGCGGCCGCCGGATCGGTGCCGGCATGGTCGCCATGGGCCTGGATGGTCTGCCGGATGCCCGAAGCGTCGCGATGGCACACCACGGCGCCCGCCGCAGGCACTTCGCCCGGCAATTGGCCGGCCAGCGGCGAGAGCGCGCCCATGCCGGCTTGGAGCCAGCCTTCGATGGAGTGCCAGACGGCATCGAAACGTGCCGGCATCGAGGCCTCTACGACTTCAGCCTTCGGCCCCTGCATCTGCGCCGGCTCGACCGGACTCGGCTCCGCCGCCGCCGCAACACCGCCGGCCTCTTCCAGCGCCTCGAAAGCACGGCCCAGCGCCTGTTTCAGGTAGGCCCGCTTGCGCACCTCCCAGTCGCCGCACCGCGGCAGCAGGCAGAGCAATGAGCCCATGGCCATCGCCTCGACCTCCCGCGGATGGGGCAGCGGCTCGCCGAAGCAGGCGGCGTCCAGCCAGACTTCGCTGCTGCCCAGGAAAGACTCCTGCACCGTGTGTTGGCGGTGGCGCAGGAAATCGAGCAGCTGCCGCCGCAGGGCCGGCGCATCCTCCACCTGTGCGGCGTCGAGCCCGGACATCAGCGTGTCCAGCTGTTCACGCGCACCGGAGAAATAGGCCCCGCCCGTGGCGGCGATGTCCGGCAGCGGCTGATCTGCCGCCGTTCGGGACGGTGGATCGGCGGCCGGGGTGGCCTGCGAATGCAATACGTCCGGCAGGTAGCCGGCATGCGACGAGGTGGTGACGGAAACGCTGGGGTAAGTCATGGCTTGAACTCCTGTTCGGACCCCGCCTGCGGACGCGGCGCCGGGTAGATCACCTCCACGGTGTTGGCCTGCTGGCTGTTGCCCGAAATGCCCAGCCTGCGGCGGCATTCGCCGATGGCCGCGCCCATGTGCTCCGCCTCAAAGTCCAGCAGCTGCGCATTGCGCGGATCGCGCACCTCGTAACGGCCCGGCGTTGTGCGGCACACCATGACGGTGTGCGGCGAGGAGCGCAGCACCGCATCGCGCGCCGGATTGGGCATGACCATCACCAGGCCGATCACGTCCATCCGGTCGAAGAAATCCGTGGCCAGGCTCTGGTATTGCGGGTCGAGGGCGTGCTCGATCCTGCCGGAGCCGCTCAGCCCCAGATTGGCCACCAGCAGATAAGCCCGGCCTTCGGGCGGCTGCCGGTTGTTGAAGCGGCAGACCTGCACCGTGTCGTAGTGCCCGGTCTGCTCCCCGCCGCAGTGCTCGCGCAGCCACTGCCTGAGCTCGGCTTCGGTGTTCAGGCCGAGCCAGCCTTTCAGGAACACATTGATCATGTTCACCGTGCTCAGCGTGCATTCGGCGCCGCGCTGGCGTTCGTGGTATTGGCGCGCCAAGCCATCGACGGCGCGGAAGGCGTCCAGCGTGCGGCCATCCGGCAGGCACACCCGCTGCAGTGCCAGGCCGTTCCGGCCATGCAGCCGGAAGGGCTCGATCCTGAGTGGCGCAAGTTCCGGCTGTTGTGCCTGCCGCGCCTTTTCGATGCCTTCGAGCAGCTGGGCGCTGGAGGCATCCCAGGTAGTTTCGCTCGATCCGTATTCCGCCGCGAAGCGGCACAGCGCCAGCAGCCGGACCAGCTCGCCCTGCGGCTCCAGGCCATGGTCTTCCAGGGACTGCCGGCATCGCTGCACGAATTCCATGCGCTCGGCGGAGCCGGGCATGTGGCGCGGCAGCCAGGCCAGCGGTCCGGTTTCGTTGACGAGCTCAGGCTTGCGGTCCGGCCCTGGCTTGCTGACATCGGATGGCTTTGCGATAGCTGGGCCTGCGGTGGTCGTCGCCGAAGGGCCAAGCGCTTGATCTGTGGGAAACATATGCCGTCGCTCCTTCAGTCCTGAACCCCGTCCAGGTCCTACCCGGACAGTTCCTCGGCCAGCGCGGCGCACTGGGCCTGCAGCGAATCGCCCACCGTCAGCCGTCTCGCGACGAGGGCCGCGAAGGCGGGCTCCTGCCGGGCGATGGCATCGATCAGCTCGCCGATCAGCCCCCGGCGCATCTGCTCCGCCTGGGCCTCGGCGGGCCAGCCGTCCTGCTGCGTCAGCGCCGCACCCATCCGGCGCAGCAGTTCCTGCATCGGCGTGGGCGGCTCCACATCCGGCGCCACCACCTCGAGCAGCAGGCGCTTGAGCACCGGCACCGTCAGCGGCGTGCAGGCCAGGCCCGGCAGCAGGCGCAGGTAGGCATACGGCGTCAGCAGCCTTTCGATCTCGTCGCCGCGCTGTTCCAGCTGCGCAGGCTCGACATGGCCCAGGTTGCGCTGGATGTAGTCGGCGCCATAGGGGCTGGCCTGGATCAGCGGGGTGGACAGCACCGGTCCGGGCGAGGCCTCCATGATGAATCTCAGCGCTGCATCCATGCGCTGCATGGTGGCCGCGTGGGTGCCCTCCTCGTCCAGGTGGCGCAGGTAGCGCGGGCCGTGGTCGGGCAGCAGCAGGTAACGCGAGCGCGCGGCGATCATCAGGCGCAGCGCCGCCTGCGCCGGCTCGCTCGAACTGCCGCTGGCGGTGAGCATGCTCACCGCCGCCTCGGCCATGCGGTGGAAATTGAGCAGGCTGCGCAAGGCCTGCAGGGCCCGCGTCTGGTCGTCGCGCACCTTGTGCCAGTTCAGCAGGAGGCCCAGGCCGGCCAGGCCGATGGCGGCGCGGTCGGTGCAGCCCATGGCGAACTCGGCGACGAAGGCTTCGCAGATGGCGATGAACTGCGGATCCTCCTCGAAGGCCTGGCGCAATTCGCACAGCATGTCGGTCACCCGGGCAAAGCCGTCGGGGCTGGCGTATTCCAGGGTGCCGACGGAATCGTCGCGGCCGTCCCTCGCGTCCTGCGGCGCGGTACGCCACAGCAGGGTGCCGAGGCAGAACAGGCTTTTCTCGCGGGTGAAGGCAAGCAGCTCGGCGACGATGGCATGGCGCTCGTCCACCCCGGCGCGGCGGTAGAAGCGCAGCTGTGCGGGATCGGGCTGCCCGGCCAGGGCGAGCCGGATGGCGATATCGACCCGCGCCTGCGCCAGCACGTCCTGCGGATTGCGCAGCCCGACCTGGAAGGCCGCGACCCAGCAGCGCAGGTCGGCGCTGCTGCCGGCCAGTGTCAGCACCACCAGCAGCGCCTCGGGATCGCGCCAGGCCAGCGCTCCATCGGCCAGCATGGGCTCTCCTGCAGGCAGGTCGATGCTCATCAGGCCGGCCAAGGCGAACTGCGCGGCACGCGCCTTCTGGGCGATGTCCGGCTCGGCCGCGCCCAGCAGCAGCTCAAGCGATTCCTGCAGCAGCAGCGCGGGCCCGGATGCAGGATCGCCGCGGAAGGTTTCCACGGCACGCAGCAGCAGGTCCAGGGTCCGGGGATCGGTCACCGGCTGGCGGTCCAGTGTCACCGCGGCCGTGCCGTCGGCGTTGCGCAGCAGGGCCAGGCCCTGGGTGTTGATGTCCTGCGACAAAAATCGGCTCTGCCGCACCGATTGCACCACCATGCGTGTGCCCGATCCGCCGCGATAGAGCAGGACGTCACCCGCGCTGGCTTTCGAGCCGGCCGGGCGGAACACATGGCGCGAGGGGATGCCGGTGGATGGGGGCACCTCCGCCTCGATCCATCGCCAGCTCGCTTCGAATCTGGCGAGCGGGGTGCGGGCGGCATCGGGCGCTGCCGACTCGTTCACCGGCCGATCCACCCGAGCGGCGTCCGGCTCCGGCTCCGGCTCCGGCTGCGCCTGCACCCCCAGCGCCTGGGCCGCCTTCCACTGCCGCCCCTGCTCGACCACCGCCTGGAGCAACGCCTGCTGCAGACTTGCGTGCAGCTCCGGATGCGCCGGCATCGATTCGATCGCAGCCAGCAGCTGCGGCATGCCCAGGGCCTCGTCCTGGGCGTCCGGGCCCCCGTCCTGCAGCCGTTTCCAGGTCCAGGCATTGGGCCGCACGCCGCCTTCGTAGCCGTAGCGGCCGAGGATGCTCAACAGCGCCGCACGTTTGTGCCCGCGTTTGTCGGCGCACGGATCGGCCACCAGTTCGGCCAGATGACCCTCCACCGCCTTGCGGTCGGCGATGTCCAGGCCCGGTGGCTGCCGGCGCACCGCCTGGGCGGCCTCCAGCGCGTCGAAGGCGGCCATCAGCGCCTGCTTGAAATAGCCGCGCTTTCCGGCCTCCCAGCCGGTGCTCGCGGGCAGCCAGCAGACCAGGGCCCGCATGCCGACCGATTCCACCAGCAAGGGATCCGGCAGGGCGTAGCCCCGGCAGGCGGCGTCCAGGTGCATCTGGGTCGGCTGCAGCATCACGGGTGCGATGTCGTGGCCCCCGAAGCGCAGGAAATCGAGCATGCGCCTGCGCAGCACCGGCGCGTCCTGCTGGGTGAGGGTGTCGATGTCGTCGACCAGGCGGGCGAACTGCTGACGCTTGTCCGCGAAGCAGGCCTCGCCGCTGGCGGTCGGAACGTCGATGAGAGGCGGCTGCGTGGCGACCGTTCCCGCCGCCTGCGATGCCGTACCCGCGGGCGCCAGGGGATCGAATTCGTAGGGATGGTGAAGCCGAGGCGCTGTCGCCGAAGTGCTGGGAAGGTTCATGAAAAGCTGTGCGGACAAAAGTGCCGGCAGCGTAGGAGCCACCGCCATCCGGAGCGGCCGCCGAAGCGAAGTCCGTCAAACCCAGCCGAAGCCGGACGGCCGCCCGTCTCGGCGAAAATGCCCGATTGCCCGCCCTGCCGACCCCAAGCACCCAACCGATGGCCTTCGCCTTTCCGATCCGCATCTACTGGGAAGACACCGATGCCGGCGGCATCGTCTTCTATGCCAACTACCTCAAGTTCTTCGAACGCGCCCGCACCGAATGGCTGCGTGCGCTGGGCCTGTCGCAGCAGGAGCTGCGCGAGCGCACCGGCGGCATGTTCGTCGTCACCGACACCGCCCTGCGCTACCTGAAGCCCGCCCGGCTCGACGATTTACTCACCGTTAACGCGTCCTTGCAGGACAGCGGACGGGCCTCCCTCACAATCGCCCAACAGGCCTGGCGCCAGCCGGCCGACCCCGGTCAGCCGCCGCTGCTGCTGGCCGAGGGAACCATTCGGATCAGCTGGGTCGAAGCCTCTACACTGCGGCCGGCCCGCATTCCCGCCGACATCCTGCAAGCATTGAAGAAACCATGAACCAAGACATGTCCATCCTCCACCTCGTGCTCAACGCGAGCCTCGTGGTGCAACTGGTCATGGTCCTGCTGCTGTGCGTATCCATCGCCAGCTGGGCCGCCATCTTCCGCAAGATCTTCGCCCTGCGCCGGGTCAAGTCGCTCAACGAAGCCTTCGAGCGCGACTTCTGGTCCGGCACCAGCCTCAACGACCTGTTCGCCGCGGCCGCGGCCAACGCCAAGAACGCCGGTCCGCTCGAACGCATCTTCGCCAGCGGCATGCGCGAATACCAGAAGCTGCGCGAGCGGCGTGTGGTCGACCCCGGCACCCTGCTCGACGGCGCCCGCCGCGCCATGCGCGCCAGCTTCCAGCGCGAGATGGACTTCATCGAATCCAGCCTGTCCTTCATGGCCACCGTCGGTTCGGTCTCGCCCTATGTCGGCCTGTTCGGCACCGTCTGGGGGATCATGCATGCCTTCACAGGCCTGTCGGCCCTGACCCAGGTCACGCTGGCCACCGTGGCGCCCGGCATCGCCGAAGCGCTGGTGGCCACCGCCATCGGCCTGTTCTCGGCGATCCCCGCCGTCGTCGCCTACAACCGCTTCGCCCGCGACATCGACCGGCTGTCCATCCACCAGGAGACCTTCATCGAGGAGTTCTCCAACATCCTGCAGCGCAACCTGGGCGCCCCCGCGGCCACCGCCACGGCCTCCGGCCGCTGAGAGATCGGAGCCCCGACATGCCCGGAATGGCTTCACGCGGCCGCGGCCGCCGCACCATCAACGAGATCAACATGGTGCCCTTCATCGACGTGATGCTGGTGCTGCTCATCATCTTCATGGTGACCGCGCCGCTGATCACGCCGAGCAACATCGACCTGCCCTCCATCGGCAAGGCCAACAAGCAGCCCGACCAGGTGATCCAGGTGATCGTCGGCAAGGACGAGACCCTGCAGGTGAAGACCCCCGACCGCACCGCACCCAGCACCATAGGCGATGTGGGCAATGCGGTGAAGATGCTCCAGCAGTCCGCACCGGTGGCCGCCAATGGCGCGGGCAGCGCGGCCAGCCCCGGCACCGGCAACAGCGCCGTGGTGATCAGCGCCGACCGCAGCGTGAAGTACGAGACCGTCGTCAAGGTGATGGACAGGCTGCAGCGCGCCGGTGTGCAGCGGGTGGGCCTGTCGGTCCAGCTCGCGCCCTGATGACGAGGTCCGCACCGCAAGATGCCCGCAATCGCCGACCGTAACGAATTCGCGCCGCCCGAAGAACGCCGCCGCGCCGGCGCCTTCGGCCTGGCCATGCTCGCCCACCTGGCCCTGCTGGCCGCGCTGACCTGGGGCGTGCGCTGGAAGCAGGACACCGACACCCCCGCCGTCGAGGCCGAGATCTGGTCGGCCACGCCGCGCCAGGCCGCGCCCCGCGCCATCGAGCCGCCGCCCCCACCGCCCGTGCCCGAGCCGCCGGCCCCGCCGCCGCCGCCCGCCCCCGAACCGGCGCCCGCACCGCCTCCGCCGCCTCCTGCACCGACCCCGGCGCCCGACACCCGCGAGGCCGACATCGCCCTGCAGCGCCAGAAGAAGGAAGCGGCCGAGGAAAAGGCCCGCCAGCAGCAGATCGAACAGGCCCGCCTGAAAAAACTGCAGGCCCAGCAGGAAGCCCGCGAGGAAGCCGCCCGCGAAAAGCAGGAGCAGGCCGAACGCGACCGCCGCGAGAAGGCGGCCGAAGCGAAGAAGCAGGCCGAGAAACAGGCCGCGCTCGACAAGCAGGCCGCGCTGGACAAACAAAAGCAGCTCGACAAGCAGAAGCAGCTGGACAAACAAAAACAGGCCGCCGAGGACAAGCAGAAGCAGGCCGCCGAAGACAAACGCCGCGAGCAGCAGGAAGCCAAGGTCCGCGACGATCTGCGCAAGCAGCAGCTGCAGCGCATGGCCGGCCTGGCCGGCGCCACCGGAGGGGCCACGGCCACCGGCTCGGACCTGCGTTCGTCGGGCCCCTCGGCCACCTACGGCGGCCGTGTGGCCGCCAAGGTCAGGCCCAACATCACCTTCACCGACGACGCGCCGGGCAACCCACGCGCCGAAGTCGAGGTGCGCGCCGCGCCGGACGGCACCATCGTCGGCAAGAAGCTGGTCAAGTCCAGCGGCAACCCGGCCTGGGACGATGCGGTGCTCAAGGCGATCGACAAGACCGAGACCCTGCCCAAGGATGTGGACGGACGGGTGCCCTCCTCGCTCATCATCGGGTTCCGGCCGCGCGATTGAGCGTCAGCCAACGCGGCGTTTGCCTCCAAGGACTCGTTCATGAGCTTTCAAGACAAGGTCACCACGCAGGTCATCGAAAAAATTTCGAATTCGCTGAGAAGTCAGCTGAAGAAGGAATTCGACATCGAACTCGGCAGCCTCGAACTCGCGCCCATCAGCCGGCATGTCATCGAGGAAGTCGGCGCGACGTTTTTCAACGAGGGCCTGCAGACGGCCCTGAAAATCATCCAGAAACGTGGCCTGGACATCGAAGACGACATCCAGTGCCAGGAAGTCAGCACCTGAGCGCGCGCGCCTGATCGTTCAGGGCAGCACGGTCCCGCTGCGCATGGTGCTGTCGCTGGGCACCAGCAAGGTTGCCCTCCCATCCTGCGACGTCGTCGTCTGCGGTACGACCGGCGTGGTCGAGTAGCTCACCGAAGGCCCGCCGGGTGCTTCCAGGATGGTCGCCCGGCCGTCGCTGGACTGGTCCACCGCCGTGGCCGAACCCACCGCACCGCTGCGGTCCAGCACCGCACCGGCCGCGCGGATGCAGGCGTTGTAGGCCGGCCGGGGCTGGGCCGGATCGCAGGCCGCCAGCTGCTGCTGGTATTGCGACTGGGCGGCGGATTGGGCCAGGGCCGGCAGGGCCGTGACGCTGGCCGCGGCCAGCAGCGTGCCGAGGATGGAGAAACGGTGGTGGCGCATGGGGACATCTCCGGCGTGCCGATCACGCCCAGAAGCAGAGCCTATGCCGCCGGCGCCCGACACCCGGCAACAGTTCGTACGGCCCTGCGCCGTTGCAGCCGCTTGCAAGCCGCGCCGGGCATCGCGGGAACATGGCCGCATCCGCCATCAGACCCACGGGAACGACCATGCACCTCGAAGGCTCCTGCCACTGCCGCGCCGTCCGCTTCTCGCTCGAAGCCGACAGCCCCGTGCCCTTCGCCCACTGCTACTGCTCGATCTGCCGCAAGACGGCCGGCGGCGGCGGCTACGCCATCAACCTCGGCGGCGATGCCACCACCCTGAAGGTGCGCGGCGAGAAATACCTGGGCAGCTACCACGCCGTGATCCGCGAGGAAGGCCAGCGCAGCAAACGCTCCAAGGCCGAACGCCGCTTCTGCCTGAAATGCGGCAGCGCCCTGTGGCTCTGGGATCCGCGCTGGCCGGAGCTGATCCATCCGCATGCCTCGGCCATCGACACGCCCCTGCCCCAACCGCCCGAGACCGCCGAATGCGCGCTCGACTACGCGGCCAACTGGGTGGAGGTGCCCAAGGGGCGGAACCACCACCATCACGGCAAGTGGCCTTCGGAATCGCTCGACGACTGGCACGAGCGCCATGGCTTGAAGGGCTGACGGGGCCTAACGCGGCGCGCCTTTTTCGTGGGCGCGGGCGGCGCTGGCCTGCAGCTCGCGTTCGTCCGCCGGCAAGCGCGTCGGCCAGCCGGCCAGGTGCTGTTGGGCGATGGCGGCCAGGGCGGCGATCCAGCGCTGGCTGTCGTTGAGCGCCGGGATGTAGTGGAAGGCCTCGCCGCCGTTGGAGATGAAGGCCTCGCGCACCTCCATGTCGATCTCCTCCAGCGTCTCCAGGCAGTCGCTGGTGAAGCCGGGGCACATCACGTCGATGCGTTTGGTGCCGGCGCGGGCCAGCGCCTCGATGGTGGGCTGGGTATAGGGCTCCAGCCACTTGGCCCGGCCGAAGCGCGACTGGAAGGTGACCAGCACGTCCTGCGCATGCAGGCCGAGTTCCGAGGCCAGCAGCCGCGCCGTCTTCAGGCATTCGCAGTGGTAGGGATCGCCCAGCTCCAGCGTGCGGGCCGGCACGCCGTGGAAACTCAGCACCAGCTTCTCGCCACGGCCGTGCTCGCGCCAGTGGCTCTCCACCCGCTCGGCCAGGGCGGCGATATAGCCGGAGTCGTCGTGGTAGCGGTGCACGAAACGCAGCTCGGGCAAGTGGCGCTGCCGCTTGCCCCAGTCGAACACCGCATCGGCCACGCTGGCCGTGGTGGTGCCGGAATACTGCGGATAGGCCGGCAGGATCAGGATGCGGGTTGCGCCCTCGGCCTTCAGGGCGTCGAGCTGGCTGGCGACGGAGGGATTGCCATAGCGCATCGCATGGCGCACCAGCACCTGATGGCCGTGGTCGGCCAGCCAGCCGGCCAGCATCTCGGACTGCTTGCGGGTCCAGACGGCCAGCGGCGAGCCTTCCGGCAGCCAGACCTTGGCGTACTTGCGCGCCGAGGCACGCGGCCGGGTGCGCAGGATGATGACGTGCAGGATGGGTTTCCAGGCCAGCGGCGGAATCTCCACCACCCGCGGGTCGGACAGGAATTCCGCCAGGTAACGCCGCACCGACGGTGCATCGGCCGCATCGGGCGTGCCCAGGTTGACGAAGAGGATGGCGGTGCGCGGCGCCTGGCCGTGCAGGAAATGGGGTTCGGGTGCGAATGGGGGCACGTGGGGAGCGGTTCGGGCGGATGACTGGCGGTGCGTGTGACGGCCGGGCGCTATTGTCGCCGCGCGCTGCACCAACAAGGTTCACCGGATGTATCCATCCGGGCGTCGGCTGTCGAGAAAACGGGCGAGCCGGCCCAGGGCATCCGCCAGCTCGGCCTCGTGCGGCAGGAACGCCATCCTGAAGTGGTCCTGGCCTTGCCAGCCGAAGCCGCTGCCCTGCACCACCATCACGCCGGTCTCCAGCAGGAGATCGCGAAAGAAAATCCGGTCGTCCGCGATGGGATAGGCCTCGGGATCCAGCCGCGGAAACATGTACAGGGCGGCTCTGGGTTTGACGCAGCTCACCCCCGGCATATGGGAAAGCAGGGCATACGCCAAGTCGCGCTGGCGCTTCAGGCGTCCGCCCTCAGCGGTGTGCCTCGCCAGCGCCTGGCCTCCATTCAAGGCCGCTTCGATCGCCCATTGCCCCTGCACGTTCGAACACAGCTTCATATTGGCCAGCACATTCAGGCCACGCAGAAAATCTTCGGCCATTTCCGTGGGGCCGGAAACCAGCAGCCACCCGGCCCGGTAGCCGGCGGCGCAGTCGTTCTTGGAGAGTGAATCGAATGTCAGCGTCAGGACATCCGTCGAAAGGCTTGCCAGCGGTATATGGCGGGCGTGGTCGTACAGGATTTTCCGGCAGACCTCGTCGGCCAGCAGAACCAGGCCATGGATGCGCGCGACTTCGATGATCTGCAAAAGCGTTTCGGCTGAATACAAGGCGCCAGTGGGATTATTCGGATTGATGACGACGATGCCCTTGGTGCGCGCGGAAATTTTCCGCCTGATGTCATCGATATCCGGAGCCCATTGCGCTTCCTCGTTGCACCGGTAATGGACGGGCGTGCCGCCGGCCAGCGCGGTCGCCGCCGGCCAGAGGGGAAAGTCGGGCATGGGGATCAGCAGTTCGTCGCCATCGTCGAGCAAGGCCGTCAATGCCATCGAGATCAGCTCGCTGGCGCCGTTGCCCAGGTAGATATTTTCGACGGCGATTCGGGCAATCCCGTCTTCCGAAGCGGCCTGCAGCACCGCCAGTCGTGCAGGCAGGAGACCCTTGCCGTCGGAATAAGCCGCTGCGTTGTGCATGCTGGCGATCATCCGCATCCGGATTTTCTCGGAAACCTCGAAGCCGTGTTCGGCAAGATTACCCATATTCAGCCGAACAATCTGCCGACCGTTTTTCGCCATCTCATCGGCTGTTTCGACGATCGGACCGCGAATATCGTAAAGCACATTCGCCAATTTGGCGGATTTCAGGATTTTCTTCATTTCGGTGTGGAAATAATGCCGGCCGGCCATGACATCGGCCGACAGCGCGAACCGCATCATGCCCAAGCCCGATTTGCGTTACTCTCACCGACGCCATGCCTAAAAATCACTCGCTGGATATCCCCCTGATCCAGGCCGTCACCCTCGACCTCGACGACACCCTCTGGCCCGTCTGGCCCGCCATCGAACGCGCCGAAGCGGTGCTGCACGAGTTCCTGCAACAGCATGCGCCGGCCACGGCGCAGCTGTTCGGCGATGCCAAAGCGCTGCGGCTCATCCGCAACCAGGTCGGCGAGGAGATGCCCGAGCTGCAACACGACCTGAGCGAGCTGCGGCGCGAATCGATCCGCCGCGCCTTGCGCCAGGCAGGTGACGATCCGACGCTCGCCGAAGCCGGTTTCGACCTCTTCTTCGCCGAACGCCAGCGGGTCGACTTCTATGCCGATGCCATCGACTCCCTGGAGCGCATGGCCGCGCGCTGGCCGCTGGTGGCGCTGAGCAACGGCAATGCCGACATCCACACCGTGGGCATCGGCCACCTGTTCAAGGCCAAGATCGGCGCGCGGGAATTCGGCCGGGCCAAGCCGGATGCGCACATCTTCCACGCCGCGGCCGCCCTGGCGGAGGTGCCTTCGCAGACGGTGCTGCATGTGGGCGACGACGCGGCGCTGGACATCGTCGGCGCGCTCGGCGCCGGCATGCAGGCGGCCTGGGTCAACCGCACAGGCCATGCCTGGGCGCTGGGCCAGCCACCGCATATCGAGGTCACCGAACTAGGCACGCTGTGCGAAGCCTTGGGCTGCTGATCCGCAGAGCGCGGGTTTTGCTTCCTCAGGCCGAACGCGGAAGCCGGCGCGGTTCCTTGGGTTTCATGGCCATGAACGGCTTCTCCACCAGAACCCAGCTCGCCAGGCCGGCCAGTGTGCTGAGCAGCAGAGTCGCGACGGTCAGCGGCAGCGCGGCCACCCCAGGCGCGTAAAGCATCAGAAGTTTCATGACCGGCCACCCGTAGAGGTAAACGCCGTAGGAAACGTCGGGCAGCCGGTTGAATACCAGCAGAGGTCCGCGCGTCCTCTGGGCATAGCCAATCAGCAGAAATCCACCCGCGGTGGCCGAGCCCACGTGGGCCAAGGGAATGGAAGCCGGCATGCATGCCAGCCACGCCAGAAAGGCAATCAGGTATGCCATCCGGGTTCTGGAGAACAGGCCCGGATAAAGGTAGTGGCAGCCTCCGGCGGCAAAAACCATCGCCAAGCGAAATAGATAGCTTTTGTTTTTGAGCACTGGGAACAGCTCATTTGCCTGCATCGACACCAGATACGCGGCCGTGATCGCCGCCGTCAACACCGCCCATCCCCACCGATATCTGAAAACTCCGGCGACACCTAGTGCAAGCACCATCAGATAGCATTTAAATTCATACTGAATGGTCCACAGCGATACGTTGGCCGCAGCGATATAAGAGCCGACAAAAACCGGCGGGAGCACCGGCTTGTGAAGCGTCAGCACACTGTAAAGCCAGGCCCATGGCTGGAATTGCGAGAAATAGTCTGAATCGCCCGCAAGCGGCCCCACCACGAATGCGCAGAGGATCGCCGCAGCAACAAATCCTGGATAAATGCGGCAGACGCGGTTGCGCAGGAAATGCATGATGGATGGGCGCAGGACCCAGCTGCGGACGATCAGAAAACCACTCAGCAGAAAAAAACCATCGACAGCCAGATCGCCGAGCGTCAGCGTGCCGGAGAGATGGATGAAGGTTTCCTGCTCGCGTGAATTGCGCGCCACCTCCTGGCAATGCGACACGATCACCATCGCCGCCAGCAAAAACCTCAGGGCATTGAAATGATTGTTCCTGCCGCCTGTTTTCGTATCGTGCATGGCACTGCCACCGGTATTTTTTCGAGCCAGAAGACGTGAAGCGTCGGGGTGTATCTTTGGAAACCCCTTGGCAAGAATGTCATCGTTGCGGCCTCGCTCCGGTGAGCGAGGCGTTAGGCCGTGCGGCCTAGAAGCGGCTCAAAAAAGTCCAGCCTGCAATGCGCGGCACTGCACCGTATCGCCGCGCAGCACGCTGCCGCCGGCCAGCACCCGCGCCGTCATGCCGCCGTGGCCGCGCAGGGCGTTGTAGGCGCCGGGGCCCAGCAAGGCCTCCATCTTGGAGCAGGGCTCGCAGGGGCCGGTCAGCTCCAGCACCACTTCCGGGCCGATGTGCAGCTGCAGCGGCGCGTCCTTGAACAGCGCCCGCGCCGCCTGCAGGTTCAGGCCCGAGACCAGCAGGTTGCGCCGCAGCAGCGCGCCGTCCAGCGATTCGCGGCGCAGGAAGGCGGCCACCGCCGGCAGGTGTTCGGCCTGGATCAGCGTGACCTGGCGTTTGCCGCCCACGGTCTGGGCCTGGCTGCTGCGGTCGCCCTCCAGGCCACGGCCGGCGATGGCCTTGACCGAATCGACCGAAAGCACGGGCGCATGGCGCGCCGGCCGCAGCCAGATCGCCTCGATGCGGCCGGGGTGCGGAAATTGCGCCGTCAGGGCGCGCAGGTCGGTGACGCCGCCGGTGTTGAAGGCCATCCTGGATCAGGCTCCGGCGGCCGGCGGCAGGGCCGCAGTCGGCGGCGGCACGGCGGGCTCTTCGGGCGCTGGCGCCGGTGCCGGCGGCTTCGCCGGGAACTGGCCGATGGCGCGCAGCCGCGCCAGCGTCTCGAACAGCAGTTCGCTTTTCACGCCGTAGCTCACCCGTGGTGAGGACACCGCGCCGTTGGCGCTGAAGATCAGCCGTTCGGTCTCCACGCTCTCCAGAAAGACCTTGGGCGCCGGGTCGCGCAGCACGTTTTCATGCTGCTCGAACACCTCCAGGATGATGTCGCGCACCTTCACCACGTCGGTGTCCAGAGCCATCGGCAGCTTGAAGGAGACCTGGCCGAGCGGATTGGCCAGGGTCACGTTGCGCACGATCTTGGTGATGAACTCCGAGTTCGGCACGATCACCGTCGAGCGGTCGCCCATCTGGATCTCGGTGGCGCGTACGTTGATGCGGCGGATATCGCCCTCCACGCCCGACAGCGACACCCAGTCGCCCACCTTCACCGGCCGCTCGGCCAGCAGGATCAGGCCCGAGACGAAGTTCGACACCACCGCCTGCAGCCCGAAACCGATACCCACCGACAAGGCGCTGGCCACCCACGCGATGCGTTCCAGCCCCAGCCCGATGGCCGACAGCGCGAAGGCCAGCGCGGCCACGATGCCGACGAAGCCCATCAGGCTGATCGCCGAATCGCGCATGGCGGCGTCCAGCCCGGTGGTGGGCAGGTAGCGGTCGCGCAGCCAGCGCTGCAGCAGGCGCACGCCGATGGTGGCCAGCACGAAGACGAGGATGGCCTGCAGCACCGCGCCGGGCTGCAGCTTGAGTTCGCCGATGGCCAGGCCGTCGCGCAGCTGGCCGGCGCGCTGCAGCAGCTCGTCCGGCCCCTGGCCGAAGGGCGCCGCCACCAGCACCACGGCGAACAGCAGCACCGACAGCCGCGACACCGCCGACAGCAGCACACCCGCCTGGGCGCGCACCCGCAGGGCGCCGTCGTCGTTGAGCGCTGCAGTGCCGCCGGCCGGCGCGAAGGCGGCGGTGAAGATGTCGTCGAGCAGCGCGGTCAGCAAATAGGCGACGGCCGCCACCGTGCCGCTCCACACGATCTGCTTGACCAGGAAGCCGCCCAGCGCCACGAAACCGAAGAGCAGGCAGACCAGGCTGAACACCAGCACCGCGGCGATCGCGCCCAGCACCAGCGAAACCCAGGGCAGGCGCGCAAGATGCTGGCCGGGCTTGACCGGCGCGTCGGCCCTGGCCTTGGAAGATTCGGCCGCCTTGGCGGCCTCGGCCGCATCCGCCGCGCGCTGGCTGCGCCGCACACGCCGGATGCGGATCAGCGCCGACAGCAGCACCAGGGCCAGCACCAGCGTGTAGATGCTCTCCAGGCCCACGGTGGTGGCCAGCGCGCCGTTGGCCAGGCCCGCCAGCTGTTCCAGCTCCCAGCCGACGACGATGACCACCGCCAGGATCAGCGGATGGCGCCGCAGCGCCAGCGCCATCTCGTCCGACAGCGGCGCCAGCCGCCAGGACGGCCGGTGCGCCGCCAGCAGCGCCTTGCCCAGGCCCCAGAGAAAGCCGCCGAAGCAGACCATGCCGACGGTGCGGGCCAGCAGGCTGTCCAGCGCCTGCGTGGGCGCGCCGCCCCAGGTGATGCCCAGCCGCAGCAGATGCGCCACCAGCCCCGGCACCACGATGGCCAGCAGCGCCCGCAGTAGTGCCAGCAAGGAGCGGCGCAGGCGCCCGGCCGGCAGGTGCTGCGAGGCGTAGCGCAGCAGCAGCCGGCCGGCCCACTGCTGCAGGAAGAAGACCAGCACGCCGCAGGCCGCCAGGGCCGCCCAAACGCCCCAGGGCGTGGTGGCGGCCGTGGCACCGATGCCGCGCAGGATGCCGCCCAGCCGGCTCAGGTCGCGCGGCAGTCCGGCGCGCAGCTCCAGCCAGAAGGGCGCGGCCAGCATCGAGGAGGTGCGTTCGCCGATCTGGGCATTGAACTGGGAGCGCCGCAGGTCGGCCACCGCATCGGCGGCCTGGGCGCTTTCCACCGACAGCAGCCGGGCCAGCTTGATCTGCGAGTCCAGCTGCTTGCGCTGCTTCTCCAGGGCGGCGCGCTGGGCGGCGATGTCCGGCGCCTCCGCGCCGCCGGCCGGAGCCGGGCCCAGCTCGGCCTGGCGCGCGGTGACCTTGTCCAGCACCGGCTCCAGCGCGGTCGCGGCCTGCTCGGCGGTGACCTGGGTATCCAGCGCGGTGGTGCGCATGCTGGCCAGGCTGGCATCGGTCACCGGCGCGTTGCCGGCCAGCTGTTTCTGGATGGCGGTGAGACGGTCGCGGGCGGCGTCCAGCGTGGCTTCGGTTGTGGCGCTGTCGTCCGGCGGCGCGGCTTGCGCCGGCACCATGGCCAGGCCGGCCAGGGACAGGACCAGCATGCGGCACAGGCCACGCAGGACCGCGGGGAATCGGGGAAACGGAGAGATCAAATCGTGTTCGCGGCGCGGGCGCGGGTTGAAGGTTGGTGAGAACGAGGCAAGCCGATTGTGAGTCGCCCGCCAGAGCGGTTCGTATCGAGATGAAGTCCCACGCGCCGCGCCGGGCAAGCCGGCTAGGATGCGGCACCGCGGCATCCCGCCGCTTGCGCCCTGTGGGGCCTGTCCATGAAATCTCCCGCCGTCGAACAAAAAACCTTTCTGCTGCTGCTGGTCTGCGTCACGCTGGCCTTCGGCTGGATTCTTTTCCCGTATTACGGCGCGATCTTCTGGGGCGCCATCCTGGCCATGCTGTTCCGGCCGGTGTTCCGCTGGCTGCTCGACCGCTTCAAGGGCCGGGCCAACCTGGCGGCGCTGGCCACCCTGGGCCTGATCCTGGTGATCGTGATCCTGCCGACGGCCTTCATCACCGCCTCGCTGGTGCAGGAAGGCAGCGCGCTCTACCAGAAGCTGCAGTCGGGCGACATCAACGTCGGCCGCTACGCCCAGCAGATCTTCGACCATGTGCCCCAGTGGCTGATGAACCTGATGCAGCGCTTCGGCATCGGCGACATGGGCGCCCTGCAGGCCAAGCTGATGGCCTCGCTCAACCAGGGCGGCAAGAACCTGGCCAGCTCGGCCATCGTCTTCGGACAGAACACCTTCGACTTCCTGGTCGGTTTCGGGGTGATGCTCTACCTGATGTTCTTCCTCATCCGCGACGGGGCCGAGCTGTCCAACATGATCCGCGACGCGATCCCGCTGGAGCCGCGCCACAAACGCAAGCTGCTGGGCAAGTTCACCACCGTGATCCGCGCCACCGTGAAGGGCAACATCGCCGTGGCGGTGGCCCAGGGTGCCATCGGCGGCGTCACCTTCGCGCTGCTGGGCATCCACGGCGCGGTGCTGTGGGGCGTGCTGATGGCCTTTCTCTCGCTGCTGCCGGCCATCGGCGCGGCCCTGGTGTGGGGGCCGGTGGCCCTCTACTACCTGGCCACCGGCGCCTATGTGCCGGCCGGCGTGCTGGTCTTCGTGGGGGTGTTCGTGATCGGCCTGGTCGACAACATACTGCGCCCGCTGCTGGTGGGCAAGGACACCAAGCTGCCGGACTGGATCGTGCTCATTTCCACCCTGGGCGGCATGGCGTTGTTCGGCCTGAACGGCTTTGTCATCGGCCCGGTGATCGCAGCCATGTTCATCTCGGCCTGGGACATCTTCTCGACCACCAAGGAAGAGCCGCAGTCGCCCGCCGCCGAAGCCGACGTCGCGCAATAACACACACTTGTTAACACCACGCTACAATCCGCCCCGCTCGCACCGGCGGTCCCGGGGCGAGTCCGCTGGGGGTGTTGCGCGGCGACGGTCTGAACCGTCCGCCATGCGACTGAGAGAGTCCCTTGGAACCTGATTGAGGTAATCCTCGCGCAGGGATAGCGTGTGTGTCGCGGACCGGCCCCGAGCGCCCTGCCCCAGATCCGTCTTCTGGCCGAGTGCCGCTCGTGTGGCCGAGCCGCGCCGCCTGCCCTTCCTTGCCGAGACTGTTTTCGCAAGGCTTGGGCGTGGCACATTCTTCCTGGAATCTTTTTTCTTTTTCGCCGCTGACGGTGGCCGCCTGCATGGCCCTGGGCCTGCCGATGGGCGCCGCGCAGGCGCAGCAGCAGGCGCAGCAGCAGGCCGGCACGCTGGATGCGATCACCGTCGATGCGGCACGCAGCGCGCAGCAGCAGGCCGACATCACCGGCTTCGGCGACATCCCGCTGCGCGAAGTGCCGGTCTCGGCCACCGTCATCGACAGCCGCCAGCTGCAGGCCTCGGGCGCCCGCCGCCTGGCCGACCTGACCCGTTTCGACAGCTCGGTCAGCGACGCCTACGACTCGCCCGGCTACTGGGACTTCGTCAGCGTGCGCGGCTTCGTGCTGGACAACCGCTTCAACTACCGCCGCGAAGGCCTGCCGATCAGCGCCGAGACCACCATCCCGCTGGACAACAAGGAACGTGTCGAGATTCTCAAGGGCACCAGCGGCATCCAGGCCGGCACCAGCGCGCCGGGCGGGCTGGTCAACTACGTGGTGAAGCGGCCGACGGACAAGGACATCCGTGAAGTGCGCATCGAGGCAGGCTCGCGCGCCAGCCTGCTCGGCGCCGTGGACCTGAGCAGCCGTTTCGGCGAGGACCGCCAGTTCGGCCTGCGCATCAACGCCGCCCAGGAACGCCTGCGGCCGCAACTGCACAACCTCGACGGTGAACGCAGCCTGCTCGCCGTCGCCGCGGACTGGCGCATCGACCGCGATTCGCTGCTGGAGGCCGAATTCGAATGGAGCCGCAAGTCGCAGCCCAGCCAGCAGGCCTTCAGCCTGCTCGGCAGCACCCTGCCCGCCCCGCCCGATCCGCGCCTGAACCTCAACAACCAGCCCTGGTCGCAGCCCTCGGTGTTCGAGGCGCTGACCGGCACGCTGCGCTACAGCCGCGCCATCAACAGCGACTGGCGCTGGTCGGCCCAGGTCGGCCAGCAGCGCCTGAAGAGCCAGGACCGGCTGGCCTATGCCTTCGGCTGCGGGGCGGAGGGCAACTTCGACCGTTTCTGCTCCAACGGCACCTACGACATGTACGACTTCCGCAGCGAGAACGACCGCCGCCTGCAGCAGGCGGCTAATCTCGGCCTGCAGGGCAAGCTGATGACGGGCGCCGTCCGCCACGATCTTTCGGTAGGCCTGACCGCCAGCCGCGTGCGCAACCGCTTCCAGGACCAGGCCTATAACTATGTGGGCGACGGCAATGTGAACGGCAGCGCCGTCAACCCGGCCGACCCCACGCTGACGGGCACCAACACCAACCGCGACGAGCACTCGCTGGAGCTGTCGCTGCAGGACGCCATCCGCTGGACGCCCGATCTCACCACCTGGGCCGGCCTGCGCCAGACCCACCTGTCGCGCGACAGCGTGCAGACCGACGGCAGCAATCCCACCGGCTACACCCAGGACGTGACCACGCCCTGGCTCGCCGTGAGCTACAAGCTGGCCGGCAGCAGCTTCGCCTACGCCAGCTTTGGCCAGGGCGTGGAATCGCAGGTCGTACCCAACCGCCCACAGTACGACAACGCCGGCCAGGCGCTGCCGGTGCTCAAGTCGCGCCAGTGGGAGCTGGGTCTGAAGGGCGGCGAGCGTGCATGGTCCTGGCAGACGGCGTATTTCCACATCAACCGGCCGGTGAGCAATCTGGACGCCTGCGCCAACCTGGGCCTGACGCCCTGCACCGGCGCCAACGACGGCGAGGCGGTGCATCAGGGCATCGAAGCCAGCGGCCAGTGGATGCAGGGCCCGTGGCGCCTGAACGGCGGCGTCACCCTGATCGACGCCAAGCGCCAGGGCAGCAGCCAGGATCCGACCCTGAACGGCAAGCGCCCGGTGAACGTCCCCAAACAGGTGGTGCGTGCCCAGGCCGGCTGGCGTGTACCGGGCATGGCGGGGCTGGAACTCACCGGCGGCCTTTCCTACGAAGGCAAACGCGAGGTGACGCCCGACAACAGCATCGAACTGCCGAGCTGGACCCGCCTGGACGCCGGCCTGCGTTTCGAGCAGCGCACCGCCGCCGGCAGCACCATCACCTGGACCGCCGCCGTCGACAACCTCACCGACCGCCGCTACTGGCGCGAATCGCCCTCGCAGTACGGCCACATCTACCTGTTTCCGGGCGCCGCGCGGAGTTTTCGTGTCGGCATGCGGGTGGGCTTCTGAAGACCGTATTTTTCTGTATATAATCTGAGGCTCTGTTCCTCGATAGCTCAGTCGGTAGAGCGCCGGACTGTTAATCCGTAGGTCCCTGGTTCGAGCCCAGGTCGAGGAGCCAGAATTTCACGCTGCAGGCTCCGGATCGCATGCAGCCGCCACCACCGAAGTGGCGTGTCGTTTATGTTCCTCGATAGCTCAGTCGGTAGAGCGCCGGACTGTTAATCCGTAGGTCCCTGGTTCGAGCCCAGGTCGAGGAGCCACCATCGAAAAGCCCGCCATGTTCTGCATGGCGGGCTTTTTTCTTGTGTCATTTCTAGAACCGCATGCCGGTCGACAGCCGCACCATGTTCTGCGGCGTGAAGTTCACCAGCGGATCCCAGGCCAGCTTGGCAAACCAGCGCCGCCATTCGTAATTGAAGGACAGGCCGGCGCGGCGGATGAAGCGATCCTCCACCGTGCCCTGCTTGGCCAGCAGGTCCACCGTGAAACGCTCGCCGCCGGCTAGTTCGTTTCGCCAGATCAGGTGCAGGTTCTGCTGGTCCGGGTTCAGGCGGTTGTCGCGCACCAGCTGCAGCACCACGCTGTCGGCGTCGTCCCAGCGGTAGCCGCCGTAGAGCGTGAGCGAATCGTTGGGATCGAAATTCAGGTTGGCGTAGTTGCGCAGATTGGTGCGGCCCAGGCCACCGCCGCCGAACCAGGTGGTTCCGGCTTCCAACGCCAGGCTGCCGCCGGCAAAGCCACCGGAGGCGATCTGCAGGGAAGGCAGCACACGCAGGACGCCCAGCGTGTAGACCGCATCCCAGCCGGCGCGCGGCTGGGAAAACTCCAGCGCGGGCGAGCGGAAGTAGCCGATCCAGACATGGTCGTCGCCCCGGGTGTAGCGCAGGTTCACGTCCAGCCCCGGCCCGCCGGGCAAGCCACCGCCCGAGACCTGGTAGAGCCCGGTGCTGAGCTTGAACGGTGCGTCCGCGACGGCCGAGGGCGAAGGCGCGATGGTGGCGCCGGGAATGTCGGCCGTCGCCGCGAAAACCGGCGGCAGCACCATGAACAAGGCAGGCAAGAGGCCCGCCATCGAAAGCTTTTGCATGCCGCGAAGCTAACAGAAGCAGCCCAGGCGCCATCGCCTGTATTTCGATTATCGAGATCCTGCCTTCGGCCAAGCCCAGGAAATTCGCGCGCTGAAAAGATAGGGCCGAGGGTCGCCGCAGATCATGAATATTCCACTGTCCCGATCCTGGAGAGCATCATGCTGAGCCGTTTTGTCCGTGAACTGGATCTGCGAACCCTGTTGCCGCTGCCGTTTTCAGCGTTCCGAAGCGCCGGCTCTCCCGAAGAAAATCAGCCGACTTTCAGCGGCGACGGCGAGGCGCGTTTCACGGTTTCGCCCGCACTCGACCGCCTGCTGGCCGTCGGCGCACGCCCTGCGGAGTATTTTCCGTCGGACCTCTCCACCGAGATGCCCGCATCCACCACCACCGCGCCGATCAGCACCGGCGCTCCCGGCGAATACAACTTCAATATCCCGGCAGCCGACCGCATATACGTGCACATGCCGGTCGAAGCCTTGCTGGAGGAATATGTGAAGGTGGCCCTGGATTTCGGCTCGCCCGACGAACCGGTATTGGCGCGCGACCGCATCATGGGCAATATGCTTTTCGCGCTCATGCTCACTCCGGCGCGCCAGCAAGACGTGCCCCGGTTGCGCCAGGCCTATTACGCGCTGGAACTCTTCTTCTTCGACTTTCGATTCGCCCTGAAGACCGCCGCGGCCTATGCCCCGGAACTCAAACCGGCCCTGACGGCGGTCAGCGCACCATGGGCCCGCGAGGCGGTTTCCATCGCCATGGCCGTGCCGCTGGGGCCGGACGGGCAGGCGCAGTACGTGCATGCCGATTTCAAGGCGGTGCTCGACACCGTCCCCACGCCGCGCCAGCTCACCGAGGCCGCGCAGGCTTGGCTGGAGCAGCAGGCCCTGGCGCGCGTGCGTATGGAAGCCCGCTGGTTCTTCGGCGAGCAGCTAGACCTGTGCCTGCGCAACGCCTTCTCCAACCAGGAAGCGGACCTGCTGCGCTTCACCCAGGGGCACATCGTGATCCAGCCGGCCAAGATCGCGCTGCTGACGGTGGTGCGCAACCTGCCGGCCGGCCGGATGCGTCCCTATGTGGACAAGCAAGGCCGGCCGCGCCAGCGCGAGTACGCCGAATATCCCTTCACCGGCTGGCGCCAGAGCCTCAAGGCCATCTGGCTCGAACTGCCCGACGGCAGCCAGATCACGGTGGACGTCGCGGTGCACCAGGGCAGACACAGCTTCACCCTGAACGGCGGACAGACCTGGCATGCGAGCGGCGTGGAGACCGGCCCGGCGCTGGAGGCGCTGCGGGCCGATTTCTGGCGCGAGCTGCTGAGCCAGAAATTGCTGGTGCTGGACCGCATCCGGCGCGGCTGAGCAGCCGGTCCGGGCCGCGATCAGGCGGCGATCAGGCGGCTGGCGGGCAGCGCCACCGGGCGCTGCGCCGTCGCCTGGCCTTCTTCACCCTCGCGGCGGAAATGGTCGATCAGCTCCGACAGGCGCATGGTCTGTTCGCGCAGGCCCTCGGCGGCCGCGGCGGACTCCTCCACCAGGGCGGAGTTCTGCTGCGTCATCTGGTCGACCTCCCGCACCGCCTCGCCCACCTGCACGATCTCGCCGTCCTGTCGTGCCGTGCTGGAGCGGATCTCGGCGATGGCGCCGTTCACCCGCTCCACGCTCTCGACGATGCGCTGCATGCCCACGCCGGCCTCGCGCACCAAACCGGAGCCGGCATTGACCTGCTCGATCGACGAGGCGATCAACCCGCGGATCTCCTTGGCCGCCGCCGCCGAACGCTGCGCCAGCGAGCGCACCTCGCTGGCCACCACCGCGAAGCCGCGGCCCTGCTCGCCGGCGCGTGCGGCTTCCACCGCCGCGTTCAGGGCCAGGATGTTGGTCTGGAAGGCCAGGCTGTCGATCACGCCGGTGATGTCGCCGATGCGGCGCGAGGATTCGGAAATGCCGTCCATGGTGGCCACCACCTTGGAGACCGTCGCCCCGCCCTCGCCCGCTGCCTGGGAGGCCGAGGCCGCCAGCGTGGTGGCGCGTTCGGCCGCGCTGGCCGACTGGTGCACGGCCTGCGCCAGTCCGTCGAGCACGCCGGCCGCGTCCTGCAGCTTGGCGGCCGTGTTTTCGGTGCGCAGGGACAGGTCCTGGTTGCCGGCGGCGATCTCGCCCGCGCCGACGCGGATCGAGTCGGACGCCCCGCGGATGCCGCCCACGATCTCGCGCAGCTTCAGCTGCATCGACGCGATGGACTGCAGCATGCGGCCGAGTTCGTCCTGCCGGGTGGATACCGCCACCGAACCCAGGTCGCCGCCGGCCACGCTCTCGGCGGCGCGCACCGCCTGGCCCAGCGGCACGGTGATGGAGCGGGTGGTGCGCACCGCGATCAGCACGCTGACCAGCACCGCCGCCAGCGCGCAGACGGCCAGCGCCGCCAGGCCCTTGCGCTGGGCGGCGGTGGCGTCGGCATAGGCATCCTCGCCGCGCTGCTGCTGCATCTCGATCAGCCGGATCATGGCGCGGTTCCACTCCTCGATGCGGGGGCGGATCTTCTCGGTGATGAGCTGCGTGGCCTCGGGCGCGGCGCCGTCCATGCCGAGCTTGGCGGCGTCCAGCACCAGGGGCACCGTGCCGGCCTGGGCGGCCTGGATCTTCTTCAGCTGTTCCGCCTCGGCAGCCTCTGCGCCGCCGAGTTCCGCGGCCAGCGACTTGCTGAGCGTGTCGTAGGCCTTGAGTGCGCCGTTGATGCGGGCCATCTCCGCATCGAGTTCCGGCAGGGTCTGCAGCAGCGCCATGTTGCGCACACCCACCGACACATCGCCGAGCTGCTGCAGCATCTGCGTGGCGCTGCGGGTGTGGCGGTTGTCCACCTCCACGATGGATTGCATGGCGGCCTGCAGCCGCATCTGTTGCCAGCTGACCAGGGCCACCACCGACAGCAGCAGCAGGCACACCACGGCATAGCCGGATCCCAGGCGTGTGCCCAGAGAGGAGGATCGCATCATCGTGAGTTCAGTTCCGGTCGCGACCGTTCGATTGAGAGAAAGCGCCCGGCTTTTGCCGCAACGCCGGGAAGATAAGCACAGGCCGTGCCGTAGCCCCTACCATCGGCACTTTCCCGTATTTCTTGACGCATGTTACTTTCCCGCCTCCGCGCCGAATGGTGTCCCAGCATTCCCCGCGAACTCATGGCCGGCGCCGTGGCCACCTTCGCGCTGATTCCGGAGGTGATCGCCTTCTCCTTCGTGGCCGGGGTGGATCCGGCGGTCGGCCTCTTCGCCTCCTTCGTGATCGGAATCGTGATCGCCTTCACCGGCGGACGGCCGGCCATGGTGTCGGCCGCCGCCGGCTCGGTGGCGCTGGTCGCCGCGCCGCTGGTGCATGCGCACGGCGTGCAATACCTGTTCGCCGCCGGACTGCTGGCGGGCGCGGTGCAGATCGGCTTCGGGCTGCTGCGCATGGGGGTGCTGATGCGTTTCGTGTCGGGCGCGGTGCGCACCGGCTTCGTCAACGCGCTGGCCATCCTGATCTTCTCGGCGCAGCTGCCGCACCTGCAGGCCAGCCACGGCGCCAATGCCGCCACCTGGGCGATGCTGGCCCTGGGCCTGGCCATCATCTACCTGCTGCCGCGCATCCCGCTGCGCCTCTTCAGGGTGGTGCCCTCGCCCCTGCTCTGCATCGTGGTGCTGACCCTGCTGGCCCAGGCCCTGCACCTGCCGCTGAAGACCGTGGCCGACCTGGGCCATCTGCCCGACGCCCTGCCCGCCTTCGCCTGGCCGCAGGTGCCGGCGAACTGGGAGACGCTGCGCCTGATCGCCCTGCCCGCCCTGGCCATCGCCATGGTGGGCCTGCTGGAGTCGATGATGACCGCCAGCCTGGTCGATGAACTCACCGACACGCCCAGCTCGAAGAACCGCGAATGCACCGGACTGGGGCTGGCCAATATCGCCGCCAGCCTGTTCGGCGGCATCGCCGGCTGCGGAATGATCGGCCAGACGGTGAGCAATGTGCGCTACGGCGGGCGCGGGCGGCTGTCCACGCTGTTCGCGGGGGCCTTCCTGCTGATCCTGATGGTGCTGCTGCGGCCCTGGGTGTCCATGGTGCCGGTGGCGGCGCTGGTGGCGATCATGGTGATGGTGTCGGCCGCCACATTCGACTGGGGCTCACTGCGTGCTTTGGGCCGCCAGCCGCGCAGCGCCGCCGTGGTGATGTTGGCGACGGTGGCGGTGACGGTGGCCACCGACAACCTGGCCGCCGGCGTGGCCGTGGGCGTGATGCTGCACTTCGCCGGCCGGTACCTGCAGCCCCGCCTGCGCCGGCAGGGCTGACGCGCCCTACTTCACCTGCGGCTTGCCCAGCTTGCGCGCCAGCGTGCGGCGGTGCATGCCCAGGCGCCGGGCGGTTTCGGAGATGTTGAAGCCGGTCTCGGCCAGGGTCTGGTGGATGCGTTCCCACTCCAGCGTCTTGATCGAACTCGAGCGGTTGCCCACCTCCACCTCGGCATTGCCCTCGGCGCGGCCGAAGGCGGCCTCGATGTCGTCGGTGTTGGACGGCTTGGCCAGGTAGTGGCAGGCGCCGAGCTTGATCGCCTCCACCGCGGTGCCGATGCTGGCGAAGCCGGTGAGCACCACGATCAGCATGTCCTCGTCGTGCGCATGCAGCAGCTGCACGCAGGCCAGGCCGGTGGCGTCGCCGTTGAGTTTCAGGTCGACCACCGCGTAGCCGGGCGAATGCTCGGCCAGCAGCGCGCTGGCCTGTTCCAGGCTGGCGGCGTGCAACACCTTCCAGCCGCGCCGCTCGAAGGAGCGGCCCAGGGTGCGGGCGAAGGCCTCGTCGTCCTCGACGATCAGCAATTGCCGCTCGTCTTCTTCTGTCTCTTCTGCGTTTTCAGTTTCAGCCGACACGTCCTTCACCTTCCTTGAGTGTGATCGCCGCCAGGGGCAGCGTCATCACCACCATCGCTCCGCCGCCGGGCCGGTTGCCCGCGCGCACCAGCCCGCCCAGCGTGCGGGCCACGTTCACCGCCAGGAACAGGCCCAGCCCGCGCCCGCTGCGGCCCTTGGTGGAGTTGTAGGGCTTGCCCCATTGGGCCAGCACTTCGGGGGCGAAGCCGGGGCCTCGGTCGGTGACCTCGAGCCGCAAGTGGTCGGCCTCGATGGCGGCCTGCAACACCACATGGCGTGGCGAGGCTTCCAGGGCGTTGTCGAGCACGTTGCAGACCATCTGCTGCAGGGCGGTATCGGCCACCATCGGCAGGTCGTGCTCGATGCGGTTGCGGAATTCGAAGTCCTGCGCGGCGCGGGTCTCGCGCCAGTCGGTGGCGATGTCGTCGAGGAAGGTGTTGACGGTGGTCTGCTCGGAAGACTCCCCGCGCGCCTCGCCCGCCGAGAGCAGGATGCCGCTCAGGATGGTCTTGCAGCGCTGCACCTGGGCCTGCATCTCGCTGACTTCCTGCAGCAGCTCCGGATCGCCCTTGAAGGCCGGCATGCGCCGCCAGTCGCCCAGGATCACCGCCAGCGTGGCCAGCGGCGTGCCCAGTTCGTGCGCGGCGCCGCTGGCCAGCAGGCCGATGCGCACCACGTGTTCCTCCTCGGCGGCGCGCTGGCGCAGGTCGGCCAGATGGGCATCGCGGTCGCGCAGGTTGCGGCCGATGCGGCTGATGAAGATCACCAGCAGGCCGGCATTGAGCGCGAAGCAGATCAGCATGCCCTGGATGAAGGGGCTGGCCAGGCCGCGGTCGTGGTCCGGCGGCAGGTCGAGCGGCCGGCCGAACAGCGCCAGGCCGGCCACGCAGGCCACGGTGACCACCACCATGGTCCACACCGACCAGGCCTGCAGCAGCACCGCGCCCAGCGTCACCTGCAGCAGGTAGAGGTAGGTGAAGGGATTGGTGGCGCCGCCGCTGAGATACAGCTGGGCGGTGAGCATGCCGACGTCCACCAGCAGGGCCAGGAAGAGTTCGTCGTTTGTGACTTCGCCGCGCGAGCGCCAGCGCCAGTGGCTGCCCAGGTTGAAGATGACCAGGAAGCCGATCACTGCCGCCATGTGGCGCAGCGGCAGCGCGATGCCGAAGCCGAAATGGGCGATGCCGATGGTGACGATCTGCCCCACCACCGCGATCCAGCGCAGCTGGATCAGCTGCTGCATGTTCTTGAGGCCCGTAGCCTCCTCCAGCACCGCCATGCCCGCCACGGAGGCAGTCGGCATGGAAAGGCTGGCGGGCGGGCTCATCGGCGTATTTTCAGCCCTGGCGGCGCCGGGCTCGCAGTTCCTCGCGCCACCAGATCACCGCGCCCACCACGGTCAGCAGCGCCATGCCGTACCAGGTCAGCGCATAGGACAGGTGGCTGTTGGGGAAGGACACTACCGTCAGCCCGCCGACCGGCAGTTCCGGCGCGGCGAAGTCGCCGCCGTCCGCATCGATGAAGTACGGCGCTGCCTGCACCACGCCGCGCGCCGCGGCGATGGCCTGCACGTCGCGTGAATACCAGCGGTCGGCCGCCGCATCGTTCTTGCGCAGGAAGCCGCCGCCGGGCTCGCTCAGGCGCAGCAGCCCGGTGATCACCGTCTCGCCCTTGGGCGAAGCACCGCCATGGGCCGCCAGCGCACGTGCTTCCGGCGGCACGAAACCGCGGTTGACCAGCACGCTGCTGCCGTCGGCCAGCTTCAGCGGCGTCAGCACCCAGAAGCCCGATCCCTTGACGGTGACCGCCTGCACCAGCGCTTCCTTGTCATGCTGGAACACGCCGCTGACCAGCACATGGCGGTATTCCTGCCCGGCCGCGCCGAGGTCCGTCCACCCGGCAAGACCGGGTGCCGCCACCGGCGCCGCATGCACCCGCTGCTCCACCCGCTCGATCAGGTCGAGCTTCCAGGCGCGGCGCTGCACCTGCCAGTGGCCCAGCAGCATGAAGCAGACGAAGGCCGCCAAAAAAAACACCGCCAGCAGGGTGGCGGTGGCTTTGGAGCGCGGGGCCCGCGGGCCCCCTTGCATCGACGTCCCTGCCATCAGGGCATGTTCTTCATGTCGTGCGCGCTGACCGGCATCATGTTGGCGTTCATGTGGAACATGACCCAGAGCGAGCCGCTCAGCGTGATCACCACCACGATGATGGTGAAGATCATCGCCAGCATGCTCCAGCCGCCTTCGGAGCGGCTGTTCATGTGCAGGAAATACACCATGTGCACGACGATCTGCACCGCCGCGAAGCCCAGGATGACCAGCGAGGTGGTGTGCGAGTTGTCGAACACCTTGGCCATCACGATCCAGAAGGGGATGGCCGTGAGGATCACCGACAGGATGAAACCCATGGCGTAGCCGCCCAGGGTGCTCTCGGCATGGCCGCCGTGGTCGTCGTGGCCGTGGTCGTCATGGCCGTGGCCATGCTCGACCGGCAGTTCGCTGTCCTGCGGGGTGACGTGGCGGCCGTGCTCGAATTGTTGTTTGGTGTAGGTGCTCATGGCAGCGTACCCATCAGGTAGACAAAGGTGAAGACGCCGATCCAGACGACGTCCAGGAAGTGCCAGAACATCGACAGGCACATCAGACGGCGGCGGTTGCCGGTGGTCAGGCCATGCTTCTTGACCTGGAACATCAGCGTGACCAGCCAGACGATGCCGAAGGTCACGTGCAGGCCGTGGGTGCCGACCAGCGCGAAGAAGGACGACAGGAAGGCGCTGCGCTGCGGGCCCGCGCCCTCGTGGATCAGGTGCGCGAACTCGTAGAGCTCGATGCCCAGGAAGGCCAGGCCGAAGAGGCCGGTGATGCCCAGCCACATGATGGTGCTGTTGACCTTCTTCTTCTGCATCTCCAGCACGGCGAAGCCGTAGGTGATGGAGGAGAACAGCAGCATGGCCGTGTTGATCGCCACCAGGGGCAGCTCGAACAGGTCGGCGCCCGAGGGGCCGGCCGCGTAGCTGCGGCCCAGCACGCCGTAGACGGCGAACAGGCAGGCGAAGATCAGGCAGTCGCTCATCAGGTAGAGCCAGAAACCCAGCAGGGTTCCGTTCTCGACGTGATGCTCTTCCGTCAGGTAGAAGCGGGGGGCTTCGGTGGCGCCGGCGGCGCCATGGGTGTTGGCGGTGATATCAGACATGGGCGGCCAGCAGACGGGTGCGTTCAGCTTCGGTACGGACGACTTCGTCCGCGCCGATGTGGAAATCCCGCTTGTAGTTGAAGGTGTGCACGATGACCGTGACGATCAGCGCGACGAAGGCGACACCGGCCAGCAGCCACATGTGCCAGATGGCGGCGAAGCCGAACACGGTGGAGATACCGGCCAGCACGATGCCGGCCCAGGTGTTCTTGGGCATGTGGATCGGGATGAAGCCGGCCAGCGGACGGACGTAGCCGCGGTTCTTCATGTCCCACCAGGCGTCGTTGTCGTGCACGCGCGGGGTGAAGGCGAAGTTGTAGGCCGGCGGCGGCGAGGCCGTGGACCACTCCAGCGTACGGCCGCCCCACGGGTCGCCGGTGTGGTCGCGCAGCTTCTCGCGGTTCACATAGGTCATGACGAACTGCATCAGCATGGAGCCGATGCCCAGCGCGATCAGCACCGCGCCGAAGGCCGCGATGCGGAACCAGATGGCCAGCGACGGGTCGTCGAAGTGGCTCAGGCGGCGGGTCACGCCCATCAGGCCCAGCACGTACAGCGGCATGAAGGCGAAGTAGAAGCCGACGAACCAGAACCAGAAGGAGCACTTGCCCCAGAACTCGTCGAGCTTGTAGCCGGTGGCCTTGGGGAACCAGTAGTTGATGCCGGCGAAGACACCGAACACCACGCCGCCGATGATCACGTTGTGGAAGTGGGCGATCAGGAACAGGCTGTTGTGCAGCACGAAGTCGGCCGGGGGAACGGCCAGCAGCACGCCGGTCATGCCGCCGATCACGAAGGTGATCATGAAGCCCACCGTCCAGAGCATCGGCAGTTCGTAGCGGATGCGGCCGCGGTACATGGTGAACAGCCAGTTGAAGATCTTGGCCCCGGTCGGGATCGAGATGATCATCGTGGTGATGCCGAAGAACGAGTTCACGCTCGCCCCGCTGCCCATGGTGAAGAAGTGGTGCAGCCACACCAGGTAGGACAGGATGGTGATCACGACGGTCGCGTAGACCATCGAGGCGTAGCCGAAGATGCGCTTGGCCGAGAAGGTGGACACCACCTCCGAGAACACGCCGAAGACCGGCAGCACCAGGATGTAGACCTCGGGGTGGCCCCAGATCCAGATCAGGTTGACGTACATCATGGCGTTGCCGCCGAGGTCGTTCGAGAAGAAGTTCGTGCCGACGTAACGGTCCAGCGACAGCAGGGCCAGCACGGCGGTCAGCACCGGGAAGGCGAAGACGATCAGCACGTTGGTGCAGAGCGCGGTCCAGGTGAAGATGGGCATCTTCATCAGGCCCATGCCGGGCGCGCGCATCTTGATGATGGTGGCCAGCAGGTTCACGCCCGAGAGCAGCGTGCCCACCCCCGCGATCTGCAGGGACCAGATGTAGTAATCCACCCCCACGTCAGGACTGAAGGCGATGCCCGACAGCGGCGGATAGGCCAGCCAGCCGGTGCGGGCGAACTCGCCCACGAACAGCGACATCATCACCAGCACGGCGCCGGAGACGGTCATCCAGAAGCTGAAGTTGTTCAGGAAGGGGAAGGCCACGTCGCGCGCGCCGATCTGCAGCGGCACGACGAAGTTCATCAGGCCGGTGACGAAGGGCATGGCCACGAAGAAGATCATGATCACGCCGTGGGCGGTGAAGACCTGGTCGTAGTGGTGCGGCGGCAGGAAGCCCTGGGCGTCCCCGAAGGACAGCGCCTGCTGGGCCCGCATCATCAGCGCGTCGGCGAAGCCGCGCAGCAGCATGACGATGCCCAGGATCATGTACATGATCCCGATCTTCTTGTGGTCGATGCTGGTGAACCATTCGCTCCACAGGTAGCCCCAGACCTTGAAGTATGTCAGGACGCTCAGCAGCGCGATGCCGCCGATCGCCACGCCGATGAAGGTCATCAGCAGGATGGGTTCATGGAACGGAATCGCCTCCCATGAGAGGCGGCCGAAGATGAGCTTCGTGATATCTAGATGTTCGAACATCGTGGGTCCGGATGCGGTTTCGCGGGGAAACGGTGAAAAACGGCGGTGGGCGCGTGGCGCTTACAGCGGCTGGGAAGCCGTTGCGGCGCCGGCCGGATCGGCCGCCGTGCACATCGAGGCGACATAAGTGCGGCCGGGCCTGCCGGACACACCCGGCGCCACCGGCGGCAATGCTGCCGAGGCGACCAGGTTGGAGCGGCCGGGAAGGTCCAGGCCGCCGTTGGCGTCGATGGCCATCATGTCCTTCATGCACATGCGGTTGGCTTCGACGCAGCGGTTGACGACGGCGTCGAACAGGTCGGGCGCCACGGTGGACCAGCGGCGCACCGGTTCACGTTCGCTCGGGCGTTCGAGTTCCAGGTAGGCCGTGCGGTCCAGCGAGCCGCCGGCGGCCTTGGCCGTGGCGATCCACTTGTCGAAGTCGGCGCCGTTGTAGCCGTGGAACTTGAAGCGCATGTGCGAGAAGCCCGCGCCGCTGTAGTTGGAGGAGAAGCCCTCGAACTCGCCCGGCGCGTTGATCACGGCATGCAGCTTGGTCTCCATGCCGGGCATGGCGTAGATCATGCCGGCCAGCGCGGGGACGTAGAAGGCGTTCATCACGTTCGAGGCGCTGATGCGGAAGGTGATCGGGCGATCCACCGGCGCGGCCAGTTCGTTGACGGTGGCAATGCCGTATTCCGGATAGATGAACAGCCACTTCCAGTCCAGCGCCACCACATCCACTTCCAGCGGCTTGGTGCCGGTGGGGATCGCGCGGTTGGCCTCCAGGCGGTCCAGCGGGCGATAGGGGTCCAGCGTGTGGGTGCTGATCCAGGTGATCGCGCCGAGCGCGATGATGATCAGCAGCGGCGCCGACCAGATGATCAGCTCCAGCGCCGTGGAGTGGTCCCAGTCGGGTTCGTAGGCGGCCTCCTTGTTGCTGGCACGGTAGCGCCAGGCGAAGAGCAAGGTCAGGAAAATCACCGGGATGATGATCAGGAGCATCAGGCCGGTGGCGATCAGGATGAGGTCACGCTGTTGGACCGCGACGTCGCCGGAAGGCTTCATCACGACCGCATTACAACCGGCCAACAAGCCCAGGGCGGCGAGCATTAGCAGTGCGCCGAGTTTTTTTAAGATTGGCATGCCGATCAAGTAAGTGGAGGCTTAGCTAGGGAAAACTCTCGGAATTTACAACGGAATGTTATCCGACGGCCATTGGACGTTTTGTCCTATACCGGGTTTTTACCGGCGGAGGCGAGCATGGAGACGGTTAGTCTGTTCTCACAACAAGCAAGACGGGAGCTCTGCATGTCCAGCGTCACGATGCCCACCGGGCCCACATCCCCCTCCTCTTCCGAGCCCGCCGAGCGCGATCTGCGCAATATGTATGCCGACCACGACAGCATCGCCCCGGGCGAGATCGCGATCGGCGTCGTCATCGGCCGAACCTCCGAATATTTCGACTTCTTCGTCTACGCGCTGGCCTCGGTGCTGGTGTTCCCGGTGGTGTTCTTTCCGTTCGAGGCGCGGCTCGAAGGCACCTTGTGGGCCTTCGTGATCTTCTCATTCGCCTTCATCGCGCGGCCGTTCGGCACCATCGGCTTCATGGCGATCCAGAAACGGCTGGGGCGCGGCACCAAACTCACCATCGCGCTCTTCCTGCTCGGCATCTCGACGGCCGGCATCGCCTTTTTGCCCGGCTATGCCTCGCTCGGCGCCTATTCCATCGTGCTGCTGGCCATCTTCCGGGTGGTGCAGGGCATCGCGCTCGGCGGCGCCTGGGACGGCCTGCCATCGCTGCTGGCCCTGAACGCGCCCAAGGAGAAACGCGGCTGGTACGCCATGCTGGGCCAGCTGGGCGCGCCGATCGGCTTTCTCATCGCCGCGGGCATCTTCGTCTACCTGCACAGCAACCTGGGCCCCAAGGACTTCTACGACTGGGGCTGGCGCTATCCCTTCTACGTGGCCTTCGCCATCAACGTGGTGGCCCTGTTCGCCCGGCTGCGCCTGGTGGTGACGCAGGAATACACCAAGCTGCTCGAAGAGCGTGAGCTGGAGCCCAACAAGTTCGGCGAGATGTTCCGCTCGCAGGGCTACAACGTCTTCATCGGCGCCTTCGCCGCGCTGGCCAGCTACGCCCTCTTCCACCTGGTGACGGTGTTCCCGCTGTCCTGGATCACGCTGTACGCGGCGCAGACGGTCAACGAGGTGCTGGTGATCCAGATCATCGGCGCCTTCATCGCGATTCCCTGCGTGCTGCTCTCCGGCAAGATCGCCGACACCATCGGCCGGCGCAACACCCTGGGCTCGCTGGCGGTGGCGATCGCGGTGTTCAGCTTCTTCACGCCGATGCTGCTGGGCGGCGGGCGCGTGGCGCAGGACATCTTCATCCTGGTGGGCTTCGTGCTGCTGGGCCTGTCCTACGGCCAGGCAGCGGGCGCGGTCACCGCGAACTTCTCCGCCCAGTACCGCTACACCGGCGCGGCCCTCACTTCCGACCTGGCCTGGCTGATCGGCGCCGGTTTCGCGCCGCTGGTGGCGCTGGGCCTTTCGGCGCACTTCGGGCTGGCCTACGTGAGCATCTATCTGCTGTCAGGCGCGCTCTGCACCCTGGCCGTACTCGGCCTGAACCGGCGGCTGGCGGCCGATACGTCGACGGCCTGATCTTTCCCATCCGGGCAAAAAGCCGGGTGTCCTGCGGGACACCCGGCTTTTTTTGCGTCCTGCGCACCATCGTGCTCAGACGCAATGGGCATCGGCGCGGTCGCGCATCTGCCGCTCGATGGTGTCGACTTCCTGCTGCAGCTGCTGCACCAGGCTGTCGCGGCGCGGCTGCTGCAGGCGCGAGCTGATCGCGGCCAGCGAGATGGTGGCGTCGATCTGCGAGCCCGGTCCGCGGATACCGACGGCGACGGCGCACATGTCGGGCACCACCATGCCGTCGCTGAAGGCATAGCCCTCCTGCCGGGTGGCGGCCACGGCACGGCGCAGCGATTCGGCATCGGCCTGGGCGAAAGGCTTGAGCGCCAGGCGGTGGCGCTCCAGGTTGCGCTCCACGTCCTCGTCCGGCAGGGAGGACAGAAGCATCAGGCCGTTGGCGCCCAGGCCCAGCGGCCGTACGTCGCCCACGTCCAGCGCCAGGGTCTTGATCGGGAAACTGCCGGTGCGGCGCGCCACGCAGACGGCGAAATCGCCGCTGCGCGCGCTCAGGAATACCGTGTCGCCGGTTTCCTCGGCCAGGCGGTCGAGGCTGGCGGTGGCCAGGGGAATCACGTCGAAACGCGCCGACGCCGCCTGGCCCATGCTGAAAAGCTTGAAGGCGGGAAAGAAGAGCCGGCTGGGCGCGTCGTAATCGATCATCCCCGCGCTGCGCAGGCCGGTGAGCAGCCGGTGCGCCGTGGGTTTGCTCAGGCCGGCGATCGCGGCGAGCGATCCCAGCGTGATACCGGAGCCGGAATGGCCGACGACCACCTCCAGCAAGTCCATCGCCCGGTCGAGGCTCTGGGTGGGTGAGCCGCCAGGGCCGATCAAGGCGACGGCGGTTGCGCTTTTGCGTCGGACGACCGACGCACCATTGGTTGCGGAATATGGCATGGCTGGTAGGTTTGGTGGATCTGCAATGAACGGTAACGCAGCCCTGCCGCCGCAGGTCGGTATCGCTTAGTGCATCCGGGCCAATGCCGTCAAAGAGACTTTCCGAATATTTCTCGCGGATTGCCGTAGAAATACGGCGCTCTCGGCTACCAGCCTGTCCCTCAGTCGAGCGTGATGTGGTTGGCCTTGACCAACGCGCCCCAGCGGTTGATCTGCCCGGCCAGGAAGGTCTTGAACTCGGCCGGCGTGTTGCCCACCGGCTCTATGCCCATGGACAGCAGGCGTTTGTTGACCTCCGGCTCGCGGATCGCATCCCGCACCGCGGCCGCCAGGCGGTCGATCACCGGCTGCGGCGTGCCGGCCGGGGCGAAGAAGCCGTTCCACTCGACCACCTCGAAGTCCTTGAAGCCGCTTTCCTTGACGGTCGGTACATCGGGAAGTGCTGCCATGCGTTTGTCGCCGGTCGTCGCCAGCGCGCGCAATTTTCCGGACTGCACATAGGCCAGGCCGGACACCGGATTGGCGAAATAGGCCGAGACCTGGCCGGCCAGCAGGTCGGTGATCGCAGGCGCCCCGCCTTTGTAAGGCACATGCACCCAGTCGAGCTTGCCGTCGCGCTTGAGCATTTCCGCCGCCAGGTGGGCCGAGCCGCCAGCGCCGTAGGAGGCGTAGTTGAGCTGGCCCGGATGCTTGCGGCCGTAGTCCAGCAGTTCCTGGAAGTTCTTGTAGGGCGCATCGGCCGGCACCACCAGGATGTTGGGCATGTTGATCGCCTGCGAGACCGGCACCAGGTCCTTGACCGGGTCGAAGGGCAGCTTGCGCAGCACCGCGTTGACGGCATAGGGGAAGGTGTCGAAGAGCAGCGTGTAGCCGTCGGCCGGCGCCTGCAGCACGGCCTGGGCGGCCAGGACGCCGCTGGCGCCGGGCTTGTTCTCCACGATGATCGGCTGGCCGAGCAGCTGCGACAGCGGTTGCGACAGCAGCCGGGCATTGGCATCGGCCCCGCCGCCGGCCGCATAGGGCACGATCACCCGGATCGGCTTGTTCGGGAAGGCGCCCTGCGCCTGCGCCGCCAGCGGCGTGGCTGCCACCACGGCCAGGGCGGCGGCCAGCCAGCGGCGGCGTGCCGCGTTCGTGGCGGCCTGGGACTCATGTTCTTGCATCATCTCTGTCTCTCCTTCTTTGCGGTTTCATGAAACTTCAATTTCTCCAGACGCTCACCGCCGTGCTGCGCCACGGCTCCTTCGCCGCGGCGGCCAAGGAGGTCAACCTGACGGCCAGCGCGGTCAGCCTGCAGATGCGCCAGCTGGAGGATTTCTTCGGCCAGCCCCTGTTCGACCGTTCGGCCCGCCAGGTGCGGCCCACGCCCTTCGCGCTGGAGATCGCCGAAACCCTGCAGCAGACGGTGGACAAGCTCGACGCCCTGCGCAGCAGGAAGGGCATGGAGATCACCGGCCGCATCCGCCTGGGCACCATGGAATCGGCCCAGGTCGCGCTGCTGCCGACCGCCCTGCAGCGGCTGCGCGAACGCGCGCCGGCGCTGGAGTTCTCGATCTCCAAGGGCCTGTCCTCGACGCTGCTGGATGACCTGAAGGCCGGCCGCATCGATGCGGCGGTGCTGGTCAAGCCCCTGTCGGGCGGATCGAGCCGGCTGGCCTGGTTCCCGCTGGCCAGCGAGACCATGGTGATGATCGCGCCGCCCACCGCGCGCCTGGCCTCGCCGGTGGAGATGCTGCGCCGCTACGACTGGATCCGCATGGACCCGGCCACCACCGGCGGGCGCATCGCCGCGCAATACGTGCAGAAGCTGGTGCCGCGCCTCAACTGGGCCTTCGACCTGCCGGGCACGGAGGCGATCGCCGCCTCGGTCTCGGCCGGGCTGGGCGTGTCGGTGGTGCCCACGCTGCGCGACGAACTGCTGTCGGCCTATCCGATGCTGCAGGTGCCGCTGGGCCGGGGCGCGCCGGTGCGCCATATCGCCTTCGTCTGCCGGCCGGCGGATGCCGACAGCCGGCTCACCCAGGCCGTGCTGGAGGCCTTCCAGGCCGCCTCGCAGAAGCGTTATGGCGAGGCGGCGACACAGGGGCTGCATCGTCAGAAGCCGTAGAGCACGGCCGGGTTTTCGACCAGGATGCGCCGGCACAGGGCTTCGTCGCCCACGGCCTCGGCCCAGCGGTCGAGCAGCGCGGCGTCGTCGGGCACGCCCTTCTTCTGCTCGGTGGGATGGGGCCAGTCGCTGCCCCAGACCAGGCGCTCCGGCGCCCGCTTCACCCAGGCCCGCACCACGCCGGCACGGCTGTCGGGCTCGCCGGCATCGAGATAGGCGCCGGAGAGCTTGACCCAGGCCCGTCCGGCATCCAGCAGCCGGCCGACGATGTCGAAGGCCGGATGCGCCGCCCCTTGCGGGTGCGGCAGCCGCGCCATGTGGTCGAACACCATGGGGCAGGGCAGGCTCTCGATCAACGCCTGCTGCTCCACGATCTGGTCGCCGCGAAAGTGCAGCTGCACATGCCAGCCCAGGGGGGCGATGCGGCGGGCCAGCGGGGCGATCATGTCGAAGCTCGTCACCGCCGTGGCGGGGTCGAAGAGCGTGAAGCGGATGCCGCGCACGCCGCCGGCATCCAGGGCCTGCAGGGTGGCATCGTCCACATCGGGATGCAGCACCGCCACGCCGCGGGTGCGCTGCACGCCCAGCTGCTGGATGGCATCGAGCGTGACGGCGTTGTCGGTACCGTAGACGGTGGGGGTCACCACCACGCTGCGGCTGCTGCCCATGCGCTGCTGCAGGCGCCGGTAGTCGCCCGCCGTCGCATCGGCCAGGGCACGGGCCGGATCGCCCAGGCTGGCGAAGCGCCGGTCGTAGATGTGGATATGGCTGTCGCAGGCGTCGGCCGGGACGGCGAATCGCGGAGCGGCTGTGCCGAGGGTGTGCGGAATGCTCATCGGTGTTCAGGTGGCGATGGAGGGGACAAGTTGACTCATTGCGGCTGGATGCCGGCCGCCCGGGCCGCGGCGGTCCACAGCCGGGTCTCTTCGCGGATCTGCGCGGCGAAGGCCTCGGTGGCGATGCCGCCGGGCTGCGCGCCCTGCTGGGCCAGGCGCTCGCGCAGCGCCGGGTCGGCCAGGGCCTGCACCACCGCCTGCTGCAGTTTCTCGATCACCTGCGCACTGGTGCCGCGCGGCGCGGCCAGGCCGAACCAGTTGGCCACCGTGTAGCTGGGCAGGCCGGCCTCGGCGAAGGTGGGCACCTCGGGCATGGCCGGCAGGCGCTTCGCGCCGGTGACGGCCAGCGCCCGCGCCTTGCCGCCGCGCACCTGGGCCAGCGCCGTCGGCGTGGCGGTGATCAGCACATCGACCTGGTTGGCCACCAGGCCCAGCATGGCCTCGCCCGCGCCCTTGTAGGGCACATGGGTGATCTCGACCTTGGCCTCACTGTCGAACACCGCCGCCTGCAGATGGGTGGAGCTGCCCGCGCCGCCCGAGCCGAAATTGAGCTTGCCGGGGTTCTTCCGCGCGAAGGCCAGCAGCTCCTGCAGGGTCTTGAAGGGCGAGGCCACCGGCACCACCAGCACCACCGGTGTCTGCAGGATGGTGGTCACCGGCAGCAGGTCGGCGGCATGGTCCCAGGGCAGCTTGGCCATCTGGCCGGGCAGCATGGTGTAGGTGGTGTCGTTGGCCAGCAGGATGCTGCCGTCCGGCGGCGCCTTGGCCACGTACTGGGTGCCGATGGTGCCGCTGCCGCCGGCCTTGTTCTCCACGTAGAAGGACTGGCCGAACTGCTCGGTGAGCTTCTGCGCGATCTGCCGCGCGGCGTAGTCGGTGGTGCCGCCGGCCGCATAGGGCACGACGATCTTCACCGGCCGGTCCGGCCAGGCGGCCTGGCCGAGCGCGCTGCCGCCCAGGGCGAGCATGGTGGCGGCCACGAAGGCCTTGGCGAGATGTCGGTTGAGGGGCTGGCTGTTCATGTCTTTGTCTCCGTCTTTTTTGTGGACCGAAAAACTGCCGCGACCGGGGGATGGCTAGGGCGTGGGTGCGCCCTCCCCTTGTGTCTGCTGGCGGATGGCCGCGCCATGCTGGTCCAGCGTGGGCGCGGCGAAGGGCTGCGGCCCCGGCGTGCGGCCGAAGGCGATGGCACGGGTGAAGCCGCGGTAGCTGCCGAGCACCGGGTGCTCGAAGCGGGTGATCAGTGCCTCGGCCTCGACCTGTTCGAAGTCGAACATGTCTTCCACCGTGCGCGCCGCCGCGCAGGGCACTTCCTCGCCGAAATGGGCTTCCCACTCCAGCGCGGAGCGCTGCGCCAGGGCCGCGTGCAGGCGCGGCACGATCTCGTCCTTGTGCTCGGCGCGCTTGCGCACCGAGTCGTAGCGGTCGGTGGCCAGCAGTTCGTCGAGCCCGGTCTTCTCGCACAGCGCGCGCCAGAAATGCGCGGTGTTGGCCGAGATGTAGAGCCAGCCCTCGCGGGTCGGATGGATGCCGGTGATGCCGCCCGAACGCATGTCGCGCCCCACCTCGCGCGGCTCGCCCTCGGCCCAGACCAGGCGGGCCGACTGCATCGCCAGCGCCGAGCGCAGCAGCGACACGCCCACCTGCTGGCCGCGGCCGCTCTTCTCGCGTTCGTACAGGGCCGAGGACACGCCCGCCGCCACCATCGAGGCGGCGTAGTAGTCGACCACCGAGCCGTAGAGGATCTCGGGCGCCTGCCCGGCCGGCGCCTGCATGGCGCACATGCCGGTCATGGTCTGCAGCACCTGGTCGTAGCCGGCCTTCTCGCGCAGCGGGCCGGTCTCGCCGTAGCCGGTGACGGCGCAGTAGATCAGGCGCGGGTTGATGGCCGACAGGCTTTCGTAGTCGATGCCCAGGCGCGGCGGCACGCTGGGGCGGAAGTTGTGCACCAGCACATCGGCGGTGCGCACCAGCTCCTTCAGCAGCTGCAGGTCGGCGGGCTGCTTCAGGTCCAGCACCAGGCCGCGCTTGCTGCGGTTGACGCCGACGAAGGCCCGGCTCTCGTCGGCCAGGGTGGAAGGGTACTTGCGCAGGTTGTCGCCCGCGGGCGGCTCGATCTTGACGACGTCCGCCCCCTGGTCGGCCAGCAGGGCGCAGCCGTAGGGGCCGGCGATGTAGGCGCTGAGGTCGAGCACCCGCACGCCGGCCAGCGGCCCGCCTCGGGTGGATGTGGCTGGGGTGTTCTGCATGGAATATCGGGAAAGGGAAAAAGCTTCAGGCGCCGGGCAGGCCCAGGCGGACCGCCGTCTCGACGATGGCGCGGGCGCGGGCCAGGAAAGGCGCGTCGATCATCTTGCCGTCCACCACCCAGGCGCCGGTGCCGCTGTCCTCGGCCGCGCGGGCGCCATCGACCACCTTGCGCGCATGGGCGATCTCCTCGTCGCTGGGCCGGAAGGCGGCGTTGGCCAGCGCGATCTGGCTGGGGTGGATGCAGCTCTTGCCGAGAAAGCCCAGGCGCCGCGCCATGTCGGCCTCGGCCCGGTAGCCTTCCACGTCACGCACATCGGCGAAGGCGCCGTCGTAGGCGAATACACCGGCTTCGCCGGCCGCCATGCGGATGGCGAACATGGCGGCGCGCACATTGTCCGGATCGCGCCGGGCGATGCCCAGCGGCTCGAACAGGTCGCCCAGGCCCATCTGCAGGCCGGCCACCCGCGGATGGGCGGCTGCCAGCGCGGCGGCATTGCGCAGGGCCTTGGGCGTCTCGATGTTGAGCAGCAGGCGCACCGGCTGGCTCACGCCATTGGTCCGCTCGGCCTGGATCAGGGCTTCCACCGCCTGGATCACCTGGGCCGGCTCCTCGGGCTTTGGCAGGTTGAGCAGGTCCAGCCCGGGCCGCACCACCGCCGCCAGGTCGGGCGCGAAATGCGGCGTGTCCAGCGGATTGACACGCACGATCATCACCTTGCCGCGCTTGACCGCCGGGTCGGCCACGCGGGCCAGGAAGTCGCCCAGCGTCTGCCGCGCCTCGGCCTTGCGAGACTCGGCCACGGCGTCCTCCAGGTCGAAGGACAGGGCATCGGCATCGCCCGCCAGGGCCTTGTCGAAGAGTTCCGGGCGGGAGCCGGGCACGAAGAGTTTGCTGCGCATGGGGATGTGTTTGGTGTGTGGGGTTCAGAGCTGGGCGCGTGTGTCGTGGCGGGCCAGCCGGCCGAGCAGGTGTTCCACCTCGGCCTTGGTGGCGGCCGTGAGCGGCGCGAAGGGCTGGCGCAGCGTCGGCGAGCCGAGCAGGCCGCGGCGGTACAGCAGGTATTTGCGCACCGTCAGGCCGATGCCCGGCTGCTGCTCGTAGCGCAGCAGCGGCAGGTGGGCATCGAACAGGTCGTGCGCCTCCTCGCGCTGGCCGGCCCGGGACAGGCGCACCAGGTCCACCAGCATGTCGGGGAAGGCATAGCCGGTGTTGGCGCCGTCGGCGCCGCGCTCCATCTCGTAGTCCAGGAACAGGCCGTTGTTGCCGGTCAGGATGGCGATGTGGCGCATGGCGCCCTCGCGTTCCCAGGCACGCAGGGTGGAGATCTTCTCCAGCCCCGGCCAGTCCTCGTGCTTGAGCATCACGCAGGAAGGGTTGTCCTGCACGATGCTGCGGATCACGCCGGGTGTCATCTGCACGCTGAAGGTCAGCGGATAGTCCTGCAGCACGAAGGGCACGTCCTCGCCGATGGCCTGCGCCGCCTGGCGGTAGTAGCTGACGATCTGGTCGTCGGTGCGCAAGGTGTTGGGCGGGGCGATCATCACGCCGGCCGCGCCCGCATCCATCACGTCGCGGGTCAGCGCCCGCATGGCGGCGAAGCCCGGCGCGGACACGCCGACGATCACCGGCAGCCGGCTCGCCCGCTGGATCATGCGGCGGGCCACGTCCACGCTTTCGGCATGTTCGAGCTTGGGCGCCTCGCCGAGCTGGCCCAGCACCGTGATGCCGGTGGCGCCGCAGCCGAGGTAGAAATCCGTCAGCCGGTCGATGGCGGCCGTGTCGATGCGGCCGTCGTCGAGAAAGGGTGTCGGTGCGATCGGGTAGACGCCGCTGGCGTCGCTGGTCAGTGCCATGGTTTTTGTCTCGCTCCAGGTCCTTGGATGGCGCCACGGACGGCGCCTGGGCGGAGTGTGCCCCTTGCCAGCCATTGCGAGCACAAGAAAACCTTGTCTTTCGATTGACGAAACTTCATGGAAGCATCATGGCCGACTGCTTACCATGACCGGCAATAGCCGAAAAACAGGAGACCTTGCCTTGACCACCCATCCCACCCGCCGCGCCCTGCTCGCCGCCAGCCTGCTCGCCACCGCCCTGCCCGCCGCCCATGCCCAGGGCGGCGCGCCCTACCCCAGCCGGCCGGTGACCTTCGTGGTCGGCAGTGCGGCCGGCGGTTCCAACGACGTCTTTGCCCGGGCCATCGGCAAGCGGCTGCAGGACAGCATGGGCCAGCCCTTCATCGTGGACAACAAGCCTTCGGGCGGCGGCATCATCGCCAACCAGCAGGTGGCGCGCGCCCCGGCCGACGGCTATCAGCTGGTGGTGGTGACCTCCACCTTCACTACGGGCGCGGCCATCCGCACCAACCTCTCCTACGACGTGCTGAAGGACTTCAAGCCGGTGGCGATGCTGGCCAAGGGGCCGCTGCTGGTGACCGTGAACAAGGATGCGCCCTACAAGACCATCCAGGAGCTGGTGGCGGCCGCCAAGGCCCAGCCGGGCAAGCTCAACTACGGGACCTCGGGCGCGGGGAGCATCAACCAGTTCGCCACGGAGATCTTCGCGGACGCCGCCGGCATCAAGCTCACGCATGTGCCGTACAAGGGCATGGCGCCGGCGGTGACCGATCTGCTGGGTGGGCAGATCGACATCATCATTGCCAGTGCGCCTTCGATCCTGTCGCAGGTCAAGGCCGGGCGGCTGCGGGCGCTGGCCGTGACCACTGCGCAGCGCTCGCAGGTGGCGCCTGATCTGCCTTCTCTCGAAGAAGCTGGGTACAAGGGGCTGGTGTGGACCTGTGGTGGGGGGTGTTCGCGCCGGCCAATACGCCTGCTGCGGTTGTGGATCGGCTCAATGGCGAGATCAACAAGGCTGTGCAGTCGGAGGAGATGAAGGGCTTCTTTTTGAAGGAAGGGGCGGAGCCGGCTGTTATGAAGCCTGCGGAGTTTGCTGCTTTTATTGGCGCTGAGTTGACGCGGTGGAAGGCTGTGGCCAAGAAGGCTGATATTCGGCCTGAGTGAGTTTGGTTTGGGGTTTGGGTTTGGGTTTGTCTCCTTCGCGGAGGGCGGAGCTGGGGCTGCGCGCCCCAGACCGCGCTCACTTTCTTTGCTTCGCCAAAGAAAGTAAGCAAAGAAAGGCGACCCGACACCCGAGGCCCTTCGGGCACCGCTGCGGTACTCGCAAAGGCGGGGTCCACGACAACTCGCTTCGCTCAAACAGGTCGTGGCCCTGATCCGCCTTTGCTCCGTTCCTCGCTCTCGGGCTCACGGGACCCGGAAGCGGGAGCGGGGACAGCGGCTGCTTCGCAGCGCAACGGGCCTTCGCTGCGCTCGGCCTCCACTGAAATGCGGCCGATGCCAAAGGGCGGGTTATTCAATCAGAGGCCGAGCGCAGCGACGGCCCGTCGCCCTGCGAAGCAGTGGCTGTCCCCGCTCCCCGGGTCCCGTCTGCGGGAGAGTGAGGAGCGGAGCAAAAGCGGATCAGGGCCACGACCTGTTTGAGCGAAGCGAGTTGTCGTGGACCCCGCTTTTGCGAGCACCGCAGCGTGCCCCCTCCGCAGGAGGGGGACTCCCGCAGCCGGGTCGCCTTTCTTTGCTTACTTTCTTTGGCGAAGTGTTCAGACCGGGGACATGGGAAACGGGTGTGCGGGGACATGGGAAACACTTCTGTGCGGCAGACAAGCCGAGGAGAAGCCCATGCCCTGGCAACCGAGAGACCTCATGAGCACCAAGCAAGAGTTCGTGGAACTGGCCCAGCAGGAAGGGGCTAATCGGCGCGAGTTGTGCCGGCGCTTCAACATCACGCCCAAGGCGGGCTATGCGCTGCTCAAGCGTTTTGCAGTGGAAGGTCAGGCGGCCTTCGTGGAGCGCTCCAGGCGCCCCGTACACAGCCCGCTGCAGACGCCCGCGGACATGCAGTCGACCGTCCTGGCGATGCGGCGCAAGCATCCTGCCTGGGGCGCGCGCAAGATCTGCCGCAGGCTGCTGGACCTCGGCCACCGCGAGGTGCCCGCCACCAGCACCGTCACCGACATCCTGCGACGCAACGGCCTGATCCCTCAAGAGGCGAGCGCTGCCAGCCAGCCCTGGCAGCGCTTCGAGCACGAGCATCCCAACGCGCTGTGGCAGCTCGACTTCAAAGGCCACTTCGAGACCGCTGCCGGGCGCTGCAACCCGCTGACCTTGCTCGACGACCACTCGCGCTTCAACCTGGCCGCGGCCGCCTGCGCCAGGACCGACAGCGCCACGGTGCAGAGCCAGCTCCAGGCCGTCTTCGAGCGCTACGGGCTGCCCGCGCGCATCAACGCCGACAACGGCGCGCCCTGGGGCGTGCCGAGCGCATCGGGCCACCTCAGCGGGCTCGACATCTGGTTCATCCGGCTGGGCATGCGCGTCAGCCACAGCGCGCCGTACCACCCGCAGACCAACGGCAAGCTCGAGCGCTTCCACCGTTCGCTCAAGGCCGAGGTGCTCAACGGCAGGACCTTCGACAACCTCGCCCATGCACAGGACGCGCTCGACCGTTGGAGGGCTGTCTACAACCACGAAAGACCACACGAGGGCATCGCCATGCAGACACCCGCACAGCGCTACCGCATGAGCCCGCGGGCCATGCCGCAGACGCTGGCGGAGATCGAATACGCCGAGCACGATCACGTCGTGACCGTGGGCTGGAACGGCTTCGTGAAGTTCCAGGGCCACAAGCTGCGCTTGTCGCACGCGCTACACCGCCTGCCGGTGGCCTTCCGGCCCGATCCCGAGCACGACGGCTGCTTCGATATCTACTTCAGCCACCATTGCTTCATGCGTCTGGACAGCGCTGCGGCGACCGCTTCCAATTGAGCCGAGGTGTTTCCTATGTCCCCGCACGGGTGTTTCCCATGTCCCCGGTCTAAACAGCGAAGCAAAGAAAGTGAGCGCGGTCTGGGGCGCGCAGCCCCAGCCCCGCCCTCCGCGCAGGAGACAAACCCCCAACAAAAGTAACCCAGTCCAAGAATCCCAGTAACCAGCCAACCAGAAGCCCAACCCAGCCTCCTAGAGTCAAGGAATCAAACCACCAGCAGAAAAGCACCCATGTCGACGACAACGACCACCTACGCAATAGACCCCCAGAAGATCAACTCCCTGCCCATAGCCGGCAGCCAAACCCGCTTCCCCGTAGCCCGCATCTTCTGCGTAGGCCAGAACTACGCCGAACACTCCCGCGAGATGGGCCACAACCCCGACGTGGAGCCCCCCTTCTTCTTCCAGAAGCCCGCGACAGCCATCGTGGCAGACGGCGGAAAATTCCCCTACCCCAGCATCTCCACCAACGTCCACCACGAAGTCGAATTCGTCGTGGCCATCGGCAAGGGCGGCAAGAACATCGAGGAAGCAGAAGCCCTGACCCATGTCTGGGGCTACGCCGTGGGCCTGGACATGACCAGACGCGACCTGCAAGGCATCGCCAAGAAAACCGGCCGCCCCTGGGAACTCGGCAAGGCCTTCGACAACGCCGCCCCCTGCGGCGCCATCTACCCCGTGGCCCAGGCCGGCCATCCGTCGTCAGGCTCCATCACCCTGTCGGTCAACGGCGAGACCCGCCAGAACGGCGACCTCTCGGACATGATCTGGAAGGTCCCCGGCACCATCGCCTACCTCTCGACCCTGTTCGAGCTGCGCGCCGGCGACCTGATCTTCACCGGCACCCCCTCCGGCGTGGGCGCGGTGCAGCGCGGCGACCACCTGATCGGCGCCATCGCCGGCCTGGGCGAAGTGCAGACCGAAGTCGTCTGACGCGGGCAGCAGGGGTGCGGCACACTCGGCGCATGCCGACCTCCCACCCGCCCCTGCGGACCTGGCGCATGCACGAACGCGCCGAGCACCTGGACTTCGACATCCGTTTCCAGGGCGCCCGCAACGAACTCACCCAGCCGCACCGCCACGGCTACTTCCAGATCCAGGTGGGCCTGGAGGGCGACACCCAGCAGGCCATCGGCGCGGCGGTGCGGCCCTTCGGCCGGGGGTACCTCAGCTTCGTGCTGCCCCACCGCATGCATGTGATCCCGCATCCGCCGGGCTCGCGCTACTGCATCGTCAATTTCAGCCAGCGTTTCCTCTGGCCCGAGATCGCGGTGGACGAGCTGGACCTCGACGGCCTGGCCTTCGCCAGCCACCCCGAGCTGGCGCCCTTCCTGTTCCAGGAGTACCTGGACTTCGCCTTCGACGCGCCCGACTTCCACCGCATCGAGGCCTGGCTGGAAGAACTGCGCCAGTACAACGCCGAACGCAGCTTCGGCGGCATGGCCATGGTGCGCGGCATCCTGCAGCAGATCGTCGGCCTGGCCTGCCTGCGCCAGGAGCGCGAGCTGCAGCGACTGGCCCTGCACCAGGGCGGCCGCACCTCGCGCCACGACGCCCTGCAGCGGGTGGTGCGTTATGTGCGCGACAACCTGGACCAGGAACTCTCGCTCACCGACGCGGCCGCCGCCGCCTTCCTCTCGCCCAACTACCTGGCCAACCTGCTCAAGAAGGAGACCGGCCAGACCTTCACCGAACTGGTCACCGAACGCCGGCTCGACCGCGCCCGCGAGCTGCTCACCGGCTCCTCGATGCTGGTGCGCGAGGTGGCGCGGCAGTGCGGTTACGGCGACGAGGCCTATTTCAACCGACGCTTCCGCCAGGTGGTGGGCTGCACCCCGCGCGCCTTCCGCGACGAGCAGGTGGCGCGGCTGCGCGGATGACGCGGCCGCCTCCTGTGCGAGCATGTCGGCCGGTCTTTCATCAGCCCTTCCAGGAGACAACAAAACCATGGCCCATTTCGACAGAGCCGCGCTGCGCCAGGCGCTGAACGGCATCTCCGGCATCCTCGTCACGCCCTTCGATGCGCAGGACCGCATCGTCGCCGCGCCCCTGAAACCCATCGTCGACCGGGCGGTGGAAGCCGGCGTGCATGTGCTGGTGGCCAACGGCAACACCAGCGAGTACTACGGCCTGCAGGCGCACGAGGCCGAACGCATGGTGCAGATCGCGGCCGAGCAGATCGCCGGCCGGGTGCCGCTGCTCGGCGGCGTGGGCCGCAGCGTGCACGATGCCTGCGCGCTGGCCAAGGCCTCGCGCGCGGCCGGCGCCGACGCGATCATGGTGCACCAGCCGCCCGATCCCTTCGTGGCGCCGCGCGGCGTCACCGCCTATGTGCAGCGTGTGGCCGATGCGGCCGACGGGCTGCCGGTCATCCTCTACCTGCGCAACGACAACATCGGCCTGGCGGCCATCGAGGCGCTCTGCCGCATCCCGCAGGTGATCGGCATCAAGTGGGCCGCGCCCACGCCGCTGGTGCTGGCCGAGGCCATCCGCCGCACGGCCGACCGGGGCCTGGCCTGGGTGGGCGGCCTGGCCGAGAACTGGGCGCCGCCGCTGTACGCGGTGGGTGCGCGCGGCTTCACCTCGGGGCTGATCAACGTGATGCCGAAGCGCTCGGTGGCCATCCATGCGGCGCTGGAGTCGGCCGACTATCCGCTGGCCATGCGCCTGATCGCCGAGATGCTGCCCTTCGAGGAACTGCGGGCGCAGGAGAACAACGGCACCAACGTCACCGTGGTGAAGTCCGCCCTGCGGATCATGGGCCAGGACTGCGGCGCCACCCGGCCGCCCTCTGCCTGGCCGCTGACGGATGCGGCGCAGCAGCGGCTGGAGCAGCTGCTGGCCGGCTGGGGCCTGGCGCGCTGAGCCGGGCTCAGCGCCGCAGCCGTTTCCAGCCCAGCATCGCGGCGACCAGCAGGCCGCCGGCCACCAGGCCGACCATGGCGTTGATGCCTGCTCCGGCCAGGGTGCCCAGGTCCTCCAGCGCATGGGCGACCGGCTCCAGGCCGTGCACCAGGATGCCGCCGCCGACCAGGAACATCGCCGCCGTGCCGAGCACCGACAGGGTCTTCATCAGCCACGGAGCGGCGCGCAGGATGGCCTTGCCGATGGTGGTGGCCCTGGGCGTGCCGCGGCGGATCAGGTAGAGGCCCAGGTCGTCCAGCCGCACGATGGCGGCGACGATGCCGTAGACGCCTATCGTCATTACGAACGCGACACCGGCCATCACCAGCAGGCGGGGCAGGAAGGGCTCGTCCTGCACCACGCCGAGGGTGATGGCGATGATCTCGGCCGAGAGGATGAAGTCGGTGCGGATGGCGCCCTTGATCTTTTCCTTTTCCAGCGCGGCGAGGTTCATGGCCGGCCTGGCGAGCACGCGGCGCTGTTCCTCCTTGCGGGCCTGGTCCTGCTCGGGCGAGTGCAGGAAGCGGTGGGCCAGTTTTTCCGCGCCCTCGTAGCAGAGGTAGGCGCCGCCCAGCATCAGGAGGGGCGTGACCAGCCAGGGGGCCATGGCGCTGATGGCCAGCGCCGCCGGCACCAGGATCAGCTTGTTGAGCAGGGAGCCCTTGCAGACGGCCCAGACTACCGGGAGTTCGCGGCTGGCTTGCACGCCGTGGACCTGTTCGGCGTTCACTGCGAGGTCGTCGCCCAGCACGCCGGCGGTCTTCTTGGCGGCCACCTTGGCCATGACGGAGATGTCGTCGAGCAAGGTGGTGATGTCGTCCAGCAGGGTTAGGAGGCTGCCTGCGGCCATTTTTTGGGGTCCTTCTTTATGGGCTTGGCCTTGGGCCTGGGGGGTGGAGTTTGAGGGGCTGGGGTTGGGGGGTGTTTGCAAAAGTGCTTTGCGGGGGGTTGGTTGCTGTCCGGGGTTTGTCTCCTGCGCGGAGGGCGGAGCTGGGGCTGCGCGCCCCAGACCGCGCTCACTTTCTTTGCTTCGCCAAAGAAAGTAAGCAAAGAAAGGCGACCCGACACCCGAGGCCCTTCGGGCACCGCTGCGGTACTCGCAAAGGCGGGGTCCACGACAACTCGCTTCGCTCAAACAGGTCGTGGCCCTGATCCGCCTTTGCTCCGTTCCTCGCTCTCGGGCTAACGGGACCCGGGAACGGGAGCGGGGACAGCCACTGCTTCGCAGGGTGACGGGCCGTCGCTGCGCTCGGCCCTGGCTGAAAGACCGAACGTGGCGAAGGGCGGGTATTCATCAACCAGCGGCCGAGCGCAGCGACGGCCCGTTGCGCTGCGAAGCAGCCGCTGCCCCCGCTCCCGGGTCCCGTCTGCGGGTGAGTGAGGAGCGCAGCAAAAGCGGATCAGGGCCATGACCTGTTTGAGCGAAGCGAGTTGTCGTGGACCCCGCTTTTGCGAGCACCGCAGCGTGCCCCCTCCGCAGGAGGGGGACTCCCGCAGCCGGGTCGCCTTTCTTTGCTTACTTTCTTTGGCGAAGCAAAGAAAGTGAGCGCGGTCTGGGGCGCGCAGCCCCAGCTCCGCCCTCCGCAGGAGAACAGCAAAGAAGCAAAAAGCGCCTCACCCCACAAACCGCCGAGCGTTATGCCAAAGGTGCATCCAGGGACTGAACCCACCCACATCCCCCCCCGTCCAGCTCATCTGCACATTCCGGAACACCCGCTCAGGATGCGGCATCAGCGCAGTGAACCGCCCATCCGGCGTAGTCACACCAGTCAGACCACCAGCACTGCCGTTGGGGTTGAACGGGTACTGCTCAGTCGCCTGCCCGGTGTGGTCCACATACCGCATGGCAGGCAGCACCTGAGCCGCATCCCCCCGGTGCGCGAAATTCGCATACCCCTCGCCATGCGCGACAGCAATCGGCAGCCGCCACCCCTCCATCCCCTGCAGGAAGATGCTGGGCGACTTCAAGACTTCGACCATCGCCAGCCGAGCCTCGAAGCGCTCGCTCTGGTTCGTCGTGAACCGCGGCCAGGCCGAAGCCCCCGGAATGATGTCCGCCAGCTCGGCGAACATCTGGCAGCCATTGCAGATGCCCAGCCCGAAGGTATCGCCACGCCCGAAGAAGGCCGCGAACTGCGCCGCCAGCTCAGGATGGAAGGTGATGCTGCGCGCCCAGCCGATGCCGGCGCCCAGCGTGTCGCCATAACTGAAGCCGCCACAGGCGACCACCCCCTTGAAATCGGGCAGACGGGCGCGGCCGGACATCAGGTCGGTCATGTGCACATCCACCGCCTCGAAGCCGGCGGTGTCGAAGGCATAGGCCATCTCCACATGCGAGTTCACGCCCTGCTCGCGCAGGATGGCCACCCGCGGACGGGCCTGGCCAACAAGAGCCGGCGCCTGCGGCAGCTTCGAAGCCTCGGCGGGCACGGACCAGTGCAGCCCGGTGTCCTCGGGCACGCCGGCCGCCGCATGCTCGCTGTCCGCGCAGGCCGGGTTGTCGCGCTCGCGGTTGATCTTCCAGCTGACGCTGTCCCACACCTGGTGCAGGTCGAACAGGCTGGCGCTGAACACCGCCTTGGTGTCGCGCCAGATTTCCAGCTTGCCCTTGCCGACTTCCATCGAGGAGCTGGCCGGCCGGGTCTTGCCGACGAAATGGCTGTGCTTGGAGAGGCCGAAGGAGCGCAGGGTCTGCATGACCTCATTGCGCTCCGAGGTGCGCACCTGCAACAGCACGCCCAGCTCCTCGTTGAACAAGGCCTTGAGCGTGAGTTCCTCGCGCCGCGCCGACACCTGCTGCGACCAGTTCTTGGCATCGCCGTACTCGGCGCGGCTGTCGCTGATGCCGTCGCCTTCGGTGACCAGCATGTCCACGTTCAGCGCCACGCCCACATGGCCGGCGAAGGCCATCTCGGCGGCCGCGGCGAACAGGCCGCCGTCGCTGCGGTCGTGGTAGGCCAGGATGCGGCCCTGGGCGCGCAGGGTGTTGACGGCGTCGACCAGGCGGACCAGGTCCTGCGCGTCGTCCAGATCCGGCACCAGGTCGCCCGACTGGCCCAGCACCTGCGACAGGATGGAGCCGGCCATGCGGTGCTGGCCCTTGCCCAGGTCGATCAGGACGAGGGTGGTGTCTTCCGTGGTGGCGTCGAGCTGCGGCGTGAGTGTGCCGCGCACGTCGGCGAGCGTGGCGAAGGCGGTGACGATCAGGCTGACCGGCGAGCTGACCTTGCGGGCCTCGCCGGCCTCATCCTTCCACTGGGTGCGCATGGACAGGGAATCCTTGCCCACCGGGATCGAGATGCCCAGCGCCGGGCACAGCTCCAGGCCCACGGCCTTGACGGTGGCGTAGAGCGCGGCGTCCTCGCCCGGCTCGCCGCAGGCGGCCATCCAGTTGGCCGAGAGCTTGACCCGGGGCAGCTCGATCGGCGCCGACAGCAGGTTGGTGATGGCCTCGGCCACCGCCATGCGGCCGGAAGCCGGCGCATCGAGTGCTGCCAGCGGCGTGCGTTCGCCCATGCTCATGGCTTCGCCGGCGAAACCGGCGTAGTCGGCCAGCGTGACCGCGCAATCGGCCACCGGCACCTGCCAGGGGCCGACCATCTGGTCGCGGTGGGTGAGGCCGCCCACGGTGCGGTCGCCGATGGTGATCAGGAAACGCTTGGAGGCGACCGTGGGATGCGAGAGCACCGCGATGGCCGACTGCTGCAGGTCCACGCCGGTCAGCTCCAGCGGCTGGAACCGGCGGGCCACCGTCTTCACGTCGCGGTGCATCTTGGGCGGCTTGCCCAGCAGCACGTTCATCGGCATGTCGACCGGCGGCGCCTCGGCGGCGGCTGCATCGGCCAGCACCAGCTGGCGCTCCTCGGTGGCCACGCCGACCACGGCGAAGGGGCAGCGCTCGCGTTCGCAGAAGGCCTTGAACTGTTCGAGGGATTCGGGGGCGATGGCCAGGACGTAGCGCTCCTGGCTTTCGTTGCACCAGATCTCCTTGGGCGCCAGGCCGGACTCTTCCAGCGGCACGTCGCGCAGGCCGAAGCGGGCGCCGCGGCCGGCGTCGTTGGTCAGCTCGGGGAAGGCGTTCGACAGCCCGCCCGCGCCCACGTCGTGGATCGCCAGGATGGGGTTGGCATCGCCCAGCATCCAGCAATGGTTGATGACTTCCTGCGCGCGCCGTTCGATCTCGGGATTGCCGCGCTGCACCGAGTCGAAATCGAGTTCGGCCGCATTGGCGCCGGTGGCCATGGAGCTGGCTGCGCTGCCGCCCATGCCGATGCGCATGCCGGGGCCGCCGAGCTGGATCAGCAGGGAGCCGGCGGGGAATTCGATCTTCTTGGTCAGGCCGGCATCGATGCTGCCCAGGCCGCCGGCGATCATGATGGGCTTGTGGTAGCCGCGGCGGAGGGTGTCCGCATCGCTGGCGATGGTCTGCTCGTATTCGCGGAAATAGCCCAGCAGGTTGGGCCGGCCGAATTCGTTGTTGAAGGCGGCGCCGCCGAGCGGGCCCTCGGTCATGATCTGCAGCGGGCTGGCGATGTGTTCGGGCTTGCCGTAGGCGTCGGCCTCCTCGGGCCAGAGCTTCGATACGGTGAAGCCGGTCAGGCCGGCCTTGGGCTTGCTGCCGCGGCCGGTGGCGCCTTCGTCGCGGATCTCGCCGCCGGCACCGGTGGAGGCACCGGGGAAGGGCGAGATGGCGGTCGGGTGGTTGTGCGTCTCGACCTTCATCAGCACATGCTGCAGCGACTGGCGGCGCTCGTACGCGGGCGCGGCGTCCGTCGCCTGGTCGGCCTTGCTGCTGGCCACGAACAGCTCGCGCTCCTGGCCTTCCATCACCGAGGCGTTGTCCGAATACGCGATCACCGTGTGCTGCGGGCTGGTGCGGTGGGTGTGGCGGATCATGCCGAAGAGGCTGTGGTCCTGCGGCTGGCCGTCGATGGTGAACTCGGCGTTGAAGATCTTGTGGCGGCAGTGTTCGCTGTTGGCCTGGGCGAACATCATCAGCTCGACGTCGGTCGGGTTGCGGCCCAGGCGGGTGAAGTTCTCCACCAGGTAGTCGATCTCGTCGCTGGCCAGGGCCAGGCCGAACTGGGTGTTGGCCTGCTCCAGCGCGGCGCGGCCGCCGGCCAGCAGGTCGACCTGCTCCATCGGCGCGGCGGGCAGCTCGGTGAACAGGCCTTTGGCGGCGGCTTCGCGGTCGAAGACCACCGATTCGGTCATGCGGTCATGCAGCAGCGCGGCCACGGCCTGCTGCTGTGCGGCATCCAGCGAGGCGCTGCCCAGCAGCGGCGCCTTCAGGGCGATGCGGTATTCGACCAGGCGCTCCACCCGGCGCACGGCCAGGCCGCAGTTGTGGGCGATGTCGGTGGCCTTGGAGGCCCAGGGCGAGACCGTGCCGAAGCGCGGCGACACCACCACACGCACACCCTCCGCCGTGCCCGTGTAGGGCTCGCCGTAGGTCAGCAGCGCGGCCAGGCGTTCGGTCTCGGTCGCATCCGGCGCCGCATCGGTGGCCACCAGGTGCACGAAACGCGCGGAGATGCCGGTGATGCGGGGATGGATGGCCTGGAGCAGCGGCAGGAGCTGGCGGGCGCGGAAGTCGCTGACGGCGTTGCCGCCTTCGAAGATGATGTGCTGGGTCACGGTAGGGATCGCTGTGGGGATCACGACAAAGATCGCCGGGGCGGTCTTGCGGTCTTGGAAGAGGGCTCTACACCGGCCGGTCCGCTGACTGGGGACAGGTCGAAGGCGCGGAATTTTACCCTCAGCCGCAGTAGCCCCATGGGCAGCGTCCCGGCGGCGTCCGCGCCCGGATGGGATAATTCGGTGATGAGCATCACCATCAAGAGCCGCGAGCAGATCGAGGCCATGCGCACCGCCTGCCGCCTGGCATCCGAGGTCCTGGACTACCTCACGCCCCACATCCAGGTCGGCGTGACCACCAAGGAAATCGACCGGTTGGCCGCGGAATACATGCGCGGGCAGGGCACCGTCTCGGCCACCATCGGCTACGCACCCCCGGGCTATCCGCCCTACCCCGGCCATCTCTGCACCTCGCTCAACAACGTGGTCTGCCACGGCATCCCGAACGAGAAGCCGCTGAAGAAGGGCGACATCATGAATGTCGACGTCACCGTCATCACCCAGGACGGCTGGTACGGCGACAACAGCCGCATGTACCTGCTGGGCGAATGCACCAGCCAGGCCAAACGGCTGGTGCAGGTCACCTACGAGGCCATGTGGCTGGGCATCCAGCAGGTGCGCCCGGGCGCGCGGCTGGGCGACATCGGCGCGGCCATCCAGAAGTTCGCCGAGGGCAAGGGCTATACGGTGGTGCGCGAGTTCTGCGGCCACGGCATCGGCCAGAAGTTCCACGAAGAGCCCCAGGTGCTGCACTACGGCCGCCCGGGCACGCTGGAGGAACTCAAGCCCGGCATGACCTTCACCATCGAGCCGATGATCAACGCCGGCCGGCGCGAGATCAAGGAATCCGGCAACGACGGCTGGACCATCGTCACCAAGGACCGCAGCCTGTCGGCCCAGTGGGAGCACACGGTGCTGGTCACCGAGACCGGCTACGAGGTGCTGACCCTGTCGGCCGGCAGCCTGGCGCCGCCGGACTTCATCACCAGCCCGCAGGCCGCCACGGCCTGATCCTGCCGGCCGCGCCGCTTCGCGCTGCGGCTCGGGTTTGCGTGTGGATGCGGCTGGCCGGCGCGGCCACGGCGCTGGAATGGCTCCTTTTTTGAGAGGAGCCATCGATGTTCATCCCCGACACCTCGGCCTGCGCGGCCGCCACCCGCCAGGCAGGGCACCAGGCGCAGGACCAGCGCGGGACCAGGGACGACCCGGCGCCGACCACCGCATACCGCGACGAGACCCTGGCGCCGCTCACCGGGCCGACCCTGCCGGCCACGGGCCTGGACGTCCGCGCGGTACCCCGCACCTGCATCAGCCATCTGCCCCTGGCGCGCAACGCCGGGCCGCTGCACGCCTTGTGGCATTGCCCGCAAGGCGGCCCGTTCAGCGAACAGGCCGAACGCCTGGGCATCCGGGCCATCACCGGCTTCGTGCGCCAGCACATCACCGGCGCCGGCCTCACGATGAAGCCGCAACAGGCTTTCGGGCTCATCGAAACCCTGGGCAAGGAGACGGCCTCGCACCAGTTCCAGGATCTGCTGGACGCCCTGAAGCCGCATGCGATGGTGGCGCTCCAGGAGTACCTGGAGCACTGGGAACCCGGCCACCGTCCCCCTTTCGACAACCTCGGCGTGCGCTTTGCCTGTGCACGCATCCTGTCGCGGCTGCCGGTGCTGCGGCCCGATCAGGTGCGGGAATGGACTGCCGCCTGCCAGCCGGTGTGGGGCCGCACGCCCTGGGCCATCGCCCTGTTCGACGACGTGGGGGCGGAAACCGGCATGAACATGCTGGTGCCGGTGCTACTGGCCGCCGGCCAGGCAGCCACGGAGCTGCAGCAGCAGATGCTGTCATGGGTGGCGGAGGGCATACGCCGCAACACCGACCGTTTTCCCGGCCGCCTCGGCCCGGGCGGGCCCGCCAAGCTCATCCGCATCGTCGCCCGCGTGATGCCCGGCGACGGGGGCAACGCGGTGTTCGGCGAGCTGATGCGGATCTGGGGCGTCCGCCTGCCGCCCTATCTGCTCAGCAAGCCCGAGCGGCGCCATGAGGACCTGGCGCAGATCACCCTCGCGGTGAACAAGCTCGACGACACCGCGGACCCGGCCGACAACTGCATCGTCGCGCTCGACGGGCTGCCCCTGCCGGTGGTGCAGGCCGTCGCCAGCGAGGCGATATCGAGGTTCAACCAGCGCCGCCACGGCAAGCAGCTGACATTCATCCTGAACGCCAAGGATGCCGGCATGCTGGGCCGCCAGGCGATCGAGCAGCTCGCGCGGCAATACAAGCTGCCCAGCTTCCACCTGCACGATCGCGGGCTGGCCTATCTGCTTCCGGCGCCCCGTCCGGCTTCGAATCCGGCTTCCGACAAGACCTGAGCACCGGTGCACGCCGCGCCCGGTTCGCGCGAGGCGAGCAGGGTTCGGATGCACGGCGACCGGGCCCGCGCCGCCGCCCGTCGAATGCCTGCTTTTGCAAGGAGAGCAGGATGTTCGTTTCCAATTCGACGACCCAAACAAGCCACACGACACCCGGGCTGGAGCCTGCCGCCGAAGGCAAGACCGCCTCAACTCCGTCCGCAGTACCGCCATCACCGGGCGCAATGCATCCGGTTCTGGCCGGCCTGCTGGCACAGCCGCAGCCCGGCGCACTCTGCCCCCTGCCCCGCCTGCACATCGGCGATCTGCCCCGGTCCGCTGTGGCAAGCCGCATCGAAAAACTCTGGCACCTGCGCGATGGCCGGACCTTCCGCGACGAAGCCCGGCATTTCTCGGTGCCCCGGCTGGTGAGCTTCATCGAGGAGCAGATCGACGGCATGGAACTCACCATGGCGCTGGAGCAGTCCCTGGGCCTGATCCAGGTGTTCGGCAGGCGCAGCACCTCGGACGCGCATTTTTGCGAGCTGCTGCGCGTGCTGGCGCCGCATGCGATCCCGGCATTGAGCCGCTACCAGCCCGATCAGTCCGCGACGGACCTCCATTGCATGCACGAAGCCAATGCACGCATCCTCATCCGGCTGCCCGAACTGCCGCCGGAGCTGTCGCAGGCATGGCGCACCGCCTGCGCGCCGGTCTGGCGCCGCATCCGCTGGGCCGAGCGCCTGTTCGACAGCGCCAGCTCCGATCAACCGATCTATCTCGAAACCCTGGAGCGGGTGCTGCAAGCGGTGCAGCGTGCGCAGCCGGAGCTGGCCCAGGAGATGCTCTGCCACATCGCAGCCGGCATGCGATGCCAGCCTGCCGACCCGCTGCCGCCGGAAGGCAAGACCATGCACCACAGCCGGCTCATGCGTTTCATCGCCGGCCTGCCGTCCTGCGCCGGCGCCAACGAGGTGCTGCGCGAGCTGATGCGGCTGTCCGGCCACGGCGCTGACACCGACTGGCTGAGCGACCCCGCGCGCCGGGAAGACGACCTGACCGGCATCGCGGCGGCCTTCACCAGGATCATCCCGCGGGACATGAGCACGGACGAGTCCGACAGCTCGCAGGACTCGCTCGAACCCGGCGAACTGCAGGACCCGGCCGATGGCCGGTGCCGCGGACAGAGCGGGGGCAGCTACGTGGTCCACCTCGAGGGCATGCCGCTGAACGTGGTGCGCAGGGCCGCGTCGCAGGCGATGTCGCAGTTCGACCAGCGCTCCCAGGGACAAAAGCTGGTGTTCGTGCTGGGCGAGGGCCACGGCCGCCCGGAGCGCGCCGCGATCCGCCGGCTGGCGAGGCGAAACGCCCTGCAGCAATACCGCGAACAGCGGCAGCTGCTGAAGTTCGTACGCAAGCCGAGTTGAAGCCTTCTCGTGATGCGCCAGGCCACCCGGGTCTGCTCCATCGAGCGCCGTGTGATCGAAGCCAGACGGCCCCCGTCAGCGCCGGCCGCCGGCAGGCGCCAGCAGCAGGTCGGCGAAGGCGCGGCCCTTGGCCACGATGTGTTCACGCATGGCCTGGGCGGCCCGCTCGGCGTCGCTGGCCAGCACGGCGGCCACGACCGCCTCGTGATCGGCGGCGGACGACAGCAGCCGGCCCGGCTGGTCGCGCACCTTGCGCCTGAAGGCGGCCAGCCGCAGGCGCAGTTGCTGCACCTGCTCGACCACCACCGAGTTGCCGCAACCCTCGTACAGGGCGGTGTGAAAGGCCTGGTTGGCGGCCTCGAAACCGGCGCGGTCGCCCTTGCGGGCCGACGCACGCGTCGCGGCGCACCAGTGTTCCAGCCCCTCGCGCTGCGCCGGGTCCATGCGCTGCGCGCACAGGCGCGCCACCACCCCTTCGAGCTCGGACAGCGCCTCCAGCATGCCCACCAGCTCGGCCGCCTCAGGCGCATGCACATGGATGCCCGAGCGCGGAACGATGCGCACCAGGTGCTGCGCCGACAGCGTCAGCAGCGCTTCGCGCACCGGTGTGCGCGACACGCCGAAGCGGTCGGCCAGCAGCTTCTCGTCCACCGGGTCGCCGGGCATCAGCGCGCCGGCCTCGATGTCCTCCAACAGGGCGGCGCGGATGCGGTCGGGCTGGCTGGCGTTCGGGTCGTCGCGGGTTTTTTCTATTTGCATATCAAATCTTGTCGTTGGTATATTAGTTTGGAGTTTTGATATTTCAATAGGGTGCAAAGCCCATCATAAGAAAGAGACAAGGCATGAACTGGAAAACCGGCGCGATCGCGCTCGGCCTGGCCGCACTCGGCTGCATGGCCCAGGCACAGACCTCCTTCCCCGAACGGCCGGTGACCATGATCGTGCCGGTGCCGCCCGGCGGCATCCTGGACACGGTGGCGCGCATGGTGACGCCCTCCATGACGCAGACCCTGGGCCAGCCGGTGGTGATCGACAACCGCGCCGGCGCCGGCGGCAACATCGCCGCCAGCGCGGTGGCGCGCGCCGCGCCGGACGGCTACACCCTGCTGGTGGGCTATTCGATGTTCCATGTGGGCAATCCTTCCATGTACGCCAACTTGACATGGGACCCGCTGCGCGACTTCGCCCCGGTCGGCATGCTGGTGGTGTCGCCGCATGTGGTGGCGGTGAACCCGGCCACGCCCTTCAAGACGCTGCGCGAGCTGGTGGACTATGCCCGCGCCAACCCCGGCAAGCTCAACTACGCCACCTCGGGTACCGGCTCGGTGCCGCATGTGGGCATGGAGCTGTTCAAGCAGCAGAACCATATCGACATCGTGCATGTGCCCTACAAGGGCGCGGCGCCGGCCCTGCAGGACGTGATCGCCGGCAATGTGCAGATGACGGTGGCCACGCCGCCCTCGCTGATGGGCTTCGTGCAGGCGGGCAAGGTGCGCGCCCTGGCTGTCGCCGCCAAGAACCGCCTGCCGCAGATGCCCGATGTGCCGACCACCGCCGAGGCCGGCTTTCCCGGCTTCGAGCTGGAAGCCTGGGTAGCCCTGTTCGCGCCGCGCGGCACGCCGCCCGCCGTCGTCGAGCGGCTCACCGCCGCGGCCAGGACCGCGCTGGCCTCGCCGCAGGTGAAGAAGTCCGCCGAAACCGCCGGCGTGGAGATCCGCTACATGGCGCCGGCCGAGCTGGACGCGGTGGTGCGCCACGACGTGCAGTACTGGTCCAAGGTCATCAAGACCGCCAACATCCGCGCCGAGTGAACCGGCACGGCCCTTCTTTCGCAACCCCACCGCACCCACGCCCCGCCATGACCGACACCACCCCATCCCCCGACGACGCTGGCTTCGTCGCACGCGCCCTGCAACTCGACTGCGCCGCCCTCAGCGACGCGCTGGACCGCGCCGGCATCGTCGGCCAGTGCTACGGCATTTCCGCACGCGACGGCGGCTTCCGCATGGCCGGCCACGCCTACACCGTGCTCTACCGGCCGGCGGCGCACGACGAGCAAGGCTTCGTCGGCGACTTCATCGACGACGTGCCGCCCGGCAGCGTCATCACCATCGACAACCGGGGCCGCGACGACATGGGCACCTGGGGCAACATCCTCACCGAGATGGCGCACTTCCGGCAGATGGCCGGCACGGTGATCGACGGCATCAACCGCGACGTGGCGCTGTGCCGCGAGCTGAACTACCCGATTTACAGCCGCGGCCACTGGATGCGCACCGGCAAGGGCCGCATCCAGCTGGCCGGCCTGCAGGTGCCGGTGCAGATCGGCGGGGTGAACGTGCACCCCGGCGACCTGCTGCGTGGCGACGCGGACGGCGTGGTGGCCATCCCGCGTGCCGCGCGCGAACAGGTGCTGGCCTATGCCGAGGAGATCACCGCCAAGGAGAACGCCATCCGCGCCGGCATCCGCGACGGGCTGCGCATGGACGAGGCGCGCCGCCTGCACCACTACCACCACCTGCAAAGCCCGGCCTACGGCAAGGCGGCCTGAGGCGACACCATGCAAGACCAGGAAAGCACACCGATGCCACGCCCCCTCTTCAGCTCCACCATCGCCGGCAGCCTGCCCAAGCCCGCCTGGCTGGCCGAATCCCACCGCCTCTGGCCGGCCTGGAAGGCCGAAGGCGAGGCCCTGGCCGAAGCCAAGGCCGACGCCACCCTGCTCTGGATCAAGGCGCAGGAGGACGCCGGCCTCGACGTGATCGGCGACGGCGAGCAGTCGCGCCAGCATTTCGTGCACGGCTTCCTGGAGCAGGTCGAGGGCATCGACTTCGAGCACAAGGTGAAGATGGGCATCCGCAACAACCGCTACGACGCCATGGTGCCGCAGGTGATCGCGCCGCTGCGGCTGAAGGGGCGTGTGCACCGCACCGAGGCCCGCCTGCTGCGGGCCCACACCACGCGCCGCATCAAGTTCACCCTGCCGGGGCCGATGACCATCGTCGACACGGTGGCAGACAGCCACTACGGCGACCGGGTGGAAATGGCCATGGCCTTCGCCGACCTGCTCAACCAGGAAGCGCTGGCGCTGCAGGACGACGGCGTGGACATCATCCAGTTCGACGAGCCGGCCTTCAACGTCTACCTGCAGGAGGCGGCCGACTGGGGCGTGCGGGCACTGGAGCGCGCCGCGCGCGGGCTGCACTGCACCACCGCCGTGCACATCTGCTACGGCTACGGCATCCAGGCCAATGTGGACTGGAAGGCCACGCTGGGCGAGGAGTGGCGGCAGTACGAACAGATCTTCCCGGCCCTGGCGCGCAGCAGCATCGACCAGGTCAGCCTGGAATGCTTCCACTCGCATGTGCCGCCCGAGCTGATGCGCCTGCTCGAAGGCAAGGACGTGATGGTCGGCGTGATCGATGTCGCCAGCGACCAGATCGAGACGCCTGAGCAGGTGGCCGACACCATCGGCCAGGCCCTGGCCTATGTGCCGCGCGAACGGCTGCTGCCCTGCACCAACTGCGGCCTGGCGCCGATGGACCGCGAGGTGGCGCTGAAAAAGCTGCAGGCCCTGGCGGCCGGCGCGGCGCTGGCCCGCAAGCGCTACGCTTAGACAGGCCACAAGCCCCCTGCGCCGGGCGGGGCCGCGGTAGTTTGCGAAAATGGCCGATCGGGCGGCCGTCCTGCTGAGGCGGGGCGGTCCGCCGGCCTTTCTGCACTACCCATCCCATGCCCGACGTCCTACCCGCGGTTTCCTCGCCTGTCGTCCCGGTCCCGGCCGCCCTGCCCGGCCTGCCGGCCCTGCGGGATGCCTACCGCCGCGACAAGGCCGCATTGCTGCAGCCGGCCGCCCTGGGCAGCGCCTTGCGCGGCACCCAGCCGCTGCTGCGCAGGCTGGCGGTGCTGGCCGACGAGCTGCTCGGCGCACTCTGGCGCGAGGCCGCCATGCCACCCGGCTTCGCCCTGCTGGCGGTCGGCGGCTTCGGCCGCGGCGAGCTGTTCCCGGCATCCGACATCGACGTGCTGCTGCTCTGCCCGGACCACACCAACTGCCAGGCCGACCCCGGCGCGCGCCAGAAGATCGAGACCTTCATCGGCGCCTGCTGGGACGCCGGCCTGGAGATCGGCTCCAGCGTGCGCACCACCGAGGAATGCGTGGCCGAGGCGATCCGCGACATCACCGTGCAGACCGCCCTGCTGGAATCGCGCCGCATCACCGGCGATGCCCGCCTGTTCCACAAGTTCCGCCGCGCCTTCCGCGAGGCCCTGGATCCGCACGCCTTCTTCACCGCCAAGATGCTGGAGATGCGCCAGCGCCACCACAAGTACGAGGACACGCCCTACGCCCTGGAGCCCAACTGCAAGGAATCGCCCGGCGGCCTGCGCGACCTGCAGACCATCCTCTGGGTGGCGCGTGCCGCCGGCTACGGCGAGAACTGGGACGCCCTGGCCCACAACGGCCTGGCCACCGCCCTGGAAATCACCCACATCAAACGCAACGAGGCCCTGCTCAACCTGATCCGCATGCGGCTGCACCTGATCGCCCGCCGCCGCGAGGACCGCCTGGTCTTCGACCTGCAGACCGCCGTCGCCGAATCCTTCGGCTACCGCTCGCAGGCCAGCGACGGCTCGCGCCTGGCCATGCGCGCCAGCGAGGCCCTGATGCGCCGCTACTACTGGGCCGCCAAGGCCGTGATGCAGCTCAGCCAGATCCTGCTGCTCAACATCGGCGAGCGGCTCAACCCGAGCAGCCATGCCTTGAAGCCGATCAACGAACGCTTCTTCGACAAGGGCGGCATGGTCGAGGTGGCCAGCGACGACCTCTACCTGCGCGAACCCCACGCCATCCTGGAGACCTTCCTGGTGTACGAGGGCCTGGAAGGCCTGCGCGGCCTGTCGGCACGCACGCTGCGGGCGCTCTACAACGCACGCAACGTGATGGATGCGTCCTTCCGCCGCGACCCGGCCAACCGCAAGACCTTTCTGCGCATCCTGCAGCAGCCCAAGGGCCTGACCCATGCGGTGCGGCTGATGAACGACACCTCGGTGCTCGGCCGCTACCTGCGTGTGTTCCGCAACATCGTCGGGCAGATGCAGCACGACCTGTTCCACGTCTACACGGTGGACCAGCACATCCTGATGGTGCTGCGCAACATGCGCCGCTTCTTCCTGCCCGAGCATGCGCACGAATACCCCTTCTGCTCGCAGCTGGCCGCCGGCTGGGACAAGCCTTGGGTGCTGTACGTGGCCGCCCTCTTCCACGACATCGCCAAGGGCCGCGGCGGCGACCATTCCGAGCTGGGCGCGCGCGACGTGCGTGTGTTCTGCAGCGAGCACGGCATCTCGGAGGAAGACACGAAGCTGATCCAGTTCCTGGTGGCCGAGCACCTGTCGATGAGCCACACCGCGCAGAAGGCCGACCTGAGCGACCCGGACGTCATCAGCGCCTTCGCCGCGCGGGTGGGCAACGAGCGCTACCTCACCGCCCTCTACCTGCTCACCGTGGCCGACATCCGCGGCACCAGCCCCAAGGTGTGGAACGCCTGGAAGGGCAAGCTGCTGGAAGACCTCTACCGCTACACCCTGCGCACCCTGGGCGGCCGCGCGCCGGACCCGGACGCCGAGGTCGAATCCCGCAAGCGCGAGGCGCAGGTGATGCTGGCCCTGCATGCCGAACCCTTCGAAGGCCAGCGCAAGCTGTGGGACACGCTGGACGTCAGCTACTTCATGCGCCACGACGCCGGCGACATCGCCTGGCATGCGCGCCAGCTCTCGCGCCATGTGGTCGAAAGCACCCGCTCCGGTGCCGCCGCCAGGCCCGCCGACGCCGCGGCGCCGGCCGAACGCACCATCGTGCGCGCCCGCCTGTCGCCGCTGGGCGAAGGGCTGCAGGTGCTGGTCTACACACCCGATGCGGCCGATCTCTTCGCCCGCATCTGCGGCTTCTTCGACCAATCGAGCTTCAGCATCCTGGACGCCAAGGTGCACACCGCCACCAACGGCTATGCGCTGGACACCTTCCAGGTCGTCGCCTCCGACATGCAGGACCACTACCGCGAACTGGTCACCATGGTCGAGACCGAACTCGCCCTGGCCCTGCAGAACGCCGGCCCGCTGCCCGCCGCCGCGCGCGGCCGGGTGTCGCGCCGGGTGCGCAGCTTCCCGGTGCAGCCGCGGGTCGACCTGCGGCCCGACGACCGCGGCCAGCGCTGGCTGCTGACCGTCTCGGCCAGCGACCGCATCGGCCTGCTCTACTCCATCGCCCGGGTGCTGGCGCAGCACAAGCTGAACCTGCAGTTCGCCAAGGTCACCACCCTGGGCGAACGGGTGGAAGACACCTTCCTGCTCGAAGGCGGCACGCTGCGCGGCAGCCGGGCGCAGATCGAGATCGAGAAGGAGCTGCTGGCCGCGCTGGCGTAGATCTCAAAGCCCGGCGCGCGCCCTTGCCAGTTCCGGCACACGGAAATAACCCAGCACACAGCCTGGGTTGAGCAAGGCGATCTGCACGTGCGAGTTGGCAAAGATGGCCGAGGTGGGAGCCACCGCCTCACCCTGGGGAAATGCGCCCCGGATGGCATCGGGTGCAGGCAAGCCCTGATCCGTGTACATCTGGTGCAGGTACTTGAAGACCTGCCGGTCGAGGCCGCGCAGGATGACATCGGTGTCCTGCGACGCGCTCTTGCGGTTCTGCTTCAGGCGCACACCCGACAGTTTCAGGGCCTCGTAGGCCGTGCGGAATGCGCCGATTCCATCCTGCGTGGATACATCCAAGGTGGCGGTGAGCTTGAGAACGGCGCCGACCACCGAAGGGTCGTGGATGGGACGCTGCGTGAACTTGCGGTGCGGCTGGTCCGCCGACGCCTGCGCGAACATCAACGCGCGCCGCCAGTCGTCCTGGAAAAAGTAGACGCCGGGGCCGAGCCAGTCGTAGGGGTTATCGCTGGGCTGCAGGGCCAACAACTGGCCGGTGACCAGTGCATCCTCCGTCGAGCGGTCGCAACCGTGATAGGCCACGACCAGTTGGCCGCTGCCGTGATTCACGTCTTCCTGGCGACCGGCTTGTCCTGCCTGGCGATGCACGGCTTGCCCGCCTCGTGGCCACGCGCTTTCGGCGCCTGCGTCAGGCCAGCACGTCTGGCGATGTCCAGCGCCTGGGTCTTGCTCGTGACCTGGCGAAGTAGGCCACCTGGCAGCGAGCGGCCGATGCCCTTGCGCGGCAGGCTGCGCGCAGCGATGTCATTGGCAGGCAAATCCACGCCGACCACCAGGAGCCGACCGTCTGCAGTACGCACGACCTGGTTGCTCCACTGGGAGCCGTCATGCTTGGACTTGTGCTTGCTTGCGGTCATCGCGCAATCTTATCCAAGGACTGCCTGGGGAGCCAGCCGCCCCTCCAGCCAACGGCCATAGCGCGCCAGCCCGTAGCACAGCACCCAGTACAGCAGGCCGATGAAGAGATAGCCTTCGAGATAGAAGGCCCGCCACACCGGGTCGCCGCCGAGCGCCAGCCCGAGTGCGCCGGTCAGCTCGAACAGGCCGACCACGGTCACCAGCGAGGTGTCCTTCAGGGTGCCGACCACCACGTTGACGATGGCCGGCACCGTCAGCCGCAGCGCCTGCGGCAGCACGATGTTCAGCTGCACCGACCAGCGCGAAAAGCCCAGCGCCATCGCCGCATCGACCTGCCCGCGTGGCACCGCCTGCAGGCCGCCGCGGATCACCTCGGCCAGGTAGGCGGCGACGAACAGCACCAGGCCGATCAGCACCCGCATCAGCACATCGGGCCGCCAGCCGCTGGGCCACAGCAAGGGCAGCAGGAACGACGCGGTGAACAGCACCGAGATCAGCGGCACGCCGCGCACCAGCTCCACATAGGTCGCCGCCAGGGTGCGTGCCACCGGCAGCCGCGAACGCCGGCCCAGCGCCAGCAGCAGGGCCAGCGGAAAGGCCAGGGCCAGGCCCGCCACGGCCAGGCCGATGGTCAGCGGCAGGCCGCCCCACTGCGCGGTCGGCACCGGCGGCAGGCCGAGCACGCCGCCATGCATCAGCACGCCGCCCACCGCCACGGCCAGCAGCCAGGCCAGGGCCAGCCAGGGTTTCCAGGCGCGCGGCCAGGCGCTGAGCAGGGTGACGGCGGCCAGCAGCGTGGCCGCGATGGCCGGGCGCCACTGGCCTTCGTAGGGATAGCGGCCGAAGACGATGGGCCGCCACTTCTCCGCCACCACGCCCCAGCAGGCGCCGCGCGCGGCCCGGCAGGCCTCGGCATCGGCGCGGAACACGGCATCGGCCACGCCCCAGCGCAGCAGGTGCCACAGCGCCCAGGCGGCCAGCAGCGCGAGCAGCACGGTGGCGGCGGTCCGCAGCGGGCCGCCGAACAGGTCCCTGCGCCAGTCCACGCGCGTCATGTTCCTCATGCCCAGCCCCGCAGCGCCGTGCGGCGGTTGTAGAGGTTCATGGCCAGCGAGATCAGCAGCGACAGCGCCAGGTACACCGCCATCACCACCGCGATGCACTCGAAGGCCCGCCCGGTCGCATTGCTCGAGGTGTTGGCCACCGACACCAGCTCCGGATAGCCGATGGCCACCGCCAGCGAGGAGTTCTTCACCAGGCTCAGCAACTGGCTGGTGAGCGCCGGCACGATCAGGCGCAGGGCCTGGGGCAGCACCACCAGGCGCATCACCTGCGAAGATTCAAGGCCTAGCGCACGGGCGGCCAGTGTCTGGCCGGCGCTGACCGATTCGATGCCGGCTCGCACGATCTCGGCCACGAAGGAGGCGGTGTAGAGGCCCAGGGCCAGGGTGATGGCCAGGTATTCGGGCGTGAGCGAGGCGCCGCCGCTCACGCCGAAAAGCGTGCGTTCGGGCCATTCCAGCGTCCAGCCGCTGTCGCCATGCACCGGCCAGGGTACGGTCAGCCCCGCCTTGCCGAGCGACACGCCGGGCAGGATCTGCACCGCGTTCTCGGCGTCCGGCAGCAGATGCGTCAGCGCGAAGTACAGGAGCAGCAGCTGCACCAGCAGCGGCACGTTGCGCAGTGCCTGCACATAGACCGAGGCCAGGCCGCGCACCAGCACATGGGGCACCAGGCGGGCGATGCCGAGCAGCGTGCCCAGCGCCACGGCGATCACGATGGCCGGGACCGCCGCCCGGACCGTGTTGGCCAGGCCGGCCAGGAAAGCCTTCCAGAAGGGCTGGGTGGCGTCGAAGGGCAGCCAGCCTTCCGAGATCTCGAAGCCGGCTGCGTCGGGCAGGAAATCGAAGCCCGAATGCACGCCGCGGGCCTGCAGGTTGGTCAGGGCCTGGTGCACCAGTGCCCAGGCTGCGGCGGCGACGGCGGCCAGGATCGCGGCCTGCCAGAGGACGGGGGCCAGTCTGCGTGGAGTTGTCATGGGGCTGGATCATGACTCAGATGCTGGTTTCTACTGCTACTGGGGCATACGGGGAGGTGCGGGGCTGGCTGACCTGCCTTCGGCTTATCTCCTTCTTCTACTCCGTAGGAGGGTGGAGGTGGGGCTGGCGTCGCCCCACACCCCCGGTAACTTTCTTTCCATCGAAAGAAAGTCACCAAAGAAAGATTCGAACGCGGGATCGGGGACGGGCTTTCGCCCGGGGCGGGCCATTGTTTCGCTGCGCTTCACTCGGCTCTCCGGATGGCGATTTCGTCTCAGCAACGATTGCAAAAGCTCGAGGATCGGGCCGCCCACTCGCCAAAAGCTTCACGCTCTGCCGTCCGACTAGTTTGATCAAGCGCTGCGTCCAGATCCGGAAAACCGCCAGTGCGCCAAAACAAGCGCCTTACCAACCTATCCAGGGCGTGAAGCTTTTGGCGAACGAGCGGCCCGAACCTCGAGCATTCGTTCCGGTTGCTGAGCCCACTACGCCATGCCGAGAGCCGAGTGGAGCGCAGCGGAACAAAGGCCCGACCCGGGCGAAAGCCCGTCCCCGATCCCGCGTTAAATTTTTCTTTGGTGACTTTCTTTCAATGGAAAGAAAGTTACCGGGGGTGTGGGGCGACGCGAGCCCCACCTCCACCCTCGGTAGGAGTAGAAGAAACAACCAAGCCGAAGGCAGAAAACCCAATCACCGCACCGGCAGCGCGTACATCACCCCCCCTTGGTTCCAAAGCCGATTAGCCCCCGCGGCAGCTTCAACTCCGACTTGGACCCCACGTTGCGCTCGAAGATCTCGCCGTAGTTGCCCACAGCCTTGATCGCCTTGTAAGACCAGTCCTTGGACAGCCCCAGCAGCTTGCCCATGTCGTCGCCGGTGCCCAGCAGGCGCATCTGGCCGGGGTCCTTGCTGCTGGTCTTCAGGCTGTCGATATTGGCCTGGGTGATACCGACCTCCTCAGCTTCGATGAGTGCGTTGGGCACCCACTTGACGATGGCGAACCACTCGTCGTCGCCCCGGCGCACCAGCGGCGCCAGCGGTTCCTTGGAGATGAGTTCCGGCAGCACCACATAGTCCTCGGGGTTGGGCGCTTCCTTGTTGCGCAGGGCGGCGAGCGCCGAGGCGTCCGTGGTGAAGGCCTGGCAGCGGCCGGCGAAGAAGGCCTTGTACGAGGCCTCGAAACTCTCGAAGACCAGGGTCTTGACGGGAATGTTCTGCGCCCGCGACCAGTCGGCCACGTTCTTCTCGTTGGTGGTGCCCGACTGGGTGCACACGGTGGCGCCCTTCAGCTGCTTGGCGCTGTTCACCTTGAACTTCTTGGCGACCAGGAAACCCTGGCCGTCGTAGTAGGTGATGGTGGTGAAGTGAAAGCCCAGCGAGGCATCGCGAGTCAGGTTCCATGTGGTGTTGCGGGCCAGGATGTCCACCTCGCCGGCCTGCAGCGAGGCGAAGCGCTGCTGCGAATTGAGCGGCACGAACTCCACCTTCTCGGCATCGCCCAGCACGGCGGCTGCGACGGCGCGGCAGGTGTCGGCATCCAGGCCCGACCAGTGGCCCTTGCCGTCGGGTGCGGAGAAACCGGCCAGGCCGGTGGTGACACCGCACTTGACGCTGCCGCGCTGCTTGACGGCATCCAGCGTCTTGCCGGCGAAGGACGGTGCGGAGAAAGTGGCGGCGGCCACCGCCAGGCCGAGGGCGCAGGCGAGTGTTGTGCGATGGGTCATGGGCTGCAGCAGGACGTAGTCGTTGATCGGGATGGCGGGAAGCGGGGTTTCAGTCGTCGGCGGCGGCATCGAGGCCGGGAAACAGCACCTCGGTGAAACCGAAGCGGCTGAAGTCGCGCACCCGCATCGGGTAGAGCACGCCGATCAGGTGATCGCACTCGTGCTGCACGACCCGGGCGTGGAAGCCATCGACGGTGCGGTCGATCGGCTGGCCCAGCGGATCGAAGCCGGTGTAGCGCAGGCGCTGGTGGCGCGGCACCACGCCGCGCAGGCCGGGCACCGAGAGGCAGCCTTCCCAGCCCTCCTCCATCTCCTCGCCCAGCGGCGTGATGACGGGGTTGATGAGCACGGTGCGCGGCACCACCGGCGCATCCGGATAGCGGGCGATCGGCTCGCCGGTGCCGAAGATGACGAGCTGCAGGTCGACCCCGATCTGCGGCGCCGCGAGGCCGGCGCCCTGCACGGCGACCATGGTTTCGAACATGTCCGCCACCAGCTGGTGCAGCTCGGGCGTGTCGAATGCGGTCACGGGCTGGGCCACGCGCAGCAGCCGCGGGTCGCCCATCTTGAGGATTTGGTGAATGGCCATGCGGAATTATGGCGGCGCATCGCGTGCCGCTGCATCCGGATGCACGTGGACCCGCCGGGCCGTCCCTCAATCGGACTGGCGCGCCAGCCGCTGCTGCTCGTCCTGTTGGCGGATCCGCTCTTCCAGGAGCTGCTGCTGGCGCAGCTGTCGTTGCTGCTCGTCCTGCTGGCGGATCAGATCTTCCCGGAGTTGCTGCTGGCGCAGCTGCCGCTGCTGCTCGTCCTGCTGGCGGATCAGCTCAGTCAAAAGCTGCTGCTGGCGCGCCTGCTCCTGCTCGACCTGCTGTCGATGCACCTGTTCCCGATGCACCTGCTCCTGCGATATCCGCTGCTTGTGGAGGTCCTGAGCCAGCCGGTCCGCGTCGCCGCTGTCCTCCGGGATCTCGTTGCCGTCGTCGTCCAGTTCGGTGAGGGTCGGCTCGGGAGCCGGCTTGAAGGCCGGTCCGCCCGCCCTGTCGCCTTGCGGCGCGGCTCCGAACCTTTCCAGAGCTTCCAGCAGCTGGGCCAGGCCCCACTCGACCCTGCCATGCACGCCCTGGCGCAGATGCCGCGCCAGCAGCGGCATGCGGTCCATCAGGCCCTTGGCCCAGGCCACCTCCCTCAACGCCAGATACATCAGGTGCTGCCCCGAGAGCCGGTGCCGCCTGCGGCGGCGCGGTGCATCGCGTTCGCGAAAGCCGCCCTGGTTCGCGGCGAAATCGGCATCGGCCGCGAATGCCTTTTCCTGGCGCGCCCATGCGCCGAAGGCGGTGTCGTCCATGGGGAAGCCGGGGTACGGTTCCTGGGCGGCAAAAGGCGGCTGGCCGGCGTCCGGGCTGCAATGGCGGGAAAATCGGGATGCGTGCACCCCGGGGTTCGAGGGAAAACGGGTGTGGCCGTACATGGGTCCTCCTGGCGGTACTTCGGCCCGAACCTTAGGCCAAGGCCCGCGGCACAGTCTCCGCCCAAAAACGAAGACTGCCCGCGAATGCCGAAGCGCTCAGCGCCAGTAACGCCCGCCGCCGCCCCAGCGGCCGTAGAAGCCGACCGACGGAGAGACCACCACCGGCGCCGGCGCGTAGTAGCCACCACCGCCGTAGCCATAACCTGCATAAGGGGGCGCCACGACACAGCCGGACAAGGTCAGGACGGCTGCACCGGCAGCGACGACAAGAACAGTTCGAAGAATGGAACGCATGGCATTGACTCCTGAAGGGAACCCCTGTGCAACGTGCGGTCGCTTCGAGCAGCCGACAGGCGGTACCCCTTATGTGGTGAAGGTCGGGTAAAGCCCCGCAACCAACTACCCGGCGCCGGCCAGCAGCTGGCGCAGCCCGTCTTCGTCCAGCACGGCGATGCCCAGCGCCTGGGCCTTCTCCAGCTTGCTGCCGGCCTCCGCGCCGGCCACCACGTAGTCGGTCTTCTTGCTGACCGAGCCGGCCACCTTGGCGCCGGCGGCTTCCAGCATGTCCTTGGCTTCGTCGCGCGACAGGCTGGGCAGCGTGCCGGTCAGCACCACCGTCTTGCCGGCCAGCGGCAGCTGGGCACGTGGCTCGGGCGGGCCCTCGGGCCAGGTGACGCCGGCGGCGCGCAGCTGCTCGACCACCTCGCGGTTGTGCGGCTGGGCGAAGAAAGTATGCACGGACTCAGCGACGATGGGACCCACGTCCGGCACCTCCAGCAGCTGCTCCACCGTGGCGTCCATGATCGAATCCAGCAGGCCGAAATGCCGCGCCAGGTCCTTGGCGGTCGTTTCGCCCACATTGCGCACCCCCAGGCCGAAAAGAAAGCGCGGCAAGGTGGTCTGCTTGGACTTCTCCAGCGCGGCCACGATGTTCTGCGCCGACTTGTCGGCCATGCGCTCCAGCGCCGAGAGTTTGGCCACGCCCAGCTTGTAGAGCTCAGGCAGGGTGCGGATGATGCCGCCGTCCACCAGCTGCTCGACCAGCTTGTCGCCCAGGCCCTCGATGTCCATGGCGCGGCGCGCGGCGAAGTGCAGCAAGGCCTCCTTGCGCTGCGCCGGGCAGAACAGGCCGCCGGTGCAGCGGTGGTTGGCCTCGCCCTTGGGGCGCACCACCTCGCTGCCGCAGACAGGGCACTGCCTGGGCATGTGGAAATTGGGCACGTAGCCGGCACGCTGCCCGGGCACCACGCCGACCACTTCGGGAATCACGTCGCCGGCCCGCCGCACGATCACCGTGTCGCCCTTGCGCACCTGCTTCTTGCGGATCTCGAAGATGTTGTGCAGCGTGGCATTGGTCACCGTCACGCCGCCGACGAACACCGGCGCCAGCCGCGCCACCGGGGTGAGTTTGCCGGTGCGGCCGACCTGGACCTCGATCTCGGTCATGGTCGTCACCTGCTCCTGCGCCGGGTACTTGTGGGCCACGGCCCAGCGCGGCTCGCGCGACTTGAAGCCCAGTTGCTGCTGCAGCGCCCGGTCGTTGACCTTGTAGACCACGCCGTCGATGTCGAAGGGCAGCAGGTCGCGGCGTTTGGCGATGTCGGCGTGGAATTCCGCAAGCCCCCGGCGCCCTGCACCACCTTGCTGTCGGTATTCACCGCCACACCCATGCCGGCCAGGGCCTTCAGGCTGCCGGCATGGCTGGCCGGCTGCTCCCAGCCCAGCACTTCGCCGAAGCCATAGGCATAGAAGGACAGCGGCCGCTGGCGGGCGATGTTGGCGTCGAGCTGGCGTACCGCACCGGCCGCGGCGTTTCGCGGGTTGACGAAGGTCTTGCCGCCGGCCTCGCGCTGGCGTTCGTTGAGCGCCTCGAAATCGTCGCGCCGCATGAAAACCTCGCCGCGGATCTCCAGCACCGGCGCCGGGCAGCGGCGCAGGCGCTTGGGGATGGCGGCGATGGTGCGGATGGTGTGGGTGACGTCCTCGCCGGTCTCGCCGTCGCCGCGGGTGGCGGCCTGCACCAGCTGGCCGTCTTCATAGCGCAGACTCATGGCCAGGCCGTCGAACTTGAGTTCGGCGGTGTATTCGACCGGCGGCGCATCCTCGGCCAGGCCGAGCAGCTTGCGCACCGAGGCGTCGAACTTCTGCGCGCCGGCCGGGGTGGTGTCGGTCTCGGTGTGGATCGACAGCATGGGTATGCGGTGGCGCACCGGCACCAAGCCGTCCAGCACCGCGCCCACCACCCGCTGGGTGGGCGAATCGGGCGAAACCAGGTCCGGGTACTCGGCCTCCAGGGCCTGCAGGCGCTGGAAGACCTTGTCGTATTCGGCATCCGGCACGCTGGGCTGGTCGAGCACGTAGTACTCGTGGGCCCACTGGTCCAGCTGCCGGCGCAGGGCGGCGGCCTCTTCGGCCGGCAGCGGAGGTTCTTTCGGCTTGCCCGTCACCGCGCTCATCCGAACAGGCGCCGGGCCTGGATCGAGCCGGCCGAAAGGTCGCGCCCGTCCAGGGTGTCGTAGAGCTTTTCCAGGTCCATTCCGATGGAGTCCAGCGCCTCTTCGCGCAGGGGCTGGCCGTTCTGGTCGGTGACCACGCCGTCCATGGCGCCGGCCAGTTCGGCCGAGATCTCGCGCAGGCGCTGGAAGGGCTGTTCGGCGCGCAGCACCTGGGCCACGTCCAGGCTCAGCGTAAGGTCGCGGATGGCCGACTGGGCCGGGTCCTCGGCCAGGGCCGCCTGGGTGTCGAAGGACAGCGCCAGGATGGCCGGCATGCCGGGCGTGGCCGCCGGCAGCGCCATGCGGCCGGGGATGGTGCCGGGCACGAAGCCCAGCCGGGCGGCGTTCTGCTGGATATAGCCGGGGCTCCAGGCGGCGCCGCGGGCGCGCAGCACGAAGGCCAGCTGGGCGTCGTGGTCGCTGGCGAACTGGTCGAGTTCGCGGGCGCGGGCCACTTCGTCGCGCATGTCGGGGAAATCGACCGCCGCGTTCACCGCGTCCGCGAAGGCCTGGGCCTTGACGACGAATTCCGAGTATTCGATGTCGTTGAGTGCCCCGGTGCGGTTGGCCAGCTGCACGCCCGCCTGGAAGGCGCGGTAGCGCTGGCCGGCCACCGGCATCTCCCAATGGCCGCTGGCCTCGTTGCGGCCTTCCACCGCGAAGGGCTTGCTGCCGGCGCGGCGGGTGGGCGGCAGCGCGGCCAGGGCAGCGTCGCCGGAGACCAGGCCTTCGAGCGACATCGGCACGATGCTGTCGATCAGCGCATCCAGGCCCGGCCGCCGCTCCAGGGCCGGCAGGGGCATGCTGCCCAGGGCGGGCTCGGGCACGCCGCCGGGCAGTTCGTCGCCGCCGACGAAGCCGGGTTCCTGGCGCTCACCCGGCTCGCGTTCGACGGGCGCATCGGGCGCGGCTGGATCGGCCTGCTTGGGTGCGTTGCGGCGGGTCGTCCAGGCGCTGTGGACGATGATCGCCAGCAGCACCAGGCCGCCGACGATGGCGAGGCTCAACTGCAGTGTGCTCATGTGCTCGGATGGATGTTGGGTCGTTGTTGGGGGAGGATCAGGTGGTCGCCATCGACAGCGCGGACTCCATGTCCACCGCCACGATGCGCGACACGCCCTGCTCCTGCATGGTGACGCCGATCAATTGTTCGGCCATCTCCATGGCAATCTTGTTATGAGAGATGAACAGGAACTGGGTTTCCTTGCTCATGCTGGCCACCAGCTTGGCGTAACGCTCGGTGTTGGCGTCGTCCAGCGGCGCGTCCACCTCGTCCAGCAGGCAGAAGGGCGCGGGGTTGAGCTGGAAGATGGCGAACACCAGGGCGATCGCCGTCAGCGCCTTCTCGCCGCCGGAGAGCAGGTGGATGGTCTGGTTCTTCTTGCCCGGCGGCTGGGCCATGACCTGCACGCCGGCGTCCAGCACCTCTTCGCCGGTCATCGTCAGCTTGGCGTTGCCGCCGCCGAACAGCTCCGGGAACATGCGGCCGAAGTGGCCGTTCACGATGTTGAAGGTGCCCACCAGCAGCTCGCGGGTCTCGCCGTCGATCTTCTTGATGGCGTCTTCGAGTGTGGTCATGGCCTCGACCAGGTCGGCCATCTGGGCATCGAGGAAGGTCTTGCGTTCGCGGGCCACGCCCAGTTCATCCAGCGCCGCCAGGTTGACCGCGCCGAGCGCCGCGATCTCGCGGTTGCCCCGGTCGATCTCGCCCTGCAGGCCCTGGATGCGCACGTTGCCGGCCGTGATCGAGGCACCCACGGCTTCGAGATCGGCCTGCGCATCGGCCAGGAACTGGCTGTATTGCTCCAGGCCCAGGCGCGCGGCCTGCTCCTTGAGCTGGAATTCGGTGATGCGCTGGCGCAGCGGATCCAGCGCCCGCTCCAGCTGCATGCGGCGTTCGTCGCTGGCGCGCAGCTTGGTGGTGAGGTCGTCGTATTCGCTGCGGCTGGCGGCGAGTGCCGCTTCGCGCTCCTGCTTCAGGTCCAGCGCCTGCTGCAGCCCGCCCTGCGCGGCGGCGTCGGACAGGCGGGTGAGTTCCTCACGTGCCCGCTGGTCCTCGTCGGCCAGGGATTTGCTCTGCTGCGTGGCGGTGTCGATGGCACGGCCCAGCTCGCCTCTACGCGATTCCAGGCTGCGGCGCGAGAAGGTGGCCTCCTGCGCACGCCGCTCCAGGCTGCGCTGCTGCTCGCGGGCTTCGGCCAGCTTGCGTTCGGACTCGATCACACGCTCGTCTAGCTGGGCATGGCGCTCCTGGGTGTCGGCCAGCTGCATGTCCAGCTCCTCGAAGCGGGCCTCGGCGGTGACACGGCGCTCCTGCAGCTCGTCGAGCTGGCCGTCGACCTCGCCCATGTCGGCATCGATCTGCTGGCTGCGCGCCCGGGCCTGCTCGGCCAGCTGCGACAGGCGCAGGGTTTCGACCTGCAGTTCGTGGCTGCGCGCACGGTGCTCGGTGGCCTCGCGCCGCGCCGTCACCAGGCTTTGTGTGGCCTCGGAATAGGCGGCTTCGGCACGGATCGAGGCGGCGCGGGCTTCCTCGGCGATGAAGGCCTGGGCGCGCATCTGCTTTTCCAGGTTCTCGATCTCCTGGGCGCGCGCCAGCATGCCGGCCTGCTGCGAATCCGGCGCATAGAAATTGACGCCGTGCGCGGTGACCGCATGGCCGTCCTGCACATAGATGGTTTCGCCAGGCTGCAGCTGGCCGCGCGCGGCGAGTGCCGATTCCAGGCTGTCGGCGGTGAAGCAACCGTGCAGCCAGTCGTTGAACAGGGCTCTCTGGCCGGCATCCGACAGGCGCAGCACTTCGGTGAGCCGCGGCAGCGCCGAAGCCGGCTCCGGCAGCCCGGCCAGCGGCGGGCTGTAGAAGGCCAGGCGGGTCGGCGGCGCATCGGAGGCGAAAGCCCGCACCGTCTCCAGGCGCGAAACTTCCAGCGCGCTCAGGCGTTCGCGCAGGGCGGCTTCCAGGGCGTTTTCCCAGCCGGGCGTGACCTGGATGCGGGTCCACAGCGCGGCCAGGCCGTCCAGGCCGTGGCGGGCCAGCCAGGGCTGCAGCTTGCCGTCGGTGCGCACCTTTTCCTGCAGTGCCCGCAAGGCCTCGGCACGGGCCGAGAGTTCGGACTGGCGTGCCGACTCCGCATTGAGCTGCTGCTGGCGCCCGCGCCGTTCCTCATCGAGCCGCGGCACGTTCTCCTGCAGCTCGTGGAGCCGGGCCTCGGCGATATCGGCGGCTTCCTCGGCCACCGCCAGCTGTTCCTGCAGGTTCAGCAGGCGCTGCTCGTCCGGCGCGGCCAGGGCGTTGCGGTCGGTCAGCAGGCGCTCGCGGCGGGTGTTGAGCTGGCGGGATTGTTCCTCGATGCTGCGCTGCTCGGCCGCCAGCACCTGGATCTGCTGCTGCACCTGGGCGACCACGCCGCGCTGCTCGGTGGCGTGCTGCTGGGCCTGGCGCAGGGCGTCTTCCATGTCGGGCAGGCGCATGGCCTGCTCCTCGACCTGGGCGGCCAGCAGCTCGGCCTGCTCGTCGGCGGTCTCGCCCTGGGCGGCCAGGTTCTCCAGCTCCTCGGAGGCATCCTCGCGGCGGGTGTTCCATTGCGAGAGCTGCTCGGCCAGGGTCACCAGCCGGGCCTGCACCCGCTGGCGGCCTTCGATCACGAAACGGATCTCGGCTTCGAGCTTGCCCACCTCGGCGCTGGCCTCGTAGAGCGCGCCCTGCGAGCGGTTGACCTGGTCGCCGGCCGCGTAATGCGCCTGGCGCACGGTCTCCAGGTCGGATTCGATATGACGCAGGTCGGCGATGCGCGACTCCAGGTCGTTCACCGCCTGGGCCGACTCGGCATGGATGCGCGCCTGCTCGGCCTCGGCCTCGGCGCGCTTCAAGAACCACAGCTGGTGCTGGCGCAGGGTGACGTCGGCATTGAGCCGGTTGTAGCGCTGGGCCACCTCGGCCTGCTTCTCCAGCTTTTCGAGGTTGCTGTTGAGTTCACGCAGGATGTCTTCCACCCGCGTGAGGTTCTCGCGGGTGTCGGAGAGCCGGTTCTCCGTCTCGCGCCGCCGCTCCTTGTACTTGGAGACACCGGCGGCCTCTTCCAGGAAAAGCCGCAGCTCCTCCGGCCGCGATTCGATGATGCGGCTGATCGTGCCCTGGCCGATGATGGCGTAGGCGCGCGGCCCCAGGCCGGTGCCCAGGAACACGTCCTGCACATCGCGCCGCCGCACCGGCTGGTTGTTGATGAAATAACTGCTGCCGCCCTCGCGAGTGAGCACCCGCTTGACGGCGATCTCCGGAAACCGGCTCCAGGAGCCGCCCGCGCGGTGGTCGGCGTTCTCGAAGATCAGCTCGACGCTGGCGCGGCTGGCCTGCTTGCGGGTGGTCGTGCCGTTGAAGATCACGTCCAGCATCGACTCGCCGCGCAACTCGCTGGCCTTGGACTCGCCCAGCACCCAGCGCACCGCGTCCATGATGTTGGACTTGCCGCAGCCGTTGGGGCCGACCACACCCACCAGCTGCCCGGGCAGCATGAAGTTGGTCGGTTCGGCGAAGGACTTGAAGCCCGAAAGCTTGATGGAACTGAGGCGCACGAGGGAGAAGAAAAGACGACGCTGGCCGACGAATCGAACAAGGCCAGGAAGGGCACCGATGATACCGGCCCCACAAGGCCTTCGTCGCACGGCAGCAGCCTTCGTCAAAGCCCGGGCGGCCCGGGCCGCATCGGCCTAGAGTGGACTTTTCGATGCGAAGGGCCCCACCATGTTCCAGCACGAGATCCCCGACAGCCTGCCGAGCGCAGGCCTCACCAGTCGGCCGCAGCAGCAGGACGAAGCAGACGGGGGGCGAACGCGCAGCCCTTCGCCGCCCCCGGCGCCGCTCGGGCCGCTGGCCGAATTGCTGGAATTTCCGCCGACGCGCGACAGCCTGGCCGTCGTCAGAACCTATTACGCCGACTACATGAAGGTCTCCGGCTTCGACCAGGCCCGCGCCAGCGCCGAATGCGGCAGGCGCCTGAACCAGTGGCTCAAACACAGCCCGATGCTCGACGAGGAGGCGCCCGCCGAAGCCACCGCCCACCGCATCGGCGAAGAGCTGCGCTCCGCCCTCGCCGCGGCCCTGGCCATCGGCCTGGCGCACAGCGCGGAACTGCTGATGGTGGCCCTATCCAACCATCCCGCCGTGCGGCTGAGCGCGATGTCGCATCCCTATATCGTCGGCACCTACCTGGAGAGCCTGTTCAAGGAGCTGTTCGATGTGCAGGATCCGGACCCGGAGAACAGGACCGGCATCCGTTTCCAGGAAAAGGTGACGGCCGCGCTGGTCAACTGGAACTACGTGCAGGTGCAGCTCGACCGCCTGCCCAAATCCGCGCTGTCGCGCTCCCTGAAGGTGATGGCGACCGCCAGCATCAGCGCCCTGCGCGACGTGGCCGAACGCGGCGCCACCCAGCTGGCCCTGGCCGAACTGCCCGAGGACGCCCCGCCCGGCCAGCGCAAGCTCACCAGCGCCGAGACCTTTTTCGTGAACTGCCTGATGGGCTGGCTGCGCAACGCCATCGGCGACCTGCCCCGCCAGGTCATCAAGAGCCAGGAATCCGGTGCCCTGCCGCCGGCCGATCGCCTGGTCGAACGCCTGCTGCGCCCGATGATCGCCGGCCCCAGCGCCGCGGGCGGACTGCCGGCGGCCACGATCTGCGTGCAGCCGCTGTTCGCCGAAGCGGTGCGCGAGCAGGACGACGAGGAGCCGCCCTCCCCGCCCGGCCTGATCAATCTGGCCTACGGGCCGGATTGCAATCCGTTTTCCAGCTAGCGGGCCCGCGGCCGCCAGGGGAAGAAGGCCGGCGTGCGCGCCACATAGTCGCGGTACTTCGGCCGCCGCTCGCCGATGTCGGCCTCCAGCAGCGAGACACCCGACACCTTCAGCAGCAGCACCGTCATCACCACCGGCGACACCAGCGCCCACCAGCCGTAGACGCCCGCGCCGGCCAGTCCCAGCAGGAACATGCCCCACCAGGTGCAGCATTCGCCGAAGTAGTTGGGATGGCGGGAATAGCGCCAGAGGCCGCGGTCCATCACCTGGCCCTTGTGGGCCGGATCGCCGAGGAAGCGGCTCAGCTGCGCATCCGACACCGCCTCGAAGACGATGCCGAAACCCGCCAGCGCCACGCCGGCCGCATCCAGCCAGCCGAAGTCGCGGCCGCCGACGAATGCCGCGAACAGCGGCGCCGCCACCGCCCAGGCCAGCACGGCCTGCAGGGCGAAGACCAGGTACAGGCTTTTGAACGCAAACCCGGGCTGGTTGCGCGCCCGGATCGCCTGGTAGCGCCGCTCCTCGCCATGGCCCCAGTTGCGGCGCGTCACATGCCAGGCCAGGCGGATCGCCCAGGCCAGCAGCAGCGGCAGCAGCCAGGCGGCCCGGGGCCAGGCATCCGGCAGCAGCGCGGCATAGACGATGCCGGGCGCCGCGATCATCAAACCCCAGGTGCGGTCGACCAGGCTCACGTCGTGCCGCAGCAGGCTGGCGATCCAGGTCAGCAGGGCCAGCGCGGCCGAGGCGGCCAGTCCGCAGAGGGCGATGGAGAGTCCGCTCATCAGCGTTTCTCGAACAGGTAGTGGCTCACCCACCACTGCTGGCCGCGCTCGTAGCCGAAGAGTTCGGCGACGGCCATGAAGAAGACACGCCAGCGCTGCCACCAGATGTCCACCTCCGCGCCGTAGGCCTCGCGCAGCACCGGTTCGAGCTGCTCGCGCCGGGCGTCCATGTTCGCCAGCCAGGCGTTGGCGGTGCGCTCGTAGTGGGTGCCGTCCCAGCGCCAGCGGCGCAGCAGGCGCAGGTCGTCCTGGAAGCAGGCGGCCATGTCGTCGCTGGGCATCATGCCGCCGGAGAAGAAATACCGGCTCATCCAGTCGCTCTCGTCACGCTCGACGAAGGCATAGGGCACCAGGCGCTGCACGAACACATGCATGAAGAAGCGTCCGCCCGGCTTCAGCCAGCCCGACAGGCGGCGGAACAGCTCCGGCCAGTTGCGCATGTGCTCGAACATTTCCACCGAGACGATGCGGTCGAAACGGTCCTCGGTTTCGAACAGGTTCATGTCGCAGGTCAGCACGGTGAGGTTGTGCAGGCCCATGCGGGCGGCTTCCGCCTCGATGTGGGCGCGCTGCGAGGCAGAGTTGGACACCGCGGTCACCCGCGAGCCCGGATACCGTTCGGCCATGAAGAGGCTGAGCGAGCCCCAGCCGCAGCCCAGCTCCAGGATCTCCTGCCCATGCGCCAGGCCGGCGCGTTCGCAGGTCTCCTGCAGGGAGGCGATCTCGGCCTGCTCCAGCGTCTGGGTGCCGGGCGGCCACCAGCAGCTGCTGTATTTGCGGTTGGCGCCGAGCACGCCGCCGAAGAATTCGGAGGGCACCTCGTAGTGCTGCTCGTTGGCCTTTTCCGGCACCAGGGCGACCGGGGCGTGGCGCATCTCGTCGAGAAAGGCCTGCGCGGCCGCGCCGCCCTTCTCCACATCCTCGGCCTGGATCTCGTCGAGCCGCTCGCGCAGCAGGCGGCGTATGCCCGCCCGCACCACCGGATCGGGCAATTTGCCCTGCTCGCTCCACCGGATGCCCAAATCGGCAATGAACCCCATCCTGCCGCTCCCGCGTTTTGTTGGTGATGCAGAGCTTACGCAGGCAGGCGGCGATCGGATGTGAGGTAAATACCGCCCGCCCTCAGGGCGCCGTCTGACGCGGCTTGAGCAGCACCGGCTTGCTGTGCCAGATCTCGTCGGCGTATTCGGCGATGGTGCGGTCCGAGGAGAACGGCCCCATGCCGGCCACGTTGAGAATGGCCTTGCGGATCCACTCCTCCGGCTGGCGGTACAGCGCGTCGACCCGCGCCTGCGTCTGCAGGTAGGAGGCGAAGTCGGCCAGCAGCATGTACTTGTCGCCCCACTCCACCAGCGAGGCGAAGATCTGCTGGTAGCGCGCCGGCTCGCCGTGCGAGAAGGCGCCGTCGCGGATCGCATCCAGCGCCTTCTTCAGCCGCGCGTTGGCGTTGTAGAAGCTGCGCGGCTGGTAGCCGGACTGGCGCAAGGCCTCCACCTCGGGCGTGGTCTGGCCGAAGATGAAGATGTTGTCCAGGCCCACGCTCTGGCTCATCTCGACGTTGGCGCCGTCCAGCGTGCCGATGGTGAGCGCGCCGTTGAGCGCCAGCTTCATGTTGCCGGTGCCCGAGGCTTCAGTGCCGGCGGTGGAGATCTGCTCGGAGAGGTCGGCCGCCGGGATGATGATCTCGGCCAGGCTCACGCTGTAGTTGGGCATGAACACCACCTGCAGCTTGCCGGCCACCCGCGCGTCCTGGTTGATGACCGTGGCCACGTCGTTGATCAGGCGGATCACCAGCTTGGCCATGGCGTAGGCCGATGCGGCCTTGCCGGCGAAGATGACGACACGCGGCACATGGTCGGCATCGGGGTGCTCCAGGATGTCCTGGTAGCGCGCCACCACATGCAGCAGGTTGAGCAGCTGGCGCTTGTATTCGTGGATGCGTTTGACCTGCACGTCGAACAGCGCGTCCACGTTCAGCTCCAGGTCCATGTGCTGCTTCACCCAGGCGGCCAGGCGCTGCTTGTTCTGGCGCTTGGCGCGGCCGAAGGCGGCGGCGAAGGCCGGCTGCGCGGCCATGGGTTTCAGGGCTTCGAGCTGCGACAGGTCGCGGCGCCAGCCGCGGCCCAGGCGCTGGTCGAGCAGCGCGGTCAGCGGCGGGTTGGCCTGGGCCAGCCAGCGGCGCGGCGTCACGCCGTTGGTCTTGTTGTTGAAGCGATTCGGGAAGACCTTGGCGAAGTCCGCGAAGATGGACTGCACCATCAGGTCCGAATGCAGGGCCGAGACGCCGTTGACCGAATGGCTCACCAGCACCGCCAGGTAGGCCATGCGCACCCGGCGGTCGCCGCTCTCGTCGATCAGCGAGAGGCGGCGCATCAGCTCGGTGTCGTGCTTGTGCTCGTCGGCGATGGTCAGCATGAACTTCGCGTTGATGTCGAAGATGATCTGCAGGTGGCGCGGCAGCACCCGGCCCATCATCTGCACCGGCCAGGTCTCCAGCGCCTCGTGCATCAGCGTGTGGTTGGTGTAGCTGAAGATGCGCTGGCAGTGGCCCCAGGCGGTGTCCCAGTCGAGGTGGTGCTCGTCCAGCATCAGCCGCATCATCTCCGGCACGGCCAGCACCGGATGGGTGTCGTTGAGGTGGATGCTGATCTTCTCCGACACCTTGTCGAAGTTGTCGTGGGTGCGCAGATAGCGGTGCAGCATGTCCTGCACGCTGGCCGAGCAGAAGAAGTACTCCTGGTGCAGGCGCAGCTCGCGGCCGGACTCGGTGGAGTCGTCCGGGTAGAGCACCCGCGACACGTTCTCCGACAGGTTCTTGCGCTCCACCGCCTCGCGGTAGCTGCCGCGGTTGAAGGCCGAGAGGTCGATCTCTTCCGTGGCCCGCGCCGACCACAGCCGCAGCGTGTTGGTGGCCTCGGTGCCGTAGCCGGGAATGATGCTGTCGTAGGCCATGGCCAGCACGTCGTGGGTGTCCACCCAGTTGGCGCTGCCGAAATCGGTGCGGCTCTCCACATGGCCGCCGAAGCGCACCCGCCAGACGACTTCCGGCCGCTGGAATTCCCAGGGGTAGCCGTGGGCCAGCCAGTAGTCGGGCGTCTCGATCTGCTGGCCGCCCTGGATCTGCTGGCGGAACATGCCGTACTCGTAGCGGATGCCGTAGCCGAAACCGGGCACCGCCAGCGTGGCCATCGAATCCAGAAAACAGGCCGCCAGCCGGCCCAGGCCGCCGTTGCCCAGGGCAGCGTCGGGCTCCAGTTCGCCGAGCTTGGCCAGGTCCACGCCGAAGTCGGCCAGGGCCAGGCGCATGTTCTCGTACTGCTCCACCGCCAGCATGGCGTTGGTGAAGGTGCGGCCGATGAGGAACTCCATCGACAGGTAATAGACGCGTTTGACGTCCTGCTCGTACTGGGCGCGGGTGGTGGCCATCCAGCGCTCGACCAGCTGGTCGCGGATGGCCAGCTGGGCCGCGTGCAGCCAGTCTTCGGCCTTGGCGGCGGCCGGATCCTTGCCGACGGCGTAGATCAGCTTGTTGGCCACCGCGCGTTTGAAGTCGGCGACTCCGTGGTCGGGATGGTCGTATTCGAAGCTCTTGAGGCCGGTTCTGAAGGGCATGTTCTGTGGCTCGTTCTGGCGTGGCGGGAAGATCGCGATCTTGCTACAGACCGTCTGCGGCGGGACGATCTCGCGGGCATGCATCAACCATGCCCGCGGTCCGATCAGGCCATGTCCGGCTGGCCGTTGGAGGCGGTCAGGCCGCCGTCCACCGGCAGGTTGACGCCGGTGATGAAGCTGGCGTCCTCGCTGGCCAGGAAGGCCACGGCCGCCGCCACCTCGCGCGGCTCGCAGGGGCGGCCGAGCGCGATGCGGGCGGCGAACTTGTCGATCAGCGCCTGGTCGTCCTGCATGTCCTCGGTCATGGGCGTGCGGGTGAAGGTGGGGCAGACTGCGTTGACGCGAACACCGTCCTTGCCATGGTCCAGCGCCATGGCGCGGGTCAGGTTGACGATGGCGCCCTTGGATGCGTTGTAGCAGGCCATGGCCCAGTCGCCGCCCAGGCCGGAGACCGAAGCGGTATTGACGATGTTGCCCCTGGTCTTGATCAGCTCGGGCAGCGCCGCGCGGGCGCAGTGGAAGACGCCGCCGGCATTGGTGTCCATGGTCTTCTTCCAGTCGGCCAGGCTGGCGTCGGTGACCGAACCCTCGGTGGCGACACCGGCGTTGGACACCAGCACATCGATGCGGCCGAAGGTGGCGAGCGCGGCATCGACCAGCTTCTCGCAGGATGCGTAGTCGGCCACATCGGTCACCTGCACCCGCGTGCGTTCGGCCGGCAGCGTGGCCGCCACCTTCTGCAACTTCTCCAGCGTGTGGCCGGCCAGCACCACGCTGGCGCCCTCCTCCGAGAAGCGCCGCGCGGTGGCCTCGCCTATGCCGGAGCCCGAGCCTGTGACGATGACGACCTTGTTCTTGAAACGCTGCATGGCTGTGGCTCCCCGGTGACGAAAGCCTCCCATTCTGCGAAGCGCGCGCCCACGGTCTGTATCCGTTCGCAGCAATCGAGGCAGCGTCCGGGATAATCGGCGGATATGAATCCCCTGCTCTCGCGCCTTCAGCCCTATCCCTTCGAGCGGCTGAAGCAGTTGTTCGCCCACGCCACACCGCCCGCCGGCCTGCGCCACATCAGCCTGGGCATCGGCGAGCCCAAGCATCCGACCCCGCCCTTCATCCAGCGCGCGATGGCCGACGCGGCCCTGTCGCCGACCGGCGGCCTGGCGGGTTATCCACCCACCGCCGGCGATGCCGCCCTGCGTTCGGCCTGCACCGGCTGGCTCAAGACCCGCTACGGCCTGGACCTGGATCCGGCCACCCAGGTGCTGCCGATCAACGGCTCGCGCGAGGCCCTGTTCGCCTTCACCCAGACGGTGGTCGACGCCTCGGCCGAGCGGCCGGTGGTCGTCTGCCCCAATCCCTTCTATCAAATCTACGAAGGCGCGGCCCTGCTGGCCGGTGCCGAGCCCTACTACGCGCCCAGCGATCCGGCGCGCAATTTCGCGGTGGACTGGGACAGCGTGCCCGAGGAGGTCTGGGCGCGCACCCAACTCGTCTTCGTCTGCTCGCCGGGCAACCCGACCGGCGCGGTGATGCCGCTGGCCGAGTGGGAAAAGCTCTTCGCGCTATCCGACCGCCACGGCTTCGTCATCGCCTCGGACGAGTGCTACAGCGAGATCTATTTCCGCGACGAGCCGCCGCTGTCCGGCCTGGAGGCCGCGGCCAAACTGGGCCGCACCGGCTTCCCGCGCCTGCTGGCCTTCACCAGCCTTTCCAAGCGCAGCAACGTGCCCGGCCTGCGCAGCGGCTTCGTGGCCGGCGACGCGGCGCTGATCAAGCCCTTCCTGCTCTATCGCACCTACCACGGCAGCGCGATGAGCCCGGTGGTCTCGGCCGCCAGCATCGCCGCCTGGGGCGACGAGGCCCATGTGCAGGAGAACCGGGCGCTGTACCGCGCCAAGTTCGCCCAGGTCACCCCGGTGCTGGCGCAGGTGCTGGACGTGGCCCTGCCCGATGCCTCCTTCTACCTCTGGGCCGGCATTCCCGACCGCTTCGGCGGCGACGACACGGCCTTCGCCCGCGCCCTCTTCGAACAGCAGCATGTGACCGTGCTGCCCGGCAGCTACCTGGCGCGCGAGGCACGCGGTTTCAATCCCGGCCGCGGCCGGATTCGCATGGCCCTGGTGGCCGGCACCGCCGAATGCCTGGAAGCGGCCGAACGCATCGTCGCCTTCGTGCGCAGCGCCGGCTGAAGCGCCCTTTTTTCCGATCCCCACAACCTCACGACAAGGACTGTAGATGGCCACGATGGAACGCATCCTGCGGCTGATGGCCGACAAGCAGGCGTCCGACCTCTACATGTCGGCCAATGCGCCGGCGACGCTGCGCATCAACGGCGAATGCGTCGCCCTGAACAACCAGCCCCTGCCCTTCGACGCGCCGCGCAACCTGCTGGCCGAGGTGCTGCCGGCGGCGCGCATGGAGGAGCTGGAGGAGATCGGCGAACTCAACGTCGGCTTCGCCATGAAGGACGTAGGGCGCTTCCGTGTCAGCGCCATGCGCCAGCGCGGCTCCTTCGCGGTGGTGATCCGCTACATCAACAGCGACATCCCGCGGCTCGACACCCTCAACGTGCCGATGGTGCTGGGCGAGCTGATCCAGGAACGCCGCGGCCTGCTGCTGATGGTGGGCTCCACCGGCGCCGGCAAGAGCACCACCCTGGCCTCGATGATCGACCACCGCAACGAGAACCGCGGCGGCCACATCCTGACCATCGAGGAGCCGATCGAATACCTGTTCCGCAGCAAGCGTTCGGTGGTCAACCAGCGCGAGATCGGCGTGGACACCGCCTCGCTGCAGGTGGCGCTGAAGAACGCGCTGCGCCAGGCGCCGGACGTGATCCTGATCGGCGAGATCCGCGACCGCGAGACCATGACGGCCGCCATCGCCTACGCCCAGTCCGGCCACCTGTGCCTGGCGACCATGCACGCCAACAACAGCTACCAGACGATGAACCGGATCCTGAGCTTCTACCCGGCCGAGGTGCGGCCGACGATGCTCGGCGACCTGGCCACCGCCCTGCTGGCCGTGGTGTCGCAGCGCCTGCTGCGCACCAATGCCGGCACCCGCATCCCGGCGGTGGAGGTGATGCTCAACACGCCCAATATCGGCGAGCTGATCGAGCGGGGCGACTTCTCCGCGGTGCAGACCGCGATGGAAAAATCCATGGCCGAGGGCTCGCAGACCTTCGAGCAGGACATCGCCCGGCTGATCCGCGACGGACTGGTCAGCAGGAAGGAAGGCATGGCCCAGGCCGACTCGCCGACCAACCTGCTCTGGCGGCTGGACAACGACTTCGACATGGCGCGCCGCGCGGCCACCGAAGCCAGCCAGCAGGCCGAGGCCGATCCGATCGGCCCGACCTTCACCGACATCGTGTTGGATATAAAGCTTTAGCCCCCAGGCTTGCCCACTTCGTGTGGCCGCCACCCCCCTTACATGGGGGCGACACTGGCGACCCGGCAAAGCCGGGCCGCGGTGTCCCCCACCGGGCTTCGCTTCGCTTGCCGAGGTGAATTCCCGCCCCTTGAGACCGTCATGACCCCCACCCTGCTGCTGACCGAAGAACTGATCTCCCGCCCCTCCGTCACCCCCGACGACGCCGGCTGCCTGGAGATCCTGGAGCGCCGCCTGGCCGCGCTGGGCTTCGCCAATGAACGCCTGGACAGCGGCCCGGCCGACTTCCGCGTGAGCAACCTCTGGGCCAAGCGCCCCGGCGCCACGGCGGACGCGCCCGTGCTGGTCTTCGCCGGCCATACCGACGTGGTGCCCACCGGCCCGCTGGAGCGCTGGAGCCAGGCGCCCTTCGTGCCCACGCACCGCGAGGGCCGGCTCTACGGGCGGGGCGTGGCGGACATGAAGTCGTCCATCGCGGCCTTCGTGGTGGCGGTGGAGGAATTCATCGCCGCAGTGCCGAACCCGTCCATCGCCATCGCCCTGCTGCTGACCAGCGACGAGGAAGGCCCCGCCGTGGACGGCACGGTCCACGTCTGCCGTGTGCTGCAGGCGCGCGGCGAGCGCCTGGACTGGTGCATCGTCGGCGAGCCCACCGCCGTGGAGCACACCGGGGACATGGTCAAGAACGGCCGGCGCGGCAGCATGAACGGCAAACTCACCGTGCGCGGCATCCAGGGCCACATCGCCTATCCTCAGCTGGCACGCAACCCCATCCACCAGGCGCTGCCGGCGCTGGCCGAGCTGGCGGCCATCGAATGGGACAAGGGCAACGACTTCTTCCCGCCGACCTCCTTCCAGGTCAGCAACATCCATGGCGGCACGGGGGCATCCAACGTGATCCCGGGCGATGTGGTCATCGACTTCAATTTCCGCTTCTGCACCGAATCGACCTCCGAGGGCTTGCAGGCTCGTGTTGGCGAGGTGCTGGACCGCCACGGGCTGGAGTACGACATGGCCTGGAGCATCTCCGGCCAGCCCTTCCTGACCGAGCCCGGCACCCTGGTGCATGCCGTCTCGGACGCGATCCGGGCCGAGACCGGCCTGAGCACCGAACTCTCCACCACCGGCGGCACCAGCGACGGCCGTTTCATCTCCCGCATCTGCCCGCAGGTGCTGGAGTGCGGGCCGCCCAACGCCATGATCCACAAGATCGACGAATACCTGGAAGTGGCCGAGCTGGAGCCGCTGAAGAACATCTACCGCCGCACCCTGGAAAACCTGGCGAAAGGCGCGCGATGAAGCTGATCGACAAGGTGAACGCCGCCGCGCAGCGCCTGACGGACGCGGGTGTCGCCTTCGGCCACGGCACGGCCAATGCCTTCGACGAAGCCGCCTGGCTGGTGCTGTGGCGCCTGGACCTGCCGCTGGACGAACTCGACGGCGTGGCCCAGCGCGAGCTGGACGACGGCCAGTGCCAGCGCATCGATGCCCTGATCGAAGAACGCATCGCCACCCGCAAGCCCGCCGCCTACCTCACCGGCGAAGCCTGGCTGCAAGGCGTGCCCTTTTCCATCGACGAGCGCGCCATCGTGCCGCGCAGCTTCATTGCCGAGCTGATCGCCGACGGCGGTTTCGACGACTGGCTGGGCGACCACACCCAACGCGTGCTGGACCTGTGCACCGGCAACGGCAGCCTGGCCGTGCTCTGCGCCATGGCCTGGCCGGAAGTCAGCGTGGACGGCGCCGACATCTCCACCGATGCCCTGGCCGTGGCCCGAATCAACGTGGACCGGCACGGCCTGCAGGACCGCGTGCGCCTGGTCGAATCCGACGGCCTGGCCGGCGTGCCCGGCCCCTACGACCTGATCGTCTGCAACCCGCCCTATGTGAACGCCGGCAGCATGGCCGCCCTGCCCGCCGAATACCGTGCCGAGCCCGAACTGGCCCTGGCCGGCGGCACCGATGGCATGGATTTCATCCGCCGGCTCTTCGCCCAGGCACCGGCCCACATGAGCGAACACGCCGTGCTGGTGCTGGAGATCGGCAACGAGCGCGATTTCTTCGAAGCCGCCTTCCCGCGCCTGCCCGTCACCTGGCTGGACACCAGCGCCGGCGAGGACCAGGTGCTGCTGGTCGAACGCATCGCCCTGGCCACCAATTCATTTCTCGGCGCCGCTGGCGCCTAAGCGTTTTCCTCTTCCTTTCTCCATGATCAATCTCTTCAACATCGTCCTGCGCCGGGGCGCCAAAGTGCTGCTCGACAAGGCCTCGGTCACCATGCAGCCCGGCGAAAAAGTCGGCCTCGTGGGCCGCAACGGCGCGGGCAAGTCCACCCTCTTCGCCCTGCTCAACGGCAGCCTGCACGAGGACGGCGGCGAGATGCAGATGCCCGCCCAGTGGCAAATGGCGCAGGTCGCGCAGAACATGCCGGAGACGGACGAGTCCGCCACCGACTTCGTGCTCGACGGCGACACCCGCCTGGCCGCGCTGCAGCAGGCCCTGAAGGTGGCCGAAGCCTCCGAAGACGGCATGGCCATCGCCCATGCCTACACCGACCTGGCCGACGCCGGCGTATACGACGCGGTGCCGCGCGCACAGTCGCTGATCCAGGGCCTGGGTTTCCGGCCCGACCAGCTCGACTCGCCGGTCAACAGCTTCTCCGGCGGCTGGCGCATGCGCCTGCAGCTGGCGCGCGCGCTGATGTGCCCCTCGGACCTGCTGCTGCTTGACGAACCAACGAACCACCTGGACCTGGACGCCCTGGTCTGGCTCGAAGGCTGGCTCAAGACCTATGCCGGCACCATGGTCGTCATCAGCCATGACCGCGAATTCCTGGACGCGGTGACCAACGTCACCGTGCACATCGAGCATGGCCGCCTGACCCGCTACGGCAGCAACTACAGCGGCTTCGAAACCCTGCGTGCCCAGCAGCTGGCGCTGCAGCAGAGCGCGTTTTCCAAGCAGCAGGACAAGGTCGCCCACCTGCAGAAGTTCATCAGCCGCTTCAAGGCCCAGGCCAGCAAGGCCAAGCAGGCGCAAAGCCGGGTCAAGGCGCTGGAGCGCATGGAGAAGATCGCGCCGGTGCTGGCCGAGGCCGACTTCACCTTCGAATTCCGCACGCCGGGCAACATCCCCAACCCGATGCTGTCGATCACCGATGCCAGCTTCGGCTACCCCGGCGAGGACGGCGCACCGCCCACCGTCATCCTGAACAACGTCAGCAAGTCGGTGCTGGCCGGCCAGCGCATCGGCATCCTGGGCGCAAACGGCCAGGGCAAGTCCACCTTCATCAAGACGGTGGCCAAGGACCTGGGCGCCATCGCCGGCACCATCACCGAAGGCAAGGGCCTGCGCATCGGCTACTTCGCCCAGCAGGAACTCGACGTGCTGCGGCCGGACGACAACCCGCTGCAGCACATGATCCGCCTGGCCCGCGAACTGGGCGCAGACGCCAAGGAGCCTTCCCGCGAGCAGGACCTGCGCAGCTATCTGGGCAGCTTCAACTTCGGCGGCGAGATGGTGCTGCAGCCGGTGGGCACCATGAGCGGCGGCGAAAAGGCCCGGCTGGTGCTGGCCATGATGGTCTGGCAGCGCCCCAACCTGCTGCTGCTGGACGAGCCCACCAACCACCTGGACCTGGCCACGCGCGAGGCGCTGGCCATGGCGCTCAACGGCTTCGAGGGCACGCTGATGCTGGTCTCGCACGACCGGGCGCTGCTGCGTTCGGTGTGCGAGGAGTTCTGGATGGTGGGCCGCGGCAAGGTCGCGCCCTTCGACGGCGACCTGGACGAATACCAGCGCTATCTGCTGGACGAGGCCAAGCGCCAGCGCGAGCTGGCCAAGGCGGCGGCCGCTGCGCCTGCGCCCGCACCGGCTCCTGTCGCGGCCGCGCCCAAGCCTGCCGGGCAGATCAAGCCGCTGCAGAAGGAGCTGGCCACGGTGGAGGCGCGTATCGCGGCCATCAGCGTGGAGAAGACTCCGCTCGAAGAGCGGCTGCAGAAGAATCCGGCGGCTTCGGAGATTGCTGAATTGGGGCGCAAGCTGAAGGCGCTGGGGGATGAGGCTGCTGCGCTGGACGAGCGGTGGTTGGAGCTCAGCTCGCGCATCGAGGAACTGAGCGCCTGAGGCGGCGCAATTCCGCGCACTTCAGGCAGCGGGCCGCTTCTGCCGGATGCCGGCTTCGTCGAACCGGATTCCGGCAGAACCCGGCAGGGCATTCAGCTCGGCAACCATTGCGGTAACGTGCGCGGCATGCTCGCCCTGCGACCAGAAATCGCCCAGATCCATGCCGACGGCGGCCAGGGCTTTTTCCAGTGAAGTCCGTTATCAGCCGCCGGCGAGATTGCGGATCAGGCTGTAGATCTGGTGGGTGATGCGGCGCGTCCAGTTGAATTCGACACCCTGGAAGGAGCCGGTGAACAGTCCGATGGCGGTGTAGTCGTCCGCCAGATAGACCGGCGCGCCGCTCTGCCCCTTGGTTCCGTCGATATCCACCCGGAACTGGTCCGGCGCCGAAGTCAGCACCTGCTCCTCGCTGAGCCACAAGGTGCCGGTGACATTGGCGTTCTCGACCACGCCGGGATAGCCGGCCATGGACGCCCTGGCTCCGGCAAAGGCATCGACCTCGGGACTCCACTCCACGCCCATCCAGCCGGTCTGTTGGCCGATCGGATCCTGCAGGCGCAGGATCGCCCAGTCGTAAATCTGCGTGGACCTTCCCGCCTTGCCTTCATCGACGAAGGTCTGGTCGAGCCACACCTGCTTCATCTGGCTGCGGGTGGACGGCTCGACCGTTCCGTCGGCGCCTGCATAGAAGGTTATGTCGAAAGACCAGCGTTTGTAGGTCAGGTCGAAAACCACGTGCGCCGCCGTCACGATCAGGTCGGGCGCCACCAGCCAGCCGGTGGCGGTCTTCATCAGCTTCACCCCTTCGTCGTTCATGACGTAGGCGCTCAACAGCCCGATGCAGCGGTAGGGGAAGGTCTTGGTGTTCTTGATCTGGATCCGCCCTTCGGTACCGATGACGCCTTCCCGCCGCATGCGGTGCCCGATCTCCACCCCGGTGCCCATGGAACCGGGTCGGGCGCCGCTGAAGAATTCATTGCGCAGTTCCAGGTGGCCGCGCTCCACGATGTTCGCCACGGTGTTGGGGGCGCCCCCCTGGATGGGGAAGCTGGTAATCGACGGTACGAGGTGCACCGAAGTCATCGACACCACGAGCGTGCAGGCGGTCGAATTCCGTACCGCGTTGAGTACCGGATCCCGGTAGGCCGCCCTGAATACCAGATCGATGGTGTCGGGGCTGATCCCCGAGATCCACAGATCCTTGCTGGCGGTTCCGGAAAATCTCAGCCTGGCCAGCACCGGGTTCGGCGATGGGCCGGCTCCGTCGTCGAGGTCATGCCAGTGTCCGCTCGAGTCGCTGGCCACCTGGCACTGCCATTTGATTTCCATGGTGTCCGGACCCCACCCCTCCGAGCGGATATAAGCCACACCCGTGTTCTTGCTCACCGTGAGGCTCGCCGGAGTCATCACGGGATCCACGGTAATATCGGTGATGGGCTGATCGACGAGTATCTTCATCACATGGGTGTGATTGCGCACGCCATTGTTGTTGTATTCGCTGCTGACACGCACCCACATATTGCCGGGCGGAATTATTTCACCCTTGATGGGGGTGTATTTATTATCCGATACCTCCACGCGGGCAGGGCCTACATTCAGGTAACCCGACGCGCTTTGCTGAAACGGATACCAATCCGCACCTTCCGTGAAAGAATATTCGTAGCTGCGCATCGAGGTGCCTGCGGTGGCACCGCCGGAAACCACGATGCTTTGCCCTGCCGACACACGCACATTCATGATCGTGCTGATCATTTTTTCAGGGTCTCCGGGCGGCGAGCCAAATACCACGATCTTGTCGCCCGCGGTCGTGCCCAGGACTTCCATCTTGAGTATATAGGCTGTGGTGGTTTGCCTGAAGGCGCCGCTGATTTTCAACCACATGGTCTTCGGCGGCCGGATGATGCCGGTGATCGTGTATGTGGAACCGCGGCCGGTAATTCCGCCTTCGTCGTATTGAAAGTCGTCGAGCCAGACGATGCCCGACGCGCTTTCATCGAAGAAGTGCCAGTTGGACCCGTCGAATGAAAAATGCGCTATCGCGTTATCCAGGGCATTGAGGGTGCGCCGCTCGTGCGCATTCAGGCGCACGGCCATGCCGGCATGCAGGCGAACCGTGGATTCGACATGTTCGTGCGATGTGAAATCCGTGGCACCGAGCGACACATCCATGTATTGCTCGGGAATCATGCGCTTTACCCACAGCCAGAACGGTACTGTCGGGTCCCTGTCCAATGCCCGCGTGAGCGTGTTTCGGAGGATGACCGCCCGGTACCGGTCCAGATGGGATTCGGGCCGGGTAGCGCCTCCGCAAACCACCAGGCGATGGGTATCGACCCCCATGTGGCACTCGTCCGCCACGACCTTTGTCCAAAGTTCGGTTTCGCCTGCTGGCTGGTATTCCCATTCGATGCGGTCGCCAAAGCGTAGATAGGTGTTGGCGACGGTAAAAATCGCCCTTCCGTACGGCATTGCAGTGACTTCTTCCAGATGCTGATCGGGAGGCCGGCTCGCATCGGCGGGCAGCAGGATGATGCCCGCGGGTTCGGTTTCCACCGTCCTGCCATCGGGTAGAGAGAAAACCGCCTTGTATTCGCAGCAGTGGCCTACCGCGCCCTGGCCAACCCTGACGGTTCGTGTCCGGGTTCCTACCTGGGATCCCACCACTTCACTCATGCTGCGCCAGCCTCCTCCGTCGTTGCGGTTGCGGTGCCATTGCACCGTGCAATCCCGGACATTGATTCCCGCGTGGAATGTGGCGAAGCCCCGATCGTCTTCGTAAATCGACGCATGGGCGGGATGGGTGACCTGTATTCGATCGGTCACCGTCAGGACGGCCAGATCCGTAACCTCCTGGTATTCCGAGGGGTGGGACACGGAATGGTCACGCCATTTGAATTTGGCGCACACCTGCAACCCGTTGCGCTCGGCACTGGCTCTCACCTTCAGAGTACGGGTGCGGGTGCCGACGAAATCCTCGCTCTCTGCGAGGTCGATGATTTCCCTGATGCCATCGGTTCTCGTATGGACGTATTGCCAGACCACCGAGGCATCCTCGATATCGATATCGACCATGAAAAATGCCAAATCATTCAGAAAAGCGGTGCAGCTGTCCGGCTGCGCGATGCGGGGATGCGTAAGAGATGAAGACATTGCATAAACTCCAAAAATGTAAATGCGCACCATTGCCGAAGTGCATTGGGGTCTGTGGGCATCGACGCGTCAATAGTCCTATCGCCCTGTAATCGCCACCGGCGCACCTGGTCGTCAAGTGCATGGAATAAATCCTAGCGGTGCCTGCATCGCACTGACAAAAGGCAGAAAAAACCAGAATGCCGCTTTCACGGAAGCGGCATGATCGGCTGCGACACAAGCGCCGCGGGTGCCTGTCGGTCACTTGAAGCGCAGAGCTTCTTCGCGCCCATTGCCACGGCGTCGCACTGCCTGACCGCCGGCAGCGGATTCAGGTGCGCACGGGATGGGCGATCCTTCTTCAGCGCTTTTTCAGAGTCCGCTCGGATAGGTCTCGGCCGCTTCACCGCCCAGCGGGTCGGCGCCGGCATCGAGCGGCTGCAGCGCACGGGTGCGGTCGAGGTGGATGAAGCCGTCGAACTGGCGCGCCAGCGAGGTGCGGAGATAGTGGCTGTGGCGTTCGGTCTGCGGCCGGTAGATCACGCCGATGGCGCGTTGCAGCTGGCGCAGGGCGGGGTTGCCGCGCAGATCGAGCAACAGGCTTTCGCGCCCCGTTCGGTGCAGCAGGTCGTCCCAACTGCCGGCGAGGCAAGAATCCCGCGGCTTCGGAGATTGCTGAATTGGGGCGCAAGCTGAAGGCGCTGGGGGATGAGGCTGCTGCGCTGGAAGAGCGGTGGTTGGAGCTCAGCTCGCGGATCGAGGAGCTCAGTGCCTGATCTTGGGTTTTTCTCCTTCGCGGAGGGCGGAGCTGGGGCTGCGCGCCCCAGACCGCGCTCACTTTCTTTGCTTCGCTGTTTAGACCGGGGACATGGGAAACACCCGTGCGGGGACATAGGAAACACCTCGGCTCAATTGGAAGCGGTCGCCGCAGCGCTGTCCAGGCGCATGAAGCAGTGGTGGCTGAAGTAGATGTCATAGCAGCCGTCGTGCTCGGGATCGGGCCGGAAGGCCACCGGCAGGCGGTGCAGCGCGTGCGACAGGCGCAGCTTGTGGCCCTGGAACTTCACGAAGCCGTTCCAGCCCACGGTCACGACGTGATCGTGCTCGGCGTATTCGATCTCCGGCAGCACCTGCGGCATGGCCCGCGGGCTCATGCGGTAGCGCTGTGCGGGTGTCTGCATGGCGATGCCTTCGTGCGGCCTCTCGTGGTTGTAGACAGCCCTCCAGCGGTCGAGCGCGTCCTGTGCATGGGCGAGGTTGTCGAAGGTCCTGCCGTTGAGCACCTCGGCCTTGAGCGAACGGTGGAAGCGCTCGAGCTTGCCGTTGGTCTGCGGGTGGTACGGCGCGCTGTGGCTGACGCGCATGCCCAGCCGGATGAACCAGATGTCGAGCCCGCTGAGGTGGCCCGATGCGCTCGGCACGCCCCAGGGCGCGCCGTTGTCGGCGTTGATGCGCGCGGGCAGCCCGTAGCGCTCGAAGACGGCCTGGAGCTGGCTCTGCACCGTGGCGCTGTCGGTCCTGGCGCAGGCGGCCGCGGCCAGGTTGAAGCGCGAGTGGTCGTCGAGCAAGGTCAGCGGGTTGCAGCGCCCGGCAGCGGTCTCGAAGTGGCCTTTGAAGTCGAGCTGCCACAGCGCGTTGGGATGCTCGTGCTCGAAGCGCTGCCAGGGCTGGCTGGCAGCGCTCGCCTCTTGAGGGATCAGGCCGTTGCGTCGCAGGATGTCGGTGACGGTGCTGGTGGCGGGCACCTCGCGGTGGCCGAGGTCCAGCAGCCTGCGGCAGATCTTGCGCGCGCCCCAGGCAGGATGCTTGCGCCGCATCGCCAGGACGGTCGACTGCATGTCCGCGGGCGTCTGCAGCGGGCTGTGTACGGGGCGCCTGGAGCGCTCCACGAAGGCCGCCTGACCTTCCACTGCAAAACGCTTGAGCAGCGCATAGCCCGCCTTGGGCGTGATGTTGAAGCGCCGGCACAACTCGCGCCGATTAGCCCCTTCCTGCTGGGCCAGTTCCACGAACTCTTGCTTGGTGCTCATGAGGTCTCTCGGTTGCCAGGGCATGGGCTTCTCCTCGGCTTGTCTGCCGCACAGAAGTGTTTCCCATGTCCCCGCACACCCGTTTCCCATGTCCCCGGTCTGAACACTTCGCCAAAGAAAGTAAGCAAAGAAAGGCGACCCGACACCCGAGGCCCTTCGGGCACCGCTGCGGTACTCGCAAAGGCGGGGTCCACGACAACTCGCTACGCTGCGCTTCGCTCAAACAGGTCGTGGCCCTGATCCGCCTTTGCTCCGTTCCTCGCTCTCGGGCTCACGGGACCCGGGAGCGGGGACAGCGGCTGCTTCGCAGCGCAACGGGCCTTCGCTTCGCTCGGCCTCTGATTGAATAACCCGCCCTTTGTCATCGGCCGCATTTCAGTGGAGGCCGAGCGCAGCGAAGGCCCGTCGCCCTGCGAAGCAGTGGCTGTCCCCGCTCCCCGGGTCCCGTCTGCGGGTGAGCGAGGAGCGCAGCAAAAGCGGATCAGGGCCACGACCTGTTTGAGCGAAGCGAGTTGTCGTGGACCCCGCTTTTGCGAGCACCGCAGCGTGCCCCCTCCGCAGGAGGGGGACTCCCGCAGCCGGGTCGCCTTTCTTTGCTTACTTTCTTTGGCGAAGCAAAGAAAGTGAGCGCGGTCTGGGGCGCGCAGCCCCAGCCCCGCCCTCCGCGAAGGAGAAGCCCCCCGCAAGGACCACCCCCCCGGCTATACCAAGGCTCAATAGAGTTCCCCAGCCCCCATCCCTAGACTCCCGCCACGAGCCCCCCAAGGCACACCCCACCGCCCTCCATCAAGGACTGCCATGAGAAGCTGGATGTCAGCCCCCACCGAAGCGCCCATCGCCGTCGCCGCCGCCCACCACGACCCGCTGGTCCGCGCCGGCCTGGTCGCCATCCTGACGGCCGAGCACGGCTTCGTGGTCACCGAAGTGGTGGACGCCGCCGCCCTGCCGCAGACCGATGTGGCCGTGGCCGACTACGACACCGCCATGGCCCTGCTCGCGCAGACAACCATCCCCACCGGCCGCGGCAACACCCGCCCGCCCCGCGTGATGGTGCTCAGCCACCGCGACCGCGTCTCCGAGATCCGCCACGCGCTCGACCGCGGCGTGCACGGCTACCTGCTGATGGGCTGCGGCCTGGACCAGATGATGCTCGGCGTGCGCGCCCTGCACCGCGGCCAGCACCATCTGGACCCTTCCGCCGCCCAGCGTGTGGTGGAGAGCCTGCAGCACCAGCCGCTGACCAGCCGCGAGGCCGATGTGCTGCAGCTGATCGCCATCGGCCATGTCAACAAGGTGATCGCCAGCGAGCTGCACATCTCGGTGGGCACGGTGAAGGCGCATGTGAAGGCCATCCTCGCCAAGTTCGGCGCCAGGACCCGCACCGAGGCGGCAGCCATCGCGCAGCGGCGCGGGCTGGTCGCCGTGCCGTCCTGAAACGGCCTGGCGCGAACTTAAAAAAAAGCCGGCATCGCCGGCTTTTTGCATGGGCGAACCCGGGGGCGCTTCAGCTCTTGAAGAAGGCCAGCAGGTCCGGATTGATCACGTCCGCGTTGGTCGCGCACATGCCGTGCGGGAAGCCCTTGTAGACCTTCAGCTGGGCATTGGGGATGAGCTTGGCCGACAGCTCGCTGGAGATGGCGATGGGCACCACCTGGTCGTCGTCGCCGTGCATCACCAGGGCGGGCACGTCGATCTTCTTCAGGTCCTCGGTCTGGTCGGTTTCCGAGAAGGCCTTGATGCCTTCGTAGTGGGCCAGGATCGAACCCATCATGCCCTGGCGCCACCAGTTCAGCGCGATGCCTTCGGAGACCTTGGCGCCCGGGCGGTTGAAGCCGTAGAACGGCGCCGGGAAGTCGCGGAACAGCTGGGTGCGGTTGCCCGCCACGCCGGCGCGGATGCCGTCGAGCACTTCCATCGGGACGCCGTTGGGGTTGCTGGCGGACTTGGCCATCAGCGGCGGCACCGAGCTGATCAGCACCGCCTTGGCCACCCGCTTGGTGCCGTGGCGCGCGATGTAGCGGGCGACTTCGCCGCCGCCGGTGGAATGGCCGACGTGGATGGCCTTTTCCAGCTTCAGGTGTTCCACCACCGCGGCCAGGTCGTCGGCGTAGTGGTCCATGTCGTGGCCGAAGCCGACCTGGGCCGAGCGGCCATGGCCGCGGCGGTCGTGGGCGATGACCCGGAAGCCCTGCTGCACGAAGTACAGCATTTGCGGATCCCAGTCGTCCGAGCTGAGCGGCCAGCCGTGCGAGAACACGATGGGCTGGCCCTTGCCCCAGTCCTTGTAGAAGATCTCGGTGCCGTCTTTGGTGGTGATGTAGCTCATCGTCTGCTTTCCATGGAGGGTTGGGGAATGCGCCTGGTGCGCGGGTGCGGGAGTGGAACCGGTCGCGGTCGCCGCGAAGGAGACGCCGGAAGTGGCGGCCAGGCCGGCGCCCGCGAGCAGCAGCCTGCGTCGGGCCGCATCGAGGGTGGAGTCGAGGATGGGAGGTGGCGACATGCGAAAGAGTCCTTCACGCCGGATGGCTGGCGTGAAGCCCATCGTAGGAAGGACGGCGCCGCCCGGCGCCTCTCCGCTTGCACGGCGCCGCCTCTCCCGTAAGGGGGTGACGGCGCAGGGCCGCTCAGCCCGGCGCGGCCGGCAGCGCGAAGGCCAGCCGCAGGCCGCGCGGCGCCACCGGCGTGGCCCAGAGCCGGCCCTGGTGCGCCTCGACGATGGAGCGGCAGATCGCCAGGCCCATGCCCATGCCGTGCGGCTTGGTGGTGAAGAAGGCGTCGAACAGGCGCTCGCGGTGGGCCTCGGCCACGCCGTCGCCGGAGTCGGTCACGCAGATCGCCACCTCGCCGGCCTCGCCGGGCGCGGTGCTCACCACCAGCAGGCGGCTGCTGTCGGCGCCGCTGCCGCCCGTGCTGTCCCGTATGGCCTCGATGCCGTTGCGCAGCAGGTTGACCAGCACCTGCTGGATCTGGATGCGGTCGCCCAGCACATGGGACTGCGCGGCGAAGGGGCCGAGCTGCAGGCGCACGCCGTGGCGCTGGATGTCCGGCCGCATCAGCTGCGCCACCTCGTGGATGGTGGCGGCCATGTCCAGCCGGGCCAGCTCCGGCCCCGACTTGCGGGCCAGCGCCTGCAGGCTCTTGATGACACCGGCGGCCCGGCTGCCGTCGGCCAGGATCCAGCCGAGCAGCTGCTCCACCTCGGCCAGTTCCGGCTGCGGCCGGCGCAGCCAGTTCAGCCCTGCGCTGGCATTGGTGACGATGGCAGCCAGCGGCTGGTTGATCTCGTGGGCGATGGAAGCGGCCAGCTCGCCCATGGTGGTGAGGCCCGAGACCCGGGCCAGCTCGGCCTGGGCATCGCGCAATTCCTTCTCCACCGTGCGGCGATGCGAGAGGTCGCGGAACACCAGCACCGAGCCGGTGACCTTGCCGCGTTCGTCGATCAGCGGCGAGACGGATTGCTCGATCGGCACCGGTTCGCGGCCCGGCCCGTGCAGCATCAGGCCGGCGCCGGGCGCCTGCGCCCAGGGGCCGGTCTCCTCGTCGCTCACCCGGTAGAGCTCGGCCAGCGGCCGGCCCAAAGCCGCATCGGCGCGGCAGTGGATCAGGCGTTCGGCCACCGGGTTGAGGTAGCGGATGCAGCCGGCCTCGTCGGTGGTGATGACCGCGTCGCCGATGCTGGCCAGGGTGGCGGCGTAGCGGCGTTCGCTCTCGCGCAGCTTGCGGTCGTTGGCGTGTTTGTAGAGCGCCATCTCGATGGCGGTGCGCAGCTGCGAATCCTCGAAGGGCTTGAGCAGGTAGCCGAAGGGCTCGGTGAGGCGGGCGCGGCGCAGGGTCTCGTCGTCGGCATAAGCCGTGAGGAAGACCACCGGGATGTCGCAGGCCAGGCGGATCTCCTGCGCGGCGTCGATGCCGTCCATCGCGCCTTCGAGGCGGATGTCGGTCAGCGCCAGTTCGGCCGACGTCGACCGGGCCAGGGCGGCGGCGTCTTCTCCGCGCGCGGTCACGCCGACCACCTGGTAGCCGAGGTGGCCGAGCTGCTGGCGCAGGTCGCGGGCGACGACGCGGTCGTCCTCCACCACCAGGATGCGGGCGGGCCTGCTCATGCGGAGATCCTGCCGGGTTCGGGCTCGGCCTCGAAGCTCACGGTGAAGCTGGTGCCGCGGCGGCGGCAGATGCCGAGTTCGCCGTGCAGCTGCGCGGTGAGGTCTTCCACCAGCTGCAGGCCCAGGGTCTGCGGCTGCGTGGCATGGCACAGCGTCGGCAGGCCCACGCCGTCGTCGCTGACGCAAAGCGCATGGCGGCCATCGGGCGTGGCCTGCAGGGCGACCAGCACTTCGCCGCCGCGGCCCTCGGGAAAGCCGTGCTTGAGTGCGTTGGAGACCAGCTCGTTGACGATCAGCCCGCAGGCCACGGCGCGCTGCAGGGGCAGCTGCACATCCTCCACGCGGCAGGTCAGCACCAGGCCGCGTTCGTGCGCGCCGTAGGCCCGGGCGAGCTGGGCGCAGAGGTGGCCGATGTGCTCGGCCATCGGCACCCGCGCGAAGTTGCCGGCGCGGTAGAGGTTCTCGTGCACCAGGGCCATGGAGCGCACCCGGTTGCGGCTGTCGGCGAACAGTTCGGCGACGGCGGGGTCGGCGATGCGCGAGGCCTGCAGGTTGAGCAGGCTGCTGATCAGCTGCAGGTTGTTCTTCACCCGGTGGTGCACCTCCTGCAGCAGCGACTCCTTCTCGGCCAGCGTGGCATTGGCCATGGCGATGGCGCCGGTGCCGGCGAGCAGGCCCAGCATGGCCACCCGGCCCGGATCGAAGACATGGCCGGCCAGCCGGTTCTCCAGGTAGAGCAGCCCGGCCGCCTCGCCCTGGCGCAGCAGCGGCAGGCAGAGCACCGAACGGGCGCCGGAGCGCAGCAGGTAGGCATCGCTGCCGAAGGTGCCGAAGCGCTGGCGGGCATCGTCGATCAGCACCGGGGTGCGGGTGCGCAGCACGTAGTGCAGCACCGGCAGGGGCAGTTCGGCGGGATCGGGCTCGCCGCCGTCGAGCCGCACTTCGACCAGGCCCAGCACCGTGCTGGCCTGCGCGGCGATGCGCAGGCGCTCGCCGCGCGGCAGCACCAGCAGGCAGCGTTCGGCGCCGGCATGCTCCAGGGCGATCGTCATCAGGCTGCGCAGCAGGCCGTCCAGGCCGCGGGTGGCGGCCAGGGCCTGCGAGACACGCTGCACCGTCTCGGCATCCAGCGATCCGCCGCGCGCCGCGATGGCCTCGCCGGGCGCGGCGCGGAATTCGTCGGCCAGGCCTGGATAGGCGCGGTCGAGCTGCCGCACCTTGCCGAAGGCGCCCCAGCGCGCATAGGCCAGGCGCGCGGCGCGCACCAGCGTGGCGGCCACCGCATGCAGGCCGCGCGAGGCATAGAAGCGCGCCGAGAGTTCATGGGCCAGGGCCTCGTCGTGGGTGAAGGCGCTGGCACGGGCGGCGGCGATGGCGGCCTCGTAATGCCGCATGGCTTCGAGTTCCTCGTTGCGCAGGCGGGCGGCTTCGGCGGCGAGCAGGGCGGCGCGGCTGCGGAAGTTCTCGGGGCAGTGCCGGGCCCAGCCATCGACCAGGGCGCGGTGGCGGTCCAGCGCCTGCAGGTGTTGCTCGCGCTGCCCGGGGTCGGCCTCGCGGCAGCAGGCGGCGTGGATCAGGCCGCAAAAGAAGTGGTACTCGGCGTATTCCAGATGGCCCTTGCTGGTCCACAGCAGCGCGCCTGCGCGCTCCATGGCCTGCCATGCGGCGGCCGGCTCGCCGGCCATGAACCGCGCCTGCGCCTTGCGGATCCAGTACCAGCAGGCGGCGATGTCCAGGCTGCGGTTGGCGCCCAGGTGGCGCTCGAAGGCGGCTTCGTCGAAATGCCCGTCGTCCAGGCAGCCGAACACCGGCGTCTGGCCGCGCAGGCTGGCGATGAGCCGGCGCTGCGCGGTGACGATGTCCACGATCAGGCCGAAGCGCGCGGCGGTGACGAACTCCAGCCGCTCGTGGGCCTGCCGGTCCACCTCGTCCAGCGGCTCGCCCGAGGCCAGCAGGGAACTCACCAGGCAGCAGGAGCTGAAGCCGGCGTAGGTGAGGTCGCCGGTGTCGCGCGCCACCTCGAAGGCGCGGCGCAGCAGGCCCTGTCCGCCGCGCATGTCCCGGGCCCAGGGCAGCACGTGGTAGGAGAAGCACATCAGCACCCGCGCCCGGTAGCGCGGCAGGCCGCCCTGCTCCACCAGGTCCAGTCCGAGCTGGCCGAAACGCAGGGCATTGCCGTAGTCGTGGAAATAGGGGCCGAGCATCATGCCGAAGTAGGCGTAGGCCAGCGGCGAGGCCTCGGCGTTGCCGTGTTCGATGCTCAAGGCGACCATGCGGCAGAGCACCAGGCAGACCAGGTTCTCGTCGCTGAAGAAGGCCGGCGGCAGCAGCGCGGCCAGCACGTCCAGCGTGGCACGCCTTTCGGCCTGGGCCATGGCCGGCAACTGCAGGAGGGACTCGACCGGCCGGGCGCCCAGGCGGGCCTTCAGCTGGCCGTATTCGCGCTCCACATCCGCCCGGCTGGGGCGCTGCGGCCAGGGCGTGCCCAGCCGGTCGAGAAAGGCCACGCCCACGGCGATGCCGCGCGCGCTCTGGCCCAGGCCCAGGCACACGGTCACCTGCAACGCGGTGATGGCGGCGCGGTCGAGCAGGCTGCCGGCGCGGGCGGCCAGTTCGGCCAGGCGGGCGTCGGCGGCTTCGGGCTCGCCGAGCAGGAAGTCGCATTCGGCATGCAGCCGCGCCAGGTCGAAGGCCAGGCGGTATTCCGTGTCCCAGGCGTGGGGCGGCAGCAGCCGCTGGCCGCCGGCCAGGTAGGAACGGGCCGCCAGGTAGGCCGTTTCGCCCATGGCGCGGCGCGCGGCGGCCAGGTGCAGGCCGGCCACGCCCAGGCGCTCGATGCACGAATCCAGCAGCGCCTCGGCACGGCCGAACTGGTTGACGGTCTCGAAGAGCATCGCCTCGCGCTGGTCCGCCGCCAAGCCGTCGCGCAGCCGCCGGGCGATGTGCAGATGCATGGCGGCGCGCTCGCCGGGCGCGATCATCTCGTAGGCCGCCTCCTCGATCTTGTCGTGCAGGAAACGCCAGCTGCCGGCGCCGCGCGCCAGCAGCCCGGCACGTTCTGCTTCGGCCAGGCCGGCATGCAGCGATTCGGCCGCGCCGTCCCAGACCAGCAGCAGGGTCGCCACCGTGGCATCCGCACCCAGGCAGGCCAGCAGCATCAGGCAGCGCCGGGCGCCGCCGGGCAGGCGCGAGAGTTTGCCGGCCATCAGGTCGGCCACGTTGTCGCTGTAGTCGTGGGCGCGGATGCTGGGCAGGTGCCAGACCCAGCGGCGCGAGGCGCGCTCGAACCAGATCAGGCCCTCCTCGCCCAGCGCGGCGATGAACTGCCGCGCGAAGAAGGGATTGCCCCGGGTCTTCTGCCAGACCAGCCGGGCCAGCGCGGCGCTGCGGCCGCCCTCCCCGCCCGCGCCGTGCTCGCCTTCGACGGTGCGGGCGACCAGCGCCTCCAGATCGGGCACGGCCAGCGGCGCCAGGGCCAGGGCCTGCAGCGGCACGCTGTCGGCGCGCCAGGCCTGCAGCAGCTGCGAGAGCGGATGCGCCGCATCCACCTCGCCGTCGCGATATGCGCCCACCAGCAGCACATGGCGCAGCTCGGGGCTGCGCACCAGGGCCGACAGCAGCTCCAGCGAGGCCGCATCCATCCATTGCAGGTCATCGATGAACAGCAGCAGCGGCCGCTCGGCGCTGCAGAACACCGAGATGAAGCGCTGCAGGGTCTTGTGGAAGCGCAGCCGGCCTTCGGCGGCCGACACCTCCGGCAGCGCCGGCTGGGCGCCGATCGCATGTTCCAGCTCCGGCACCAGCTTCAACACGATCTGGCCGTGGCCTTCGAGCGCCTCCAGCATGCGGCGGCGCCAGTCGGCCAGCTGCGGCGCGGCTTCGCCCAGCACCGGCGCGACCAGGCAGCGCAGGGCCTGGGCGATAGGCGCATAAGGCGTGTCGCGCCGCAGCTGCTCGAACTTGCCGCAGGCGAAGCGCAGCGGCTGCGCCGCCAGGCGGGCGCGCAGCTCGGCCACCACCGAACTCTTGCCGATGCCGGCCTCGCCCTGGATCAGCGCCACGCCGCAGCGTCCGTGCGTGGCCACGGCGCGCCAGGCCTGCAGCAGCTGTTCGATTTCCGGCTCGCGGCCGTAGAGCTGCGAGGGCACCTGCAGGCGCTCCGGCATGTCCTGCGTGGCCAGCGGAAAGTCGGCCAGCGGCTGGCCGGCCGCCAGCTGCGCCGCGCAGCGCCGCAGGTCGGCCTCGATGCCGGCAGCGGTCTGGTAACGCTCCTGCGGCGGCTTGCGCAGCAGGCGCATCACCAGGGCGGACACCACCGGCGGCAGGCCGGGCGCCAGCCATTGCGGGGCCACCGGTTCGCGTGCCTGGTGGCAGTGCGCCCATTCCAGCGCATCGGCCGCTTCGAAGGGCCGGCGGCCGGTGGCCATCTCGTAGAGGATGACACCGAAGGCATAGAGATCGCTGCGGCTGTCGACCGGCGAATCGGGCCGGCCGCAGCGCTCGGGGCGAGGTAGGCCAGCCCCTCGCCCGGGTCCGCGCCGCCGCTGTCCTGGGGCGCCTGCGATGCGAGCCGCGCGGCGCCGAAGCCGGTCAGCACCGCCTGGTGACGGCCCCGCGCCAGGATGTTGCAGGGCCGCAGGTCCTGCTGGACGAGGCCGCGCGCATGCATCCCACCCAGCGCCGCCGCGATGGCGATGCCGATATCCAGCAGCTCGGCCAGCGGCAATGCCATCCCCAGCCTCCGGTCCAGCGGCACGCCACCCGGGTCGGACAGCAGCAGCGCCGGCAGGCCGCCCAGGCGCACCCGCCGCAGGGGCACGGTGGCGAAGGCCGGATCGAGGCGGTGGCGCAGGGCGTAGGCATGGTCCATGCGGCGCTGCGCGCAGGCCTGCGCCGGGCCGCTGGAGCACACGGCCACCAGCACCGCCGCGCCATCGGCGGCTTGCACCGGGCGATAGAGATTGCTGCCGTCGGCATGGCGCAGCAGCTGCAGCGGCGCGCCGGGTTCCAGCTCCGGCGGATGGTCGTGGCGCAGGGTGTCGTCCGGCGGCGCGGCCGGCGCGCCGGCCTCAGGCGGCGCGTTCAAGCGCACGTGCCACGCAGGCCAGCAGCGCCTGCTCGTCGAAGGGCTTGCCCAGGAAGCCGATGGCGCCGGCGGCCTGCGCGCGCTGGCGGGCATCCTCGTCGCCGTGGGCCGAGATGAAGATCACCGGAATCGTCCGCCCCGCCTGCGCCAGCCGGCGCTGCAGCTCCAGGCCGGACATGCCGCGCATGCGCAGGTCCACGATCAGGCAGGCGACATCCTCGTCCAGGCCGGACTGCAGGAACTCCTCGCCGGAGGCCCAGGCGCGCGCCTGCAGGCCCACCGAGCGCAGCAGGGTGCACAGCGCCAGGCGCACCGAGCGGTCGTCGTCCACGATGGAAATCACGGGTGCCGCCGCGGCGCCCGTCCCCGCGCCCACCGTCTTCTTGGTCATCGGGCCAGCATAGGCAATCGGCCATGGCGCGCCATTACACCTTGGTATACGTCCCGCTCAGGAGGCCAGCGTGCCGCCGATGCGTTCGGCCATGCGCACCAGGTCGGGCAGCGAGCCGGCGCCCATCTTGCTCATCACTTGGCGGCGCTGCACCTTCACCGTAATCTCGCTGGTGCCGAGCCGGGCCGCCGCCTGCTTGTTGAGCAGGCCCGAGACCACCAGCGCCATCACCTGCCGCTCGCGCGGCGTCAGGCTGGCATAGCGCGCCTGCAGGGCCTGGCGGGTTTCGCGCTGCTGGCGGGCGGCGGCATCGCTGTCGAGCGCGCGGTGCACCGCGTCGAGCAGCGCCGCTTCGGCGAAGGGCTTGGTGAGGAACTCCACCGCGCCGGCCTTCATGGCGCTGACGGTCATCGGGATGGTGGCGTGGCCGGTGACGAAGATCACCGGCAGGCAGCGGCCGCGGCCGGCCAGCGCCTGCTGCAGCTCCAGCCCGCTGGATTGCGGCAGGCGCACATCCAGCACCAGGCAGGCCGGGCCGGCCGGCTCGGGCTCCTGCAGGAATTCACCGGCCGAGCCGAAACCCTTGCAGGCCAGCCCGACCGAGCGCAGCAGGCCGCACAGGGCGCCGCGCAGGGAGGCATCGTCATCCACCACCAGCACCAGGGGCGCGGCGGCATCGGCACACGGCCCGATGGCGGCCCAGCCGGCGGACCGGCCGGTCGAGGAAAAGGAATCGATGCTCGTGTGAATGCTCATGGTCGGCCGCAGTCTCGGGCAAGACGCCGCGGCCGTCTTGTACAAAAGACGCCGTCTTTGCCGATTCGTGCGGCGGCGGGCCCGGCCTTCAGCCGCCGCCGGCCGGCGCCCGGCCGTCCTTCAGGTCCATGGCTAGGAAGTGCTGCACCCGCGGTTTGTCCGGCCCCAGGTGATAACGCAAGGTCTCCTGCTGCAGGTCGGCGTCGGCGCGCGACACCCGCTGGTGCTGGCGCAGGTGTTCGGCCCAGGACTCGACCATGAACCATTCGACCACCCGCTCGGGCTGCGCCGTGTCTTCCGCCACGCCCCAGGCATAGGCGCCGTCGCGGCGGCGCTCCTGCGACAGGTGGCGCAGGGCGTAGAGGAAGGCGGGGCGGTCCTCGCGGCGGATGCGGTATTCGATCTGGATCAGCACCGGGCCGCGGTCGTGCTCCACCGGCGCCTCCAGCAGCGGCTCGGGCCAGTGGTTGGAAGGCTGAAGATCGGCCTCGCCCACCGGCAGGCGCACCCGGTGGAACAGCAGGGCCAGCACCGCCAGGCCCGCCGCCCCAGGGCCAGCGCGGCCGGCACGCCCAAAGCCTGGGCGGCCAGGCCCCAGCCCATGCTGCCGGCGGCCATGGCGCCGTTGAACACCATCAGGTAGATCGCCAGGCCCCGGCCGCGCACCCAGTTGGGCAGCACCGCCTGGGCCACGCCGTTGAAGGTGGTCAGGGCGATGATCCAGCCGGCGCCCAGCAGCAGGCACAGGCCCACCGCCACCGGGCGCGGCGGCGCCAGGGCCAGCAGCGCGATGACGGCCGCCGTCAGCAGCGCGGCCAGCAGCACCAGGCCGTCGGTGCCCAGCCGCGTGCGCAGCCGGGGCAGCAGCACCGCGCCGCCGATGGCGCCCGCGCCGACGGCGCCCAGCAGCACGCCGTAGAAGCCGGCGTCGCCGCCCAGCAGGCGCCGCGCCACCAGCGGCAGCAGCGCCCAGGCGGCGCTGGCGAAGAGGAAGAACACCGCCGCGCGCAGCAGCACCACATGCAGTTCGCGGCTGGAGCGCGCATAACGGATGCCGGCCCGGAAGGCGCCGAAGAAGGTCTCCGGCAGACCGCTTTCGGGCGTCGCCACCCGCGGCCACCACAAGAGCGCGGCCACCACGAAGACATAACTCAGCACGTCCGCCCCGTAGGCCACGGAAGCGCCGAAGCTGGCCAGCAACAGGCCGCCGGCCGCCGGCCCCACGGCGCGGGCGATGTTGATGCCGAGCGAGTTCAGCGCCACCGCGTTCTTCAGGTCGGCGCGCGGCACCAGCTCGGGCACGATGGCCTGCCAGGCCGGCGCGATCAGCGCCGCGCCCACGCCGCCCAGAAAGGTCAGGCCGATCAGCAGCTCCACCGTCAGCGAGCCGGTACGCGACAGCAGCAGCAGGCTGGCGCTGACCGCCGCCAGCAGTACCTGCACGCCGATCAGCAGCCGCCGCCGGTCGAGGATGTCCGAGAGCACACCCGCCGGTATCGCCAGCAGGAAGGCCGGCAGCAGCGCCGCCGTCTGCACCAGGGCGACGGCGGCCGGGCTGGGCGAGAGCTCGGTCACCATCCAGGAGCTGGCCACGTCGCGCATGAAGCTGCCGATGTTGCCGAGCAGCGTGGCCGCCCACAGCACGGCGAAAACCGGCTGGCGCAAGGGGGCGAAACTGCCGCCGGACGGTTCAGCGGCCATGGCTGCGGCCCGCGAAAGAGGGACAGGAAAGATCGGGCTGCATCAGCGGCGAGAGGATGGTCTGGAGGGTCGAAGGCATGGTCGCCGCGACTCTAGCCAGCACCCTCGCCAGCCGCATCCCTCATCGGAGAGAGCCGGGCGGCAACACACCATCCTGCAGCGTGGCTGCCTCTCCCGAAAGGCGGATTCCGGCTTCCGTCCGGCTTGCCATGATTCGACGGGATTTTTCCGAAATCGAACCAAGCAACAGGACCCCCAGCAAATGAAGCATCACCTCCTCATCGCCGCCTTCGTCGCAGCCTTCGCCGCCACCGCGGCCAACGCGCAGACCGCCGCCGCCGGCGAAAACGGCACCAACGCCGCAGCGCCCACCCCGGCCCCGTCAGCGCCGCCGACAAGACCCAGGCCCGCGCCGCCCGCAAGGCCGCAGGCGTGGCCGAAGCCAGGTCCGGCGACCCGGTCGGCGACAGCGAAGGCAGCGGCAAGCCCGCGGCCGCCGCCAAGTCCACCAAGGCCGAACGCCAGGCCGCCCGCGCAGCCAACCGCAAGACCCTCACCGCCGCCAACAAGCGCGGCGAGCTGCGCACCTTCGGAGACGACCGCGCGCCTGCCGTCGCCAAGTAGGACCGGTCGCGCAGGCCACGAGGTAGTGCGCCTGCGCGCCGCGCGAATGCCATAGACAAAACCCAAAGTCACGCAATAAGGGTAAACGCGAGTAATTCAGGCGGGTAAAGCCAGTGCTCACGGCGGCAGAAGTTGTCAGACAAGACAATCTGACACACAAAGCCCGGCTGCCGCATCGCGACGCCGGGCCCAGAACAACATTCAGGGTCAGGCACGATGCGGATACGCAAGGCTAGGTTGGGCGCTTCCAGGTTCTGGGGTGCGGTGGGTTGGTGCGCGATGGTTTCCACCGCCGCTTTCGTGGGCAATGCCCAGGCACAGGACGCAGCGGGCAGCGCCGCCCTGGTCGAGAAGGGACGCCAGCTGGCCACCGCCGCCGACTGCGCGGCCTGCCACACGGCGCCCAAGGGCGGCACGCCTTTCGCGGGCGGCTATCCCATCCTCTCGCCGCTGGGCACGATCTACGCGTCGAACATCACGCCGTCGAAATCGGCCGGCATCGGCGACTACAGCCTGGAAGACTTCACCCGCGCCCTGCGCGAAGGCGTGCGCAAGGACGGCGCCCACCTCTACCCGGCCATGCCCTATCCGAGCTACACCCAGCTCAGCGACGAGGACACGGCCGCGCTCTACGCCTACTTCATGCACGGCGTGCCGGCGGTCGACAAGGCCGCGCCGCAGACCGACCTGCCCTTCCCCTTCAACATCCGCATGTCGATGGCGGTGTGGAACGCGCTCTTCCTGAAGGACCAGCGCTTCACGCCCGACGCCTCGAAGTCGGCCGAATGGAACCGCGGCGCCTACCTGGCCGGCGCCCTGGCCCACTGCAGCACCTGCCACAGCCCGCGCAATGCGCTGATGGCCGAGCAGAACGGCTCGGAGTTCCTGTCCGGCGGCTCGCTCGGCACCTGGTACGCGCCCAACATCACCTCGGACGCCAAGGCCGGCATCGGCGCCTGGTCCGAAGCCGAGCTGGTGCAGTACCTCAAGACCGGCGGCGTGCACGGCAAGGCGCAGGCCGCAGGCCCGATGGCCGAGGCCATCGAGAACAGCCTGCAGCACCTGCCCGACGCCGACCTGAAGGCGATCGCCGTCTTCCTGAAGCAGACGCCGGCCGTGGCCGGCACCGAGCAGCAGCCCCGCTTCGCCTACGGCCAGCCAGCCGTCTCCGAGCTGACGCTGCGCGGCAAGAGCGGCGACGTGGACGCCGGCTGGCGCATCTTCAGCGGCAGCTGCGCCCATTGCCACCAGGCGGGCGGCACCGGCACCGACAACGGCCAGTACCCCTCGCTGTTCCACAACACCGCCACCGGCGCGGACCGGCCGGACAACCTGGTCGCCGCCATCCTCTACGGCGTGAACCGCAAGGTCGGCGAGCACGACCATTTCATGCCCGCCTTCGGCGACGACGCCTCCTTCACCGACCGCTTGAGCGATTCGGAGATCGCCTCGGTCAGCAACTACGTGCTGACCCAGTATGGCAATCCCGCGGTGAAGGTCACCGCCGACGACGTGAAAGTGCTGCGTGCCGGCGGCAAGCCGCCCTTCATCGCGCAGATGCGTCCGCTGATCCTGCCGGCCATCGTGCTGGTGGTGCTGGTCGTGATCGCCCTCGTCGCCCTGCGCGGCCGCCGCCGCCGTGCCGCCCGGTAAGGAAAGAAGAACATGAACTCCCCCTTCGACAAGACGGGCGTGCCCGCCACCATCTCCCGCCGCAGCGTGCTCGGCACGATCGCCGCGGCCGGCGTGCTGGCCAGCGGCGGCGCGGCCCTGCTGGGCGGCGTGCCGACCGCCCTGGCGGCCACCGTGCCGGCGGACGATTTCCTGCGCCTCTCGGAATTCCTCACCGGCGGCAAGCCGCTGCAGGCGGCGCTGGCCACCCGCTACCAGGCCTCCCTGGCCAAGCACGATCCCAAGTTCGACGAAGGCGCCGTCGCCCTGCAGCAGTACGTCGCTGGGGCCAAGGCCGCCAACATCGACGAGCTGCTGGCCCGCCCCGACCTGAGCGAGCCGCTGAAGAAAAGCATCACCCAGATCGTCTCGGCCTGGTACCTGGGCATCGTCGCCAACGACGACGACGCGGAACTCATCGCCTACAACGACGCGCTGATGTACCGCCCCACCATCGATGTGATCGTGGTGCCGAGCTACGGCGGCGGCCCCGACTCCTGGGGCCAGAAGCCGCCCGTCTCGACCACACCGAACGCCGTCCTGGCCCAGGAGAACAAGAAGTCATGAGCACCCAAGAATTCGATGCAGACCTGATCGTGATCGGATCGGGCGTGATGGGCGGCATCATCGCCAGCCGCGTCGCCAAGGCCGGCAAGTCGGTGATCATCCTGGAGGCCGGCCCGCGGGTGAAGCGCGCCGACATCGTCGAGACCTACCGCAACGCGCCGGTCAAGCTGTCCCTGGCCAACATGAAGGCCCAGGGCAGCGGTTCGCCGTTCCCCAACCCGCCGCACATCCCCTCGACCTACGGCAAGTACCTGGTGCAGACCGGCCCGGTGTCCTATCCCACCAAGTACCTGCGGGTGGTGGGCGGCACGACCTGGCATTTCGGCTCGGCACTGTGGCGCATGATCCCGAACGACTTCAAGCTGAAGACCCTGTACGGCCGCGGCCGCGACTGGCCCATCGGCTACGACGAGCTGGAGCCCTACTACTGCGAGGCCGAGGCCGAGCTGGGCGTGACCGGCGTCGACGGCCAGGACGAGAGCGGCCATGGCGGCCAGGCCTGGCCGCCGCGCTCCAAGCCCTTCCCGATGAAGGGCCTGAACGTGCCCTACTTCATGCAGCGCATGGACGAGATGCTGCGCCCCGGCGGCTACAACCCGGTGATGGAGCCGCACGGCCGCGCCAGCCGGCCCTACGGCAACCGCCCGGTCTGCGGCGGCAACAACAACTGCAACCCGGTCTGCCCGATCGGCGCCAAGTACGACGGCTCGCAGCACATCGACCTGGCCGAACGCGCCGGCGCCAAGCTGCTGGAGAACGCGGTCGTCTACAAGATCGAGCACGGCTCGGACAACAAGATCACCGCCGTCAACTACAAGTCGCCCGACGGCACCTCGCACCGCCTCACCGCGCGCCACTTCGTGCTGGCCGCCTATGCGATCGAAGGCCCGAAGCTGCTGCTGATGTCCACCTCGGAGAAGTTCCCCAACGGCATCGCCAACTCCTCCGACCAGGTGGGACGCAACCTGATGGGCCACACCGGCATCAGCATGAACGTGATGACCAACGAGGACGTCTGGCCCGGCCAGGGACCGACCGAGCTGCTGGTCTACCTGAACTACCGCGACGGCGAGTTCCGCAAGGACATCCCCAGCTACAAGACCAAGTTCCGCAACACGGTCACTTCGGCGCAGACCGCTTCGGACCTGCTGGCCAAGGGCGTGCTGGGCAGCCAGCTCGATTCCGAGATCCGCCGCATCTCCGCGCGTTCGCTCAACATCGCGGTGGACTTCGAGACCGAAGCCCAGCCGCAGAACCGCATCACCCCCAGCAAGACCAAGACCGACGCCATCGGCCTGCCGGTGCCGGAGATCTACTACAGCGTCAACGACTACTGGAACGCCGGCCGCGACTTCGCTGTGAAGGACCTGCAGAAGATGGCCGGGCTGATCAACGCCGACGTGCTCAAGGTCGACACCAAGCACCAGGACCGCCAGCACATCATGGGCACCACCATCATGGGCGACGATCCCAAGGACTCGGTGGTGGACCGCGACTGCCGCACCCACGACCATCCCAACCTGTTCATCGCCGGCACGGGGGTCATGCCCTCCTCTTCCTGCATGAACCCGACGCTGACCGGCGCTGCGCTGAGCGTGCGTATCGCCGACCAGCTGCTCAAGGAAATCTGAGAGCGCACACTGACGTGGCGCGCCCGGCGGAACGCTTGGATGGTCACGCGTCCGCATGGACAATGCAGCCCCATGAGTTCCCCCGGATGGCGCAATACCCAGCCCCCGTCGCACCCGGTGTGGCGGCGCATGCGCCTGCGGCAGGATTTCGAGGACTCCCAGGTGGCCTCCCGCCTTGAGGAAGCCGACGCGCCCGATCCGGACGTGGCGCCCAGCCGCCTCCCGCAGGCGTCGCCGCGCGGCCTGCAGCAGCCCCGGCTGCCGGCTTCCCGGCAGGCCCTGCCCTCGCCGCAGGCCCTGCCACCGCACCTGTCGATGCAACAGCCCCGGCGCCGCCACCATCAGCGCGCGCGGGCCATGTACATCGATCCCTTCCCCGCGCCCCTGCCCCCGGTCGCCCGCCGCGGCGGTGTGCCGGCCTGGCCGAAGCCACCCGAAAAGAAACCCGGCGTCGGCCGGTGGGTGCTGATCGCACTGAGCGCGGTCCTGGCGTGCGCTGCACTGTGGCTCGCCACGAGATATCTGGTCGATATCGTCTGGAAGCTGTCCGCCGGCTGAGCATCCAAGGCTTACTCTTACCCCGGTTGTCATTTAGGTGAACCTGGCCAAGGAAGTGGCGCTGCGCCGGCTGCAGCCCAGGTTGCGCAGGGAGCTCCGCACGCTGTTCGCCTGAGTGCATCGGTCATGGCGGTCAGTGCACGAAGCCGCCCTTGACGTAGCGCACCGGCTCGGCGTCCATGACAGCGATCAGGGCGCCCATGCCGTCGCCAGTCCCGGCCGCCAGGGCGCCGGTGCCGGTGCGGCAGAGCAGGTCGGATTCGGTCCAGCCGGTCTTGCCCGGCAGGCCGCGCGTCCGCAGCCAGCCGCCGCGATCGGCGATGAACTGCATGCCGGTCAGCGCGGCCGGCGCCACCCCGGCCACCCCGGCCACCAGGGCCAGGGCCTGGCGGGCATCGGGATCGTCGCTGGTGCAGCCCTCGGCGCCCTGCCCCGGCGCCGTCAGCCGCAGCGTGACCAGCCGGCCATCCTCCAGCAGTTCGGCGCCATCGCCCGTCGCCACGATACGCAGCCGCTGGCCGCGCCAGGAGGCGATGCGGCGCGGCGGGCCGCCATCGCAGCGCACCGCGAAATCGGGCACCGCCACCGGGCGGGGCCACAGGCCGGCGGCCTGCAGCGCCTGGCCGGCGCCCTGGGTCTTCATGAAATCGATGGCGGACCAGATGGCGTCGTCGCCGAGCCTGCCGCCGAAGGCTGGCATGGTGCCGCGGCCCTCACGATCGTGCAGGCCCTCGGCGATGCTCCAGAACAGGTCGCCGTCCGCGCGCCGCCAGAGCAGCGGCCCGGCCAGGTCCGGCGGCCACATCGCCTGCGCCTGTGCGCCCGGTCCCCGGCCACGGCCGTCCGCGCCGTGGCAGGCGGCGCAATGCTGCTCGAACACGGCCTGGCCGCGCACCACCGACGCGGCGGTGAAGCCGGTGGGCGACTGGTGGAAGCTGGTGGGCACCGCCTCGGTCAGCACCACATGGGCATCGGGCCAGGGCGCCAGCAGGACCAGCGCCACCGCAGCCAGCACCAGCCCGGCCGCCGCGCGGCGCCAGCGCCAGACCAGGGCACACGCGACCACACCCAGCACCGCCGCCAGCCCCGCGCAGGCCAGCGACCAGGCCAGCCGCCGGGCCTGCCCCAGGTCGATGATCAATGTCTCGCCCGCCGCCCGCAGCGCAAAGGGCCAGGCCGGCTGTCCGTGCACATCGCCGGTCAGCCGCAGGGCATGCAGCAGCCACAGCAGATCGGACTGCGCCGCCTGCAGCAGCCGCAGCAGCGCGTTCAGCCATTCGCTGTCGGGAATCACCAGCTCGCGTCGAGGCCGAGATGGCGCAGCGCCAGCCGCCGCAGCTCGGCCAGCCGCGGATCGCCCCGGTGGCGCGGATAGGGCAGATCGACCCGGATCTCGGCCTTCACCCGCGCCGGCCGGTCGCTCAGCACGATCACCCGCTGCGCCAGGAACAGCGCCTCCTCCACATCGTGCGTGACCAGCAGCGCCGAGAAAGCCTTGCGCTGCCACAGCGCCAGCAGCTCGCCCTGCATCTGCAGCCGGGTCAGCGAATCGAGCTTGCCCAGGGGCTCGTCCAGCACCAGCAGGCGCGGATCGTTGACCAGCGCCCGCGCCAGGGCCACCCGCTGCGCCATGCCGCCGGAGAGCTGGTGCGGATGCACGCCGGCGAAGTCCGCCAGCCCCACCAGCTGTAGCGCCGCATCGATGCGCTGCTGGTGCTCGCGCCGCCCGCCGCGTGCCTCCGGCCCCAGCGCCACATTGCCGCGCACCGTGCGCCAGGGATAGAGTGTGGGATCCTGGAACACCACGATGCGCGAGGGATCCGGCCGGGTGATCGCCTCGCCGTCCTGCTCGATGCGGCCGGCCGTCGCCGGCTCCAGCCCGGCCACCAGCCGCAGCAGGCTCGACTTGCCGCAGCCGCTGGGCCCGAGCAGGGCGACGAATTCACCCGGCGCCACCTGCAGATCGACCTCGTCGAGCACCTGCAGCGCGCTGTCGCCCACCTGGAACCAGTGGCTCACGCCGCGCGCCTCGATGCGCGCGCCGGCCTCGGTGCGGCTTGCCGTCTCTACCATTTCACGGTCCCCTTCTGCCAGGACAGGGCCCGGTCGCGCAGCAGGAAGAGCAGCGTGATCAGCCCCGAACACAGCGCCGCCATCACCAGCAGCGCGCCGTACATATTGGCGTAGGCCGCCCAGCCCTGGGCCCACTGCAGGTACCAGCCCAGGCCCGCCTTCACGCCCATCATCTCGGCCGTCACCAGCGTCGAGAAACTCGCGCCCAGGCCCATGAAGAGGCCCACGAAGACCTGCGGCAGCGCCGCCGGCACCGCCACTCGCCAGACCAGGAACCACTCCGAAGCGCCCATGGTGCGCGCCACGTCGTAGTAGGCCTTGTTGACCGCCGCCACGCCCGACCAGCTCAGCACCGCCACCGGAAAGAAGGTGGCCAGCGCGATCAGGAACACGGCCGCCGAATGACTCGAAGGTGCGAAGAAGAAGGCCAGCGGCAGCAGCGCCGAAGCCGGCACCGGCCCCAGGAAGCGCAGCAGCGGATGCACCCAGTAGCCGGCGGCGCGCGACCAGCCGATCCACACCCCGGTCACGAAACCCACCAGCCCGCCCAGCACGAAACCGCTGGCCAGCAGCCGCGCCGAATGCAGGGTGGACAGGCCGAGCCGGCCGTAGTCCTCCAGCACCACCTCGATCAAGGCCTGCGGCGGCGCGAAGAAAGGCGCCGGCAGCCAGGCCAGCTTGGCGGTGGCGATCTCCCAGAAAGCCAGCAGCAGCGGCGCGGCCACCAGCCAGCGCGCGGCCGGCCGCAGCCAGCGGCCCACGCGGCCGGCATGCCGGCCGGCCACGGTCAGGCCGAGCAGCAACACGCCCGCGGCCAGCGCCATCCAGCCGGCCTCGTCGGTATAGGCCCAGTCGCTGAAACCCACCACCCGGTTGGGCCAGTACAGGGTCAGCAGGCCGAGCGCGCCCCATGCGGCGGTGGCCAGCAGGCCCGCCGCGCCGAACGCAGCCGTCGCCGTTCCACCGAAACCCGGTGGCGGCTGCGTGGCCGGCCGGGGCTTCGCCGCATCTGCTTCGGCCGCAAGGAAGGAAGCGGGTAGGCACCCCAGCGCCGGGCTGCTCATGCCAGCACATCCAGCGTGACATGGTTGGCGAAGCGGACCGGGTCGGTGCTCTTCTTCAGGATGCCGGCGGTGTGGAAGTCGCGGGCGAAGAACTCCACCTCGTTGCGCAGGTTCTTGCCCACCGGGTGGTGGGCGAAGTTGGTGGAGTGCATCAGCGCCTGCAGCTCGTCCTCGCTCACCTTCGAATACCGGGCGTAGATGCGTGCCGTCTCGCGCGGGTTCTCGGCCGTGAAGTCAGAGGCCTGGGCCAGCGCCCGCACCACGGCGGCGGCCGTGCCCTTGTCATTGCGCACCAGCTCGCCGCGCGCACCGATCACGCAGCACAGCTTCTGCGCATATTCGCCGGTGCCGCTGTTGCCCAGTTCCACGAAGCTGCCGGGGTTGCGTTTCTCGATCAGGAACAGGTTGGGATCGCCATCGGCGATCGCCTGGATCTCGCCCTTCTTCGCCGCCACGTCCAGCAGGTCGGCCGGGTACACGCGCCACTCCACGTCCTTGCCCAGGCCGCGTTCGGTGAGGTGGATGTCGAAGAAATTCTTGGCCGGGCTGTTCTGGTCGCTCACGCCGATGACCTTGCCCTTGAGCTGGCTCTCCCCCGTGACGCCGGCCGACTTCAGCCCCACCAGCCGCAGGCAGCCGCCGTGGATGCTGCCGACCACCTTCACGTCGAAGCCCGACTCCAGGGGCTTGACCCAGCGGTGGATCAGGCCCGCGCCCACATCGGCCTTGCCGGTGGCCATGGCTTCGAGCAGCTGGTCGGCAGAGCCGGCCCAGTTGAGCGATTCCACGTCCAGCCCGTTCTTCTCGAAATAGCCGCGCTCCAGCGCCACCGGGATCGGTGCCTGGCAGTAGCCCGACTGGCTCCAGGCGAAGGTGATTTTCTTGCGCGGCTGCGCCCGGACGCGCGAGGCCAGCACGCCGGCCGGAACGACGGCGCCGGCGGCCAGCAGGCGGCGGCGCGAGAAGGTGGTGGGCAGAAATATCGTCATGGCGGCAGTCCTCTTCTTGAGCCTTGGGGCGTGCGGTCCCTCACCGCACAGGCCGCGACCTTAGGCAGAAACGGCGTGCCGCCCAACGCAGAAATTCCAGCATCGATATGCGGTGACGCAAGCCCTCGGGTTCACCCGCGGACGAATGTGCGCGGATTGTTTTTTCTTGCTCGACGAGCGTTGCGGCTTAGTCGGATTGCATCGTTTGCGCCGTGCAATCGCGGTGCAAACATCCGGCCCCTTCACAGCGACAACCGGAAAACTTCAGCACCATGTCCCTCCTCGGAAACCGGGTCCACGCGGCCTTCGAACGCCTGCCCGCCGACCTGATCGCCGCCGCCCGCGGCCTGCCCACCGCCGTCATCGGCGATGTCTCGCAACGCCTGTTCAGCTTCCACGGCGGCTACGACAACTACTCGCAAAAAGCGCTGGCCTTCGCCGGCACCGCCTTCACCGTGCGGGTGCGGCCGGGCGACAACCTCTTCCTGCACAAGGTGCTGGACATCGCCCTGCCCGGCGACGTGGTGGTCTGCGATGCCGGCGGCGCGCTCGACAACGCCATCCTCGGCGAGATGATGGGCCGCTATGCCGCCTCGCGCGGCGTGGCCGCCATCGTCATCAACGGCGCGATCCGCGACCGCGCCGGGCTGCGCACGTTGCCCATCCCGGTCTACGGACGCGGCGTCACGCCCAACGGCCCGTACAAGAGCGGCCCGGGCGAAGCGGGGTATCCGGTGTCGATCGGCGGCGTGTCCGTGGCCTCCGGCGACCTGGTGGTGGGCGACGAGGACGGCGTCATCGTGCTGCCCCGCAGCGAGGCCGCCTCGGTGATCGGGAAGGCCCGTGCGCATGCCGCCGTCGAAGAAGGCTGGGCCGCGCAGATCGCCGCCGGCACCTGGCCGCGCGGCTGGGTCGATGCCGCCCTGGCGCAGCTCAAGTGAGGTGCGCGGCCATGCAAGGTTTCCTGCGACGCCTGGGCGCCGCCGCCTGCGCCCTGGCCTGCGCCAGCGGCTTCGCCCAGCCCGGCGCGCCCTATCCGAACAAGCCCATCACACTCGTCGTGCCGCAGTCCCCCGGCTCGGTGGCCGACATCATGGCGCGCCTGGTCGGCAAGTCGCTCGGCGACATCCTGGGCCAGCCGGTGGTGGTCGAGAACCGCTCCGGCGCCAGCGGCATCATCGGCGCCCAGGCCGTGGCCCGGGCCAGGCCCGATGGCTACACGCTGCTGGTCGGCTCGGTGAGCACCCACGGCCTGCTGTCAGGCACCGAGAAGAACCTGGCCTACGACCCGGTGAAGGACTTCGCCGCCGTCGCGCAGATCAACGATTCGCCGCTGGTGCTGGTGGTCCATCCGGCGCTCGGCGTGAAGTCGCTGCGCGAGTTCGTGGGCCTGGCCCGCAGCCGTCCCGGGCAGCTGTCGTACGCGTCGACCGGCAACGGCAGCGGCTCGCGATTCACGGTGGAGCTGCTGCGGCTGCAGGAGAGGCTCGACATGATCCACGTGCCCTACCGCAGCCCCATGGAAGCCGTGCGGGCGGTGGTGGCGGGCGAGGCCAGCATCGCCTCGCCCTCCATTCCCAGCGCGCCCGACCTGATCCGCGCCGGCCGCCTGCAGGCCCTGGCCGTCACCGGCGACAGCCGCTCGCCCCTGCTGCCCGAGGTTCCCACCACGGCCGAGGCCGGCTACCCCGGCGTGGTCTTCACCAGCTGGACCGGATTGTTCGCGCCGGCCGGCACGCCCCGCGCCATCGTCCTGCAGCTCAACCAGGCGGTGAAGCTGGCCCTGGCGCGGCCGGAAACGGTCAAGGGCATCGTCGACAGCGGTGCCAGCCCGGTGGTGCGTTCGCCCGAGGCCTTCGGCGCCTTCGTGCGCGGCGAGGTCTTCAAATGGACCCAGGCGGCCCGGGATGCAGGCATTGCCGCCGAATGAGGCCGCGGCCGCGCGCCGGCCGGCCATCGACGTCTACGCCAGGCTGCGCCGGAGCATCATCCTGGGCGAGTTCGCGCCCGGCGTGCAGCTGAAGGAACAGGCACTGGCCGCCCAGATGCAGGTCAGCCGCTCGCCGATCCGCGTGGCCTTCAGGCGCCTGGAGGAAGACGGCCTGGTGAGCAGCGAGCCCAACCGAGGCGTCTTCGTCGCCACCTGGGCCGACCAGGACAGCGACGAAGTCTTCGACCTGCGGGCGGTGGTCGAATCCCACGCGGCGGGCCTGGCCGCCCGCCGCCGCCAGCCCGAGCACCTGCGCCGCCTGCACCAGCTGAACGAAACCATGGCCCACTTGATCGTGGCGCGGCCGGAAGACTTCCTGCACCGACTGCAGCAGGTCAACGCCGAGTTCCACCAGGTCGTGCTGCAGGCCGCCGCCTCGCCGCGCCTCACGCAATTCGTGGCCAGCCTGATGGCGGTGCACCGCGTCATCGGCGCCTTCTACTACTACACCGACCAGCAGCTGGCCGACAGCCTGGCCGACCACCGCCAGCTGCTGCGCGCCATCGAGCGGCGCGATCCGGCCCTGGCGCGCGCGGTGCTCGAAGGCCATATCCGCGGCACGGCCGAGCGCCTGAAAGTGCAGCGGCAGGATCTCCGTCCGGTAAATTTTTCGCAGACAAACGAGAATCACTCGCATCCTGTGCCAGAATAGATCCATCGAAGGACGCAGCGCCCGCCGCCAGCTGCCTTCCAACGCTTTCATCGTGGGGCGACCCGAGACATCTGTCTCCAAGGTCGTTTTTGCTAGCCATCGGTTCGCCGGCCAGCCATGCATTTTTTCCCCACACGCCCCGGCCAGGCCTCGCTGCCCTCTCCAGTCTTCCACTCCTTCTGACTGCGAAACCATGAATCCTGCCCCGCACGACATGGCGCACATCGTCCAGGAACACCAGGCGCTGCTGCGCCATTTCGCCGGGGTGCAGCTGCGCTGCAGCGAGCTGCTGCGACGCCAGGCCGCCGAGATCGAACGCCTGCAGGCCCAGGCCATCCGCCAGCGCGCGGCCATCCTGTTGCGCGACACCGCCCTGGCCTGGGCGCGCGAAGACCATGTCGAGCTGCAGGCGGCCATCCCCGGCCTGCCGCGGCGCGCCACGCTCAGCCGCCATGTGGAGAAGCTCAAGCACCGGGTGCAGGAACTGATGCACGAGCGCCTGCGCTGGCAGCGCCAGGCGCCGCCGCCGGAGATCGCTCCGCCCACCTTGGTGGACGAGGCCGAACTCGCCGCCCTGGAGCAGAGCCTGGTCACCGCCGACCTGGTGATCTGCCAGACCGGCTGCGTCAGCCACGGCGCCTACTGGCGGGTGCAGGACCACTGCCGCCGCACCGGCAAGGCCTGCGTGCTGGTGGAGCAGCCGGATGCGCTGCGCATCGTGCGCATCCATGCCTCGGACCTGAACGGTGAAGCCGAAAAGGCGGCCCCGCCCCTGGCCTGAAGCGGCTCAGTTGCCGGATGGCGGCTGGGGCAGCGGCGGAAACGGCGCGCCGAAGGCGGTGGCCTGGCGCCGGTACCACGACCCGGCCCAGCCCCGATCGACCGGCGCCAGGCTGCCCATGGCCGTGCTGTCGATGGCGACACAGGCCGACTGGCGTGTCTTGGGATTGGGCCCGCGCGCCTTCTCGCAGCGCGCGGCGGTGGCGTGGCAATGCACGCCGTAGCGGGGGCCGGCGGCCGCGGGGTCGAACTCCTGGTAGCAGAAGGGCCGGCCGGGCAGCCCCTCGGACGACTGCAGGTTCTCCGCCGTGGCGCCGGACGCGGCCGGCAGCCAGATCTCGACCACGCCCGGCGTGGCCGCCAGGCTTTCCGGCAGGGCCCGCACATCCCAGTCGGCACGGTCGCCCAGGCCCTGGAAGCTGGCCGCGCAGGCCATGGAATCCCGATCGTGATAGATGGCGGTCGGCCGAGACGGCATCCGGGGCGGCTGGCTGCGGTTGCGCCGGGCGCTGTCGAGCACGTCCTCGGCCGCCGGCACCCGGGCGCCGCCGTCGGTCAGGGGCTTGCGGTAGAGGGTGTCGATCACGCCGCGCAGCTCCGGCCCGAAGATCTGGATGTAGATGGTCTTGCCGCCGCAGACGCGCGTGGCGGCCGGGGCTTCGGCCGTGGCGCCGCTCGGCGGCGGGGCGGGCACCAGCCCGGGCGCCCGGCCGGCGCCGCCGAAGTGCGCCGTGCTGGCCACCTTGTCGTTGACCAGGGCCGAGCGCAGGTCAGGCCACCATTCCAGGCCGGCCAGGCGCAGGTGCGCCGCGTCGTCCAGCACCGCCAGCAGCCCGGGCGGCCAGGCCATGCCCAGGAAATCCAGGCTGAACCAGTAGGCCCAGCCGGTGCTCGCCACGCCGGCGGCCACGCCCGGCACGGGCACGCAGTTGTCCAGGGCGCTGGCCTGGGGGTCGAAGCTGCGGATCCAGTACTGCGGCTGGCAGTTGCCCTTGCGGTGCGGATCGTCCGCGTCCACGCAGGAAGGCCGGCCGTCGCCCGTCACCAGCACCTTGCAGGACGGGTGCAGCAAGCCGGTCGACGCACAGCGCTCCTTGGCGCTGGCCAGGGCCAGCTGCACCAGATTCGAGGCCTGGAACGCCGCCCGGTTGGCCGGCTTGCACACCGATTCGTCGATGCGCAGCAGGGCCGTGGCCAGCACCACCGCGCCGGGGTCGTCCGTGGCGGCCGCAGCCGGGGACGCCGGGGACGCCGCCAGCTTCGCAGGGCTGGCATACAGGTCGCTCACCTCCTTGAGCACCGCGGCATCGATGGTGCTGGCGCGCTCCTGCTTGTCCAGATAGGCCGAGGTGGCCTGCCAGGCCGTGGCCGCCAGCGTCAGGATGGCGCCCAGACCGACCGAGGCCGTCACCGCGCCGGTGGCGGCGATGCGCGAGGGCAGGCGCTTGGGCGCGGCGGCGCGCTGCGGCTGGCCGCGGGCGTCGAGCGCGGTCACCGTGCCGTCGTCCTCCTCGAAGAAGGCACGGGCGAACACGCCGATGTTGGCGAGGAAACGCCCGTCGAGCTGGCGGCCCAGGCTGTTGCCCAGCTGGAAATAGCTCTCCCACTGGCTCTCGCTGAAGAACTGGTCGGTGGTCGGCTCCTGCGGGAACAGCGGCTTGTCGGCCTTGAAGTTCACCAGGTCCACCGGCAGCCCCTCGCAGATATTCGGCTTGACCACCACCATCCAGCCGACCGTGCCGCTGATGCCGTAGCGCACCTGCGCCAGCGCCAGGCAGGCATGGCTTTGCTCGGAGACCAGGTCGTTGAGCGAGCCGAAGCTGTGCAGCATGCGCTTGATCTCGCCCTGGCCCAGGCCCTTCTGCACGGCGGCGGCGTCCTCCGACCAGTGCTCCAGCGCGAAGCTGCCGCTGGCCGCGCTGGCGTTGGGCTTGAGGAAGCGGATCTCGGTCTGCAGGTCGATGCGCGCCTTGCGCACCAGGTTCTCCAGGTCGCCGAAGCTGTAGCGCGGATCGGCGCCGCAGTCGGCGACCACGATCAGCCCGCACTCCTCGCGCAGCAGCGCATAGGCGCCGGTGTTCTCGAAATGGCCGCCGTCGCTCAGGTACCAGTCGCGCCGCTCCACGCCGTCGAAACGGCCCTGCAGCTCGGCCAGCAGCTGGCCGTACTTGCCGACCGCGCGCGGCCTGGCCTGGCCGGGCCCGCGCGCCACGCAGCAGCTGTCCCACCAGTAGCCCAGGCGCACGCCGCCCAGCATCAGCAGCGCCGACAGGCCCGATCGGGTGCTGGCCCCCAGCCCGGGCGCCACCGCCGCGCCGGAGATGGCCATCCACGAGCCCAGCGTCATGCTGCCGGCCGCATCCACCTCGCGCCAGCGCTCCTGGCCCACCCGCACCTGGCCGCGCGGGCCCACCGTCATCGGCAGCCCCTTGCGGTCCTGGTTGAACAGGCCGCCGCGCGGGTCGCGGGTCTGGTTCACGCAGACGTTGAGCAGGTGCACCGGTCCGCCGGCCCGGTGGGGCTCGTAGCGCGACATGGCCTCGTCGTCGCCCTGCTCCACCTGCTGCACGGCCACGTTCACCGCATCGGGCGCCAGGTCGCGCGGATAGCCCTCCAGCGGACTTGCCACCCCTTTCTGGAAACGCCGCACATTGCCCGCGCCCAGGTAGCTGCGGATCAGCCGCGCGCGGTAGAAGGAGAACAGCGAGGAGCGATTGAGGAACTCCCGGTTGCGCCAGGAAAAACCCACGATCAGCGCCGGCGGCAGGAAGAACACCGCCAGCCATTTCCAGCTCGCCGCGAAGGTCAGGCCCTGCGGCATGCGCTGGAACATCGCCGTGCTGGCATTGCGGTGCACCACGCTGATCCAGAACACCAGCAGCGCCACCAGCACCGCCAGCCCGACGAGGTTGATCACCGCCATGAAACTCAGCCGGATGCCCGGCGTCAGCCCCTTGGGCAGGTCGGCCAGCCGGGGCAGCAGCGCGCGGGCCGCGACCACCGCCAGGGCCAGGCCGCCGCCCACCACGCCGTGGTCCTCGAACCCGGCCCGCGCCATCACCCAGGCCAGCACGTCCATCAAGCCCACGGCGGCCACCACGATGCCCCATTTCAGCAGCCAGGCCAGCCAGCCGGTCAGGCGGTTGCGCAGCATGTCGGCCGGGCGCGCCGACATCGCCATGGCCCAGGCCAGCAGCGTGCCCAGCACCGACCAGGACAAGACCGCCAGCACCAGCCACAAGGTCAGGGTCGACAGGCCGAGCTTGTCCGACTCGCCCGGCAGCGCCGCCGCCGCCCCGGCGCGCGCCTGCAGATTGGAGGCCAGCAGCCAGGCCAGCGCCGCCGCGGCGGCGGCCTCCAGCCAGCGCCAGGGCTTCATCCGCTGCCCCTGGGCGGGCAGCGCCCAGTAGCCCACCGCGACCACGCCGGCCAGCCAGCCCAGCGGAATCAGCAGCAGCCACAAGGTCGGCCAGCGCGACAGCCCGGGCAGGCTGCTGGCCGGCATCAGCGGCGACAGGAAACAGGAGCGCCCCGCATAGATGCCATCCGCGCATTGCCACACCGCCGTGTCGAACAAGGCCAGCAGACAGCCGGCCAGGATGCCCAGCAGCGCGATCTCGATGTGGATGCCCAGCAGGTTGCGGCCGAAGTTGGCGGCGGCGAAGAACAGGTCGGTCGCGCCGTTGGGAATCAGATAGCGGCCATTGGCGCGCAGCCAGAAGGAGAACCACTTCTTGTCCGCCTCGGCCAGCGCCTGCTCCACCTGCCCGGCCGCGCCGGGCCCGGGCACGGCCGTCTGGAAGAGCTTGCCGATGGTCGAGCCGATATAGCCGCCACCCGACACCGTGGACAGCAGGTCGAAGCGGTGGAAGATGCCCTTCTGCGCCAGCGCCTTCAACAGCCCGAAGCAGAAGGTGGCACTGCGGATGCCGCCGCCCGACAGCGCCAGTCCCCAGGTCGGCTGGCCGGCCAGATGCGCACCGCCGTCGGCCAGCTGCTGGCGGCGCTGCTCGCACAGCCGCTGCATGTCGCTCAGCGAGTTCGACGATTCGGGACCGTGTTCTTCGGGCATGGCGGGCTCCAGGCACAGCGGAGCCAAGAATGTGACTTATCGATTCATTAGGTGTCAATCCGTTTCAAACCCGGGGCAACGCACCGCATCGTTCATCATCTTGCGATGAAGCACACACTCCTCCTCGTGACCCTGCTGGCCTGCACCCCGGCCTTCGCCCAGCCCGACGAACAGGTGGTGCAGGCCGTGCAGCGCCAGACCCAGGGCCTGTCCGCCGCCGACATCCGCCAGTACCACGATGCCTGCGACAGCGGCGTCACCTTGCAGATGAACATCTGCCATTCCTACCGGCTGGCCCGGCAGGACCTGAAACTCAACGCGACCTATGCCCGGGTCCGCCAGCAGGCCGCCAAGACCGGCAACGAAGCCGCCCTGCTGAAGGCCCAGCGCGCCTGGCTGGCCTGGCGCGACAGCCAGTGCGCCTATGAAGGCAAGGCCGGCGCAGGCGGCGGCAGCGCAGAGGGCCTGTTCGTGCTGAGCTGCCGCGAGGCGCTGACCGGCGAGCAGGAAACGCGCCTGCAGGACTCGTTGACGCCCTGAGCCCGCTGCTTCTGGCAAGGGCTTGCGCCAGATCAAGCCATCATCGGTGACCACATGGCTTGATGGTGCGCAACCAGCACCAGCCGCCATGAACCACCCAGCCTCCATCCTGCTGCACCTCGACGCCAGCCGCCGCTGCGCCCAACACGTGCAGCTCGCCCGCCAGGTCGCGGAACGCTTCGACGCACGTGTCACCGCCCAGCTCTGCACCTCGCCCGCCGTGCTCGACTATCCCTACGCGGTGGACTGCGCCGCCGGCGCCGTGCAGGCCTTCGAGCAGCTCGACCAGCAAAGCCGCGACCGCGCCTTCACCGCCTTCCTGCAGGCCGCCGCCGGCTCGCCGCGGCTGCAGTGGTCCGAGGCCGACAACGGCGGGCCCTGGGCCTTCGGCCGCCGCGCGATGTACCACGACCTGGCGATCGTGGGCCAGCGCGATCCGCACGATCCCGCCGCCGACGCCCTGCCCGCCGACTTCGTGCCCGAACTCGCCGCCGCCTCCGGCCGGCCGGTGCTGGTGTTGCCCTCGGCCGGCCCGCTGACCGATGTGGGCGACACCGTGCTGCTGGCCTGGAAGGAATCCCCGGAAGCCGTGCGCGCCCTGAGCGCCGCCCTGCCCTGGATGCAGAAGGCCGGCACGGTGCATGCGGTGTGCTGGGGCGAGGCCACCGAGTCGGCCCGCGCAGCCTTGTCTGCCCTGCTGTCAGCCCACGGCATCCGCGCCACGGTGCACGGCGGCAACCCCGCGCCCACCCGCGCCGGCGAGGCCTTGCTGACCCTGGCCGCCGAGCTGGACGCCGACCTGCTCGCCATGGGCTGCTACGGCCACAGCCGCACCCGGGAATGGGTGTTGGGCGGGGTGACCCGCACGGTGCTCCGGGCCATGAGCCTGCCGGTGTTGATGGTGCATTGAGCCCTCCGGCCCTCCTTGCCTCGCTCGGCCAACGAGGCCTCCAAAGTCCGGTGGCCGGCCAGCCGATGCTAATGATCCAAAACGGCAGGCGCAGTCTGCGACCGTTCCGGCGCCCGGCTACGCCTCTCCAATCGGCGCATGGCTACAGCATCACCGGCAACCGCTCCAGCGCCTCGGCATTCGAAGCCACGATATTGCCCCGAGGCAGTTCGGCCCCCGCCGCCACGGCATCGACCCAGGCCTGCGTCGTCGCCACCGCCGCGAAGCGCGAATGCAGCACCACGCTGAACACCCGGTGGATCTCCTCCGCGCTCGCGCTGCCCGCCGTGTTGGCATAGGGCAGCGAGCCGGTCGCATCCGACAGGAACTCGGCCTTCAGCCCGCGGTGCAGGGCATCGACGATGGTCGAGGCATCGCAGTTGTGGCTCATGTAGCCCGCCACCGTGATCGTGTCGATGCGCTGCTTGCTCAGCCAGTCGGCCAGTGCCGTGCCGGCGAAAACGCTGGGCAGGGTCTTGGAGATCACCAGGGCATGGGGCCGCGAGGCGACCGAGGCATGCAGCTTCCAGCCATCGGAGCCGCGCGCGAACACCGGCGAGGTCTCGGGTGCGTCGTTCTGCACCAGCACCACCGGGATGCCGGCGGCGTTGGCCGCATCGATCGCCTGGGCGATGCGCTCCAGCGAATCGTGCACCGGCGGGTATTCGATGCGCAGGCCGCCGGTGACGTACTCGTTCTGCACGTCGATCACCAGCAGCGCTCGGCGCGGCGCGGCCGCGGGGGTGGAAAGGGAGTTGCTCATGGGAATGGTCCAGGATGGACCGCCGATCCTGCCCCATGCGCCCCCCGATGCCAAGCCTGCTCGAAGCGCTTCGACATGCGTTCGGCGCCATAGCACAAAACATCCCCGGCCGGCCCGACGGAGCCAGTCCGAGTTATCCATCGAAGCTGTGGAAAAACCTGTTGAAAGCCTCCATGCAAACCTCCGCAGGCCGCGCCGGTGCTGGCTCCGTACACGGTGCACGTGAAAGAAGCAGGCCCGGCTCCTGCCGCGCCAGCCGCATATGAAACTGCGACAAGCATCGTTCGCAGACCGGGGCTGCCCTCGCACACTCGGCTCCATCAAGACGATACGAGAGGACATCCCATGCCGGCCCATTCCCGCGCACAGGCGCTGCCCGCGGCTTCCATCCGGGAGCATGCACGGCGCGTCATCGCCATCACCAAGCAGGCCTGGAGATATTTGCCCAGCGACTAATCAAACGCGGAAACTTTCGTTTTGCTGCTGAAGCACCAGGCCTGTAATGCAGGGATTGCATTACAGAGAGCCACCATGTCCGCCGTTCTCGAACCCGTTCCCGCGGCCGTGCGCCAGTCCTTCACCATCCAGCCACTGGCCGGCGCACTAGGCGCCGAGGTCATCGGACTGGATCTCTCCCGTCCCCTGGGCGCCGAAGACTTCCAGCGCATCCACCGGGCCCACCTCGACCACCATGTGCTGGTCTTTCGCGACCAGCAGATCACCCCCGCCGAACAGGTGGCCTTCAGCCGCCGCTTCGGCCCGCTGCAGATCCATGTGCTCAAGGATTTCCAGCTGGCGGGCCATCCCGAGATCCTGGTCGTCTCCAACATCAAGAACGCCGAAGGCAAGCCGATCGGCCTGGGCGACGCCGGCCACTTCTGGCATTCGGACCTGTCGTACAAGCAGGTGCCCAGCCTGGGCTCCCTGCTGCATGCGCAGGAGCTGCCCGCCGAGGGCGGCGACACCCTCTTCGCCAACCAGCACACCGCCTGGGACGAGCTACCCGCCGAGCTGCAGCGCGCCGTGGCCGACCTGGAGGCCGAGCACAGTTACCTCGCCCGCTACGACGAACTGCGCGCCCGCAGCCCCTGGCGGCCCAAGCTCACCGAGGCGCAGCTGGCCGAGGTGATTCCCGCCGTGCATCCGGTCGTGCGCACCCATCCCGAGAACGGCCGCAAGGCGCTTTTCGTCAGCGAACACTTCACCACCCGCATCGTCGGCCTGCCCGAGGACGAGAGCCGCAAGCTGCTCGCCCAACTCTTCGCCCACAGCACGCAGGAGCGCTTTGTGTACCGCCACCGGTGGCAGCCGCACGACCTGGTGTTCTGGGACAACCGCTCGGTGCAGCACCTGGCCGCCGGTACGCCCGATGCCCTGCGTCGTCGCCTGAACCGCACCACCGTCGAGGGCGACCTGCCCTTCTGATCGCCGCGATGACGAACCCTCTCAAGATAGCCGTGCCGCAGGAGACGGCCGCCGCGGCCGCGCAGGCCGGCAGGCCCCTGCTGCAGGTGCGCCAGGTCAGCATCGACTACCGCCTGTCCGATCGCGCCGTGCGTGCGGTCCACCAGGTGAGCCTCGACGTGCACGAAGGCGACCGCTTCATCCTGCTGGGCGCCTCGGGCTGCGGCAAATCCTCGCTGCTCAAGGCCATCGGCGGTTTCATCCCCACCAGCGAGGGCAGCATCGAGCTGGCCGGCCGGCAGGTGCAAAAGGCCGGTCCGGACCGCGCCATGGTGTTCCAGGAATTCGACCAGCTGCCGCCTTGGCTGACGGTGCAGCAGAACGTCGCCTTCCCGCTGCGCGCCACCGGCGTCAAGCGCCGCGAGGCCGCCGAGCGCGCCTTCACATACATCGAGAAAGTGGGCCTGGCCCGCTTCGCCGATGCCTATCCGCACCAGCTCTCCGGCGGCATGAAGCAGCGTGTGGCCATCGCCCGCGCCCTGGCCCTGCAGCCGCGTGTGCTGCTGATGGACGAGCCCTTCGCCGCGCTCGACGCCCTCACCCGCCAGCGCATGCAGCAGGAGCTGCTGGAGCTGTGGGCCGAGTTCCGCTTCACCCTGGTCTTCGTCACCCATGCGATCGACGAGGCCCTGCTGCTGGGCAGCCGCATCGCCGTGCTCTCGCCGCACCCGGGCCGGCTGCGTGCCGAGATCGACGCCTCGCGCTTCGATGCACAGGACATCGCCAGCCCCGACTTCCGCGCCGCCACCCAGCGCATCCACTGCCTGCTGTTCGAACAGGCGCACGCATGAGCTCCATCGCAGTCCTGCCCCGCCCCGACGTCGAATACACCCTGCAGAACGTACCGGCCGAACTGGCCGTGCCGCCGCAGAGCCCGTGGCACCGCCTCTGGAACCACGACGGCCTGCGCCGCACCCTGGTGGTCGCAGCCTTCTTGCTGCTGTGGGAAATCATCGCCCGCATCCAGAACAACGACCTGATGCTGCCGACCTTCGGCCAGACCGCGCTGGCCCTGGTGGATGGGTTCAGGACCGGCGAACTGCCCGCCAAGGCGGCCATCTCGCTGTCGCTGCTGCTCAAAGGCTATGCCACCGGCGTGGCCTGCGCCTTCGTGCTGACCAGCCTGGCCGTGGCCACCCGCTGGGGCCGCGACCTGCTGTTCACGCTCACGGCCATGCTCAACCCGCTGCCGCCCATCGCCCTGCTGCCGCTGGCCCTGCTGTGGTTCGGCCTGGGCCAGGGCAGCATGGTCTTCGTGCTGGTGCATTCGGTGCTGTGGCCGCTGGCCCTGGCCACGCTGACGGGCTTCCAGTCGGTGCCGGCCACCCTGCGCATGGCGGGGCGCAACTACGGCCTCACCGGCACGCGTTATGTGCTGCATCTGCTGATCCCGGCGGCCCTGCCCTCCATCCTGTCGGGCCTGAAGATCGGCTGGGCCTTCGCCTGGCGCACCCTGATCGCGGCCGAGCTGGTGTTCGGCGCCTCCTCGGGCAAGGGCGGGCTGGGCTGGTACATCTTCCAGAACCGCAACGAGCTCTACACCGACAAGGTGTTTGCCGGCCTGGCCGTCGTGATCGCCATCGGCCTGGCGGTCGACCTGCTGGTCTTCGGCACCCTGGAAAAACTCACGGTACGCCGCTGGGGCACCCAGCACTGACGCCTCTCCCTTTCCCACTCGCATCGCTTCCATGACATCGCGCATCGTCTCCCTCATCGCCGCCGCGGCCCTCGCGGGCGGCGCGCTTTCCGCTCATGCAGAAGGCAGGATCAGCATCGCCCAGCAGTTCGGCATCGGCTACCTGCTGCTCGACGTGGTGCAGGACCAGAAACTCATCGAGAAACACGGCAAGGCGCTTGGCTTGGACATCAAGGTCGACTGGAACCAGATCTCCGGCGCCACCGCCATGAACGAGGCCCTGCTGGCCAACTCGCTCGACGTGGTCTCGGCCGGCGTGCCGCCCATGCTCACCCTGTGGGACCGCACCAAGGGCCGGCAGAACGTGAAGGCCATCGCCGCGCTGGGCTCGCTGCCCAACTACCTGATCACCAAAAACCCCAAGGTGCACAGCATCAAGGACCTGAGCGACAAGGACCGCATCGCCGTGCCGGCCGCCGGCACTGGCTTCCAGTCGCGCACCCTGCAAATCGAGACCGCCAAGGTCTTCGGCAAGGACGACTTCAAGCGCTTCGACAACATCTCGGTGAGCCTGCCGCATCCGGACGCGACGGCGGCGCTGATCTCGGGCGGCTCGGAGATCGACACGCACTTCTCCAGCGCACCCTTCTACTACCAGGCGATCGACGCCAACAAGGCGGTGCACAAGATCCTGAGCAGCTACGACACGCTGGGCGGCCCGGCCACCTTCAACGTGCTCTACACCACGCAGAAGTTCCACGACGAGAACCCCAAGACCTACAAGGCCTTCTACGCCGCGCTGCTCGAAGCCGCCGACTTCATCAAAAAGGACAAGCCGCGCGCAGCCGACATCTTCATCAAGGTGCAGAAGTCCAAGCTGGCGCCGGACTTCGTGCGGCGCATCGTCGAAGACCCGGAGAACGATTTCACCGCCTCGCCCTTTCGCACCTTCGTCTATGCCGACGAGCTGTTCAAGCTGGGCGTGCTGAAGAACAAGGCCAATTCCTGGAAGGACTACTTCTTCGAAGAGGCCTACGCGCAGCCGGGCAGCTGAGCCCCCCGCTCCCCGCGAACCCGCGGCCGGAATGCCTTCAAGCATTCCGGCCGTCGTGCTTTTGGCGGGACAAAAAAAGAGCCGGTCCCCCGTGAGGAGAACCGGCTGAACCACATGAAGGAGACAGTTCCGATGCTAGGTGCATCGGGCCCATCGGCCTTGCGCTCATCGCGCATGCCGATATGACCAAAGCATCGCAGCCGTCCGTCGCCTCAGTTGCCGGATGGAAGGACCGCCGGTCCGCGCGGCCACTTTTTCATAGGCAGCTTGCCGCGCTCAGTCGGCGTGGATGCCGGCCGTCCGGGCAATCTGGGCATAACGCGAGAACTCGCCCGCGACCTGCTCGCGAAAGCGTGCCTGCGTGTAGCCGGTGGCCTCGATGCCCTGGGCCGCCAGCTCGCCGCGCAGGGCGGGCGACTGCACCAGCCGCCCCGCATCGGCCGCGATCGCATCGAGCACCGGCTGCGGCGTGCGCGCCGGCGCGAACAGGCCGAACCAGGTGCCGGCACGGTAGCCGCCATAGGTCTCGGCGACGGTGGGCAGGTCCGGCAGCAGCGCATGGCGGTGCTCGCCGCTGGCCCCCAGCGCCACCAGCCGCCCGCTGCGGATATGCGGCAGCGCCGGGCCGACGGCGATGAACATCACATCGACCTGGCCGCCGATCACGTCCTGCATGCCCAGCGGCCCGCCGCGGTAGGGGATATGGGTGAGGAAGATGCCGGCGCGCTGCTTGAAGGTCTCCATGGCCAGCTGCTGCGGGCTGCCGTTGCCGGCCGAGGCGTAGTTGTAGCGGCCCGGGTGGCTGCGGGCGGCGGCGACGAAATCCGCCAGGCTGCGAAAGCCGGTCCGGGGATTGGCGACCAGCACGAAATCGACCTGGCCCAGGCCGACCACCGGCACCAGGTCACGCTGGGCGTCGTAGGGCAATGCGGCCTGGATATTGGGCAGGATGGTGATCGGCCCGTCGGCCCCCACAAGCAGGCTGTAGCCATCGGCCGGCGAGCGGGCCAGGGCCTCGGCGGCGACGATGCCGCCGGCGCCGGCCTTGTTGTCCACCACCACCGGCTGTTTCCACTGCTCGGCGAGGCGCTGGCCCAGGCTGCGGGCCAGCACATCGGGCGCGCTGCCGGGAGTGTTGGCGACGGTGATGTGCACGGCCTTGGCCGGCCAGGACTGGGCTTGCGAGAGGGCCGGTGCGCCCAGGCAGGCTGCGAGGGTCAGGGCGATCGAGAGGCGGATGCGGTGACGGGCGGGAGTCGAGGCGTTCAAGGCGATGCGGGAAGAGTCGGCCGATGGCGGACCGGCGAGTCTCCCGTCACACCACCCCGCACCCAAGGACTCTTTTCTTGTATCGATATGCCCCTGGATCCCGCTCGCCCCCCTGAAATCTCAGGCAGCGGCCGCGGCAGGCACCGCGGGCGAGAGCCGCGTGGCGTAAGCCAGCACCGCCAGCAGGCAGCAGGCGCCGACGACGGCGGCCACGAAGGCGCCGATCTCCTCGCGGCCCCACAGCTGCATCGCCTGGCCGCCGAAGCTGGCGGCCAGCGCACCGACCACACCCACGCCGCACAGCGCCAGCAGGCCCTTCATGCCCGTGAGCCGGCGCAGCGGCACGAAGCCGTTCATCAGGATCCCCGCGATCACGCCGGCAAAAATCGTCCAGAACAAACCGATGGTCATCTCATTCACCTCAAAAGCCGTACGCGGGCAGCGCCACGGCGAAAAGCCACCGGGGAGATGGCGAGAGTGGACCTGTTCGGCCACATAGATATAGAGGTTTACGCCCTCCTGCCATCGACCCTGTCGTCCCTATCGAGCCCATAAATTCTTTTGGCATGGCGATCAGCATCCAGTAAGGCGCCGCGGAACGTAATCGTTCGACAACTCACTGGACGTTTCTCATGCACCACAAGAACTTTCGACTCGGGACCAAGCTCTCCCTCGCCTTCGGTTTCATCACCCTGCTGACCGTTCTGCTGAGCGGCATCGCCTGGGCGCAACTGCGCTCGCTGCACGATGCCTCAGAGGCCATCGCCACCAACTGGCTGCCCAGCGTGCAGGCCATCGGCGACATGCGGGTGGCGGCCAACCGGGCGCGGCGCACCGAGAGCGAGGTCTTCCTGCCCGCCACGGCCGAGGTCGGCGAGCGTTTCCGGGCGGAGCTGGCCAGCCGGATGGAGGCTTTCGCCCAAAGCGAAAAGGTCTACGTCCCGATGATCACGCCCGGCGAGGAGGCCCGGCTCTACGCCGCCTTCAAGGACAAGCAGGACCGCTACGTCCAGACCCAGAAAAAACTGCTGGCCATGCCCGCCACCGACCGCGATGCGATGGCGGCCGCCTTCCTCGGCGAATCGGAGAAATCCTTCGACGACATGACCGCCACGCTGGGCGAGCTGGCCGTGCTCAACCGCAAGGGCGCGGACGCCGCCGAGCAAGACGGCCTGGCCGCGTTCTCCAGCGCGCAGATCACGCTGGCCATCTTCTCGCTGGCCATCGTGCTGATCGCCGCCGCGCTGTCGGTGGTGATCACCCGCCTGATCACCCATCCGATGAAACGCGCCGTGGCGGTGGCCCAGGCCGTGTCGCAAGGCGACCTGACGCTGACGGTGGACACCAGCGGCAAGGACGAAACCGCCCAGCTGATGGTGGCGCTGATGGAGATGCGCCACTCGCTGCAGCTGGTGGTGGCCACGGTGCGCAGCAATTCCGAATCGGTGGCCTCGGCCAGCCTGCAGATCGCGCAGGGCAACAGCGACCTCTCGGGCCGCACCGAGCAGCAGGCCTCGGCTTTGGAAGAAACCGCTGCGTCGATGGAGGAACTCAGCTCCACCGTGCGCAACAACGCCGACAGCGCCCAGAAGGCCAGCGAACTGGCCACCGGCACCTCGCGCGAGGCGCGGCACAGCGGCGAATCGGTGGAAGCCCTGGTCAAGACCATGAAGACCATCGACGACGCCTCGCGCCACATCGCCGAGATCATCGGTGTGATCGACGGCATCGCCTTCCAGACCAACATCCTGGCGCTCAACGCCGCGGTGGAAGCCGCCCGTGCAGGCGAGCAGGGCCGGGGCTTCGCCGTGGTGGCCACCGAAGTGCGCAGCCTGGCCAAGCGCAGCGCCGACGCCGCCAAGCAGATCAAGGACCTGATCCAGACCAGCGAAGGCCGGGTCAAGGAAGGCTCGGATCAGGCCGCCAAGGTGGGCACGGCCATGAGCAACGTCGTCACCGCCATCGAGCGTGTGGCCACCCTGGTGGAAGAAATCAGCACGGCCACCCGCGAACAGAGCGCCGGCATCGCCCAGGTCGGCGAAGCCATCAGCCAGATGGACCAGACGACCCAGCAGAACGCGGCATTGGTGGAGGAAAGCGCGGCGGCCGCGGCCAGCCTCAAGCAGCAGGCCGAACAGCTGGTCGGCTCGGTGGCGGTGTTCAAGCTCGACGGCGGCACGGCGGCCCCGCGCCACGCCAGCCCTCAGCCGCAGGTGGCAGCACCCGGCACCTCCAGCCCTGCCCGGGCGCCGGTTCAGGCGGCCCGGAAATCGCTTGCCGCGCCCCAGCCCAAGGCGCGCGAGCTGGCGACCGCGGACGACTGGTCCAGCTTCTGATTCAGGCGGTGACCACGCCGCCGACCTGCTGGTACATCGCCAGCAGGTCGTCGAGCGAGTGTTCATGCTGGCCGCCGCCGGCCCCGGGCAGGCTGGGCCAGATGAAGGACATGGCCTCGGCGGCGGCCACGAAGTCGCCCGCCTGGATCAAGGGCAAGGCCTTCTGCTCGCGGATCTGCTGCACCGCGATCCGGTCCTGCGCCGCCGGCGAGAAGTTCTGCAGCTTCAGCAGCCGGCGATAGACGTCGTAATAGCGCTCCAGCAGCTGGTAGCGGCCGGCGGCGCTGCTCTTGACGCCCAGAGTGGGCAGGAAGATCAGCTGGCGCGGGTGATCGTCGTAGTCCGAGAAATTGCCGCCGCCCGCCAGCACGTCATAGCCGCGATCCCGGCTGGGCTGGCCGGGGGTGTCGGTGCCCTCGCTCCAGGCGATCGTGTCCAGGAACGCGCAAACGTTCATGCCGCCCGCCTCTTCCGGCGAAATCCTGCATCTTTTCATGCCTCTTACTCCCATTCTCCCGGGCTCGGCCCGGGTCTTGCGCGGCCAGCTTCGCAGCTGGCGGCGATCTCGTGGACATTCGAAGACATTGACAGGCACAAGCCCCGGGCCCCGCCGCGGCCCTGCGGCCGCGTCGATGCGGGCCGGCTACTTCTGCCTGAGGAAGACCTGCTTGGTCAGCCAATTCGCATCGGACTGCCTGAAGCGCCATGCCTCGGGGTTCTCGGGCGACTGCTCCAGCACATGGTCCTGGCCATCCAGGGGGCGAAGCGGGCGCAGGTCGGCACTCGCGATGCGGTGACAGAAATCACGAAAGAGCGGCCCTTGAGCTTGCGGGCCTTGCCGTTCGTGAAGAATTCGAAGGGCTCACCGCTGCTGAGCAAGCACTTGCCGTAGTACTGCATCTTGTAATCGGTGTCCTTGATCTTCTCGATGACGAACTCCGCATCCTTGGCCACATAGCGGCCGGTGATGTCCGGCTCGGCGGCCCAGGCGCCGGAAAGGGCCGATGCGAGCGCGAAGCCCAGCGCCAGCGTCAACAGTCTGGCGGAGGGCAAGAGCTTGGAGAAAATCATCTTCGAAGGCGGCGTCGGCATGGCTTTTCGGTGCGAATCATGGCGAGTTTACGTTCCACCAGGATTGTTGCGAAAAGTTGCTGACACATAGGCGGCGAAAACACCTGCTCATGGGCTGTTCGAAAGTGCTCGCCTGGCCGCCTGCTCCTTGAGCATGTCTTCGGCGATCACGGCCTGGGTGCGGCGCCAGTTGTTCTGGGCCTGCCTCGACGGCACGATAGGCGCGTTGGCGGGAGCGGCAGCTGGCGTGCCAGCCGCGCCGCCAAAGCCGCAGGAGCGGTAAGCCCCGAGGCCAAAACACTCGGTTTGCCCGGCACTGGCGGCCTGCTCCAGCGACTGCTGATTCGCCTTGTCCCTCGCAGCCTTGAGCACCTTGGCCGAACGGGCTGCCTTAAGCGCCTGTTCATCGTTGACCTGGTCGGCGAAGGCAGGGGCCGCACCCGCCAGAAGCACGCAAATTGAGAGGAGGAATGGGCGCATGAGGTCTGCCTGGTCGCTGGTGGGTTGAACGGGTCGGCGCCTATTGTGCTCTGCACCGAGCGTTCGCGACCACACATGTTCTCGCCGGGGCGTAGACGCGGCTGCAGGCCGCTTAGCCCCATCAGTCCATTGATACTTTTTCGCTTCCACCTATTCTCCTGATTTATCTTTAATCACTGGAGTAACGGATGCTTAAATCTTTTCGGGCCGTCGTTTTCACCGCAGCTGCCGCGATGGCAGGTGCAGGCCATGCAAGCACCTATTCAAACGTGGCAGGAGGTGGAAATGGATTGTTCATGTTCGACGGCCCGATGGGAGCGGCAGAAACATTCACCCTGACAGAAGCCAGCACGATCGAAAACTTTGCACTGTACGGCGCACAAAATGAGGCAGGCAATTTCACCATATCAAGCTTCAGCAATAATCAACTCACCACCTTGTTTAGCGGTACCACCATTTCAACGCTCTACTCGGGCAATTTTCTGATGCTGCCCACGGTTTATGCCTACAGCATTTCGGATATCGACCTGAACGTGGCCGCGGGCACTTATGCATTCAGCTGGACCGCCGCGGGCAGCGACCGCGCCATCCTCGGCAATCACCAACTGCCGGATGCGCTGACGGGCCTGGGCGGTTTCACCGTGGGCACGACGTTTGTTCCGAGCCCCAGCTTCGACATAGCCTACACGGCCAACATCGTGCCGCAGGCCTTGCCGGCGGTGCCGGAGCCCGCGAGCTGGGCGCTGCTGCTCGCCGGCCTCGGGATGCTGGGTTGCGCCGCCAAGCAGCGGCGTGGAGCTAGGGCGCAGCCGCGTCTTCGTGGCTTTTGAGCTTCTTGCGAAGCAGGCCGGCCATTGCATCGACACGGCCGTCGAACGCGGCGTCGAGGACTGAAGGAAACGCGGCGACTTCCTGCGTCGCATGCAATTCGGCCTGCTCTTTTTCCTGGACGGCGGACTGGAATACCGCAGCAAGGCTTTTCAATTCAGCCAGGATGTCATCGGGATAATAAATCGCGTTGGCATTGACGTAGGCCTCGTATTCCCGAGACGCATCCTTGACCAGCCGCATATGCTGGTTGCTCCTGATGGCATCGAATTCTTTTTGCCTGGCAAATCCGCCCAGCGATTTCACCCGGTTCATGTCGGACTGGTACCACTCCATATCCCCCATCAGGCGATCCAGCTCGGACAGGTCCAGGTATTTCACATCGATTTGATGCTTGGCCGGCGCCACGAAAAAATTCCACAGGCTGCGGGCTTTTTCGAGTCGCTCCCATGTGCCGGGCAACACAGCGAAATCCCGCTCCTGCAACTTCTTCTCGGCCAGCATGGCGGCCATTTCCTGCCGGAGTTTTCCCACCAATACCTGGTGCTCCTTCGCCATGATGGCCACGCGCTCGGCAAAACTGGTCTCCATCCATTGCGTGCCGACCCAGCGGAATATCCAGAAAGCCACCGCTGCGGCGATCACACCGCCCAAAATCATCTGACTGAGCGAAGATAACAATTGATCTTCCATGCCACTTTCCGAAATTTCAAGCCGGCCAGATCGCCACTGCCGGGATACCGCAGAATCGGCGGGTGAACACCCATCGCCCCGATTCCAAGCCCTCCACCCCACCTCGCCGCCGACGCAGGGAAGACGCCGAAGACTTCGCACGCACCCAAAGCTTCGACGCCGAGCCGGTAGACCCGGATCTCGATGTCACTTCATCCGGATTCGGCGGACACATGGCCCCGCCGCAGCAATTCGCCGATCTGTGGCTCGACACCTCGTCCGCGCAACGCTGGCGTCATACCCTATGGCTGGCGCTCGGCTTCGGTGCGATCCTGGGGTCTGCTTTGACTGCCGCAGTCTTCCTGCTGCTGCCAGGGGCACTACGGGCGTTTGGATACTAACTCCCTGGCGGCGGTGCGCCAGGTCGATGATCAGGACAAGGTGAACACCAGCGCGCCCAGTGCAACCAGGCCCAGACCATAAGTCAGACCAGCCGCCACGAGATTTTTCCAGTTGTCGCCGCTCAGGTCGGGGGCGTCGAATCCGCTGGCCAGGGTGCTGTCTGGATACAGGTCGGAGTTACGTCGGCCTGGTCGCAGCAATTCTTTTTCGTCCACGTCCTATCCCCAAAATGAAAGACGAAGAGTGCGTGGAATCAGGGGAAAACGCTGTAGGACATCGCGCCGCCGTCATATTGAACCCGTGTCCAATCAGGCCAAAATAGAAAGTGCGCACTAGCACAGCAATTTCAAATCAACGAGGCCCTCATATGTTGGGCGCTATCTCGTTTGCCCGGTGCGCCAATTCGCGGTTGCGGCTTGGCGCTTTTTCAATCTGAAAGGGTCGCTAAGGCTGCCCCTCGCAAGCTGCGGTACCTTCAGGCAAATGCACCCAAGCAAGCCTGCGCTTGGTCCAGATCTCCCGACCAGGGTTGCCAAGTTCATTTCGCTGCCGGATCGTTCCGGTGCGCAACGAGTAAGCCGCCGGATTCTCGACTGCGCAGGCATAGAGCGGACTGCCGCAATTCTCACAGAACGCCAGTACGCGCCTCGAGCCACTGGCTGCGGTTTTGACATACGTACGCGGCATGCCCCGAATCAGGCAAAAGGAGGCGGCAGGCGCAGAGATGTTCGCCCGAAACGCGGAACCCGACTGAGTCTGGCAGTCTGCGCAATGACAGACCGTGAGGCTTCCAGGCTGAACTTCCGCTTCATACGCAATCGCACCGCAGTGGCATTGACCATCAACTTTCATTTTTCATGTCCCGATATGAGGATCCGATGCTGCCGTAGAAGCACTCTCGGCACCATCCGTGAGAGCCCGTGCTTCAGGTTTTCAATGTTCCGCTTTTTCGTCCTTGATGGCCAAAGCGAGCAGCAGCTTCAGCAAATCGGTCTGACGCTTCGTGCCCGTTTTTGCATAAACCGCCTTCAGCTGATTTTTCAACGTATTCTGCGAAATACCTAGACGCTCGGCCATTTTTGAATAAGACCCGCCCCTCAGGCATTCGATTGCCGCGCAAGCTTCCGCAGGCGTCGTTCCAAATGTTCGGCACAACACGTCGGGGTCGACAGTGCCGGCATCCGTGAAATCGTAAGCAATGACGATGGTCGTCGCGGTGTCTTGATTCGTGCGCCCTTCAAAAGCGCTTTGCCCAAAAAATGGTGCCGCGTGCAAGACACACCCTGGCGCACCGGCGTCGCCGGGAAGGAACAAGGAATTGGAAAAGTGCTCGGCAGCATCCGACATCGATGTTTTCAAAGTGCCGGCCAAATATTCCTGAAATCGCGCAGAGTAACTGTCCAGGCGCGGCGGCAGAACTATTCTCTGGGTGTCAGGCCCGGCGTATTCCACGGAAACGGGATCGCCCTTCGCCAGGAATTTTTGCGCCGCGAGATTGGTAAATTTCAGATAATGATGTTTATCCAACAGCATGACTGCAGCCGGCAGCCGATTGATTGCCGCCAGAGTGGTGGCGGCTTGCAATTGGCTGTCACGCAAATGAAACATCACCCCCAAGGAGCGGGAAATATGCGCCAACAATCCCTTCATCAATCCGACCGTCTCATCGTCGAAATCCGGATCCGATGGCCGGCGGTAAAGGGCCAGCACCGTCGGAATTTTGTGAGCGTCGCTGCTATTGAAAACCAGACCGGAGCAGACCTTTCCTATTCCTATCGGCTCCCACAATAGCCGATAGAACTTCGTATTCGATATTTTCTCGAAGGGCACCAGTTCAGAACCGCGTATGACAGTACCTTCAACGCCGTCAAACATTCGGCGCGCCGAAGCTTCTGCGACAAAAGGATCTTCGGCCGGGCTTTGCACAGCCCATAAATCAAGCGCTTTTTGCGGCAGGTTATGTGGAAACAATAGTCCACCGTGGCTCGGCGCGTGCATCGGCGTATACAGCAATCCATGGCTCGCCTTCAGCATCGTGGCAAGCTCTTCCAGCACCACAGGCCAGTTTGTGGGCGCCAAAGCCGCATCGTAGATGCGATGGATCAGCTTGTCGTACTCAGAAAATCTAAGCGAGGACATGAATTTTCCAGTTTCAATGCGGGACTGGCACAACGAGGAGGAATGCCCGTGAACGGGAAATGGAAGACCTCGATGGTAAATACATGTAACCACCTCATCAACCGTCTCGCAGCGCCGGCAGCCTATGCCGGGAAGCCACCGTACGGCCCGTCGAAGGCTTCCTCACCATGCTCGCGGCCTTCCCTACCCCGGAGAGGCCCACAAAGCAGAAAACCCCGCCAGCGGTCAAGCTGATGGGGTTTCAAACTGGCGGAAACGGAAGATTCCGGCCTCACGCGCGGCTCTTATTGCGCGACTGCGCAGATCACTAGTACGTCGGGGTAGAGCAGGCAAAAGACATCGACCAGGTCGTCGGGGGGTCGCAGGCCGGCTGGCAGCTGAACCGTGAATCTGTAGTAATCGACGGCGCCGGGGTAGGTGTCGATCGGCTCACGCTCATGGACTTGCCAGTCGTACAACTCGGCGAATTCAGTCCACTCGAGCTGTGCAGCTACATGGAAGAGGTTGTGGAGTACCGCCTGGGCGACAGGCCTGCCAAGATCCGCGAGGGTTTCGAGAAACGCCGGGTCTTGCTCGACATCGAACTTAATCACCGCGCTTGCGAAGCACCTTTTCGAGGCTGGCCATGGCCGACTCATAAGTCGAGGCCTGGGCCGTGCCTGCAGCAATGAGCGAGGCGTGCAGCCGGCTGTTGAGACGAGCGACAGGCTGCGAAGGCCCGACCCGCCGACGCACGGCAGGCAAGGTCTCACCGTCAACGTCTGACGTGTGAAGAGCAAGTTGGCGTTTCAACATGGGTAGAACACTATCACAAGGACTGCCGCGGCGCACGGTACCCGACGAACCCCGCAAGGGAAGAAGGCCCTCGCCCCAGCATGGCGGCGACCTCAAGGACTGCCAACCATGATCTGAGCGAAGCAAGCCCCACCGCGTCCGCGAACAACGTTGTGGAGCCCTGCCGGCCAACAACAGGCGGCCGAAAGCACGATTCTTCGCTGCAGATCTGCCGGTCACCGTTCGCGCACCAGGCAGCAGCCCAAGCGGACGAAGTCCAGTCACTCGCAACCACCCTGCTTTCGCCTTTTGTCTCTAGCTCGATAGACGGCCCTCTTGACCACGGAAGAAGAGACCCCGAATCGCCTTCCGATAATGTTGTAGGTCGTGCCTCCGGACAAATACGCCGCAACTGCGGCTTGCTCATCTTCTCGTGAGAGCTCGCAGATACGGCCGGGAAACTTGCCGCGTGCGCGGGCAGCCATCTGGCCGGCAATAGACCGCTCCCGGATGATTGCGCGCTCCAGCTGGGCGACGGCGCCGAGGATCTGAACCACGAACATGCCCATGCTGTTTGTCGTGTCCAGCGGCTCGGTCACGCTCTTGATAGTGGCGCCCGCCCGCTCGATGCGGCGCAGTATGTCGAGCAGGTCGGACAGGCTGCGCGCCATCCTGTCGATCTTGTAGACAACTACCGTGTCTCCTCGCTGCAGGCTGCCGATACATCGCGCCAATTCCGGCCGGCCGCGCTGGCTTGCACCGCTGGCTTTTTCCTCAAAGATCACGCTGCATCCCGCAAGTCGCAATGCATCCAGCTGCAAATGCGTTTCTTGCTCGCGTGTAGACACTCTTGCATAACCGATCGTCGCCATTTCCATTACCTCCTGGTTTGATCCGGACGGACCATAACGGAAGAAGCAAACTAGTTGCGCGTAATCTTTTGTTTAGTTCCGAAATTGCATTCAGCCATATCAGGGCGAGATGCATCACGCTAGCGACTGCATTTTTGCGATTAAAGCGAAGGTTAAGTAGCGGGAACGCGTTATGGGTGGTTTGCGATCCAACACCCTATGGATTTTCGCCAATCCATTGATTTCGCAGCAAAATTTGTACGATTTGCCAAATTCAGATTTCGCCAGAAATGGCTGGAACGATTTTTCCGGCGTATTCAAACGCAACAGGAGACACGCAAAACAGCCATTAATCACGCTCAGTAAGGGTCGTGACGATTGCTTCTCCCTTCAAAACTTCACGGCTGCACGCGTTGAATAGGAGAACGCTTTTTGCTGTGGCTCACGTGTAATACGGGCCGTGCACGTGGCCTTCCCACTCGAACGGGAGAATGGGCTCGGTGGTGCATAGCCAGGTCTGATCGAGACTCTTGCGCCCAGGCTCGGAGCCTTTAAGCAACATGCCTCGGCGGATGCGCGTGAGCCTGGCGTATTCCAGTTGCGGAATGACATCCTTGCCTCCTACGCAGAGCCTTGCGATCAGCACCAGCTGCGCCCAGTGCTCCGTGGACATTTCGATGGTCAGCTCGCCATAGGCGGGCTTGAGGTATCGCCGTCGCTCCTCGGGGATGGGCGTTCCGGCGTGCCTCAGGCGGTAGACGTGCATCCGCATCTATGGCTCCAACCGCGGGACACACCACCAACTCTGAGGATAGTGGTCCGCTGAACGCGATTTCAAGCTGAGATCGCGCGGAACCAGTTCCTGGCCGGTGAGAAGCAAGCCACCGGAGTCGATCTTCTCGATCCTGGCGAAGTCGAGGCAGGGGATCACATATTCATGCGTTGGCGTGCACAGGGTTGCCAACATGACTTCATTGCGGCCAGAGCGGCGTACGCGGGCATAGAAGGAAAGCACGCCGCTTCGCGCCCTGTCGCGCACTTCCGACTTGAGAAGCGGCGAGCCCCAATGGCACTTTCGATAGACGACACAAAACACGGATCACCAGCCGAAGAGTTCAGACGAGGCGGATTTCGAAATAAGCTCCCATGCCTTCGCCGAGATCACGCATGCCGGCCTGCTGAGCCAGGTTGCAGGCTCGCTGCCAGGCAGTCGCGAGGGCGGCGATGTCGCCCTGTGGCGGTTCGTCCGACTCGGTTGCGGACTGGAAAGCCCGATAGGCCGCGACGACCTGGTCAGCGCCGCCCAGGGCCTTCTGCAAGGTGCCGGAATAGCGAGCTTCGGCGCGGATGCGTTCGGCCGGGGGGAGGAAGTCGCCGCCCTCGAGGCTGACGACGTAGGGGGACTCAATGACGGTATCGGACATGGCAGCATCTCCAAAAATAGTACTGTGCAAATATACAGTGTCTTGGCAGAATGGAGCAATGCGTATCGAACAACTCGCCATCGCCCTCCTCAGCCCGCTGGCCGTGTGGCTCACGCAGCAGCCGGGCAACGAACGCCGGCAGCGCTGGGCCTGCGTGGTGGGGCTGGTGTCCCAGCCGTTCTGGTTCTACAGCGTGTGGCTGTCGGGTGACTGGGGGATCGGAGTGGGATGCGTGATCTACACCGGGATCTGGGTTCAAGGAGCCTGGCGGTACTGGGTTGCACCGCATCGGAAGTCTTGGCCGCTGCGGGTGGACACCCGGGCCGGCTCGCCGCGGATCGAATGGCGGAGACCGACGCATCGGTAGCAGGAATTACCCCTCGTGCGGACAGCACAATGGGGCCCATGTGCAGTCATTACGAAGCGCCCTTGCGGCAGCTGCTGCAGTCAGGCTTCCCCAGCGCGGCGATTCCAGGCGCATGGGACAAGCCGGACATGTGGCCGGGATACGTCGGGCCGTTCATTCGCCGACCGGCCGAGATCGACTCCGGCGATGAGGCGGTGCCGCCGCTGGAGGTACTGGCGGGGAATTTCGGGCTGATTCCGGCCTGGTCGAAAGACGATGGGATGGCCAAGCGGACTTACAACGCCCGCTCGGAAACGGCGGCGGAAAAACCGGCGTTTCGGGATGCATGGCGGCACGCACAGCATTGCATCATTCCGGCCGAGGCTATCTATGAGCCGGACTGGCGGAGCGGCAAGGCAATGCCAACGCGGATCGCGCGCAGCGACGGCGAGCTGATGGGAATCGCGGGGCTGTACGAGCGGCGGCCGGTCGGCGATGGCGGCTGGGCGTACAGCTTCACGATGCTGACGCTCAATGCGGACGTGCATCCGATCTTCAAGGAGCTGCATCGGCCCGACCCCACAAAGCCTGCGGATCTGCAGGACAAACGGATGGTGGCGATATTGCCGCGCAGGCTTTACGACGCCTGGCTTGATGCGCCGGCGGACCGGAGCATGGATTTCATGCGGCAATTTCCGGCAGATCGACTGTTCGCCAAAAGCGCCGACAAAACCTAACTTCACATTTTCGATATCAAGCAAGGATCTCCGATTAAGAACCGTGCAAGTAACAAGACTGTTCGTAATTAACCAACCCCGCCATTGGCTCAAACATCAAAACGAGGTACGGACGACTGGCTTAAACATTACGCGGCAGTTGAACACGCACAGCCGTGCCCATGGCGTCGCTTGAACTGACTGTCACCACACCGCCGTGCGCATCGACAATATGCTTGACGATATACAACCCCAGCCCGACGCTTCGATGCATATTCGTGAGGTCTGCTGACGCACGGCGCATGGGCTCAAAAAGATGGGGCAGCAACTCGCCGGGAATTGCTTTTCCCATGTTTTCTATCACGAGCGTGACGAAGCCTTCCGAAGTCCCATCCGTTGTAAGTCGAACGACTGAATCGGGCGGGCTGTATGCCACGGCATTCGACAGCAGGTTTCCGATTACCTGCGCCAAACGGTCAGCATCCCATTCACCACGCCCATTTCCCAGGTGCTGCAAGGAGAAGCTGCGCTCGGGGTGAGCAATTTCCATTTCCTCAACGACCTGTCGGACGAGGCTGTGGAGCTCTGTTCGCTTGCGACCGATCGGTATTCCGCTGCCAAGCCGGGCTTGGGTGAAATCGAGGAGGTCGCGAATCATGTCGGTCACGCGCTTGCCGGAATTTTGAATGCGCGATATCAACTTGTTGATGGCCGCTGGCTCCATCTGCTCCCATCGGGACAGTACGGCCGCCGCCATCATGATGACCGCCACCGGATTACGCAGGTCGTGGCTCACAATGCCGATGAGGCGTTCACGAAACTCGGCCGTCTCGTCCAGGCGCGATTTTTCCAGTGCCACGGCCGCCTGGTCTGCCAATGCCGACAAAAGCCACTCGTCGTCTTCCTGGTCTTCCAAACCGCTGGGCTTTGCTACAGCCAGCAGGCCCGTCACATCGCCACCGGCAACCAAGGGAACGCCGAGGAAGTGTTCATCGGGTCCTGCGAGGAGTAGCGCTTCCAGTCGGGTGATAAGCGTTTCGTGCAGCGGTTCATGAAAGCTGCCCAGTTTGGCTGTATCCAGACCATGCGACGCCCGTACTGACAGAACACCGTCGTCACCCGTCAGCATCAAAATGGATCGCTGAGACTCCAGCAGCTCCGCAGCCCTGCGCACCGTCAGGTCGAGCACCTCACCCAGCGATACCGCGTAAGTCAGCGCACGGCTGATTTCCGTGAGCTTTCGCAGCTGCTGGGCGCGCTTGTCCTGATGGATCGACCCAAGAGGCATCAGCCGACCTCGATGCCACTGGCGGTGATGGTCAGCTCGTGCTCGTCAAGGTCATGGGCAATGCCTCGCGCCTTCACGATGCGCAAGGTGCGCTGAGCACGCCGCCCTTCGAACTGGATGCTCAGCAGCAGGATGTTGTCCGCCAAGGCGCTCATCCTGGTTTCGGTGAAGAGGTCTTTTCCAACGGTCTCATAGGTAAACACGCTCGAAACGCCTTCAACGGCGAAATGCTGCGCCAAGGCATACAGATAGCTGTGCAGCCGTTGGGTATCGGTCGTGGCCATCATGAGGTCGCCGACCGCGTCGATGGCGATGCGCTTGACGCCCGATTTTTTTACCGTGCTGTAGACGGTCGCAACGATGCTGTCGATCTGCAGCTCGACCGGCGAGACATACAGGATGTTCAGCCCTTGTTCGTGCGCTTGCCCGGCGTCCAGGCCGAAGGCAGCCAACTGGACCTCGAGCTGAGTCGGGTTTTCCTCGAAAGACACGTACATCGAGGGTTCGCCCCTGCGGATGCCCTCAATGGCAAATTGCATGGCCAGAGTCGTCTTGCCAGCGCCAGTCTGTCCCAGGACGAAGGTGGAGCGTCCACGGCGAAGGCCGCCGTCGAGCAACGCATCAAGCCCATTCACGCCGGTCGGAACCCGTTCGGTCAGAAGGTCGTAGGCTGGCGGAGTTGCGGGACTCACCAGGCGTGGATAGACGACCAAACCATCATCCGTGATGCGAAAGCCATGCAGGCCTTCGAGGTAGGCACTGCCGCGAAGCTTGAGGACGCGCAGGAAACGCTCATCGCGGGTGCCATGTTTGTTCCGTGCCAGCTCGATCATGCTGTCGGCAACCGCAAATTCCGGATAGGTCGAAATCTGGTCTGCGCTGTATTCGCCGACAAAAAATGCCGTGGTCTCGTAGGCCGTCAACAAACCAGCGACTTCGTAGAGCATCTTGCGCATCTCTGGCACCGAGGTCGACAGGTCGTGGATGGCCTTGAACGAGTCGATTACGATAATTTGCGGCTGGAGGTCGATGATGGCTTCTTTAATGATGTCGACGAGGGCACCAACGCCTTGCTCGGCCAGCTGCTGACCGATGGAGCTGTACTGGATGACCGTGCCCAGCTTGCTTTCGTCATAAAAGCGGAACTGCTGGAGATATCGAACCACCTTGTCCACCGGCTCGGACAAGGTCGTGAAAAAAAGAACAGGTCGCCCTTCATCTTCAGCATTGGCGAACATGAGGCGTTCAGCCAGGATGGTCTTGCCGCTGCCGGGCTCGCCCATCAGGATGTTGATGGAGTGCGCGGGGAAACCGCCGAACAAGATGGTGTCAAGTTCAGCATTGCCTGTGGGCAGGCGAGTGAGCGACTTCTGCTCGACCGACGCCTCGTCGGCTGCGGGGAAGGAACTCATGGGGCGCTGGCCTTTCGGGGTCTATTTTTGATGAGCGACTTCACGGTGGTGATCAACCGCTGTTCGGCCAAAGGTTTCTTGAGAAATGCGTCCGCGCCTGCTTCCAGTGCACGACTGTTCGCTGCCAGGATGCTGAAAACGAGAACGCTGATGTCTTGAGTGCGAGGGTCCTGCTTGAGCAGCCGGCAAAGCGCAAGGCCATCTAGCTTCGGCACCAGCACTTCGGTGATCAGGATGTAAGGGATGCGTTCGCGCGCCTGGGCGAGAGCCTCCTTGCCATCTGAAGCGAAGGCGACCTGAAATCCTGCCTGTTCAAGGAAATGCGCTTCCAACTCCCTCACGTGGGGATCTCGCTCGACGACGAGAACAAGCAGCTCAGTCATGAGCGCCGGCACGGCGTCAGCGCTGATGGATTTGACGCCGGCGAACAGCTCTTTGTCCGCGGTCGTTTCATTCGCCATGAGGCCCAAGTTTTTCCTAAAAGTGGGGATAAACCGTCTGGGCAAGGCGCTTGGAAGTCCGAGTCACATAGCCGCCGTAGACGGCGCGAAACATCCTAACCGACGGCGCACGCCCCCTCTCCATAAGCATGAACCGGCGTAACAAAAAGGTTTTGCCGCCGTCACCCGCGCAAGCTCCAAACCCCTCCCTTAGGCTGGTTCTACCGGTGAACAGGCAACCCGAGGCGGCATTTGCGAGGCAGCTCAACGCGGCCAAATCACAGGTCAACTTTGCGCAGCGCATCGTGTTCACGCAGACGTTCGAAATTTTGGGTCATCGCGCGCTCGCATGACGGTTTGCCGACTGATCCCAAGTTCGCGGGCGACCTGAGCTACGGATACACCAGCAGCCAACTTTTCACGCGCGTATGCAGCATTTGTTTGGCTCAGTTTCGGCGGGCGACCCAGGGCCCTTCCTTCGGCCTTCACTCGGGCCAGACCGGCCTGTGTCCTTTCGACCAACAAATCGCGTTCGAACTCCGCAACGGCGGCAATGACGCCCATCGTCATTTTTCCGGCGGAGCTGGTCAGATCGATTCCGCCAAGCGCCAAACAGTGCACGCGCACACCAAGCCTGGTCAGGGTCTCGACGGAGGCTCGCACGTCCATCGCGTTGCGGCCGAGGCGGTCCAGTTTGGTCACAACGAGGACGTCGCCCTCTTCCAACTTATCCATGAGCCGAACGAAGCCGGGGCGCTCCGATGCCGGCACACTGCCAGAGACGGTTTCGCTGTGGATCCTTCGTGCTGCCACATCGAAGCCGGAGGCGGCAATTTCCATCACCTGCGGTTCGACAGACTGATCCCCGGTGCTGACTCGGCAGTAGGCGAAGACACGCGACATGGCTGAAGGGTGTCGGAAAAGGACGTCCAGTCTCTCGCGCTGTTCGAAGGCGGGCAAGGGCTACTCTTCGGGCAGGCCAGCGTGGGGTGTCCACAAGCGTTCGTTTATAAACACGCTTGAGCCCAGTTGACACATTGGGACACAACCCAGCATCAAAGGTTTACGGTGACTGCAAAGTTTATAATTCGCAATTTACGTCATATTGGCAAACTCGAATTTGAAATACCGCCCAAAGGTGTTTATCTTTTGACCGGAGCGAACGGCGCAGGGAAGACTTCAGTTTTAGCTTGCCTGCGGCGAATAGGAAACCCTAACGCTTTCGCTAGACATTTCTCGAGCGCTCAGCAATCGCAAGTTCTAGACTCATTAGCAGGCGCCGAAGTCGAATATGAAATCAACGGATCCACCGTTGTTTATGCTTATGCCGGCGAGCGGTGGGTCCCCCGCCCTAGGTCACAATCGAACCTAGTAACTAGCTTGGGATACCCAAAAGTCATATATATAGGCGCAACAGCAGAGCGCATAACCCCAACGCCTCAAAACTTACAAGCATCTAAAGCCCTCCCTGTCGCCCCCGCCATTAAGATCGCAGCAAATACGATCCTCAATACGAAAAAATTTAATGATCTTCGTCAACTTAAACTAACGTCGCGAGGTGGGGCTGTCGCATTTCTCTTACCTACTGGTGCAAGTGGCCCAAAAGGCCGATTGATGTTTAGCAGCGAACGAAGTTTCAGTTTGGGCGAGCTATGCGTCCTTAAATTGGTACGGGAAATCGAAGGATGTCCAAACCAAGCCCTCGTATTAATTGACGAGCTTGAATTAGCATTGCATCCGATGGCCCAAGCGAATCTGCTCCAATATTTAGAACAGATGGCGCAATCAAAACAGCTAACAATTCTTTTTTCAACGCATTCAGTAACCTTGCTTAAGCGAGCTCAACGCAATCAGCTTTTAGTTTTGGAGCCCACAGCAGGCAATCCGAAAGAAATTGTTTGCATCGCAGGTTGCTACCCAACCTACGCGTTGGGGGCCATTGCATTCGAAGAGGAGAACTCCGCAGATGCTGTTATTTACGTTGAAGACGTTGCGGCAGCTTACGTGGTTGAAGCATTTCTAGAGCTTTGTTTAGCGGAAAAATTCCCTCAACCCTACTTACGACCCACTTGCCACGTTGTACCTATTGGAACCTTCATGAGTGTGGTCAGGTATTTACCTAGAAGCAAAGCACTTTTGCCAAATCGGACATTGGCACACGCACTTCTAGACGGCGACGTTCAATCTGACACTGTGGCACAATGGAAGACACAACAAAATCATGCGATGCTAGCCGAGTTTCAAGCACACAAAGATAAAATAAAATACCTTCCCTGGACTCCAGAAGTGGCCTTAGTGGAGTTTCTAATATCCGAAAGCCGCACCGCGCAAGACGAATTAAGGCTTGCGCTTCATAACAATCAACTACGCGTGAATCCAGCAACGTTTGAAGCCCTCCCAGCTGACTCGGCCGCAAAAAGAAAAGCCGCAAAACGCATCGTTGATAGCATTATTAAAGACCTAAAACATGCAACAAATAGGTCAGATGCAGATCTCACAAAGCTGCTATACGGGTGTTTTACACAGCACTACTACACAGCCAACAAAGGAATAGTTAAAGCGCTAATCAATCCATTGATTACACATTAAACAGCAGTCACAATTGGCGCGCACTGCACTCCATAAGATACTGTGCAGTGCGTCAACAACGACATAAATCCCCCGACATTTTTGATATCAAACCGTGTCACGACGAAATAAAGCGCAAGACCAACCTACCGCTGTCGATTTTTCGATTCGGCAGTAAGAAAGAAAAAGTCTTGGAAGCGGTGAAGGAAAGCGTCCTTCACCATCTGGTGATCAAGAACCAAAGCAAACGCATCCAACAGCGCTGCGTACATGCAGGGATAGATGCCCATCAGCAGCGGCGCTGGGGCGTTGACGTCGCCATAGCTTGCATAACGGTTTGACCACCGTTTGCCATCCAAGAACTCCTTTGTGATGTAGAAAGCGATGTAGGCAGCGATAGCCGCAGGTGACTTATGAGCGTAGCGCTTGCGCCTCTGTACATCTATGTTGCCACCCCACTCCTTGGTCACGCTGCGCCAGATCGACCTGATCAGGTCGTAGCTGCGAACCACGACACCATCCTTTCGAGACATCCAGAACGGCAAACGCACCGTTGCCAAGTGGACATGGTAGGCGCCTCGCTTTTGCCTTTCAAACCCTGCTATGGCTCGGAACTCGCCGCCCAGGGCCTTGCGCATGCGTCGAGCAAACTCCTTCACATGCTTCTTGCATAACTCACGGTCTTGTTGGTTTTGCCGGTAGGTGAGCGTGAGGAGGATGTCCGCCCCGAGCGCCTTGCACAGGCGTCGGACCTCGCTTTTGGCGCGCCTGGCAGATCTCAGCAGGTTCGCTTCATGAATCTCTTCGGCGCGGTCTTCCTTGTCGGCCGCGACCATGTCCAGATGGTCCTGCATCTGGTCCAAGGTCCAGTCCAATTCCTGCAGGTAGGTCTGGTGGGTGCACACGGCCTCGAGTTGACCGTGGCCCAGGTCAAAGGCGCGGAGTTCGCAGGTATCCGCTCTTTTTCGCATATAGGCGACGGCACCAGTGCGGACCGTGGCCCCAGGGACTATCGACTTTCCCGTCCTAGGATCTATGATCAGTATCACTTACAGCGTCCTTTCCGCTGTGGGTCCCGAAGCCCGACGTGTTGCTGCACGTGCGGGCTTCACTTTTTCTGACAGCCAAAAGGCTGAAGGCTTCGCTGACTGCCTGGGCCGGAAGACTTAGGCTGGTTGCGATTCGCGAGGCCTGAGCAGCTGCCGCGGGTCGCTTGTTCTGAAGTGTCCTAGTGATAAATCTAGGCTCGCTTCGCTCGCCTGCCCGGCCGCGCAAGAGCGCGTCCAGGCCGGCATTGCTCCGCTGCGCCCGCGCGGCCGGCAGACCGGCAGGCTGTGCACCACCGCTCTGGCCTTCAAGCCGGCCGGCGAACGCAGCTGTCGCGCCAGTCGTCCGCTGCGCTCCCTTGGTGTCACGCCATCCGCTACACGCCGGCCTGTGCGGTGAATCGGCCGAGCGCCTGCCAGCCGAACGAAATCCCCCCAAGACCCCGCACGTTGTGAGGGGCACTTGGGGGGATTTCTTTTTGTTCGGCCGGCAGGCGCTCGGCCGATTCTTGGTGCGCGAGCGCTCTCCCCCACCGCCCCCGCTGGGGGCCCGTCTCCGCGACGCTCGAGAGACCCAAGCGAGAGGATGTTCTTTCTCGCAGGAGGTCACGATGATTGCCAGTAACTACCGCCGCTATCCGCAGGCCCTGGCGTTGCAGCTGGTGTTGAATTTCGGGCGGCGGCTGGTGTGGGCCCTGGCGCGGCCGACGCAGCGGCGCTTGCGCGAGATCCGGCGGCTGCGGGCGGCGGCGTTCGCGCGGGCCGGGCGGATCGCCTATCCGGTGGTGCCGCCGGTGCCGGCCTGGTTCGTCCAGGCGCGGCGGGCAGCGCAGCAGTTGGCCCAGGCCGTGCGGAGCGCGTGCCTGGGGCTGGCGTGGGCGACGTAGCCCCGTGCGGCGCTCAGCCACCGAAGGCCCTCACCACGTCGCCGATGGTGGAATAGCGGGTGCGCGGAGCGATCGGGCCGGTGGCCCAGCCGGCCGGCGGGTGCCACTGGCCGTCGACATCTTCCTGCTCGATGGGCGGCAGGTTGAAGTCCGCGCCCATGGCGCCGAGTGTTGGATACCGCCCAACACGTGTCAGTGTCTCAGTATTCTTAAGCGGCTCTTGCGTGCCCTGCGGCTGCGCTTGCGCGGACTGGGCGGGCGCTGCATAAGCCAACGGCGTTTGAACACGCTGCAGGGCCGGCTGAGGCTGTTGCACTGCCTTCACCGGGACCGCGGCGGAGGCAGGCGCGCCCTTGGGGTCAAACGCCATGAAGAAGCCGCTGCTCACCACCTGCCTGCAGATATCGACCGTGGTGGCATAGGGCGTGCCCTGCTGCGTATAGCACTTGCAGCCCTGCTTTTCGGACTCGACGCATGCCGCAGGCACCGGTGCGGCCGTGGGCTGCGTGATCTGGTCATAAGCCGGCGCGGTATGCGCCAGCCCGACGATGCGCGGCCGGAACTGATCCGCGTATTCCGCCGAGGTCAGCACCTTAGCGGCACCGCCGGCAGCCGGAGGCGCAGCGGCCGGAACGGGCATAGCCGAGGGCTGCTGCTGCGCCTGGCGTTGGGCCTGATCGGGCTTTGCCTTGTCACCTATGGCCATAACCCGATGGGCACCGTACCAGATGAGCGCCGGCACCAATAGAGCGCAGGCGGCCAGCACATAAACAGCACGCGGAATTGTCTTTTTGCCGGTGTGCAAGACCGCCGACCGATACCACCCGTAAACCTCCTTCGGGAAGGCCTGAATGGTCACTTGAGCAGATTTACCGGAGCCGTCCTTTTCGCAGGTGCCGTTAACAGCCGACCACTCCAGCACTGAAACCATGTCCCTGCCGAAATTACGCTTCAGGTGCCGGTGCCAGCCAGGGCTACCCACCAGCCGGCGAACGAATGCATCGATGTTGTTTGGATGCTGAGTGATGAGATAGAAATCGAACCCACGCTTGCGATGCTCGGCGAGCTTTGCGACGTGATCGGGGGGCGTGCCAGCGCCCCGCGTGGGGAAGTCGTTATGCGCCTCATCGATCAGAAAAATGGTGCCATCCGGCTCGCTCTGCCAGTCCTTCGCATCGATCTTTTTCCAGCTGGCCAGTTCACCGCCCTCGACCATGTCGAATCGACCGTTGTAGGCCACCGGGCGGTTTTCCTTGAGCTGCCGCTCGCGCACCCACTTGAGCGTGTTGAGGGTCTTGCCGGTGCCATTGGCGCCCGTGACGACGTAGAGAAATCCCCGTTGCTTGGCCCGGGGTGCCGCCCGGTGCCGGATCACTTATGCACCCACTTTTTGAAGGTGCCGGACTGGACGCCGGCCAGAGTCAGGCGCATGACCAGGGCGGAGAAGATGATGTTCATCGCCACACCAACTTTCATGTACGCCAGGAGGCCAACGATGGTCGGATCGAGGGCCGAGAAGCTGGCAAGGGCCTGCGTTTTCAGCCACCCCAAGGTCACATCCATCCCCGAGAAGGTAAGCACGCCGACCCCCAGGCCGACCAGCATTTGCACGGCAAACGAGCCGGCGACTTGAAGCAGAACCCAGCCTATGGCCGCAGCGATAGCAGGCATGAAACCCCCTTAGGTCTTGAAGACGATGAGCGCGCCGGCCAGGAGCGCGACAGCCACGAAGGCCATGCCGGCGTATTGCAGGTAAGGGCAAACCGAGGCGAGCGGCAGGACCACCGTAGCTCCCATCACCCTGACGGTCTTGTCGATCTGGCAAGAGGCGCCGCCCAGGGCGTCCGAGGTGTCGAAGCCCGATGGCGACAGGTTCACCATGCCGGCATCGAGCGCGCTGCTTTGGTTGATGCCAGCCTTTGCCATCGCAGCCGCAATACCAGCCTTCGCCGCATCGTTGAGCGTGCTGGCCTCGCAGTAGGTCTTCCATGTAGCTCGCGCCGTGGCGCACTGAATGGCATCGCCAGAGCACTGGAAATCGGTTGAGCAGGACCCACTGAAGGTGCCATCCCCGGGCCCATCACCATAGCCAGAGCCGCCGCCAGGGGACACCGTGCCGCTGCACGCGCTGTCAGACTTGCCCATCGAAGTGGCGCAATAAGCGGCTTTGGTTGTTTGCTGCGCGCTAGTGCTCTGCTGAGTGCTAGTGGTCCCGTTAACCGCCGTCGTCACCGTTGTGGTGATGGTCGTGATCGAGCAAATGCCGGCCGAGTTGCAGCTCACGGAATTGGTCTTTGTCGCCTCTTCCTTCGACCCGTCCGGATTGGTCGTGGTGGTGGTGCCACCAGAGTCCGTCACCACACCGTTTTTGGTCGGATAAGGGACGCACACCGTCGTGCCGTTGACCGTGCCGGGCTGCCCATTCGGGCACTCAGCTTTTGTGCCAGTGGGCGCCGCTGTCTCCGGAGTCGTGCCCGTCGGATCGGTACCCGTCGCACCATCGATCAGATTGCACATGACCACGGCTTTAGCCAGCGTGGCCGTGCCGCGGTTGTACCACTTGCCGTCATCGCCTTTGGCGCCGAAATTGCGCTCCCAGGTGGCCGTGCAACCATAGGCGCCTTCATAGATTGTCGGAACGCAGATGCTGGAGGGTTGCACTGCCGTCGCCGTTACGACCTCCCGGCTAACGTCGGTGCTGCCGGCGTTTTCCGTGCAGTAGGCACGGGCTGGCGTCATGCACTCATCGCCCACCATCACGTTAGGTGGCTGACACGACACCACTGAAGGCTGGACTACACAGGCATTGCCTTTTTCGGCATACCCCGCATTGCAGAGACAACCCCCAGCACCGTCAGACGTACTGTTTGCAGGACACGCGCTCGACGCGTAAAGGTAAACAAATGAGTGGTACGCCGGGTAATTCGGGTCCGGCGCGTATTGCTTGGAGTAGGGACAGGACGTAGTCGTCGCCGCGCCGTCTTTCGTCCAATAGGACTCCCCATATTGGCGCGCATTGACGTTAGCAATCCAGTCAGCGCAGGTGGCGTCCGGCGTGCCTTTGACCGAGGAGTAGCCGTACTCGGCAGCGTTGTAGACGGTCTCCATCGGGATGCTGGCGAAGGACGAAGCACCGACCAGGGCCAGCATCAAACCAACGATCAGGCGGAAAAAATGAGCCATGCAGCCCCCAGCAAAGCGACGATGACGAAGAGGCCCATGTGTCTTTCTCAGCGAAGCACCCGGGGTAGGCGCTTTGGTGAAAAAGCCCGGCGTCCCGGGCGGGGTGGCAGGCGATCAGGAGATCGCGCGCTTGACCCACTTGAAGGCGGCGACGGCCACAATCACGCCCAGCACCGCGCCGCCCACGGCAGCGATGGAGGGCAGTTGTGCGGTCACGGTGCCGGTGACGTCGGTGACGTCCACGGCGGCGCCGGCTGCTGCTTGAGCGGTGGAGGCGACCAGGGCCGAGGCGCCGGCCAGCAGGCCGACCAGGGATTGCTTGATGTTGCGCATTTAAGGCTCGCTTTCTGAGGTTGAATGACCATCGGACTTCAGGGTCTGGATCAGGGCCCGAAAGGCCCAACCCAAGGCCCAGACCACCAGGATGGCGCTGGCGATTTGTGCGCCGTCCTCAAGAGAAAGATTGAGGATTGGCGTGGTCACTTCCACCTGCAGGGTGACCGTGCAGGCAGAAGGGCAGGAGACGGTTACGGGGTCAGCCATGGCACTACCGGAGCAGGGCAAAGGCGCCGGCTACCGCGAGGGCCCCAACGACACGGCGGACCACGTAGCGGGCCATTACGAGGCGGCAGGCGCGGGCGCTGCTTGCCGGCGGATCTGCTTCACATCGACCGGCACAAGGCCCGTTAGGATGGCCTCGATGCGACGATCACGCAGGCCGGCCGACAGGGCGAAAGAGCCGGTGTAATAGCCGGGCTCGGTCTTGTTGCGCAGTTCCTTCGGCAGCATGAGGACACCGACCTGCGTAGGTTGACCAGCCTCATCCAGCAGCAGGCATTCCGCGTCCTGCATTTCCCAGGGACGACCATCCTTCGCACCACTGCGTGCCGGGTTGACTTTGATGATGTGGATAAGAGCGTTGAAGGCCATACAGCACCGATCTAGAGGTGGGTTACAGCAGCACGGACGTGCCACCCAACAGCCGAGCGCGCAGGGCTGGAGGCTGGCGAGTCAATCGGCGGAGTTGCCACGGCTGCCGACATGACGGCACCCCTCACATACGCCAGGCCCACGCTCACCTTCGCCCGACTCGAACAGCCAACTCAAAACTAGGCAAGCGCGATGAAAATCAGCTGCCAATAAAGGAGGCGATATGACGCGTTTGTGGATCGTCGTGATCTTTTTGTGGATCGTGGTTATCGTGGGCGCTGCACTGCTGCCAAAGCGCGGAAGGAGGACTACTGGCCCATCAAAAGGCCGCTGGCCTATCAGGAGCCAAGAACGACCGCGGGCCCAATTGCCACTAAGCGCTGCAGAGCAATCGATGTACTTCCGCTTGACCGGCGCCCTGCCCCAATACATCGTTTTGGCGCAGGTTTCCTTTGCCGCGTTGCTCGATGCGAAGGACCGGACAATCCGCAATACCTTCGACAGAAAGCGAGCTGATTTCGTGGTGGTAGAACGGTCCTTCCGTGTGGTCGCCGTGGTCGAGCTGGATGACAGCAGCCACGATGGCAGATCAGCACAAGACGCGGCCAGACAACGACTGCTGACTGACGTGGGATACCGCGTCTTGCGGTATCGAGGCATACCTGATGTCGCGACAGTCGCCAGCGACTTTCGTAAGCTGGCTGAGGCGAACCAAGCCTGCCCGACAGTCAGACCCGAATCGGCACCGGGGTCGACCGAGCTAGTGAGGTCAGAGCCCTGGCTTGATCGATCAGGCATGCGCTGAGGTGCCGGCGGAGGACGCTGCTCACAGCCGGCGCCGATGAGACGCTCTGCGAAAAACCGGGCGGCATCCATGAACCGGGGATCGAAGCTCCACCGCTCCATGAAGCGAACCGCGTCGAGTAGCGATTGCCCAAGTTCACTGACGCAAGAGGGAACAACCGCAGGGGCACCCGTCCTTGGGGCCGGCATCAACTCCAGAACCTCCACATGGCTAAAGCGGCCGAAACCTCCCGCCAGAGAGCGCAGCTCACACACGCCGGAAGACTCGACATTGGAGACTTCGAACTCGCTGCCATCAGCGCAGCGGACCAGCGATCCTATGGTGATTGATGGTGCGGCCCTCAGGCCGGGGGCCAGCGGTGCCGGCAAGCTTGGACCGGCCCCGTTTAGAGCCTGAGGGACGCATGAAAAAGTGACTGCAGAGGGCATGCCGGCTCCTTAGAATCGGCCGAATGACACCCTTGTCATTCAGACACCAGCATGGTATCCAATTGGAGTCCAAATGACCCCACAAGAAACACTTATTAGCCAAATAGACCAAGCGTCACTCGTCGTCGGAAGTCAGCGCAAGCTTGCCGACATCCTTGAGCTCGATCACGGGAATTTGGTGAAGATGAAAAACGGCGGGCGCCCGTGCAACTGGCGAGTCCGCGGAAAGTTGCGGGCGATCCTGGGCGAGGATCCAACCCGTGCGTTCATGGAGGCGATGGTCGAGGACTTGGCGCAATCGACCAACCCTGAAGAGCTTGCAGCGGTCGACGGATTCCGCACGATGCTCGCGGCCTTTCCTACCCCCGAGCCCCACAAAGCAGAAAACCCCGCCAGCGGTCAAGCTGATGGGGTTTCAAACTGGCGGAAACGGAGGGATTCGAACCCTCGATGAGGCTCTACACCCCATACTCCCTTAGCAGGGGAGCACCTTCGGCCACTCGGTCACGTTTCCTGGTAGCCTTCAATTATGCCCTACTTTCAGGGGCATTTTTGCAAACTCTTCAAGCTTGTTCGAGACCGAAGGCCTTGTGCAGTGCGCGCACCGCCAGTTCCATGTACTTTTCGTCGATCACGACCGAGGTCTTGATCTCGCTGGTGGAGATCATCTGGATGTTGATGCCCTCCTCGCTCAGCGAGCGGAACATGGTGGAGGCCACGCCCACATGGCTGCGCATGCCGATGCCGACGATGCTCACCTTGCAGATCTTGGCGTCGCCGACCACCTCGGTGGCGCCACCCAGGCCGGGCAGGACCTTGTCCTTGAGCAGGTCCACGGTCTTGGCGAAATCGTTGCGGTGCACCGTGAAGCTGAAATCGGTCGAGCCGTTCTTGCTCAGGTTCTGGATGATGACGTCGACCTCGACGTTGGCGTCGGCCACCGCGCCCAGGATCTGGTAGGCGATGCCGGGCTTGTCGGGCACGCCCAGGACGGAAATCTTGGCCTCGTCACGGTTGAAGGCGATACCGGATACGACGGCTTGTTCCATGTTTTCTGCTTCCTCGAAAGTGATGAGCGTGCCCGAGCGGGCCTCTTCCTCGATGTCGATATCCCAGTCGGTGAAACTGGAGAGCACCCGCAGGGGCACCTTGTACTTGCCGGCGAATTCCACCGAACGGATCTGCAAGACCTTGGAGCCCAGGGATGCCATCTCCAGCATCTCCTCGAAGCTCACCTTGTTCATGCGGCGCGCTTCGGGCACCACACGCGGATCGGTGGTGTAAACGCCGTCCACATCGGTGTAGATCAGGCACTCGTGGGCCTTCATGGCGGCCGCCACGGCGACGGCCGAGGTGTCGCTGCCGCCGCGGCCCAGGGTGGTGATGTGGCCGTCGCCGTCGATGCCCTGGAAGCCGGTGACGATGACCACCTTGCCGGCGGCCAGGTCGGCGCGGATGCGCAGGTCGTCGATCGATTCGATGCGCGCCTTGGTATAGGCGCTGTCGGTGCGGATCGGCACCTGCCAGCCGGCATAGCTGACCGACTCCATGCCCTCGCCCTGCAGCGCGATCGCCAGCAGGGCCGAGGAGGCCTGCTCGCCGGTGGAGGCCAGCATGTCGAGCTCGCGGCTGTAGGCGTCGCTGTGTTTGGCGGGGGCCAGCTCCTTGGCCAGGCCCAGCAGGCGGTTGGTCTCGCCGCTCATGGCGCTGGGCACGACCACCATCTGGTGTCCGGCCCGGGCCCACTTGGCCACACGCTTGGCCACGTTGCGGATGCGTTCGGTCGACCCCATGGAGGTGCCGCCGTATTTGTGAACGATTAATGCCATCGGAAAAACGATAACGCCGCGATGCGACTGTGAAAAAGCGCGCCTTTTGCGCCTCTGCAAATGAATGCCGGTGCGGTTCAGGCGGGTCTGCCGCCGCGGCGCCCGAAAGGGAACTTGTCTACGAGGCGGGAGGCAAAACTCCGGAATTGTACCAACCGAGCACGCCCTGCTCCCGCAGCACGAAACCGGAGCCGACCTTCAGGTGGATGCGGTGGCCGCGGGTGGTGCAGGCCGCGATCTGGCGCTGCAGCTGTTGCAGCTGCGCCGCGTCGGGCGTGGTGCCGTGCACCTGGCGCAGCCAGCGGCGCAGCACCAGCGCCTGGCGGCCGGCCGACAGGGCCTGCAGCGCGACGATGGCTGGCGGCACGCCGACCGCGGCGAGATCGGCGGCGGCGACTTCATCGAGCACTTCCTGCGCCTGCGCCGCATGTGCTGCACTGCGGGCGAAGGTCGTCCGGAACTGCGGGAAGGCGGCTTCCAGTGCCGGCAGCAAGCGTGCGCGGATGCGGTTGCGGGTGTAGCGCTCGTCGGCATTGCTCGGGTCCTCCACCCAGCCCACGCCGTAGGCCAGCGCGCAGGCACGCAAGGCCGCGCCGGGCACGCCCAGCAGCGGCCGGTGGTAATCGATGCCGCCGCGCTGCCAGCGGGCCGGCATGGCGGACAGGCCGGCCAGGCCGGCGCCGCGGGACAGGGCCAGCAGCAGGGTCTCGACCTGGTCGTCGGCATGGTGGGCCAGCGCCAGGCTGCGCACCGGCCTGGCTGCATCGCCGCCGCCGGCGCGGGCATAGGCGTCCAAAGCGTCGTAGCGGGCCTTGCGGGCCGCATCCTCGGGACTCTCGCCGGGCGCCGCACGCGCATCGACCCGCAGCACGGTCAGCGGCACATCGAGCCGGTCGCACACCTCCTGGCAATGCCGCAGGAAATCCTCGGCAGCCGCCTGCAGGCCATGGTGCACATGCACCGCCCGCACCTGTTTCGGCCACCGGCTCGCGCAGGCCGCCAGCAGCGCGGTCGAATCGGCACCGCCGCTGCAGCCGATCGCCAGCGGCAGAGCCGGGCTGAAGGCGGCTAGCGCCGCGGAGACGGGATCGGGCCGGACGGTGGTCATGAAGCACTACGCCCCGGAAGCGACAGCGCGCACCGGGGCGTATTCCTTGCAGAAAATCGCAGGATGGGAGATTTACTTGATGGCGACGTCGGCCTTGGTATCGGTGTAGCGGCCGTAGCTCTGCAGCCGGGCGTAGCGGCGATCGAGCAGTTCGTTGGTCTTCAGGTCGTGCACCTGGCGGAAGGCATCGCCCAGGGCGCGCTTGAGGAAGGCGGCCATCTGCTTGGTGTCGCGGTGGGCGCCGCCGACCGGCTCGCTGACGATCTTGTCGATCAGGCCGAGCGCCTTCAGGCGGTGGGCGGTGATGCCCAGCGCTTCGGCCGCGTCCTGCGCCTTCTCGCTGGTCTTCCAGAGGATGGAGGCGCAGCCTTCGGGGCTGATGACCGAATAGACCGAGTACTGCAGCATCAGCACCTGATCGGCCACCGAGATCGCCAGCGCGCCGCCGGAGCCGCCTTCGCCGATGATGGTGGTGATGATCGGCACTTCGAGCTGGGCCATCTCGAAGATGTTGCGGCCGATGGCCTCGGACTGGCCGCGCTCCTCGGCATCGATGCCCGGGTAGGCGCCGGGAGTGTCGACCAGGGTGAAGACCGGCAGGCGGAATTTCTCGGCCGTCTTCATCAGGCGCAGCGCCTTGCGGTAACCCTCGGGCTTGCTCATGCCGAAGTTGCGCAGGCCGCGCTCCTTGGTGTCGCGGCCCTTCTGGTGGCCCAGCACCATGCAGGCATGGCCGTTGAAGCGCGCCAGGCCGCCGACGATGGACAGGTCGTCCGAGAAATGGCGGTCGCCGTGCATCTCGACGAAGTCGGTGAAGATCTCGCGGATGTAGTCCAGCGTGTAGGGGCGCTCAGGATGCCGGGCGATCTTGGTGATCTGCCAGGGGCTCAGCTCGCTGTAGATGTCTTTGGTGAGCTGCAGGCTTTTCTTGCTGAGCTGGTCGATCTCCTCGGAGATGTCGACGGCGGACTCGGTCTGAACGTAGCGCAGTTCTTCGATTTTGCCTTCGAGCTCGGCGATCGGCTGCTCGAAGTCCAGGAATGTCTTTTTGGCCAAGGCTTTACCTCCTTTGAACCGGCTTCGTCGGAGCGAAGCGGGCTGGCGATGCATGCGGCCCGGCGTGGCCGCAGGGGATTCAATACTCGACTGGCAGGGGGTCGAGAGACCGCCAAATATACCAAGTCGCCACGCTGCAATACGGCGCCCAGGCGGCAGCCACCTCGCGCGCATCGCTGCGGCTGACGGATTCGCCCGAGAAATAGTTGGCGCTGATGCCGGTGATCAGTCCCACGTCGTCCAGCGGCAGCACGTTGGGCCGCATCAGGTGGAAGATGAGGAACATCTCCGCCGTCCAGCGGCCGATGCCGCGGATCGCGACCAGCTCGGCGATGATGGCTTCATCGTCCATCGCCTCCCAGGATTTCACATGCACCGCGCCGGAGGCGAAGTGCATGGCGAGGTCCACGATGTATTCGACCTTGCGTGCCGACAGCCCGGCCGCCCGCATGTCGTCGACCTTGAGCTTGAGCACATTGGCGGCCGTCATGCGGCGCGGCAGCGCTGCGAAGCGTGTCCAGACGGCCTGCGCCGCCTTCACCGAGATCTGCTGGCCGACGATGCTGCGCGCCAGCGTGGTGAAGGCGTCGCCGCGCGACTGCAGGCAGGCATCGCCGAACTGCGGAATCAGGCGCTTCATGACCCGGTCGCGGGCCTGCAGGTGCTCGCAGGCGGCCTGCCAGTAGTCGGGGGTGACCACCGGCACGGCGGCCGGCGCGGTAACCGCCGCTGCCGCCGCCGGCTTGGCGGCCGCAGCCTTCTTGGCCGGGGTTTTCTTCGTGGGGGCTTTTTTGGCCGGCGTCTTCTTGGCGGCGGCGGACTTCACCGCCGTCCGCTTCGCCGCAAGCGCGCTGCCCTGCTCCACCGCGGTGACCACGGCCGGATCGGCCTTGGCCTGCGGTGCATTCGCCTTGGCGGATGCGGTCTTGGCGGTCCTGACGGTTTTCTTGGGGGTCACGACAGTACTCACGCGGCTTCCCAGATGGTGCCCGCGGGCGTGTCCTTGAGCACGATGCCGCTGTCGAGCAAGGCCTTGCGGATACGGTCGGCCTCGGCGAAATCGCGCGCCTTCTTGGCGTCCGCCCTTGCGGCGATCTGCGCTTCGATGGTGGCCGCGTCCAGCGTGCTGCCGGCCTTGAGGTATTCATCGGGGTCGCACTGCAGCAGGCCCAGCACGCCGCCGAGCGCCTTCAGCAGGCCGGCGGTCTGTGCCGAAGGCTGGCGGTTGAGTGCACCGGCCAGGTCGAACAGCACGGCCACCGCTTCCGGTGTGCCGAAGTCCTCGTCCATCGCTGCGCGAAAACGCGCGGCGTGGGGGTCGGACCAGTCGATCGCCGCCGGCACTTCGGCCCGGACCGAGGCCAGCGCCGTGTAGATGCGGCGCAGCGCGGCCTTGGCATCGCGCAGATGGGCATCGCTGTAGTTCAGCGGGCTGCGGTAATGGCTGCGCACGATGAAGAAGCGGATGGTCTCGGCATCGAATGCCTCCAGCACCTCGCGGATGGTGAAGAAGTTGCCCAGGCTCTTGGACATCTTCTCGTCGTCGATGTTGATGAAGCCGTTGTGCATCCACAGCCGGGCCAGGGGCTGGCCATGCGCGCCTTCGCTCTGGGCGATCTCGTTCTCGTGATGGGGGAACTGCAGGTCGGCGCCGCCGCCGTGGATGTCGAAGGTCTCGCCGAGCAGGGCGCTGCACATGGCCGAGCACTCGATGTGCCAGCCCGGCCGGCCCACGCCATAGGCGCCGTCCCACTTGGCTTCGTCGGGCTCGTCGGCCTTGGCGGATTTCCACAGGACGAAGTCCAGCGGATCCTGCTTGCCGCCGGACACTGCCACCCGCTCGCCGGCACGCAGCTCGTCCGGCGACTTGCCAGAGAGCTTGCCGTAGCCGGGGAACTTGCGCACCGCGTAGTTCACGTCGCCACCCTCGGCCCGGTAGGCCAGGCCCTTGGCTTCGAGGCTGGAGATCAGCGAGAGCATCTGCGGCACGTAGTCCGTGGCGCGCGGCTCGTGCGTGGGGCGCTCGATGCCGAGGGCGTCGGCGTCCTGGTGCAGGGCATCGATCATGCGGTCGGTCAGCGAGCGCAGGGTCTCGCCGTTTTCCAGGGCGCGGCGAATGATCTTGTCGTCGATGTCGGTGATGTTGCGCACGTAGCTGACACGCAGCCCGCTGGCCCGCAGCCAGCGCTGGACGATGTCGAAGGCCACCATGGAACGGGCATGGCCGAGGTGGCAGAAGTCATAGACCGTCATGCCGCACACATACATGCGGACATGGCCGGGTTCGATGGGGGAAAACTCCTCCAGCGCACGCGATAGCGTGTTGTGAATGCGCAAACTCATGGGAACTTATCTGGGGTACGCGATGAGCTGCGGCGGGCCTTGCCGGATCGAGCCCAGGCGGCCTGCCATCATCGCAAAAGCCGCTGCCGCCGGGCGCCCGTGCGCATGGCCCCAACGGCTACAATCCGCGCCAGTATAAAGCCCCGCAGTCGGCGAGACCCGTCTTACAACCGACGCATGCATCTGTTCACCCGCCGCTTCGGCTTTCCCCTTCGAGGTTGTATGTATCCTGGCGCCGCCGCCTTTCCGCCCTTCGTTCGCAGCATGGCTGCCGCGCTGGTCGCCAGTGTCTTGATGGTCGGCGTGGCGCATGCCGACGACTACACCGACGTCAACCAGCTGATCCGCGCCGGCAAGCTCTCCGATGCCATGGGCCGTGCCGACAAGTACCTGGCCGGCAACCCGCGCGATCCGCAGATGCGTTTCCTCAAGGGCGTGATCCAGACCGAGTCCGGCAAGCAGCCCGATGCCATCGCCACCTTCAGCGCGCTGACCCAGGAATATCCCGAACTGCCCGAGCCCTACAACAACCTGGCCGTGCTCTACGCCAACCAGAAGCAGTACGACAAGGCGCGCACCGCCCTGGAAATGGCGATCCGAACCAACCCGAGCTACGCGACCGCCCACGAGAACATGGGCGACGTCTACGCGAAGCTGGCCAGCCAGGCCTACGCCCGTGCGCTGCAGCTGGACTCCGGCAACACCAATGTGCCGCCCAAGCTGGCGCTGATCCGCGACCTGTTCTCGCCGACGGCGACCCAGGCCGCCGCCAGCCGCGGCGGCAAGACCGTCGTGGCCGCCGCCACGCCGGCGCCCGCCCCGGCACCTGCGCCCGCCCCCGCACCGGCGCCCAAGCCTGCTCCGGCCCCAGCTCCCGTCGCCACCCCGGCACCCGCGCCTGCGCCCACACCGGCTCCGGCCCCTGCGCCGGCACCGGCCCCCACGCCCGCACCGGCGCCCGCCCCCACGCCGGCGCCAGCCCCGACACCCGCTCCCGCACCGGCCGCGGCCGCCGCCTCTTCGGAGAGCAAGGAAGCCATCGAATCCGCCGTCAAGAGCTGGGCCTCGGCCTGGGCCGCGCGCGACATGAAGGAATACCTCGCCGCCTACGGCAAGGACTTCAAGCCCGCCGGCAAGCAGACCCGCGCCGCCTGGGAGGCCGAGCGCCGTGCCCGCATCATGGGCAAGTCGCACATCAAGGTCGGCATCAGCGACATCGAGGTCTCTGTCGACGGCAGCAAGGCCACTGCGCGCTTCCGTCAGGACTACAGCGCCGATGCGCTCAACGTCACCAGCCGCAAGACACTGGAAATGGTCAAATCCGGCGGAACCTGGCTGATCGTTCGCGAGTCAACCGGCTAAGCCCTTCGGTCGATTCCGGCAGGCCGGCGGATGACCGCCGGCCTGCATCCATTTTTACCTTCCTCTTTTTGTGATTTCGCCTTGATGACGATGAGCGCGTCCCGTGCGTTTTTCTGCCTGGCATCCGCCCTGGCTCTGATCGCCGCACCGCCCGCGTTCGCCGCCAAGCGCGAACGCGAGAGACTGCTCGCCCGTGCCCCGGTACCGGCAGACCTGCGCAAGGACGGCGATGCCGAATCGCGCCTGATCGAGATCTACCGCCTGATCGGCATCGGCGATGCCGGCAAGGCCTTGTCGCAGGCCGAGCGCCTGGTGGGCGACTATCCCCAGTTCCAGCTCGGCCAGCTGGTCTACGGCGATCTGCTGGCCCTGCGGGTGCGTCCGGTGCGCATGTTGGGCGACCTGCCCGATGCCGACCAGCGCGACGCCACCGCCCTCGATGCCCTGCGCCTCGAATCCGCCATGCGCCTGAAGGCCCTGCGCGAGCGCCCGCCGGCCGGCAGCGTGCCCAGCCAGTTCGCCAAGCTCGCAGGCAGCAGCAAACACGCGATCGCGGTGGATGCCTCGCGCTCGCGCCTCTACCTGTTCGAGAACGACGGCAGCGGCCTGAAGCTGATCGCCGACTACTACATCTCGGTCGGCAAGTCGGGCATCGACAAGTCGATCGAGGGCGACATGCGCACGCCGCTGGGCGTCTACTACATCACCGGCCGGCTCGATCCGCGCACGCTCAAGGCCTTCTACGGCGCCGGTGCCCTGCCGATCAACTACCCGAACCCGCTCGACACCCGCAACGGCAAGACCGGCGGCGGCATCTGGCTGCACGGCACGCCGGCCGAGCAGTTCTCGCGCCCGCCGCTGGCCACCGACGGCTGCGTGGTGGTGGCCAACCCCGACCTGCGGCGCATCCTCGACACCGTCGAGCCGCGCTCCACCCCGGTGGTGATCGCCGAACGTCTGCAATGGGTGCCGCCGCAGGCCGCCATCGCCGCCAGCAAGGCCTTCGAAGCCACCTTCGATGCCTGGCGCCGCGCCAAGTCGGCTGGCGACATGCTGGGCACCATGGCCTTCTATTCCTCAGACTTCGCCAGCTACGGCAAGTCGCTGGCCGACTGGTCGATGGTGGTGCAGCAGGACATGACCCGCAATGCACGCCGCCCGCTGCAGTCCAAGGAGCTGTCCATCCTCCACTGGCAGTCCGGCACCGTGAACAGCATGGTGGTGACTTTCGGCGAAGTGGCCGAGGGCGCCACCACCGGGCCGGTGCGTCGGCAATACTGGCTGCAGCTGCAAGGCCTGTGGAAAATCATCTTCGAAGGCACCATCGGCTGACCCCACAGGCCTGAGCGCCGATATTTCCAGAACGAACGGAACCATCCAAATGCTGAAGACCCAGACTCTCTCGCGCCGCGCCTGCGGCCTGCTCATCGGCGGCCTGCTGGCTGTCGGCGCCGCCCATGCCCAGGCCCCGGCCAAGGTCAAGCTCTCGACCAGCCAGGGCGACATCGTCATCGAACTCAACGCCGCCAAGGCCCCCAAGACCGTCGCCAACTTCCTGCAATACGTGGGCGAGCACCAGTACGACGGCACCGTGTTCCACCGCGTCATCGACGGTTTCATGATCCAGGGCGGCGGCTTCGGCCCCGACATGCGCGAGAAGACCACCCGCGCCCCCATCGCCTTCGAGACCACCGGCCTCACCAACGACCGCGGCACCATCGCCATGGCCCGCACCAGCAACCCCAATTCCGCCACCTCGCAGTTCTTCATCAACGTGAAGGACAATGCGATGCTGAACCCGCCCGGCGCCGACGGCTACGGTTACGTGGTCTTCGGCAAGGTGGTCGGTGGCATGGACGTGGTCGACAAGATCCGCACCGTGGCCACCGGCAACAAGGGCCCGCACCAGAACGTGCCCATCGAGCCGGTCGTGATCCGCTCGGCCACCGTGCTGCCCTGATCATCCGTCCCGGCGAAATTTCCAGAACCATCCTCCAGGAGCCACCCATGAGCCAACCCCGAGTCGAACTGCACATCAAGAATTACGGCGTCATCACGCTCGAACTGGATGCCGAAAAAGCGCCCAAGTCGGTGGCCAACTTCCTCGCCTACGTGGCCAAGGGCCACTACGACAACACCGTGTTCCACCGCGTGATCAAGGACTTCATGATCCAGGGCGGCGGCTTCACCCCCGGCATGGACCAGAAGCCCACCGACGGCCCGATCGACAACGAAGCCAACAATGGCCTGAAAAACGAGAAGTACACCGTGGCCATGGCCCGCACCAATGCGCCCCACTCCGCCACCGCGCAGTTCTTCATCAACGCCAAGAACAACACCTTCCTGAACCACACCGCACCGTCCGCTCAGGGCTGGGGCTACGCCGTCTTCGGCAAGGTGGTCGAAGGCACCGAGGTGGTCGACAAGCTCGAGCAGGTCAAGACCGCCACCAAGGGCTTCCATGGCGACGTGCCGGTCGAGGACGTGATCATCGAAAAGGCCGTGGCCATCTGAGCCTCGCCCCGCCTGCGTCCGCCATGCGCATGCAGGCCTTGCCATCGACCGTCGCCGCGCCGAAAGCGTGGCGGACGGTCGATTTCATTTCAGACCTGCATCTTCACGAGGACGACCCGGCGACGGCCGCCGGTTTCGCCGCCTACCTGCGGGACACACCCGCCCAGGCCGTGTTCCTGCTCGGCGACATCTTCGAAGTGTGGATCGGCGACGATGCCGCCGCGGCCGGCAGCTTCGAGGCCGGCATCGGCCACTTGCTGCGCGAGGCCGCGAACTCGCGCGAACTGTTCTTCCTGCACGGCAACCGCGATTTCCTGGTGGGCGAAGGCTTTCTGCGCGAAGCCGGGCTGACGCTGCTGTCCGACCCCTGCCTGCTGACCCTGCACGGCCGCCGCTGGCTGCTCAGCCACGGCGATGCGCTCTGCCTGGGCGATACCGACTACCAGGTCTTCCGTGCCCAGGTGCGCAGCCCTGAATGGCAGTCGAACTTCCTGGCCAAGCCCCTGGAAGAGCGCCGCGCCATCGCCTGTGGCCTGCGCCGGGCCAGCGAGGCCCGCAAGGCCTCGGACGCCGACTATGCCGATGCCGACACCGCCCTCACCCAGGCCTGGCTGACCGAGGCCGATGCCGGCGTGCTGATCCACGGCCACACCCACCGGCCGGCCGACCACCGGCTGGACGATGGCCGGCAACGCATCGTGCTGTCCGACTGGGACCTGGCCGCCGAACCGCCACGCGCCCAAGTGCTGCGCATCGCCCCGGACGGCGAGCCGCGCCGCATCGCCCTGGCATGAGGCTCTGGCGGCAAACGCTCGATCTGCTGCGCAGGTCGCCGCGTCCCATCCCCGACCGGCTCTGGGCCCATACCCTGCGCCGCTGGCCCTTCCTGGCCGAAGGCCGCTCTGCCGCCGAGATTGCCCACCTGCGTGAGCTCGCCGGCCACTTCCTGCGGCAAAAGCAGTTCCACGGCGCCCACGGCCTGGTGGTAAGCGACGAGATGGCCTGCGCCATCGCCGCCCAGGCCTGCCTGCCCTTGCTGCATTTCGGCCCCGCCCGCAAGGCCCTGCGCTGGTACGGCGACTTCGTGATGATCGTGGTCCAGCCCGGCGAAGCCGTGGCCCAGCGCGAGGTCACCGACGAGGCCGGCGTGGTGCACCGCTACCGCGAGGTGCTGGCCGGCGAGGCCATGGAGCGCGGCCCGGTGATGCTGAGCTGGGCCGACATCGAGGCCTCCTCGGCCCTGGGCGAGCGCGGCTACAGCGTGGTCATCCACGAGTTCGTGCACAAGATCGACATGCACGACGGCCAGGCCGACGGCCTGCCGCCGCTGCCGCCGGGTTTCCTGGGCAGCCGCGGCGTCCGGCAGGCACGCGCCGCCTGGCTCGCGGTGCTGGAGCCGGTCTACGAGGACTTCCGCGAAAAGGTCATCCGCCACGAGCGCTTCGGCGCCGCCGAACCCTGGCTCGACCCCTACGGCGCGCAATCGCTCACCGAATTCCTGCCCGTGGCCTGCGAGGCCTACTTCACCCGCCGCGCCCGTTTCGGCGCCGAAGTCCCGGCGCTGCTGGCGCTGTTCGACCGCTTCTTCCAGCGACCGTCCATCATGTGAACTCGGATTGAACCTGGGGTATGGCCTGTACCGCCACGCGGTGCCCGCCGCATAGAATCCGCGAGACTCTGCCCGGCGCAGACACGGCGCCACGAGTCCCGCGGGGCGCCCACCCGCGCCCGGCCTTCCACCCCCGATGACACGAGACCCGCTTCGATGACCCCAGAAGAGATCCTGAGCACCTACGGCCCGCGCGAGGCCATGGAATACGACGTCGTCGTGGTGGGCGCAGGCCCCGCAGGCCTGTCCGCCGCGATCCGCCTCAAGCAGCGCGCGGCCGAGGCCGGCAGCGAAGTCTCGGTGGTGGTGCTGGAAAAAGGCTCCGAGCCCGGCGCCCATATCCTTTCCGGCGCGATCATGGACCCGATCGCCCTCAAGGAACTCTTCCCCGACTGGAAGGAACGCGGCGCGCCGCTGAACCAGCCGGTCACCGAGGACGCCTTCCTCTTCCTGGGCGAGAAAAGCGCCGTGCGCACGCCCAACTGGCTGCTGCCGGCCTGCTTCCACAACGAGGGCAACTACATCGTCAGCCTGGGCAACGTCACCCGCTGGCTGGCCCAGCAGGCCGAGGAGCTGGGCGTGGAGATCTTCCCCGGCTTCGCCGCCGCCGAGGTGCTCTACAACGAGGACGGCTCGGTCAAGGGCGTGGCCACCGGCAACATGGGCATCGGCAAGGACGGCGAGCCCGGCGCGGACTTCCAGCTCGGCATGGAGCTGCACGGCAAGTACACCGTGTTCGCCGAAGGCGCGCGCGGCCACCTGGGCCGCCAGCTGATCGACAAGTTCGCGCTCGCCAAGGACAGCGATCCGCAGAGCTACGGCATCGGCATCAAGGAACTCTGGGAGATCGATCCCAAGCGCCACCAGCCCGGCTTCGCGCTGCACAGCGCCGGCTGGCCACTGGATGCGGACACCTACGGCGGATCGTTCCTCTATCACGCGGAGGACAACAAGGTCATCGTCGGCTTCGTGGTGGGCCTGGACTACCAGAACCCCTACCTCAGCCCCTTCGAGGAATTCCAGAAGTTCAAGACCCATCCCAACATCCGCTACTACTTCGACGGCGACGAGGAAAAGGGCATCAAGCCGGCCAAACGCATCAGCTACGGCGCGCGCGCGATCACGGCCGGCGGGCTGCTGGCCCTGCCCAAGACGGTGTTCCCGGGCGGGGCGCTGATCGGCTGCGAAGCCGGTTATCTCAATGCCAGCCGCATCAAGGGCAGCCATGCGGCGATCAAGACCGGCATGCTGGCGGCCGATGCGGCTTTCGATGCCCTGGCCGCGGGTCGGCAGCACGACGAGCTGAGCGCCTACCCCGAGGCGTTCAAGAACAGCTGGCTGTGGACCGAGCTGAACAAGGCGCGTAACTTCAAGCAGTGGTTCAAGAAGGGGCGCACGCTGGCCACGATCATGACCGGCATCGAACAGAAGCTGCTGGGGGGCAATATTCCCTGGACCCTTCACCGTGCCGAGCCGGACCACAAGCGGCTGAAGCCGGCTGCTTCCTGCAAGCCGATCGCCTATGCCAAGCCGGATGGCAAGCTCACCTTCGACCGGCTTTCCAGCGTCTTTGTGAGCAATACCAACCATTCGGAGGATCAGCCTGCGCATCTGACGCTGAAGGATCCTACGGTGCCGGTGCGGATCAATCTGCCGGAGTTCGCGGGGCCTGAGCAGCGGTATTGCCCTGCGGGGGTCTACGAGTTCGTTGCCGACGAGGCCAATGCTGGCAAGGAGCGGCTGCAGATCAATGCGCAGAATTGCGTGCATTGCAAGACTTGCGATATCAAGGATCCTACGCAGAATATCGTCTGGGTTACGCCTGAAGGGGGCGGCGGGCCGAATTATTCGGGAATGTAGGATTCCGGTTTCTCGGCTTTACTTCTTCTACTCCTGACGGAGGGTGGAGCTGGGGCTTCGCGCCCCAGACCGCGGTAACTTTCTTTCCATTGAAAGAAAGTCACCAAAGAAAAATTTAATGCGGGAGCGGGAGATATTTTTCGGGCCGTCGCTGCGCTCGGCCTGGGGCAGAGCCTGATCGAACTGGCGGAGAACTGGACGATTTGGCCTGCTCGCTATCCAGTCGTCGGACCGCTGCCCTGCAGCGGAACAGCCAATACCGCAATACCAAATACCCCTGATATTTGAGCGTGGCGATTGATCGAGAGCCGGCAGTCCGCTGCTAATTCCGGCTGGACTGGGAGCGTGGCGCCTATATCAAGCAGGGCCAGATCGTCGCCTGGCAGAGCCTCCCAAAATCGATTTCCGCCCCAGGCCGAGCGCAGCAAAGGCCCGAAAAATATCTCCCGCTCCCGCATTGAATTTTTCTTTGGTGACTTTCTTTCAATGGAAAGAAAGTTACCGCGGTCTGGGGCGCGAAGCCCCAGCTCCACCCTGAAAACAAGAGAAGAAGAAAAAACAAAGACGCTCCACAAAAACCCCAATGCAGACACCCCAGCCCCGTTTCCATAATGCCCCACAGGCAAAACAAGGAGACAAAGCCCATGCCCATGACGAAGCGCGCCCGAAAAGCCCTCTTGCCCGCCGCCACCCTGGCAATCCTGGCCACCCTCCTGCCGGCAGCCCAAGCCCAGACCGTGCTGAAAATCGGCTACGCCACCGCCAAGGACTCCCACTACGGCGTGGGCTCCACCGTCTTCTGCGACGAGGTCGAACGCGGCACCCAGGGCCGCTACAAGTGCCAGCAGTTCCCCAACTCGGCACTGGGCGGTGAGCGCGAACAGATCGAGGCGCTGCAGCTCGGCACGCAGGACCTGCTCAACACCTCCACCGGCCCGGTCGGCAATTTCGTGCCCGAGATGCGCATCGTCGACCTGCCCTTCCTCTTCCGCGACTACGCCCACGCCCGCAAGGTGCTCGACGGCGAGATCGGCCAGAACATGCTGGCCCAGTTCCCCAAACACGGCCTGGTGGCCCTGGCCTGGACCGAGAACGGCTTCCGCCAGATGACCAACAGCAAGCGCGACATCGTCAAGCCCAGCGACGCCGCCGGCCTGAAGATGCGCACCATGGAGAACAAGGTGCACATGGACGGCTACCGCACCTTCGGCATCCTGCCCACGCCCATGGCCTTCCCGGAACTCTTCGGCGCGCTGCAGCAGGGCACGGTCGATGGCGAGGAGAACCCGATCCCCGTCATCCTCTCGGCCAAGTTCGCCCAGGTGCAGAAACACCTGTCCATGACCAACCATGTCTACTCGCCCGCGCTGCTGCTGATCTCGCCGCGCACCTGGGACCGGGTCTCGGTGGCAGACAAGAAGGTCTTCCTCGAAGCCGCCAAGAAAGGCGCCGCCGCCCAGCGCAAGAAGGTCAACGACGACGAGGACCAGGGCCTGGCCCAGCTGGAGAAGGCCGGCATGACGGTCACCCGCAACGTCGACTCGGCCGCCTTCCGCGAAGCCATCAAGCCGGCCTATGTGGGCTATGCCAAGGAGTTCGGCGCCGACAAGATCAAGCAGATCCAGGACGTTCAGTAATCCACGTGCGGACCTTCGAACGTTGCTTCCTCGGCGCCAACCGCTGGGCGCTCATCCTGCTGCTGGCCGCGATGTCGGTCATCATTTTCGTGAACGTGGCCCTGCGCTACCTCACCAACCAGTCGATCGAATGGGCCGAGGAAGTCTCGCGCCACATGATGATCTGGCTGACCTTCCTGGGCGCCGGCCCGGTGCTGCGCTACGGCGGCCATATCGCCGTGGAGAACCTGCAGGACGCCCTGCCCCGCGCGGGCGGCATCGCCCTGCGGGTGCTGGTGGCGGCGCTGATGTTCGGCTTCTTCGGCTTCATGGCCTGGTACGGCTGGCTCTACATGCAGCGCACCATGTTCCAGCTGACCGCCGTGACGCAGATTCCGTTCGCCTACATCTACAGCGCCATGGCGATCGGCGGCGTGCTGCTGGTCGTGCATTTCCTGCTGATCGTGCGCGGCTACGTCATGGAGCGGCAGTTCCCGTCGGACGCGCACTTCGACGCCACCGCCAGCGCATCGCTGTGAAAGGGACTCGTACACCATGAGCCCCAGTCTCGTCCTGATCGTCTCGGCCTGCCTGTTCCTGGCCATCGGCGTGCCGGTGGCCTTCGCGCTCGGCATGGCCACCGTGGCCACGCTGCTGCTGGCCACCACCTTTCCATTGATGGTCCTCCTGAAGGAGACATTCACAGGGATCGACAGTTTTCCCTTGATGGCCGTGCCCTTCTTCATCCTCGCGGCCGAGCTGATGAGCGGCGGCTCGCTGACCGAGGTGCTGCTGCGCTTCGCCGGCCAGTTCGTCGGCCACAAGCGCGGCGGGCTGGGCTATACCAATGTGGTGGCGCTGACCTTCTTCTCGGGCATCTCCGGATCGGCGCTGGCCGATGCGGCGGGGCCGGGCTCGATGCTGATCCGCATGATGGACAAGGCCGGCTACGACCGGGCCTATGCCGCGGCGCTGACGGCATCGACGGCCATCGTGGGGCCGATCATCCCGCCGTCGATCATCATGATCATCTACGCGCTGCAGGACGACTCCGTCTCGGTCGGCGCGCTGTTCGCGGCCGGCATCATCCCCGGGCTGCTGATCGCCGCGGCGATGTGCGTGGTGAATTTCCATGTTTCCAAGCAGCGCAACTACAAGGGCGAAGGCCGGCTGCCGCCGCTGCGCGAGATCCTGTTGACGACCTGGAAGGCCATACCCGCCATCCTGCTGCCGGTGGTGATCCTGGGCGGCATGCGCGCGGGCTGGTTCACGCCGACCGAGGCTTCGGTGGTGGCGGTGTTCTACGCCCTGCTCTGCGGCAAGTACGTCTACCGCACCCTGGCCTGGCGGGCGGTGCCGGACATCCTGGCGCGCTCGGCCCTGCTGTCGGCCTCGGTGCTGATCATCATCGGCCTGTCGGCATCGTTCGCCTGGCTGCTGACCATCGAGGGCGTGCCGCAGCAGATGGCCGACTGGCTCATCGGCATGAACCTCACGCCCTGGATGTTCCTGATCGCGGTGAACATCTTCCTGCTGCTCTTCGGCATCTTCATCGAGCCGCTGCCGGGCGTGATGGTGCTGGCGCCCATCCTGGCGCCGGTGGCGCTGAAGCTGGGGGTGGACCCGGTGCACTTCGCGATGATCGTGATCGTCAACCTCACGCTGGGCATGATCACGCCGCCGGTGGGCGGGCTGCTGTTCGTCACCTGCAATGTCTCCAAGGTGCCGATGGGCAAGCTGGTGCGCGAGCTGGTGCCCTTCCTCTGGGCGCACGGCGCGGTGCTGATGGTGCTGACCTTCGTGCCGGCGCTCAGCACCTGGCTGCCGCGGCTGTGGGGGTTCAGCCGCTGAGCGGGCCAACCGCGCCCGGGTTCATGCCGCGGGCTGCTGCATGCTGACCCGCAGCACCCGCGCGCCGAAGGCCAGGCCGGCGCCCATGCCGATGTCCGAATCCTCGATCACCAGGCAGTCTCCGGCCGCCACGCCCAGGCGCTGTGCCGCCTGGACATAGGCCTCGGGATCGGGCTTGTGCCGCTGCACGTCGTCGCCGGTGACCACCAGGTCGAACAGGGCCGCGATGTCCGGGCGCTGCGCCAGCACCGAGGCCACGTTCGCCGCCGACGCGGTCGTCACCAGGGCCGCGTGCACACCATCGGCCCGGCTGCCCAGCAGCAGCACCAGGGCTTCGTTGAAACGCGCATGCACCAGCGTCTGGCGGTACAGCTCGGTCTTGCGCCTGGCGATGCCTGCCGGCTCGGCCTGCACGCCGGCGCGTTCGATCATGCCGGGCAGGAACTGGCGCCAGTTGCGGCCGAAGGCCTCGCGCTCGAAGGTGGCGCGGTCGATGTCGATGCCGGCGCCCTCCTGCAGGGCCTGGGCATAGGCGCGGAAGTTGGCCTCGGAGGTGTCGGCCAGGGTGCCGTCCAGGTCCACCAGATAGGCCTTGATCTTGCCGCCTTCAGTCATGCCAGCGCTCCCGGTATTCGTTGAGCAGCACACTGGCACAGGCGAAGAAGGCCAGGCCCTTGTGCCGGTTCTGGCGGATCTTGTAGGGCACCAGGCGCAGGTAGTGCACCAGTTCGTGGAAGTAGGCCTCGCGCAGTCCGCGTTCGCCGAAGCGTTCCAGCAGCAGGCCGTCGACGAACTGATGCAGCTGGGTATAGGCCTGCGAGCGGGTGAAGGCCATGCGGATGCTGGAGCCGTCCAGCGTGCAGTGGTAGTTGCGGTTCATGCCCTCGTAGCCCAGGTGCAGGGACTGCAGCATCTTGCCCCAGTCGATCAGCGGCGAATTGAAGACGTTGTCCGGGTTCGGATCGATGATGTACCAGCCCTGGGCCACCTGCGGCGCCACGATGATGTTCTCGATCGTCAGGTCGCCATGCACGATGGTCGAGGCCTCCAGCTGGATCTGGCGCGAAAGCCAGTCGGCGTCCAGCAGCAGCTCCCAGTCCTTGAGGCTGCAGGCCTGGCCGTTGACCTGGTAGTCGTCCTCCGGCAGCACCGAGCGGGCGAATTCCAGGATCTTCGCGGTGTTCTGGATGGCCTTGTCCCGCAGGTATTTGGCGATGGTCTCGCGCGGCGTCTGCGCCAGCAGGTTGCGCTGATGCAGGCCGGACATGCGCTCCAGCACCTCGCCCAGGATCACCCGGCTGCTCTCCGTCGGATTCGAATGGATGAAGTCGAAGAAGTCGTTGGCCGGCACGACCAGCGGCATGTCGTAGTAATACGCATGCGGCCGGGCATGGCCGCCCAGCACCTGCACCAGCGGGAAGTCATCCACCCGGTGGCGCACCAGCCATTCCTGCTGTTGCTGCAGCTTGGCCCCCGCGTCGCCCGAGGCGAACTTGCGGATCAGCAACTGGCCCTGCACTTCGACCAAAGCGGTGATGGCATCGGAGCCGCCGCCGTAGAGCTTTTGCACCGTACCGTCGTCCAGCGCCTGCATGCCGAAACGCGAGGCTGCCTTGTTGTTGCCGCTGAAGAGCGAGGCCAGGAAGTAGTCGTACTCGGCGTCGGCCTTGAAACGCTTGCGCGCGCCACCCGACACGGTGCGTTCGTTGTACAGGCCCAGGCGCCGGCGTTTCCACATCAGGTTCAGCACCACCGGCCACTGGCGCAGCAGGCCATAAGCGAGCACGCCGACGATGGGCAGGCCGGCGAAGGCGGCGAGTGCCGCCGTGTGCATCACCTGCCCCGAGGCAAGCTCCGCCATCGTGGGACGCAGGGGCGTGCCGAGCATGCTGGTGAAGATGCGGTCGAAAGGCGTGGCGTCGGCCTGCGAGAACAGGTAGTAGGACAGCAGGTAGAGCGCCCACATCAGCACGGTCGAGAACAGATAGCGCGCGCGCAGCAGCGCGCCGCCCACGACCAGTTCGCTGAGCGACCAGGAGAAATCCACCGCCTTGAAGCGCAGCCGGTCATTGAAGATCGATGCCAGCCGCCAGATGCGCTGCCGCGTGCGTTCCGAGCGCTGCACGGCCAGGCTGAACAGCAGCACGGCCAGGAAGGCCACAACCGCCATCACCGGCACCAGCGGAAGGCCTTGCGCCCGCCCCGTCAGCTGCAGCAGACCGGTGAGCACCGCCACCACCGCCAGGTCGCTCATCCGCTCGGCCACCACCGTGGCGGCCACATAGGCAAAACGCACCGAGGTCTTGCGGCTGGCATACCAGGCGCGCAGCAGCTCACCCAGGCGCCAGGGCACGACCGCATTGGCCACATAACCCAGGGCCAGACCCAGCAGCAGCGGGAAACGGCGTTTGATCAGCTTGGGCGGAAAAAGAATGCCCCAGCGCGCCGCGCGCACCACATGGGCCAGGAAGAGAACCGCTGCGGCGCACAGCAGGTAGAGCACGAAGGTCCCGTTCGACACGGATCAGCCCCAGCCCAGCAGCGGCGCGAAGCGCTGCGCGTCCATCTGCTCCATCTCGTCGGGCGTGCCGAAGGAGCGGTGCAGGCCGGCCTTCACCATGGCGATGTTCTCGCCGCGCTCGATCATCAGGTTGAAGATGCCGCTCATGAACAGCTCCTGGTAGGGGCAGCTCTTCACGTAGTCGTCGTACAGCGCCTCGAAGCTGCGCGGCCGGCCGATGAAGTAGCAGCCGCCGATCGCGTTCGGGCTGATGACCTGCTTTTCCGCGGTCCGCGCCACCCGCTCGCCCGCTTCGTCGAGCTGGGCATAGGAGTAGGCCGGGTTGTCGGAGGAGAAGCACATCAGCGCGCCGCCCAGTTCGCCGCCGAGGCGGGAGACCACGGCATCGAGCCCCTCGCATGCGAAGGCATGGTCGCAATCGTTGATGGCCACCGGACCGTCCTGCGAGATGGCGCGCAGGCCGACCATGGCGGTCTCCGCGGCACCGGCGGTGACTTCGGGGATGGCGACGATGCGTGCGTCCGGATAGAAGCCGAGCACGGTCTTGTCGATGCCGAAGGCATCGCAATGCTCCTGCAGCACCACGAACACCATCTCGCGCAGCGGCGTCTGGCGCCGCAGGCTTTCGGTGGCCCACCAGAAGAAGGGTTTGCCGTGCAGCGGAATCAGGGGCTTGGGCAGATCGAAGCCGAGCTTGGCGAAGCGCGAGCCGCGCCCGGCCATCGGCATCACCATGGCAAGTGGGGTCATCAGGTGGCTTTCGGTGAAAAGGGATGGATCAGGTCGAAGGCGTATTCGGTGCGGGGCTGCGCACGGTGGTCGGCGGACCAGAAGCGCTCGCCCATGCGGATGCGGTCGCGCAGGATGGCCAGCATGTTGAAGGCCTGGGATGTCATCCTGACGTTGGAGACCTGGTCATCCTGGCGCCAGGAGATCGGGAAGAAACCGATGTCGAGTTTTTCGCGCAGCATGCCCATCAGCAGAAAGATATTGAAGCGCAGGTCGTCGGCGTAGTGGGCCAGGTGCGGCAGGCGCATCGCGCGGGCGCCGAAGATGTTCAGGCCGGAGCCCAGGTCGAGGATACGGTGCCGCAGCAGCAGCCCGAACAGGGCATTGAACACACGGTTGCCCAGGATCCTCACGGCCGAATAGCCCGGAAGGCGGGAGCCCGGCGCAAAACGCGCGCCCAGGCAGGCATCCAGCCGGCGGTGCTCGCCGCGCCGCAGCAGGGGCAGCATGTCCTGCACGTCGGCCTGGTCGTCGCCGTGCAGCACCAGCACATGGCTGTAGCCCTGGGCCAGGGCGAAGGCGAAAGCCGCCTTGTGCGAGCCGCCGAGATTCAGGTTGCCGCGATTGAGCGCCACCCGGATATCGAGCCCCGGCAGCTTCTCGGCCGCCGAGCGCGCCGCCTCGCGGGTGCCGTCGGTGCTGCCGTTGTCCAGCACCAGGAGGGTCTCCACGAAATCGGCGGCATCGGAATCGAACTGCGCCAGCACACGCGGGATCTGCGGCGCGCAGTTGTAGCAGGGAATCAGCACGAGGATCCGGTCAGGCATGGTCATGGCGATGGTGCACCGCAGCACTATATCCGCCGCGGCACCGCTTCACGCCGCTAGATCCACGCTTCCTGCTCCGCCTTGCGACCCTCCCGCTGCATGGCCTCGCAGAGGGCGCGCAGGCTGTCGGCCAGATCGGGCCTGGCCAGCAGCTCGGCAAGCAGGCGGCGGTCGTGCGCATTCAGCGGCCAGCGCTGGGAAGTGGCCTCCCACTGCGCAACGCCCATCTGGTGCGGTTCCCAGTCCAGGCCCGACGAATGCCACAAGGCACCGACCGAACAGGCGATGTCCACACCCGCCGGATCCGCGTCCGCGCTGATCCAGGCCGGCGCGGGCGCCTGCCGCAGCAGATGGGCGAGGGCCTGCATCCAGGCGGCGGACGGACGGCCCGGCATCCACACCAGCACCACGCCCTCGGGCCTGTGCTGCGCCTGGCGCTCGAAGCTGGCGCGGTTCTCGATCAGCCACCAGCGCCGCGGCGGGCCGGCCGTGGCGGCGCGCCGCAGGTCGTCCAGCGGCAAGCCCACGAAGTGCAAGGCGCCCAGGTGCATCCGCCTGTCGCCGTCCCAGCGCAGCTCCAGCTCGCCGGCCAGCCAGCCGAGCTGCACGAAACGCCGGATGCGCAAGCGCTCCAGGTCGAAGGCCAGCTCCAGCCAGCGCCAGTCCGCGCCGCTGAGCGACTTGGTGGCGCCGCGCGCCCGCAGCGCGAAATCGCGCCGGGTGCCCTCCTCACCCGCGTCATGCCACCCGGCCACCGCCTTCAGCAGCTCCAGCCGCGCGGCCAGCAGATCCAGGCGCGACTTGCGGTCGGCCGACAGCTGGGCCAGCGCCCGCTCCAGTTCGTCCAGCAGGTCGGGGTCCAGCCCGTGGCCGGCCGCCGTGTCGCGCCAGGACACCATCCAGGCCTCGGCATCGGCGATCAGCAGGCCGCGATCCTCCTCCCGCTGGCGCGGGCCGGACACCAGCAGCAGCGCCTGCAGGCGCGGCAGGTCGCGCCAGGCGATGGACATCCACTGCCAGGCGCCACGTACCAGCCGCTCGCGCCGTTCGATCCAGCCCTGGTTCAGCAACAGCTCGCACAAGGCCTCGGCACGCTCGATGCCCACCGCCTCGGTCTCGCCCTCCTTGAGCAAGGCCGCCCGGCCGCGGCGGGCACCGTCGGAGCGCAGCCAGCGCCGCAGCAGGGCCGCATGGTCCGGATCGAGCAGCGGCAGCGCCTGCGGCACGGCAGCGGCGATGCAGCGGTCACGCTCCTGGCGTCCGCGTGCGGTGTCGATCCACTGCGCCATGCCGGCTCCGCCTTCAGGCCGCCGGCTGCACGCGCCGCTGCAGCACACCGATCGGCGGCGCCCAGCGGGCGTCGCGCGCCTTCTTGGAGGTGACCAGGGTGATGTCGGCCGGCTCGAAGACCTCCACGTTGTGCGTGATCGGCGTGGTCAGCACGTACTGCGCGCGGGTGGACTTGAGGAAATGGCCGACCAGCTGGATGTTGCGCACGTCCAGGTGGGCGAAGGGCTCGTCGATGAAGACGAAGCCGCCCGAGGATTCCTCGTCCTTCAGCAGCCCCACCAGCAGGATCAGCGACTTGATCACCTGCTGGCCGCCGGAGGCCTCGCCGTCGTTCAGGCCGATCTGGCCCTTGCCGTCGAAGTTGAAGCTCACCTTCAGTTCGGCCTGGCGCAGCACCAGGTCGTCGTTGTCCAGGTGCGGCAGCTCGGCGCTGACCTCGACGCCGGCCAGCAGGCCCAGGTCGACGATGTTCTTGCGGTAGCGGCGCACCGTGGCGCGCAGCACGTCGATATAGCGTTCGCGGGCATTGTTCACCGCCGTGGCCGCCGCCACGTTGCGCGCCTTGCAGGCATCGAGCCGTTCGGCCTGGCCGCCGACGGTGGCCTGCATCAGCACCTGCTTTTCCTCGACCGTGGCATCGGTCTCCCACTGGCCCTGTTCCAGGTCGCGTTCGACCGAGTCGCTGCGCAGCCTGGCCTGGGTGGCGTTGCCGTAGCGCTCGCGCAGCACGGCGATCGCCTCGGCCGCGATCCAGCGCGCGGGAAAACGCTGCCTTTGCTCGCGCGAGACGACGGCGCGGTTGCGCTGCTCGTTGAGGCGGCCGCGCCATTCGCGCTCGTGGCGCTCGGCATCGCGTTCGCTGTCGGAGAGCCGCTGCTGCATGTCGCGGTACTGCGAGCCCGCCGTGGTCTGATTGATGACGGCGGCGGTGTGCTGCTGCTCCAGCTGCTGCCAGCGCTGGCTGGCGCCCACGCGGGCCTGCTTCAGGGCGGGCAGCTGCTGGCGGGCCAGCTCGAATTCCTCGCCACGCCGCGACAGTTCCTCGGCCGCGCGGTGGCCCTTGCCGGCCTCGATCGCGGCGCCGAGCTGGCGCTGCACGCTGTTCTGCTGCTGCGCCAGCTCGGAGAGTTCGGCGTCGAGCTGGGTCAGGCGCTTGTCGATGGAGGCCCTGCGGCCGGCCAGCGCCGCGGCGCCGAACTGGTGCTCGGACGCATCCACCCACACGCTGCGCCCGCCTCGGCCGTCGCGCCAGTAGGCCTGCGGCGTGATCCATTCGCCGCCGCGGGCAGCGCCGTCCTGGGTGGTCTCCACCCGGCGGATCTGCGCCAGCTGGCGCAGCAGCCAGCTGGGCGCGGGCGCCGAGAAACGCAGCACGGCCAGCAGGCTGTCGGCCTGCGGCTGGGCGGGCGCCGGGGCGGCGTCCGAGACCAGGTAATGCCGGTAGCGTTCGCGTTCGGCCAGGGACATGGCGCGCGCTTCGTCGCTGTGCTTGTCGAGCACCACCACCCATCGGGCCGCGCGCAGCACGCCCTCGGCGGCGGCACGCCAGTGCTCGTCGACGATCTCGATCACGTCGGCCATCACATGGTGGCCGATGTCCTCCTGGCGCAGCACCCGCAGGAAACGCTGCACCTCCGGCGGCGGCGGCGCCTGGCGCTGGCCCTGCAGGCGGTCCAGGGCCTCCTGGGCCGCTTTGCGCTGGCCGCTCAGCGCGTGCCAGCGGCCGGCGAGTTCGGACTTGTCCTGTTCCAGCACCCGCACCCGTTCGGCGAGCTGGGCGGCGTCGCCTTCCACGGCGGCGAGCGCCTGCAGCTCGTCGGCGCGCCTGGCCAGCTCTTCCACCGGCCGCTCGGCATCGCGCGCCTGCGCCTGGGCCGCCTGCGCGGCGGCCTTGCCGGCCTCCAGCTCACGCACCCGCTCGCCCGCCAGGCGCTGCTCTTCCAGCAGGCGCAGCAGCGCGGCGTTGTCCAGCACACGCTGGCGCTTCTGGCTGGCGTAGTGCACCCGCTGGCGGTGCAGGTCGCGCAGGCGGGTGGTGACGTCCTGGCGCTCCTCATGCCAGGCCAGCACCGGGATGACCTCGGTGGCCAGCTGCTCGCGTTCGCGCAGCTTGGCCTGGTGCTGGCGGTACAGGTTGACGCGGGCTTCGAGCTGGGCGAGCTGGGCCCGGCCGTGCACCAGTTCGCGCTCGGCCGTCTCCACCTCCTCGGCCAGCTCGCGCTGGTGCTTGCGTGCTTCGTCGTAGCGGTCGAGCACATCCTGGTCGCCGAAGACGTCGAAGACCAGGCGCAGCAACTCCTTGGGCGAGTATTCGCAGAGCCGGTCGGTCTGGCCCTGCTCCAGCGCCAGCACCCGGGCGATGGCACGCGAGAGGCCCGCGCCTTCCAGGCGCCTGCGCCAGTGCTCGATGCCCAGCCAGTCCTTCTCGGGCAGCTGGATCAGGGTTTCGATGGCCACGTCGCCGTCGACCATCATGTAGCGGCGCTGCCAGTCGCCGCCGTTGCGGTCGATGCGGCAGACCAGGGTGACCTGGTCGGCATAAAGCAGGTTGCGGGCGAAGGGCCGGCTCGACGACTGGCGGCCGTGCGGCCGGTTGTCCACCGTGGCGCGCAGCCAGCTGGTGTCGGCGTTGGCATGGCGGGCGTAGGTCTTGTAGCTGCGGCCGCCCGAGCATTCCAGGCCGAGCAGGGTGCGCATGGCGTCGAGCAGCGTGGTCTTGCCCGAGCCGTTGGGCCCGGCCACGGTGATGATGGCGCCGTCCAGCGGCAGGGTCAGGCGCTGGCAGTAGTCCCACTGCAGCAGTTCCAGGGATTGCAGATGGAACATCAGTCTTGGGTACTTTCGTGGGCCTCGGCGGCCTGGGCGGCCTCGGCTTTTTCGCGGGTGCGGGCCAGCACGTCGCCCAGGGCGCCGTCGAGGATGCGCGGGGCCAGGCTGTCGTAGTCGAGCAGCAGGTCGAGCAGCGGTCCCTCGGCGATGTCCTCGCCGCGGCGCACGATGAAGCCGTGCGTCTCCAGCCGCTTGAGGTTGGCATCCATGCGGGTCTTCTTGCCCAGCTGGGTGCCGAAGTCCGCCAGCAGCGCCTTGTAGGAAACCAGCGGGCTCACATCGGCCGCGCTGGGCATGGGGCGTTCGGCGACGAACATCTCGTCCTGCGCCTCGGCTTCGGCCGTGGCCGCGCGCGCCGCCTGGCGCTCGCGCTTGGGCAGCACGATCAGCGACCACAGCACCACCAGCAGGGAGACGCCGTCGCGCGGCAGCTCGGTGTTGTTGTTGGCGTTCAAACCGGCCTCGCCGAACACGGTGGCTTCGGCACGGCGCAGCAGCGCCACGCTGACATGGTCGGCATGGATGTTGTCGATCAGGCGCAGGCCGACCTGGGCCAGCCGGTCCTGCACCGCCTGCCACAGCTCGGCATCCACCAGCGCGCGGCGCACCCGCTTGTGCTGCCGGGGCAGCCAGCGGCGGGCCAGCAGTTCCGCGGCCAGCAGGGCCGCGTCGTCCAGGGCTTCATTCATGGTCATCGTCGAAGGGATCGGGTTGGAGCCGGCCCTGGCTGATGGTGGCGACTTCTGCGTCGTCCACCGTCTCCACGGCCGGCAGCAGAAGCACCTGCCAGGGCGAGCGGGCCAGTTCGCCCGTCTTGCCATTGAGGGTGCGGGCCTGGGCATCGCCCAGCAGCGGCAGCAGCTGCATGCGATAGGCGGCCTGGGCGTAGCGGCCGCCGAGCACGGCGGCCGAGACCGGGCGGTCCGCCGGCGCCTGGCCGGACGGCTCCGAGCGCCAGCCGGCCAGCTGGCCGATCAGCGCGTCGAGTTCCTCGGGCATGCGCAGGGATTCGAGTGTGCCCAGGGCAGCCTCGGCCGAAGGCGGCAGGCCCTCGGCGAGCCGGGCGCCGGGGCGGTCGCGCGCCAGTTCGCTCTCGGCCACGTCGAGCAGGTCGTGGCCGCTCACGAAGACCGGGCGCAGGCCGGCGGACAAGGCGTCGCCGGCCAGCTGGTGCAGCGCCGCATGCGACTGCAGCCACTGCCGCACATCGGAACTGGTGATGCCGGTGCTGCCGAGCGTGACCCGCTGGCGGTCGGCCTGCTGCAGCGCCCGGGTGAACTGGCTGGCCATGGCCAGCAGCCGCGCCTGGCCGTGGCCCAGCGCGCGCGCCTCGCGCTCCAGGCGGGGATCGTCGTGTTCGCTGCGGATCAGGGCGGTGAGCGCCTCGCCGGCGCGGTCCACCAGCTCCAGCGCCCGGTCGAAGCGCGGCTGGGCCTCGCGCAGGCGGGCTTCGGAGCCGCTGGCGATCGCGTCGGCGAACTCGTCGTAGCGGCGTGCCAGCTGGGCATGCAGGTGCTTGATCTGGCCGGCATCCGACAGGCCCAGCGCCTGCGCGCCGGCCACCTGGGCCAGCAGCGCGGCCATTTCGTCGTCCTCGTCCGCCGCGCTGCGCGCCAGGGGGGCGAGCAGGCCCTGCACCTGCTGGGCGATCGGCGGCAGGTGGTAGTCCTGCGCCGTGGCGTCCCACACCAGCAGGCCGACGTCGCGCAGGCGCTTCAGGGCGAAGTCCAGCGCCTCGGGCTTCAGGCTGTGAAAGAGCTGGTTGAGGTCCTCGCGCTGCAGCCGGCCCTGCGGCAGCGCCGCCAGCTCCAGGAACACCCACAGCCGCAGCCGCGCCGCCGCCGCGCCGCCCGAGAACAGGCCGCGCAAGGCGTCCAGCAAAGGCTGGCGCTGTCCCAGCGACCAGGCCAGCGGCGCCTCGGCGGCGAAGGCGGGGTCGCGGAAATATCCCTCGAACGAACCGGATTCCTGCTCGTCGATCACTTGTGGCAAACCCATTTCAAGAAGCGCTGCGCCGGCCCGCGGCACAGGTGGCGCGGCGGGTGGTCGCATCAAAAAGAAAGCGCCGCAGAACGGCGCCCTCGCACAAAAGCACCGAACAAAAAGCCCGCGGCCTGCTGTTCGCGGACCACGGGCTCGGGGGCTGGGCGCGGATTTTAACGCCTGCGATCGGGCCGGCCGGCCCCGGCGGCGCGCTGCGCCCGGCAGGGGCGGCCGATAAACTCCCCCGCTTGCCCACAGCGTCTTCCTGTCCCTGCATGCGCCTGAACGTTCCGACCGCCTCCACCCTTTTGCGCGCCCTGCGCCGGCCCCTGGCGCTGCTGGCGGTCACGGCCGTCGCCGCCTGCGGCAGCACGCCGCCCGTCGGCTCGGCGGCGGCACCGGCCGCTTCCGCCGCACCCGCCGCGCCGGCCTCCCCCGCTTCGGCCGCCGGCGGCATCAAGGTGGGCATCGCCCTGGGCGGCGGCGCGGCCAAGGGCTTCGCGCACATCGGTGTCATCAAGATGCTGGAAGCCAACGGCTTGGCGCCGGCGGTGGTGGCCGGCACCAGCGCGGGCAGCGTGGTCGGCGCCCTGTATGCCAGCGGCATGAACGCCTTCGAGCTGCAGGAGAAGGCCGTCGCGCTCGACGAGACCAGCATCCGCGACCTGCAGCTGTCCTCCGGCGGCCTGGTGCTGGGGCAGAAGCTCGAGGACTATGTCAACGAACAGGTGCACCGCCGACCCCTGGAGCGGCTGGCCAAACCCTTCGCCGCCGTCGCCACCCGGCTGGAAGACGGCGAACGCACCGTCTTCGCCCGCGGCAACACCGGACAGGCGGTGCGCGCCTCCAGCAGCGTGCCGGGCGTGTTCCAGCCGGTGGCCATCGGCAAATTCCATTTCGTCGATGGCGGCGTGGTCAGCCCGGTGCCGGTCGATGCGGCGCGCCAGCTGGGCGCCGACATCGTGATCGCGGTGGACATCTCCAGCAAGGCGCGCGGCCAGACGCCCGCCGGCATGCTGGCCACGCTGGGCCAGTCCATCGCCATCATGGGTCAGAAACTCGGCCAGGCCGAGCTGGCGCGGGCCGATGTCATCGTGCGGCCCCAGGTGCTGGACATCGGCGCGGCCGACTTCACCCAGCGCGCCGGCGCCATCCTGGAGGGCGAGAAAGCCGCGCTGGCCGCCATGCCGCAAATCCGCGCGCGCATCGCGCAGCTGCAGGCGACACGCGAGCAGGTCACCCGCCTGGCCCAGCAGCAGGCGGCCGAGGCGCAGTACCAGGCCTGCCTGGAGCAGCGCTCGCGGCTGCAGAAACTGGCCGGATTCGCGGGGCTGGACGGTAGCTGCGCTGCGCCATAGTCACCCGATTTTCCAAGGAGTCTTTCCGTGACACGCCTCGAAGCCCTTCAAGTCACACCTTCCCAGGACCACACGACACTGTCGCCAGCGCAGAAGCGGTTCAACAGCCTGATCAAGCAGATCGCGAAACAGCGCCAGACCCTGGCCGCCTGGGCTAAGAACACCGAGCATTACCGGCAGGTGCATGCCGAGACGGTGCAGCCGCTGATCAAGCAGCTGGCAAACGGCCAACGGCCATGGGTGTTCGCGCTCGATGCCGCACTCGACCGACATGCCCTGACACCGGCCGAACGCGAGCTGCTGCGCGAGATGATCGTCGAGGCGGCCGGCGAACTGCTGGAAGCGCATGGCCCCGATGCCGACCTCGATGCCCTCTTCCTCAAGCACGCCGAGATCGACTTCGCCACCGACCAGCGCGAACGCATGCGCGAGATGAAAGGCATGACCGAAAACCTGACCGGCCTGGACCTGGGCGACGAGGAAGGCCTCGCATCGGACCAGGACCTGGCCGAGCGCCTGCGGCAGGCCATGCAGCGACAAGCGGCCGAGCAGCAGGCGCATCTCGACGAGAAGAACGCCAAACGACGCAAGACCGCCGCCCAGCAGCGCCGCGAGGACGAGGACCATCAGGCCACGCAGTCGGTGCGCGAGATCTACCGCAAGCTGGCCAGCGCATTGCATCCGGATCGCGAGCCCGATGCCGGCCAGCGCCAGGCCAAGACGGAGATGATGAAACGCGTCAACCAGGCCTACGAGGCCAACAACCTGCTCGCGCTGCTGGAGCTGCAGCTGGAGATCGAGCAGATCGACGAAAGCCACATCGCCAACGCCAGCCAGGAGCGGCTGAAGCACTACAACAAGGTGCTGGGCGAGCAGCTGTCCGGCATCAAGGCCGAGGTCGAGCATGCCGAGATCGCCTTCCGCATGGAGTTCGGCCTGCTGCCCAGCGTGGGGGTGGATCCCCGCTACATCGGCCCGCTGTTCGACGACGTCCTCAGCCGCTGGGTGGATGCGCTGGAGCGCCAGCAGCAGGAGCTGCGCATCCTGGACGACGCCAAGGCCACCAAACGCTGGCTCAAGCAGCAACAGAAGGCTAAGCAGCGGCGGGAGAACGACTTCGACTTTCCGATGTTCTGAGAGGCGACCGACCCCTGGCCTCCAGCCATATAATTCCAGAATACCGTTGATAAATCTGCAAAATTTGATTTAATTATCGTATTCATGGATTTATCGTTCATAAAACCGGAAGAGCTCGTCAAGCTCCTGGCCGAGCGCCTGCGCCAGGAACGGCTGGTGCAGCAAATGACCCAATCCGAGCTGGCGGCCCGCTCGGGTATCGGCGTCACCACCCTGTCCAACCTGGAGGCCGGGCGCAACACCGCCTTCGAAGGGCTGGTGCGCGTGGCCATGGCGTTGGGGCGCCGCGACGAACTGGAAGCCCTGTTCAAGCCCAGGCTGGACAGCCTGGACGACATCCGCCGCTACGAGAGCGGCGTCAAGCGCAAGCGCATCAAGAAGAAGTCCGGCGATGCCTGAGCAGGTGGACGTCTGGTACGAAGGCTGGGGCGAGCGCTGGCGATGGGGCTCGCTCATGTCGTCGACCGCCATCAACGGACGCCCCTGGATCGCTTTCGAGTACAGCGACGAAGCCCTGAGCCGGGGACTGGAGCTGTCGGCATACACCCTGCCGCTGCGGGGCCCGAAGCTGCGCAAGGACTTCCCCGCCCATCAGCTGCAATTGCCCGGGCCGGTCTACGACTCCCTGCCCGATGGCTGGGGCATGCTGCTGATGGATCGCCTTTTCAGGCAGCGCGGCCTTCAGGCAGCCCGCATCGGGCCGCTGGAACGGTTGAGCTTCGTCGGCTCGCATGCCATGGGGGCGATGTCCTATGTGCCCGTCGCACCGGAGATGTCGGGCCCGTCCGAAAGCGTCTGCCTGCCGGAGCTGGCGGCGCAGGTGCAGACGGTGTTGCAAGGCGAAGGCGCGGCCTTCCTGCAGCAGCTGTTGCAGATGGGCGGATCTCCCCAGGGCGCACGTCCCAAGGCATTGCTGTACCGCGATGCTGCCAGCGGCCTTTTCAGCACCGCTGCGGCACCCGGCCTGGAGCCCTGGCTGGTCAAGTTCCCCGCGCACCGGGAGCATCCGGAAGTGTGTGCCGTCGAGACGGTCTACGCCCACTGCCTGCGTGCCTGCGGCATCGCCACACCGGACACGGAATTCTTCGCGTTGCCCAACGGACAGGCCGCCTTTGCCTCCAGGCGATTCGACCGCCAGGACGGAATGCGTGTGCCCATGCAGAGCCTGGCTGCCTTCACCGGCGCCGACTACCGTGCGCCCGGTGCCCTGGACTACACGAACTTCCTGCGGGCCACGCAGATGTGCACCAACGATGTCCGGCAAAAGGCGGTCGCGTTCGAGCGCGCCGTGTTCAACGTCACGTTCAACAACCGTGACGATCACACCAAGAACTTCTGCTTCCTCATGTCGCCCGCGGGCGGGTGGAGTCTCGCCCCGGCCTACGACGTGACCTTCTGCGAAGGCCCGGGCGGCTACCACCAGATGGATGTCATGGGCGAAGCCTTGAACATCGAGCGCAAACACCTGCTCGCGCTGGGCGAGCGGGAAGCGGAGCTGTCGGCCCAGGCCGCCGGTGCCGTCATCGACCGCATTGGCGAAGTCGCCTGCCGCTTCAGCGCGCTTGCAGAAGAACTGCTGCCCGGCCGGATCACCGGCGAGAGCTTGCGATCCATCCAGCGCCGCATCGACGACAAGCTCGGCCTGCTTCGCTAGGCGCCTGGGCGGCGTCCGCCAATCTTCCCGCTAATGCGGCAAACACCGGAAGAACCACCCGCCGCCGCGGCCGCTAGACCATGCCCCGCGCCAGCTCCGAATCCGAGAAATCGCTGGCATGACGCAAGGCGCGGCGGGCCACGGGAAGTGCCTTGCTCCAGGCCTCGGCGGGCGAGTCCCGGGGGTCGGGTCCCGCGCCCGATTCCGCCCCGCCCTCGTCGTCTTCGAAGCCCGGTTCGTCGTCGCGGTAGCGCCGCACCAGGCGGTTGAGGGTGCGGGGCGTGACATCGAACCGGAGCGCCACTTCGTCCACCCCGATGCCGCTCGACAGCAGGCTCTCGGCCCGCTCGCATTGCGAGGGACTGAGCGATGGCCGGCGCCCCAGGTGCTTGCCGCGCGCACGGGCGGCGGCCATGCCGGCGCGGGTGCGTTCGCTGATGAGGGAGCGCTCGAATTCGGCAAGCGCGGCCATCATGTGGAAGACCAGCCGCCCGCCCGAGGAACCGGTGTCGATGTACTCGCAGAGCGAGCGGAAGCTGATGCCGCACTTGCCAAGTTTCTCCAGCAGCTGGATCAGGTTGAGCAGGGAGCGGCCGAGCCGGTCCAGGCGCCACACAACCAGCTTGTCGCCCTTGCGCAGGCTGGTCAGGGCGCGGTCCAGCCCGGGGCGCGACGCGGTGCTGCCGGACACCCCGCGGTCGGCGTAGATCACATCGCAGCCGGCCTGGTTCAGGGCCTGGATCTGCAGGTCCAGATTCTGTTCATCGGTCGATACGCGTGCGTAGCCGATCTTCTTCTGGATGTTCTTGTTCGATTGCATTGCTTCCTCGCAGTGAATCGCACCTCCGTCCAACGTTTGCGGCCCGTGATCGGGGCCGCGGCCGGCCGGCTCTTGCGCCGCCGGTCTCGCACGGAAATGGGGTTTCACTCTTGACATAAACGGGTCCCTTTGCGCGGCACCCCGTTGAACCCTTTGCTGCCAGCTCTGGCGCAGCGAAATCGGTTTTTTTACCCTCAGTTACCAGTCTGCATGAAAGGACCCCTTCGTGTATCAGAACACGTGCCGAGAAAGGGTCGCCATGCATGCACACACACCATTCGAATCCGCTGCGATTGCAGCAGCGAAACCTGACCGGCGCGTGGCATCCATCGATCGTCATCGACCGGGCAGGCGACCCACGAAAACAAATCCGCGCGAGCCGGCCCGCGCGGAAACCCTGCTGATCTTCATCAGCGGTTTTCATGCCCTGCAGGCGATCGACGGGCATGCCCTTCGGTGGGCGGGCCGGGCGGCCGTGCATCGAGCGCTGGTGGCCGCCGGCATTGCCGAAAGCGCCATCCACTCGCACGGCGACCTGTTCCTGATCGACCTGCTGACCATAAGCATTGAGCAGTTTTCATGCCGCCTCGAAATCGACCGGCTGATGCTGCGCCTGCAGGCGGCCATCGGCCGCGAGCCGGTGGAGATCGGCGCACGCCGGGCCTACCTGCAGGTGGGCATGGACCTGCTCTACCAGAGCGCCGAGGGCGTGGCGACCGATGTGCAGGAAGCCTTCCTCGCCGAAATGCCGCATGCGGCGGACGATGCGGCCGGCCATTACCTGGAACGTCGCCTCAGCTTCCAGCCGGCCCGGCAGCTCGGCTACCGGCTGCTCGACGAGCTGCGTGAAGGCAGCCTGCGCCTGGCCTTCCAGCCGGTGGTGCGCATGACCGAAACAGGCGTGGGCGACTGCCTCTACCACGAGGTCCTGCTGCGCCGCGACCCGGCCGGCCAGGCGCAGCAGGGCTCGGTGGCCGATGCCATCGCGGCGCTGGAGCGGCTGGGCCTGGTCGGCCGGCTGGACTGCAGCGTGATGTGGACCACCCTGCAGCTGCTGGAGCTGTACCCGCAGCAGCGCCTGGGCTGCAATGTCTCGGCCCGGTCCTTCGCCGACAGCGCCTGGTGGCGGCTGCTGCTGGGCTGGCTCGAAGCACGGCGCGGTATCGCCGAACGGCTCACGGTGGAGATCACCGAGACCAGCCCGCTGGGCGGTCGCGAGCCCGCGCTGGCCCTGATAGGCCGGCTTCAGGCCTGCGGCGTGCGGCTGGCGGTGGACGATTTCGGCGCCGGCCACAGCACCCTGGAATTCCTCTCGCAGGCGCGTGCCGACGTGGTGAAGATCGACCGCTCGGTGCTGCTGCGCAGCCGCGACACCCGCCATTCGCCCGACCTGCTGCGCAACCTGGCGCGGGTCTGCGCCGACTACAGCCCCTGCGTGGTCGTCGAAGGCGTGGAGACCGACGCGGAACTCGACGCGGCCCGCCGGGCCGGCGCCAACGGCGTGCAGGGTTTTCTCATCGAGCGGCCCGACACGCGGCCCGCGTGGCTGACCCATGGCGTGGCCCTCGTCGCGGACGCCCATGGCCTGCGGCAGCCCGGCAATGCGATCGACACGCTCGCGCCCCGCAAGGCCAGGGGCCGCAGGCCCAAGCCTGCTTTTTCCTCTGCTTCTCCCCCCGCTTCATCCCAGACCATGTCGCCACCGGCAGGCAGCGCCATGGTTTCCATCACCGCCTGCCATGCACACGACTAGGGGCCGATCCGGCTCCGCTCATTTCAAGGAATCCACCATGTTCAAGACCCTTGCCCTCGGCGGCATCGCCGCCGCCCTGGCGCTGGCCGGCTTCACCGCCGACGCGGCCACCACGGCCAACGTCAATGTCTCGCTCAGCGTCACCGCCGGCTGCCAGCTCTTCGTGGGCGCGGCCAGCGCCACCGCCGGCAGCGCCGACCTGGACCTGGGCGCGCTGGTCAATTACGGCGCCGGCGTGGTCGACCGCAGCGTGGTCGACGGCTCCACCGGCAGCGGTACAGCGGGCACGGCCAACGTCATCGGCGTGAGCTGCGGCGACAACGGCGCCACCGCGCTGACGCCGGTGCTCACCGTGACCAGCGGCACCAACGACCTGCAGGGCGCGCGGCGCCTGGCCAGCGGCACCAGCTTCATCGGCTACACCCTGCATTCCGATGCCAGCACCGACGCCGGCTCGCTGCTGGCCAACGGCGATGCGGTGCCCCTGACCGGAACGGCAGGCGGCGTGGGCGGCGGCAGCTCGGCGGCGGCGCTGTTCGCCCGGGTGACCGATCCGACGGCGGTGCCGGCAGCCGGCACCTACACCGACACCATCCTCCTGACCCTGACCTTCTGAGCGGACGGCGCCATGCATCCCGGACGGTTCGCGGCGAAATGCCTGGCGCTCTTCCTCGCCGCTGCTGCGGCCTCGGCCGCATCGCTGGCCATCGCGCCGGTGGGCCTGGACCTGCCGGCCTCGCAGAAGGCGGCGCGGCTGAGCCTGGCCAACAACGCGCCGACGCCGCTCAACGTGCAGGTGCGGGTCTTCCAGTGGCGGCAGGTGGATGGCCAGGACCGCCTGCTGCCCACGCAGGACGTGGTGGCCAGCCCGCCGGCCACCACCATCCCGCCAGGCCAGACCTATGTGATCCGCGTGGCGCGGCTGTCGCCCGCGCCGGTGCTCGCGGAGGAGAGCTATCGCCTGCTGATCGACGAGATCGCGCCGGCCGCCGACGATCAGGCCGGCAAGGGCGTGGCCATGGTGCTGCGCACCTCGCTGCCGGTGTTCTTCGGCGATCCGCAAGCCGCGGCCGTGCTGCAGTGGCGCGTGTTCCAGAACGGCACGGAGCTGGTCGCCGAGGCCAGCAACCGCAGCCGGCGCCACGTGAAGCTGAGCGATCTGGCGGCCCGCTCGGGCGACAGCAGCCTGCGTTTTTCCAGCGGGCTGACCGGTTATGTGCTGCCGGGCTCGACACGCCGGTTCCGGGTCGCCATCCCCGCGGCGGACGAAGCAGCCTTCGCCCGCGGCACCGACATCACCCTGACCGGGCGTGCCGGCGCCGCCATGGTGCAGGAACCGGTCCATGTGCTGGGCCGATAGGCATGGGCCGGCTCTTCGTCTCTTCCGGCTGCTGTCCGCCACCGCCCTCCTCGCCGCGGCGGGCATCGCCGATGCGGCGGCGCCGGTCTTCATGGTGCTGGACGCATCCGTCAACGGCGCGCCCAGCCGCCTGCTCATGACCGTGATCCGCCATCCCGACGGCAGCTTCCAGGCCAAGGCCGGCGAGCTGCGTGCGCTGCGCATCCGGGTGGATGGCGCCACCGGCGACGAACGCTGGGTGGCGCTCGACGCCATCCCCGGCCTGCGCGCCCGCTACGACGAGCAGCACCAGGCGATCGACCTGCAGGTGGCCGACATCTCGCTGGCGCCCTATGTGCTGGGCCTGGGCGGCCGGCGCCGGGTGACCGACCTGTCGCTGATCCGGCCGACGCCGGGCGTGGTGCTCAACTACGGGCTCTTCGCGGCGGCAGCCTCGCAGCAGCCCTCGACGCTCAGCGGCAACTTCGAGGCCATCGGCATGACGCCGCTGGGCAACCTCTCCACCAGCGCGCTCTACAACAGCCAGGCAGGCAGCCAGTCCGCCGGCCAGCAAGAGCGCACCGTGCGGCTGGACTCGGCCTGGCGCCGGGTCGATCCGCAAGCCGTGCGCTCTTATGCGGTGGGCGACTTCGTGTCAGGCGCGCTGGGCTGGTCGTCCGCCATCCGCATGGCGGGCCTGCAGGTGCAGAGCGCCTTTCGCCAGCGGGCCGACCTGGTGACCTGGGCCCTGCCGCAGTTCTCCGGCTCGGCCGCCCTGCCCTCCACGCTGGACATGTACGTCAACAGCATGAAGGTGTTCAGCGGCCAGGTGCCGGTCGGGCCCTTCGAGCTGCAGGCCCCGCCCTTCATCAGCGGCGGCGATGTGCGCATCGTCACCACCGACGCCAATGGCCGGCAGCTGGAAGTGACGCAGCCCTATTACGTGGCGCCCGGCCTGCTGCGCGCGGGCCTGTCGGAATATTCGCTGGACATCGGCGCGCCCCGCCGCCGCTACGGCAGCGCATCGGCGGACTACGACGCGCTGCTGGCCGGCGCCGGCTCCTGGCGCCTGGGACTGGACGAGCGCACCACCGTCGACACCAACGTCCAGGCCACCACCGACGGCCTGCGCCTGGCCGGCCTGGGCCTGGTGCGCGCGGTGGGCGGCTACGGCGCGGTGACGCTGGCCGGCAGCACCAGCAGCTACCGGTCGGAGACGGCCGGCTATCTCAAGATCCAGGGCGATGCCCAGTTCCACGGCGTGCGGGCCTATCTGGGCGCCGAACGGGCCGGCGAGCGCTACTACGACCTGGCCCGTGTCAGCCTGCTGCGCGAGGCCCTGCAGCGCCAAAGCGCCGAACCCTGGACCGATCTGTCCGCACGCGCCTCGGCCATCGACCGGGCGGGCCTGAACTTCCAGCCCTGGTTCGATGCAGCCACCAGCATCGGCCTGAACTACTCCCGCATCGAAGGCCCGCAGCAGCGCTTTCGCATGCTCAACCTCTCGGTGGCCCGCCGGCTGGGCGCGGGCCTGTCGGCCTACCTCACCGCCTATCGCGACCTGGAGGACAGGCGCAACTACGGTCTCTACGCCACGCTCAGTTTCACGCTGGGCGGCAACGCCCGGGGCAGCGTGGGCGTGGAACGCTCGGGCGGGCGCAACAGCCTGGCCCAGCAGCTCTCGGGCAATACCGGCAGCGGCCAGGGCACGCTGAACTGGCAGCTCTCCGACCGGGAATACAGCCAGGGCGATGCCTGGCGTTCGGCGGCCCTGGGCTGGCGGGCCTCCTTCGCGGACCTGCGGGCCCAGGTCGACCGCATCGGTCCGCTCACCCGCACCAGCGCCCAGGTCAACGGCTCCCTGGTGGCGGCGGGCGGCGATGTGTTCGCCGCCAACCGCATCGGCGAGGCCTTCGCCATCGTGCACAACGCCGGCCCGGACACCGAGATCCGCCAGGGCGGCGCCCGCGTCGCCGTGGCCAACAGCCGGGGCAATGCCCTGCTGCCGCAGCTGCAGCCCTACAGCGAGACGACGATCAGCATCGACCCGACCGGCCTGCCGGTCGGCTGGGAGCCGGAGGCCACGCAGCGGGTGGTGGCCGCCGCCTGGCGGCAGGGCTCTATCGCCGATTTCGGCGTGAAGCCCTCCTTCGGCGCGGTGGTGGTGCTGCAGGATCCGCTGGGCCAGCCGCTGCCGGTGGGCCGCATGGTGCAGGTCGAAGGCTCGGCCCAGGCCGCCATGCTCGGCCACGACGGCGAGGTCTACCTCAAGGGCCTGGCTGCGGACAACCGCGTGAGCGTGGACCTGGGCGCGGGTGCCTCGTGCAGCGCCGCCTTCGCCTACCGGGCCGACGACCGCACCCTGCCTTCCATCGGGCCGCTGACATGCCGATGAGCCGCCTGCTTTTTCTGGCGTTCACCCTGGCGCTGCTGGCGGGCTCGGCCCATGCGGCCGTCAGCTGCACGGCCAGCCCGGCGGGCGCCGTTTCGGTCGATGCCACCGTGTCGAACACCAGCTCCACCACGCCCATCGCCCAGGCCCGCGCGGCCAGCGACATCACCGTCAGTTGCACCGGCGACGCCGGCGAGACCTTCGCCGCGATGCAGCTGTGTTCGATGTATGCAGGCCTGAGCACCCAATCGCCTTACCCCTTCACCCTGGAACGCACAGACGGCCGCAGCCTCGCCGGCTCGCTGGACAACCGGCTGGCCGTATACCCGCTCACCGCCAGCCTGCACCGGGTCGACAGCGCCGGCAGCTGGGCGGGCGATGCGGCGGGAACGCTGGTCTCGGGCGGTGCCGGAGCAGGCGTCACCAGCGTGGCCCTGCTGATGGACATCGAGGCGCCCCCGGGCGCGATGGTGGAGAGCGGCAGCTACAGCGGCACGCTGCAGTACACACTCAAGCTGGTGCGCCTGTCCGGCGCGGCGGCCAACGATGCCTGCAACGAGGCCTATCCGCTGGACCAGGTGATCGCGACTTCGCTCTCGACACCGATCACGGTGACGGTGCCTGCGCAATGCACGATGACCCAGCCCTCCACGCTGGACTTCGGCCAGCAGGACAGCGGCAGCTCGGGCAGCCTGGCCGCCGGTGTCAGCGGCGTCTCGTCGAGCTTTCGCGCCAGCTGCAACAACAACGCCGAGAAGTTCAACGTCTGGATCGACGGCGGCGAGAACAGCCTCGCCGGCCAGCGCCGCCTCAAGCGCGCCGGCTCGGACGACTTCATCGCCTACGAGCTGCTGGACGCCGGCAACACCGCTTTCCCCACCGCCGCCACCGGCAACGCCGCATCGCAGGGCGCCTACACCCGCAGCGTGGCGGGCGTGGACGTGAGCATCAACGGCAGGATCCCGCCGGTGGGCGATGCGGCCGCGCTGCGCTCGGGCTTCTATACCGACAGGGTGACGGTGCATGTGGAGTACTAGCCGCGCCCGGGGGATGCAGGCCCTGCTGCTGTGCGCCGCCATGGCCGGCGGCAGCGCCCTGCCCCATGGCGCGGCGGCGGCCGACGCCAGCCAGGGCATGGATGTGCGGCTGGAAGTGCGCTCGCGCTGCGTGCTGTCCAGCGCCTCGGCGGCGGTGGATCTGTCTTTCGGCACGCACATCAGCTTCGGCGGCGAGCCGACCGACGCGCCCATCGACGGCCAGGCCGCAGTGCAGCTCACATGCGATTCCGCCATGGACTGGAGCGTGTACGCCGACCTCGGCCAGAACGCCGCGGGCAGCGCCCAGCGCCAGCTGCTCGACAGCACCAGCGGCGCCCTGCTGGCCTACGGCCTCTATGCCGACGCGGGCCGCAGCCAGCCGCTGGGCTCGACCCCGGCCGGCGCCCTCTCCGGCAGCGGCACCGGCGCCGAACAGACGCTGCTGCTCTACGGCCGCATCCCGACCGGCACCCGCCTGCCAGCGGCCGGCAGCTACCGCGACACGGTCGTGTTGACCTTTTGGTTCTAGGCCTCAGGAAGGCACGGAGAAACCATGCAAGAACTCAGCGCATACGCCCCGGCCCTGCCGGCCGGCCAGCTCGGCATCGGCGAGGAGCTGCTGGACGTGGCCCGCACCGGCATCTGCATCTGGGCCCTGGACACCCTGGATCCGCCGGACCTGAAGGCCTGCGCCACGCCGCTCGACCAGGCCCGCCGGCAGATGGACCACGGGTCGCGCCTGATCCATGACTTCCGCGGCTCGACCGCAGGCGACGAGCAGGCGATCGAGGCCTACCAGGCCGGTGTGGCGCTGGGCTTCTACGAGCTACAGTCGAGCCGCATCGAGGGCTCCTCGATACCGATCGCCGGATCGGTCTGGCACTCGCACCAGCTCCAGCGGCTGCGGCATATCGGCATGCGTCACGGGGCGCGTTTCCGGGGGCTCATGGGGACGGCGGCACCGTCCGAGTTCCGGCCTTGAGCGGCGGCGCAGCGCGCCCGGCGCCGGGCATGCCGGCCGCCGCCAGACAGGTCAGGACCAGCAAGACCAGCACCGCCCATGGCAAGGCGCCCGCCCCGTAGCGCGGCAGCAGCAGCGCACCCAGCAGGCCGCCGCCCGCCATGCCGGCATTCCACACCGTCACCAGCATCGACTGCGCCAGGTCCCCCGCCTCGCCCGCGGCCCGGGCCGAGGCAGTCTGGAACAGCGTGGCGGTGCCGCCGAAGGCCAGGCCCCAGCAGGCGATGCAGGCCAGCAGCACGACGGCCGACTGCCCCATCAGGCCAGCCACCAGCGCCGCGGCGGCGAAGAGCGCGATGCTGGCCCACACCAGCGGCTGCAGCCAGCGGTCCACCAGCATGCCGGTCAGCCAGATGCCGCCCAGCGCCGCCACGCCGAAGGCCAACAGCGCGCTATCCACCCGCACGCCCGCCTGCAGATGCGCCAGCCAGGGCGCCACATAGGTGTAGAGCAGGTTGTGCGCCAGCACATAGAGCAGCGTCAGCGCCAGGATGGGCCGCAGGCCCGGCAGGCGCAGGGCCTGTACGACACCCGGCCCGTCGCCGCCCGCCCGCCCCGCGAAGTCCGGCAGGCCCAGCCGCACCCAGGCGAACAGCAGCACCGACAGCAGCGACATCACGCCAAAGGCCCAGCGCCAGCCTACCGCCGCGCCCAGCAGCGTGCCCGCCGGAATGCCCAGCGACAGCGCCAGCGGCGTGCCCACCATCGCCACCGCGATGGCCCGGCCCTGCCAGGCCGCCGGCACCATGCGGCTGGCATGCCCGGCCAGCAGCGCCCACAGCAGGCCGGCGAACACCCCCGCGCCGAAGCGCGCCGCCAGCGTCAACGCATACGAGGTGGACAGGGCCGTCACCAGATTCACCACACTGAAGCCGCCGATGGCCAGCAGCAGCAACGGCCGGCGCCGCCAGGCCTGCGTGGCACGGACCAGCGGGATCGCGGCCATCAGCGAGCCGAGGGCGTACAGCGTGACCAGCTGGCCCGCCTGCGCGACGGAAATGCCCAGGTCGGCGGCAATGCCCGGCAGCAGGCCAGCCGGCAACGCCTCGCTCAGGATGGTGATGAAACCCGCCCCGGCCAGGGCCAGCAGGCCCCACCAGGGAAAACGTGTCGGGGGAGTGCTGCGAGATGGAGCCACGGTGTTTCCTGCGATCGAAAGAAGAGGCCTTCGACGATAGGCAGAAGCCCACTGCGGATAAAGACGGTTAGATTTCCGGTCTTTCATGACGGGAGTGTCCGCAATGGGCAAGACCAGCCTCGACAGCCTGGAGGACTTCGCCGTGTTCGTGCAGGTCGCCGAGACCCGCAGCTTCGCCCAGACCGCGCGGCTGGGCGGCGTTTCGGCCTCGGCCGTGGCCAAACGCATGGCGCGGCTGGAAGAGCGCCTGAAGGTGCGGCTGCTCCACCGCAGCACCCGCAGCGTCACCCTGACGGCCGAGGGCGCGATGTTCCTGGCGCGCAGCCGCCGGGTGCTCGACGAGGTGCAGGGGGCGGAGCTGGAGCTGTCGCAGGCCTCGCGCACCCCACGCGGCCGGCTGCGGCTGAGCCTGCCGATGGTCGCCTCGCTCTTCCTGCCGCAACTCGCCGAATTCATGCGCCGCCATCCGGCCATCGACCTGCACCTGGACCTGAGCGACCGCCTGGTCGACGTCATCGAGGAAGGCTTCGACGCCGTCATCCGCACCGGCGAGCACGACAGCTCGGGCCTCACCGCCCGGCGCCTGGGCAGCTGGCCGATGCTGCTGGTGGCCTCGCCCGCCTACCTGGCCGCGCGCGGCCGGCCGCAGCGCCCCGGCGACCTGGCGGCGCACAGCTGCCTGCACCACTGCTTCACCAAGACCGGCAAGCTGGAGCCCTGGCCGCTGGACTGGTCGGCGGACGATCCCGAGATCGCCCTGCCGGTCACCATGGTCAGCAACACACTCGATGCGCGTGTGTGTTTCGCCGAGCAGGGACTGGGCATCGCCCTGCTGCCCGAGTTCTCGGTGCGCGAGGGCCTGGCCGCCGGCCGGCTGCAGGCCGTGCTGCCGGACTTCACCGTGGCGCGCGAAACCACCTTCCGCATCTATTGGCCATCGGGCAGGCACGCCTCGCCCAAGGTGCGGGCCCTGGTCGACTTCCTGGTGTCCACCCACTGAAGCTTCTTGTCCTACCCCTGGCGTTGGAATCGCCACTACAAGCCACGTCGCGAGGCCGCCTCAAGGTCAGGCCTTTCCAACGAACCGACGAAGGCAGAAGACATGTCCGACAGCAAGAACCTCAGCGGCAAGAAGGTGGCGATCCTCGTGACCGACGGCTTCGAACAGGCAGAACTGACCGGCCCCAAGCAAGCCCTGGAAGCCGCCGGCGCGACGACGCAGATCGTGGCCCCGAGCGCCGGCAAGGTGCAGGGCTTCCACCACACCGACAAGGGCGACAGCTTCACCGTCGATGTGACGCTGGACACCGCCGCCCCCGAGGAGTTCGACGCCGTGCTGCTGCCCGGCGGCGTGCAGAACGCCGACGCACTGCGCACCGACGAACATGCCCGCACCTTCGTGCAGAAGATCGTGCGCCTGCAGAAGCCGGTGGCCGTCATCTGCCACGGCTCCTGGCTGCTGGTGGACGCTGAACTGGTGCGCGGCAAGACACTGACCAGCTGGCCCAGCCTTCAAGTGGACCTGCAGAATGCCGGCGCCATCTGGGTGGACGAGGAAGTCCACGTCGATGGCCTGCTGATCAGCAGCCGCAAGCCGGATGACATTCCGGCATTCAGCGCGAAGTTCAAGGAAGTGCTGGCTGCTCCGGCAGGCTGAGGCCTCATGCCGCCTTTGGCGGCGGCCATGGAATTTCATAGGCCTGGGCGATGCGGGCCAGCAGTTTTTCGCCCGGCAGATTTCCGAGCTGAAGCGTTTTGGGATCGATCGTCTTATCAGCCAATGCAGCGACCAGAAACCGGCTCATGTCATCGCCGATCTTCCCGGCCAGCGGCATGCGGGTAGCGGGCGTCAGAAGCAGGGAAAGGCGCAGCACATCGTTGAGGTGCTTGCGCACGTCCTTCGCGTCCACCTGGGCGCCCCGTGCTTTGCGTTGCGTCAGTTCCAGCCAGGCGATGGCCTTGAGCGGGATCAGGCGGTCTTCACCCACCCAGCACAGGCCATCCGCCTCGCGGCGCCCTGCCATGATGAAGGCGCAGTAGGTCTCGTCCAGCAGAATGGCGGACAAGCTGGACACGGCTTCTTCGAGCGGTATCGGGGTGAGTTGGCTGCCCTCGGCGGGCGTCAAGCCGTGGGGCGCTCTGGCGAACAGCTCGAGCATTGCCGGATAACGCGCGTCGGCCGGCTTCTGGAAGCGGTAGAAGACCGGCTTTCCGGTTTCGCTGGCCTGCCGGACTTCATAGCCACCCGCTGCCACGAAGGTCCAGAAAGCTTGGCCGAATGAGGGCGTCAGCGCTTCGACATGCAGGACGATGTCGAGGTCTTTGGTGGCGCGGAAGTCCAGCCCGGCCGCCTCCATCGTCAAGCTCGCCGCCGTGCCGCCGATCAGCACGAACTGATCGGCATAGGCCGCAAATTTCTGCCGAAAAATTTCCAGCCCCTTCACCATGGGAACTGCTCCTTCAACTCTTCCAGCGCGAGCTGGATCCGGTCATCGGTTTTTTCTCGCAGGCTGAGCGTCAACGAGAGCGGATCCACCGTGACGGCGTTCGGATCCAGGGCCGGGCTGTAGTTCCAAAGCTGCCATTCCTGGGCGCCCGGTTCGGGCTCTGGCAGTTCCTGCACGCCGGCATCGATCGCGTGCTTCCAGTCGGCGATGGTCAACGCATAGACCGGCGATATCGGCTCGGCCAGCATGGAATGGTGCGCCAGCGCGCTCAAGCCCGCGATACGGGCAAACGCCGGCGCGGCGGGCCCCGGCGCGGCTACCCAGACCGTGCGCCTGACCGGCGTTCGCAAGGCCGGCATCGCACGCTCCCAGATCTGCGCTGGCGGAAGTTCCATGCGCAGCCAGCGCGACCGGCCGACCGTGTAGGCCGTCGCCAGGCCGCTCGCGGTCAGCTCCTTGACGGCGCGCGACAAGGTCATCGGCGTATAGCCCAGGGCTGTCGCGAGCTCCGAAGCTTGCCAGTCGGCCTGCCAGGGCTGGCGAAGCAAGGCCGCGATCAGCATGGCCTGCGCCGACGGGCTCAGCGCCGCAGCTGTCGCCGGGGCGCGCTGGCGGAAGTACTCGCGCAGGTCCAGGCCCAGGTCCGGCAGGTAGAGCTGGTTGCCAGGCACGAGGAAGGAGACCTTCTGTTCGATCAGCCGCCTGCGGTCGTAGGACGCCAGTGCCTGCGTGACATACACCGCCGGCTGACCGGCCAGCGCCTTGACCTTGTCCAGCCCGGTCCGGACTTCGCTGAGCGACTGCTTGCCGCCTCCGCGCCCCACCGCCAGGACGACGGTCTGCCCGAGCAACTGAAGTTCGCAGAACTCGAAGGCATCACGCAGGAAATAAGGCAGTTCGTCGGCACGCGCCCAAGGCTTCGCACCGGTCGCGGCAATGCCCAAGACCTCCTGAAGGTATGCCAGGACGGCGGGAATCGAAGGGGACAAGGCACCTAGCCAATAACTTGATTTATGCACGATAACATTACAGCCGTTACCATGCAAATTCGCGTTATGTGGAGCCTGCGGGTGCTCATGGCTGGTCCGCGGGTGAAGCGGCGCTGGCCAGCCGGTCCAGGAAACCGAACAGCGTCCGGTTCATCGCGCCATAGTCGTGGGCCCGCAAGGCCGCAGGCTGCTGCACGAAGCGGTGCGAGCGCAGCGCTTCGAACTCATGGGCCGAGGCGGCGATCAACAGCTCGACCACTTCGGGCGTCAGCTCCAGGTGGCACTGGAACCCAAACACCAGCGGCCGGTACTCGACGATCTGGCGGGGGCAGCCTTCGCTGAAGGCGAGCACCCTGGCGTCCGGCGTCAGGCCGGGCATGTCGCCGTGCCAGTGGCCGGAGTCGAACGTGGCCGGGAAATCGGCGAACCAGGGGTGGGCCTGGCCGGCGGCCGTCATGGTGATCGGGAACTTGCCGATCTCCTTCTCGGGGCTGTGGCCGCAGGGCGCGCCGAGCGCCTCGCCGATCAGCTGGGCGCCCAGGCAGACGCCGATCACCACCTTGCCGGCATCGGCCGCGCCGGCGATCAGCGCGCATTCGGCAGCCGCATCGAAATGAGGGCATTCGGCCAGGGTGGTGGACGGCGATTGCGGCCCGCCCATCACGACCAGCATGTCGATCTGCGCCAGCGATGCGGGAAGGGCATCGCCGGCATAGACACGCGAGTAGCTGGCGCGGTGGCCGCGTTCGCGGATCCATTGCTCGTAGGCGCCGGGTGCCTCGAAAGCCTCGTGGATGACGAAATGGACGTTCATGGTTTCCGGTTCCTCCGGGAGTCGGATCACGGGGCCCCGGTCAGGCCGCCAGGCTGGCGGCGAGCCTGCGCGCGGCCTTGGCACTGGCGCCCTTTCCCGTCATCGCCAGGGCCGGGGGATGGGCCAGCATACGCACGAAGACCTCCCGCACCTCCTCCGCGCCGATGTCTTCGATCAGCGCCAGCGTGCGGGCCATGGGTGTCACCGCGCCGCTGGCGAAAAGCTCCTCGACGGCCTGCTCCATGGTGGCGTAGCTGCGTTCGGCGGCGCGCACGCGGGAGACGGTCAGCTGGTTGCGGGCGCGTTCCAGTTGCACCGGATCGATGGCCTCGGCCTGCGCGCGCAGCAGGCGGCCGGTCGCTTCCAGCAGCGCATCGAGCTTGTCGGGCGTGGTGACCGCATGCACGATGAAGTTGGCCCAGCAGTCGCCGCTCTCCATCGTGGCGTAGGCCGTGTAGGCCAGGCCGAGCTGCTCGCGCACGGTGTCGACCAGGGGCGAGGACATGCCCTCGCCGAACACATGGGCCGCCAGCGAGGCGGCCAGGCGCCAGCGCAGCCGGGCTTCCTCCTGCGCCGGCGCGGGCATCAGCGGATAGGCCAGGTTCACGAACACCTGCGAGACCTGGGTGAAGCGCCGGGCCAGCGCCTGGCCGACGTACTTCGCCGGCAGGGGCGGCTTCCAGGCGGACGGATCGGCCGACGCCGGCATGCCGGCAAACAGTTCCGCCGCCTGCGCCATCCAGGCCTCGACATCGAAATGGCCGGCCGCCGCCACGATGGTCTTGCCCGCCACATAGTGCTGCCGCACATGGCCCAGCAGGTCCTGCCGGGTGAAACCCTCGATGTTGGCGACGGTGCCGATCACCGGCATGCCCATCGGGTCCTCGCCCCAGATGGCGCGGTCGAGCAGCTCGCTGGAGCTGTCCTCGGGATCCTCGTCGTACTCGATGGCCTCCTGGCGGATCACATCGAGCTCGCGCTGCAGCTCCTGCTCGGGATAGGTGCTGTTGAGCACGATGTCGGCCGTCATGCGCAGCAGCGCGGGCGTGTGGCGGCCCAGGCCGGTCATGAAGTAGCCGGTGGTGTCCTTGCCGGTGAAGGCATTGACCTCCGCGCCCAGGCGTTCCGCATCCAGGTTGATCGCCTGCACCGTGCGGGTATGGGTGCCCTTGAAGGCCATGTGCTCGAGCACATGGCTGATGCCGTTGCTGGCGGCCGTTTCGTCGCGCGATCCCACCCGCAGGAAGACGCCGACGCTGGCGCTCTGCAGATGGGGCATGGGCATGGCCAGCAGCCGCACCCCGTTGGGCAGGGTGCGCAGGACCGCGGCCGCAAGGCCGGGCCTCATTCCCACTCGATCGTCGCCGGCGGCTTGCTGCTCACGTCGTAGGTCACGCGGTTGATGCCGCGCACCTCGTTGATGATGCGGCCCGAGACCTTCTTGAGCAGCGCATAGGGCAGCTCGGCCCAGTCGGCCGTCATGAAGTCGCTGGTCTGCACCGCGCGCAGGGCCACCACGTATTCGTAGGTGCGGCCGTCGCCCATCACACCCACGCTCTTGACCGGCAGGAAGACGGTGAAGGCCTGGCTGGTGAGCTGGTACCAGGTCTTGCCGCTGGCCTCGTCGCGGAAGTTGCGCAGCTCCTCGATGAAGATGGCATCGGCACGGCGCAGCAGGTCGGCGTATTCCTTCTTCACCTCGCCCAGGATGCGCACACCCAGGCCGGGGCCGGGGAAGGGGTGGCGATACACCATCTCCGGCGGCAGGCCGAGCGCCACGCCGAGTTCGCGGACTTCGTCCTTGAACAGCTCGCGCAGCGGCTCCAGCAGCTTCAGGCCCAGCTGCTCCGGCAGGCCGCCCACGTTGTGGTGGCTCTTGATGGTGACGGCCTTCTTGCTCTTGGCACCGCCGGACTCGATCACGTCCGGATAGATGGTGCCCTGGGCCAGCCACTGCGCGCCCTTGAGCGCGCCGTCGGCGCCGGCCTTCAGCCGCGCGGCCTCGGCCTTGAAGACCTCGACGAACTCGCGGCCGATGATCTTGCGTTTGGCCTCCGGATCGGACACGCCGGCCAGCTTGCCCAGGAACAGCTCGGCCGCATCCACCCGCACGACCTTGGCGTGCAGCTTGCCGCTGAACATGTCCATCACCATGTCGCCCTCGTTCAGGCGCAGCAGGCCGTGGTCGACGAAGACGCAGATCAGCTGGTCGCCGATGGCGCGGTGGATCAGCGCGGCCGCCACCGAGGAATCGACGCCGCCGGACAGGCCCAGGATGACTTCCTCGTCGCCCACCTGCTCGCGGATGCGGGCCACGGCTTCCTCGATGTAGTCGCCCATCACCCAGTCCGGCCGGGTGGCGCAGACGCCGAGCACGAAGCGCTCCAGCAAGGCCTGGCCCTGCTTGGTATGCGTGACCTCGGGGTGGAACTGCACGCCGTAGAAGCCGCGCGCCTCGTCGGCCATGCCGGCGATCGGGCAGCTGGGCGTGCTGGCCATGAGCTTGAAGCCGGGCGGCAGCTCGGTGACCTTGTCGCCATGGCTCATCCACACATCCAGCATGCCGTGGCCTTCGGCGGTGGCGTGGTCCTGGATGCCTTCGAGCAGTTTGGTATGGCCATGCGCGCGGACTTCGGCGAAACCGAATTCGCGGGTATGGCCGCCCTCGACCTTGCCGCCGAGCTGGTGCGCCATGGTCTGCATGCCGTAGCAGATGCCCAGCACCGGCACGCCCAGGTCGAACACGGCCTGGGGCGCCTTGTCGGTGCTTTCCTCGTAGACGCTGGCATGGCTGCCGGAGAGGATCACGCCCTTCAGCTGGCCGTCGGCCGCATAGGCGCGCACCCAGTCGTCGCTGACGTCGCAGGGATGGACTTCGCAGAACACATGCGCCTCGCGCACGCGGCGTGCGATCAGCTGGGTGACCTGGGAGCCGAAATCGAGGATGAGGATCTTCTGGTGCATGGCGGGCGGCCTCGGGTGGGTGGGGCGGTACGTCAGAAAAAAGAACGCCGCCGCGAGGGTTCGCGGCGGCTGTGGTGCTTGCGGCGGTGGATCAGCTCGCCCGGTAGTTCGGGGCTTCTTTCGTGATCTGCACGTCGTGGACATGGCTCTCGCGGATGCCCGCGGAGGTGATCTCCACGAACTCGGCCTTGTCCTTCATCTCGTCGATGGTGGCGCATCCGCAGTAGCCCATGGAGGCACGCACGCCGCCGGCCAGCTGGAACAGGATGGACACGATGGAGCCCTTGTAGGGAACCCGGCCCTCGATGCCCTCGGGCACCAGCTTGTCGGTGTTGGGGTTGCCGGTGGTGGACTCCTGGAAGTACCGGTCGGCGCTGCCCTGCTGCATGGCGCCGATGGAGCCCATGCCGCGGTAGCTCTTGTAGCTGCGGCCCTGGTAGAGCACGATCTCGCCCGGCGCCTCTTCGGTGCCGGCGAACATGCTGCCCATCATCACGGTGCTGGCACCGGCGGCGATGGCCTTTGCGATGTCGCCCGAGTAGCGCACGCCGCCGTCGGAGATCAGCGGCACGCCGGTGCCCTGCAGGGCGGTGGCCACGCTGTCGACCGCCATGATCTGCGGCACGCCCACGCCCGCCACGATGCGGGTGGTGCAGATGGAGCCGGGGCCGATGCCGACCTTGACCGCGTCCGCGCCGGCCTCGGCCAGCGCCAGCGCCGCCGCGCCGGTGGCGATGTTGCCGCCGATCACGTCGATCTGCGGATAGTTCTGCTTGACCCAGCGCACGCGGTCGATCACGCCCTTGCTGTGGCCGTGGGCGGTGTCCACCACGATGGCATCGACGCCGGCCTTGACCAGGGCCTCGACACGCTCCTCGGTGCCCTCGCCCACGCCGACCGCCGCGCCCACCCGCAGGCGGCCGGAGGCATCGCGTGCGGCGTTGGGGAAGTTGGTCTGCTTGGTGATGTCCTTGACGGTGATCAGGCCGTTCAGGTGCCAGTCCTCGCCGATCACCAGCAGGCGTTCGAGCTTGTGTTTGTGCAGCAGGCCGCGGGCCTCGGCGGCGGAGGTGCCCTCGCCGACGGTGATCAGGCGTTCGCGCGGCGTCATGATGTCGCGCACGGGGATGTCGAGGCGGGTCTCGAAGCGCAGGTCGCGGCCGGTGACGATGCCGACGACACGGCCGCCGTCGATCACCGGGAAGCCCGAGATGCCGAGTTCCTCGGACAGCTGCTTGACCTGCAGCACGGTGTGCGTGGGGGTGATCACCACCGGCTCGCGCAGCACGCCGGACTCGTAGCGCTTGACCTTGGCGACCTGGGCGGCCTGCTCGGCGGGCGTGAGGTTCTTGTGGACGATGCCGATGCCGCCTTCCTGCGCGATGGCGATCGCGAGGCGGGCTTCCGTCACGGTGTCCATCGCCGCCGAGACCAGCGGCAGGTTCAGCGTGATGTTGCGGGAGAAGCGGGTGGCGAGGGTGGTGTCCTTGGGCAGGACCTGGGAGTACGCGGGAACCAACAACACATCGTCGAAGGTGAGCGCTTTGCCGAGGAGGCGCATATCTCAAAGCTCCAAAAAAACGATTGTACCCGCCTGGGCGTTACCGTTTGTCTCGGCGGCCTATCGGCGGGCTACACTGCCGCGATGACCGTCGCCCCCGCCGCCCGTTACCTCGTCATGTTCACCCTGGCCTGCGCCGCGGGCGCCGCCTCGGCGCAGTACATGTGGCTCGACGCCGCGGGACGCAAGGTCTACAGCGACCGCCCGCCGCCGATCGAGGTGCCCGAGCGCAGCATCCTGCGCAAGCCCCGGGGGCCGTCCACCGCCGATCCGGCGCCCGTGGCGGCGCCCGCGCCAGCGCCCACGGCAGCCGCCACGCCCGGCAAGCCTGGTGCCCCCGCCAAACCCGGCGGCAAGGACAGCGAACTCGAAGAGCGCCGCAAGCAGGCCGAAGCCGCCGACGCCGCCAAGCGCCAGGCCGAGGAAGCCAGGAACGCCGCCGCCCGCGCCGACAACTGCCAGCGCGCTCAGCAGTCGGCCGCCACGCTCAACTCGGGCGTGCGCATCTCGCAGATCAATGCCCAGGGCGAACGCAGCTACATGGACGAGCAGACCCGCGCCGCCGAAGCCCAGCGCGCCCAGTCCCTCATCGCCAGCGAATGCCGCTGAACAGCGGCCTCAGTCGCGCTGCTTGAATAGCCCCGTGGTGCGGGCGCCCTGCCGCTTGAAGCGTTCGCGCCGCGCCACCTTGGGATCGACCCGCAGCGGCCGGTAGACCTCCACCCGGTCGCCTGGCGCAAGCGGTGTATCGAAGGGCAGTGTCTTGCCCCAGATGCCGGCCTCCTCGGCCGACACCCGCGCCGCCGCCAGGGCATCGCCCAGGCAGGCGCCCGCCGGCAATGCAAGAGGAAGCTCCTCGACACGGTGCGCCCCGTGGTCCACCGCCACGACGATGTTCAGCACCGCGCCAGGCTCATTCGCCATAGACCTCGTCGGCCCGCTTGACGAAGGCATCGACCATGCTGCCGGCGATGCGGTCGAACACCGGCCCGATCAGCGTGGCCAGCGCGATGTTGGAAAAGCCGTAGCGCAGTTCGAACTCGATGCGGCAAGCGCGCTGGTCGCCCTCGCCCACCGGCAGGAATTTCCACTGGCCTTCGAGCTGGGAGAAGGGCCCGTCCACCAGTTGCATGTGCACCTCGCGGCCGGGCACATGGGTGTTGCGGGTGGTGAAGGTCTGGCGGATGCCGGAAAAAGAGATGCCGACCTGGGCGGTCATGCCGCCCTCGTCCTGCGACAGGACGGCGGCGCGGTCGCACCATGGCAGGAACTTCGGGTACTGGGGCACGTCCGTGACCAGCTTGAACATTTCTTCCGGGCTGTACCAGATCAGGACGGACTTGGTGACGGTTTTCATAGAATCGCAGGCTCCCTGTCTTGCCGGCCATTGTAGAAACCTGGCAGAGCGCCCCCATATCCCCGACCATGGCCACCAAGAAACCCAATACCGACAGCCGCATCGCCGAGAACAAGAAGGCGGGCTTCAACTATTTCATCGAGGAACGCTTCGAGGCCGGCATGGTGCTGCAGGGCTGGGAGGTGAAGGCCGTGCGCGAGGGCAAGGTGCAGCTGACCGACGGCTATGTGGTGGTGCGCGAGGGCGAGCTCTTCATCATCGGCTGCCAGATCAATCCGCTGAAGTCGGCCTCCACGCATGTCTCGCCCGACGCCGTGCGCACCAAGAAGCTGCTGCTGCACAAGGCGCAGATCAAGCGGCTGATGGGCAAGTCCGACCAGAAGGGCTACACCATCGTGCCGCTGAACCTGCACTGGAAGGCCGGCAAGGTGAAGTGCGAGATCGGCCTGGGCAAGGGCAAGGCCGAGCACGACAAGCGCGACGTGATCAAGGACCGCGAAGGCAAGCGCGAGGTGGAGCGCGCGATGAAGGTCCACAGCCGCTGACCGGAGCCGGCGGCCGGGCCCTCTGCGTTCAGCCGGCCGCTTTGGTCAGCACGGGCGCCTGGCGGTGCCGGGTGGCCGTCTCGTAGGCGTAGGCATAGGCCAGCAGCCCGGCCTCGCTCCATTGCCGGCCCAGGAACAGCAGGCCGAAAGGCGCGCCGGAGGCGTAATAGCCGGCCGGCACGGTCACTGCCGGCAGGCCGGCGATATTGAGTTCGCCCACCGTGGTCTCCTGGATGGCGCCGGTGCGCACCGCGGGCAGTTCCTCGCGCATCTGCGGGAAGACCAGGCCGTCGAGCTGGTGGCGCTGGAACACGTCCTCCACGATGCGCAGGTAGGCGTCCTTCAGCGCGATGAATTCCGGCAGCGCCGGTGGCGTGCCGGGCGAACCCAGGCAGGCCACGAAGTCGGGCAGCCGGTGCATGAAATGCAGCACGCCGCCGGGGCCGAAGGCCGACTGCGCGGCGGTCGCCTCGGCGAACTCGGCGAAGGTCTTGAGCGCCGCATCCGGGCCCAGGCGCTCCAGGTATTTCTGCAGGTCGTAGGGCACCGACTCCATGCCGCGCGCGTCGAAGTTGCCGGCGGTGGGCTCACGCAGGTCGGCGAAGCCGGAGCCGGCGAAGGGGTCGTCCACCAGGATGGCGCCCTGGGCGCGCAGCTCGTCGGCGGCGCGGTCATAGAGCTTCTGCGCATCGGCCGACAGCGGCTGGGCGCGCCAGCCCGGGCCGTAGAGACCCAGTCGAACGCCCTTCAGCGCATCCCGACGCAGCCCGGCGGTGTAGCCGCCCGCGGGCTGCTTGCCGACGCCGGCCAGGGTCTTGGGATCCTCGGCGCTGTATCCGGCCAGCGCGTCCAGGCACAGGGCTGCGTCGCGCACATTGCGGGCGATGGGGCCGACCACGTCGCGGTTGCCTGAGAGCGGCATCACCCCCGCGTTCGGCACCAGGCCGATGGTGGGCTTGATGCCGACCAGGTCCTGGGCCGAGGCCGGGTTCTGGATCGATCCGCCGGTCTCTTCCGCCAGGCCCAGCACGGCCATGCTGGCGGCCACGGCCGCCGCGGTGCCGGCGCTGCTGCCGCCGGGCACCCGGCCGGCCATGGCCACGTTGAGGGTCGGGCCGGCCCAGCTGTCGTCGGCATGGGTGCCGGTGTGGCTGAGGATGGGCACGTTCGTCTTGCCCAGGATCACCGTGCCGGCCGCGCGCATGCGGGCGACCACCGGCGAATCGGTGGCGGGATACAGGTCGACGCCGCCGCTCTTGCCGTGCAGCAGCGACCAGCCGGCGGTGGTGGGAAAGCCCACCATGTCCATCGGATCCTTCACCACCACCGGCACGCCGGCCAGGGGGCCGAGCTTCTCGCCGGCGGCGCGCCGGACGTCGATGGCGCGGGCGTCCGCCAGGGCCGCGTCGTTGAGGAAGACGATCGCGTTGTAGTGCGAGTTATAGGCCTCGATCTGGCGCAGGCAGGCGTGCGCCAGGCTCTCGGCGGTGAAGGCGCCGCTGGCGAAGCCTTGCTGCACGGCCTCCACGGTGAGGGCGGTCAGGTCCAGGTCCTGCAGGGTCGATTCGGTAGCGTTCACGTTGGAGCTCCTTGTGAAGATGCGGATGGGGGTTTCAGAAGGCCATGTGGCGGTCGATGAGCTCGTCGGTCAGCGCGGCGATCGGCCCGCTCTGCACGATCGCGCCCTTCTCGAACATGGCGAAGCGGCTGGCCACGCGGCGGGCGAAATCGATGTTCTGCTCCACCAGCACCATGGTCATGCCGAACTCGCGGTTGAGCCGCAGGATGGCCGCCTCGATCTCCTCGACGACCGAGGGCTGTATGCCCTCGTTGGGCTCGTCGAGCAGCATCAGCTGCGGATGCGCGGCCAGCGCGCGCGCCAGGGCCAGCTGCTGCTGCTGGCCGCCCGAGAGCACGCCGCCGGGCCGGTCGAGGTTGGCCGCGAGGTAGGGGAACAGCTCCAGCGCCAGCGGCGGGATCGCCACCGGCCCGCGGCCGGCGAAGCAGCCCATCAGGATGTTCTGACGCACGCTGAAGTCCGCGATGATTTCCCGGCCCTGCGGCACATAGGCGATGCCGCCGCGCGCCCGGCGGTGGGTGGGCTGGCCGTCGATGCGCTGCCCGGCCAGCTCGATCGCGCCGGTGGAGCGCACCATGCTGCCCATCAGCGTGCGCAGCAGCGTGGTCTTGCCCATGCCGTTGCGGCCGAGGATGGCGGTGACCTCGCCCCGGGGCACGGCCAGGCTCACATCCTGCAGCGCATGGCTGCGGCCGTAGAAGCTGTTGACGTTGGTGAGTTTCAGCATGGCGTGGCGATCCCATGGGAGCCGAGGTAGGCCTGGCGGACCTTGGGGTCGCGCTCGATCTCGGTGACGCTGCCCTCGGCCAGCACCCGGCCCAGATGCAGCACGGTGATGCGTTCGGCGATGTCGCGCACGAAGGCCATGTCGTGCTCCACCACCAGGATGGTCTGGCGGCCGCGCAGGGCCATCAGGATCTGCGCGGTCTTGCGCGTCTCCGCCTGCGTCATGCCGGCGGTCGGTTCGTCGAGCAGGATCACCCGGGGTTTCTGCGCGATCAGCAGGCCCAGCTCCAGCCACTGCGTCTGGCCGTGGCTGAGGTCGGCGGCCTGGCGGTGCTGCAGCCCTGCCAGGCCGATCAGGTCCAGGATCTCGTCGATGCCCTTGTCCGTCTGCCGGCCGAAGCCCCAGCGCAGGTTGCGCAGGATGGAAGGCTCGCGGGTGGCCGCCACGCCCAGGTTCTGGCGCACCGTGAGTTCGCGGAACACGCTGGGGATCTGGAACTTGCGTCCGATGCCGGCGCGCGCCACCCGGAACTCGGCGCGGTTGGTGATGTCGCTGCCGCTCAGCAGCACCTGGCCGTGCGAGCTGCGGGTCTTGCCGGAGATCAGGTCCATCAGCGTGGTCTTGCCGGCGCCGTTGGCGCCCAGCAGCACCCGCAGTTCGCCTTCGGCCACCTGCAGGCTGACGCCGTCCACGGCCTTGAAGCCGCCGAAGCTCACGCCCAGGTCCTTCAATTCGAGTGCGAAGGCGCTCATTCGGCGGCCCTCCCCGTGCGGCCCCAGCGGGCCAGCATGTCGTGGGCCCAGCCCCCGATGCCCTTGGGCAGGTAGAGCACCACCAGCACGAAGGCCAGGCCGACGATCACCCGCCAGGCCTCCACCAGCGACTGGGTCTCGCTGGCGGTCGATTCCAGCATGTTGATCAGGATCGCGCCCAGGCAGGCACCGAGCAGCGAGCCGCGCCCGCCCACCGCCGCCCAGACCACCATGGTGATCGAGAAGGCCAGGTCCAGGAAGGTCGGCGAGGCGAACTCGGCCACCACCACATACAGCATCCCGGCCAGCGCGGCGATGCCGGCCGACAGCGAGAAGAAGAAGATCTGGTAGTGCGCCACATCGAAGCCCAGGTAGCGTGCCCGCTGCGGATCGCCCGAAGTGGCCCGCAGGATCAGCCCGGCCCGGGTGGCCAGCAGCAGCCGCGAGCCCACCAGCACCAGGGCCAGCACGGCGGCGATCAGGTAGTAGGTGGCGAGGCCGTAGGGGTCGAACTCGAAGCCGCCGAACCTCAGCCAGGCCAGGTCCGACAGGCCGTTGAAGCCGTTGGTCAGCGGCTGCGCATCCACCAGCAGCAGGCGCACCAGCAGCACCAGGGCCAGGGTGACGATGGAGACGAACACGCCGGCAATGCGTTTCCTGAACACCACCGTGCCGAGCAGGAAGGCCACGGCCACCGGCAGCACCACCCCCATCAGGATGCCGAAGGACTGGTGCCGGAACGGCGACCAGACGAAGGCCAGGGGGTTGATGCAGCAGAGGTCGATCTTGGCGCCCGGCTCGGCGTTCGACAGCATGAAGTCCGGCACCGGCCCGCTGCCGCCGTGCTGCAGGCTGGCCGGGCTCGCCATCTTCAGCGACATGGCCAGCATGTAGGCGCCGATGCCGAAGAACAGCCCCTGCCCCAGGTTGAGGATGCCGGCATAGCCCCAGCACATCGCGATGGCCACGCCGAGCATCCCGTACACCAGGTACTTGGCCAGCCGGTTGAGCCAGAAGCCGTCGAGCACCAGAGGCGCCAGCGCCACCAACGCCAGGAAGACCGCATAGGCCGCGAAGGTCGCGCGCCTGTCCAGTGAGGAAACCATGGCGTCAGCGCCCCTTGAATGAAAAAAGGCCCTGCGGCCGGACGATGATCAGCAGGATCACCAGGCCGAACATGGCGGCGCGCGCCACGATGTCGTTGCTCAGCGCCGCGACCACGCCGTTGATCTCGCCCAGGCCCACGGCCGTGAGCACAGCGCCCAGCAGGCTGCCGACGCCGCCGGCCACCACCACCAGGAAGCTGTCGACCACCAGCGAGGTGCCCATGTCGGGCGAGACCGTCTTGAAGCCCGCCACCAGCACGCCGGTGACGCCGGCCAGGCCCGCGCCGAAGGCGAAGGTCCAGGCATTGACCCGCTCCACGTCGATGCCGCAGGCCGCCGCCATGCGCGGGTTGCGGATGATGGCGCGCACCTGCATGCCCATGCGGGTGCGGTACATCAGCAGCCAGGTCAGCAGCGTCAGCACCAGGGTGCTGGCCACGATGAAGGCCCGGTAGGCGTTGATCGAGGTGCCTCCCACCAGGAAGGCGCCCTGCAGCTCCGGCGGCACCGGCATGTTCTGCAGCCCCGGGCCCAGGCCCTGGATGTGGATGCCGAAGAAGGCCAGGCCCCCTTCGAGCCGCACCGCCTGCTGCACCAGGATGGCCACGCCCCAGGTGGCCAGCAGGGTGTCGCCCAGGCGGCCGTAGAGCCTGCGCACCACGCAGCGCTCGATCAGGAAGCCGAGCAGCGCGGCCACGCAGAAGGCGATCGGGATGGCGGCATACAGGCTCCAGCCGAGCCAGATCTGCGTCATCACCGCCGCATAGGCGCCGACCATGACCATCTCGCCGTGGGCCATGTTCACCACGCCCATGGCACCGTAGATGATGACCAGGCCGAGCGAGGCCAATAGAAGGATCGAGCCCACGCTCAGGCCGATCAGAAGTACGTCCAGCATCTTGGAGTTTTCCGGGTTGGGCGCGGCTCTCCCCCGGCGCGGCGCGCCGGGCCGGGGAGCCGGACGCCGTCAGACCTTGACTTGCGCCGCGCCCTTGGTGGTGCACATCAGGTTGCTGTCGGTCTCGCCGTAGGCGAAGTACGGCAGCGGGCGGATCGGCTGCGCGGCCGCGTCCACCACCTTGCTCTGGCCGTCGGCCTGCCACTGGCCGATGCGTGGGGTGACCCAGGCGTGCAGGCTCTCGGCATCGATGCGCACCTTGCCGCCGGGCGCGTCGTAGGTCTGGCCGCCGATGTGGGCGCGGATCGAATCGGCCGTGGTCGACTTGCCCGCCTCCACCGCCTGCTTCCACAGGAAGACCTGGAAGTAGGCCGCTTCCAGCGAGTGGTAGGTGACGGCCTTGGGGTCGTTGACGAACTTGCGGTAGCGCTCGATGAAGGACTTGTTGGCCGGCGTGTCGATCGACATGAAGTACGGCACCGAGGTGTAGCTGCCGGCGGCGTATTCGGCGCCCATGGCGGCGATCTCGATCTCGCTGGTCACGGTGGCGCAGATCGGCACCGCGGCCTGCGACATGCCCTGGTTCTTGTACTCGCGGTAGAAGGCCACCAGCGAATCGCCGACCACGTTGGACAGCACCACGTCAGCGCCCGACTCCTTGATCTTGCGGACCATGCTGGCCCATTCCGAATGGCCCAGTTCCAGGTATTCGTCGGCCACCCAGCTGGCGCCGGACTGCTCGATCAGCTTCTTGCTGACCTTGGACATCTCGCGCGGATAGACATAGTTGGAGCCGACGATGAAGAACTTCTTCTTGCCCAGCTTCTGCACGATCCAGGGGATGTAGTTGCCCAGCTGCTGGTTGGCCACCGCGCCGCTGTAGACCACGTTCTTCGAGCACTCGAAGCCCTCGTAGTGGGTCTGGTAGAACAGCATGGCGTTGCGCCGCTCGAAGACCGGCAGCACCGCCTTGCGGCTGGCCGAGGTGTGGCAGCCGAACACCGTCTCGATGCGGTCGCGGGTGACCAGCTTGGAGGCCTTCTCGTTGAAGGTCTTGGGATCGGAGGCGCCGTCTTCCAGCACCACCTCGACCTGGCGGCCCATCACGCCGCCGGCGGCGTTGATCTCGGAGACGGCCAGGCGCACGGCGTTGGCCAGCATCTTCTCGACGATGGAGAGCCCGCCGGTCTGCGAATAGAGCGCGCCGACCTTGATCTTGTCGGCGGCGAAGGCCGGACGCACCCAGGCGGGCGCGGCGACGGCGGCTGCCGTGGCGGCGGAAGAGACGAGCAGGCGGCGGCGTGAGGAAGTCAACATGGTGGAACCCTTAAGACGTGGGGCGTCCGTGTTCGACGGACGCCGGAAGTTGGAAAACCCGTATCAAGCGAAACCAGTCGACGGCACTGTCGAGCGCGAGCAAAAAAAAACCCACAGCGCAGCGTGGGCTGCGTTGTGGGCTTCATTGCCGGGGGTTCCAGAGCGACTGACATCGTCGTCTGGAAGAACCGCACCAGGCCTGAGGATCAAGGGTGGTGTGGCCACTGCGCGATGGAGATCCAGCGGCACAGTGGCGTCGATCTTAGCGGCTCAATTTGCAGCTTGCAACAAACTTTCCATGTTGATGATGGAGCTGGCGATCTGCTCCATCGACAGGCGCTTGGCCATGGCCTGGGCGCGTATCGCCTGGTAGGCCTCGCCCTCGCTGATGCCCTTGGAGGCCATCAGGATGGTCTTGGCCCGGCTCATGGCCTGGTCGCTGGTGATCTTGCGGCGCAGCTTGCGGTTCTCCTTGAGCAGGGTCTGTTGCTCGGTCCACATGCTGCGCGCCGCGACCAGGCTGGCCAGCAGGCCGAAGGGCTTGATCGGCTTCTGCACCACGGCGAAGGCGCTGCTCTCCAGCACCAGCTGCAGCGTCGTCGGATCCTCGTAGTTGACGATGGCGATGACCGTCGGCCCCGGCTTGGGCAGGGACTTCAGCAACTGTTCGATGGCTTGGCGGCGCTCGCCCTCGGTGAGCAGGAAGAGCACATCGGCATTCGAGGCGAGCGAAGCCGGCACCGGCCAGGCCACGCTCACCATGCAGCCGACCCGGCGCAGGTGGCTGACCAGGGCCTCGCCCTCCTCGTCCGGCGGATGCACGACGACGACCTTCAGCTCCGGCAGCTCGCGCAATAGCGATATGGGCATGCGTGGCTCTCCTCAGGCGGCCCGGCCCGCGAGCGGGTCGAAGCGGCTCTCGAACATGTAAGGGTCGGGCTTGACGCGGATGCCCGGGTCGTCGACCACCTGGAACTGCCCCCCGGCATCGACTCGCGCGACGCGCGGCCACAGGTAGGTGTGGTGGTTTTCCTTGTCGATGCGCACCCGGCCCTGCGGCGCGTCGAACTCGTGTTCGTGCAGGTGCGGCAGCATGGCGTCGAGCCGGTCGTCGCCGGCGCGCTCCAGGGTCTGGGCATAGAGCTTGACCTGGAAGTAGGCGGCTTCGGCATTGGCGGTGATCGGCAGGTCCGGGCCGAAGCGCTGGCGCCAGGCCTGCACGAAGCGCCGGTTAGCCGGCGTGTCGATGGTGGAAAAATACGGCGCGGCGGTGATGCTGCCTTCGGCCACTTCGGGCGGCATCTGCGCGATCTCGGCTTCCTGCGTGGACTGGCTGGCGATCGGATGGGTGCGCTGGTCGAAGCCGGCCTCGCGGTAGGCCTGGTAGAACTGGGCGATGCTGTCGCCCACCATGGTCGAATAGATCACGTCGGGCTGGGCCGCCTTGATGCGGCGGATCACCTTGGCCATGTCGCTCTCGCCGATCAACAGCGGCACGTAGAGCTCGTCGAGCAGCTGGCCGCCGGACTGGCGGAACAGGTCGCCGATGATGCGGTTGGACTCGTAGGGATAGACATAGTCGGAGCCCACCAGGAACAGGCGCTTGCCGAAGTTCTGCGTGAGGTAGCGCACCAGCTGGACGGAGTTCTGGTTGGGCGCGGCGCCGGTGTAGACGCAGTTGGGCGAGTACTCGAAGCCCTCGTAGAGCGTCGGGTAGAACAGCAGCGCCCGGTGCGCCTCCACCACCGGCAGCACCGCCTTGCGGGTGCTGGACATGTGGCAGCCGAAGATGACCCGCACGCCCTCCACGTCGCACAGCTGCCGGGCCAGCTCGCCGTAGCGCTTGGGCCGCGAGGCCGGGTCGCAGAGGACCGGCTCGATCGGCGCGCCGAGCACGCCCCCGGCCGCGTTGATCTCCTCGATCGCGAGCAGGGTGGCCGCCTGTTGCGTTCGCTCCACCGCCGCGGTCACGCCTGTGTTGGAGAACAGGACGCCGACCCGCCAGGTTCGCGTTTGGGTTGTGCTCACGCTTTTCAATCTCCAAAAAAAAAGCTCCCAACGACCGCGATACGGGTCGTTGGGAGCCTCACTGCTCCGAAGTTCATGGGGGCGATGCCGTGGAGGCGATCGCAATCGCGCCACTTTAACAGCGTCCCGGGATAACCCGAAGCTTGCCGGACCGCCGCTGCCACGCCCGGGGCATTTGCGACACCGGCCTACAGGGCAGGTCATGCACCGGTGCCACAGTGCCTGCGGTGCCGTCGGCGCCCCGTATCCCCCGTCCCAAGGAGCACAAGAATGTCCATGCGTTTGACCGGCCTGGCCGCCGCCAGCCTCGCCTGCCTGCTGGCCGCCTGCGGCGAGCACGCCCTGCTGCCCGAATCCGCCGGCATCGGCCCGAGCCCGACGCTTCCCGCGCCCACCAAGCCCCTCATCCCCACCCTGCACATCGCCCCGGCCAAGGGCTGGCGCGACGGCGCCATGCCGCAGCCGGTGGCCGGCACGGTGCTCACCAAATTCGCAGAAGGCCTGGAACACCCCCGCTGGGTCTACGTGCTGCCCAACGGCGACGTGCTGGTCGCCGAGAGCGACGCGCCGGCCAAGGACGAGAAGGAAAAGCACAACGGCCCCAAAGCCTGGGTGCAGGGCCTGGTGATGAAACGCGCTGGCTCGCATGTGCCCAGCGCCGACCGCATCACCCTGCTGCGCGACGCCGATGGCGACGGCGTGGCCGAAACCCGCAATACCTACGTCGCCAACCTCAAGTCACCCTACGGCATGGTGCTGGTCGGCAACGAGCTCTTCATTGCCAACGCCGATGCGCTGGTCAAGCTGCCCTACCAGGCAGGCGCCACCAGCCTGCCCGGCACGCCCACCAAGGTCATCGACCTGCCGGGCGGCATCAACCACCACTGGACCAAGAACGTGATCGCCAGCGAGGACGGCAGCAAGCTCTATGTCTCGGTCGGCTCCAACAGCAATGTCGGCGAGAACGGCCTGGACAAGGAAGAAGGCCGCGCCGCCATCTGGGAGGTGGACCGCGCCAGCGGCCAGCACCGCATCTTCGCCAGCGGCCTGCGCAACCCCAACGGCATGGGCTGGGAGCCCACCACCAAGGCGCTCTGGACCGTGGTCAACGAACGCGACGAACTCGGCAGCGACCTGGTGCCCGACTACCTCACCTCGGTGAAGGACGGCGGCTTCTACGGCTGGCCCTTCAGCTACTGGGGCCAGAACGTGGACGAGCGGCCGCAGCCGCCCAACCCCGCCCTGGTGGCCAAGGCCATCAAGCCCGACTACGGCCTGGGCAACCATGTGGCGCCGCTGGGCATGGCCTTCGCCACCGGCAACCAGCTGCCGCCGCAGTTCGCCAGCGGTGTCTTCGTGGGCGAGCACGGCTCCTGGAACCGCAAGCCGCGCGCCGGCTACAAGGTGGTGTTCATCCCCTTCGTCGATGGCATGCCCAAAGGCCAGCCGATCGATGTGCTGACCGGTTTCGTCGACAGCGAAGGCAATGCCAGCGGCCGGCCGGTGGGCGTGGCCATCGACCGCAAAGGCGGCCTGCTGGTGGCCGACGACGTGGGCAATACCGTCTGGCGGGTGAGTGGGATGGTTCGCTGAACGGTTGGACTTCGCCTGCCAGGGTGCTGTTTCGCACCACGGTGGCGGTGCCTGGGGCGGCCGCCGAAGAATCCTCGGCCTGCCAACCAGGAGCAGCCGTGGATCTGCCCGTACCGAATGCCCGGCGCCCCGGCGGCGCATGCCCACCGACCATGGACGCAACGCGGCCTCGCCCGGCCGCGCCGCGAAGCCGCTCCGGCGTCCATCCCGCCGGCTGCCTGCTCGAAGGCCTGCCACTGCGGCAGCAACTCAGCGCCGAGCCGGGCAGCTGGTGCGATTACTTCATGATCCGGCTGTTCGGCTTCAGCACGGATGCCGAGACGCTCAACGATGCCACCCGGATCTTCGGCGAACTTCACCACATCATGCGCACGCTGCCCCGGCATTGCGCGCATCGGTCGCTGCAGCTGGAACTCGATGCCATGCGCGGATCGGCCGATGAGCTGTTCGGGACGCGCTACACGCTGCCGAAGCCGGGCCGCTCGCGCGACGTCTGGGTCGTCGCCATGGCCCGCTTGCTCAATGAGCTGCGCAGCCTGCAGGGGCGCCTCGACAGGCTGGACGAAGCCATAGGCACACGCCGGCGCGCGGCGCGCATGAATGCCGCTCCGGCGCTGCCCGCCGCGAGCTGCCAACAAACCGTGCGCTCAGCATCGGCAGAAGACTCCGCGACCGCGGCCGGGCCGATTGGAATCGAGCCCGCAGTCCTGTCCGCCCAGCAGGACCAGCGCCTGCAGCTCGCGCTGCGGCTCGCCCGGCGTTCGGCCGACGAGGCCGGCCGCATACCCGACCGGCAGGCCCGGCAACTGGCGTCGGCCATCGAAACCCTGTTCGAGGACGAATCCCCTGCCCCGCCCGCCGAGCGGGCGCGCGACCTGAACCGCAGCGGCACCGTGGTGTCGGCCGTCGAGCAGGGGCTGGCATCGGCACGCCTCGATGAAGCGCAGCGCGGCGCGGTACGCGCCCGGCTGGCGGCTTGGGTCAAGAAGACCGCGTGACGATTCTTTCCCCTGAGACCGCAGAGTCGGAATGGAGCATGCTGTTCATCTATTTTCGATGGCAACCAGACCGGGATTTTTCAGATGAATGTCAATCCGACCCTTGATAGCGGACTTCGTGTGGCGCTGGTGACGGGCTCCACCTCCGGCATCGGCGCAGCCATCGCCCGCAGGCTGAGCCACGCCGGCTATGCGGTGATCCTTCATTCGCGCAGCTCCGAGGCGGCAGGTCGGGCAATGGCGGCAGGAATGAAGCAGGCTGTCTACATCCAGGCCGATCTCGCGCTGGAGGCCGACAGGGTCCGGCTTGTCAGCGAGGCCATCGCTTCCTGGGGCCAGCTGGACGTGCTGGTCAACAACGCGGGCATCAGCAGAGTCATTCCGCATGGCGACCTTGCTTCGGCGACTTCCGCGGTCTGGCGGGAGCTCCATGAGGTCAATGTCCTGGCGCCCTTCCATCTCGTCGCATTGGCCGAGTCGGCCTTGCGCGAAGCCGCAAGGTCCCGCCGGGCGGGCAGCGTGGTCAACATCAGCTCGCATGCAGGCGTTCGTCCCAAGGGTGCATCCATTCCCTACGCGGCCAGCAAGGCTGCACTCAATCACGTGACGCGCCTGCTCGCGCTATCACTGGGGCCCGACATTCGCGTGAATGCCGTCGCGCCGGGCCTGGTCGATACGCCCTTGACTGCCGAATGGCATGGCGCACAGGCCTTGTGGCGCGAGCAGTCTCCGATGCGCCGCGCCGCAAGTCCGGACGACATCGCAGATGCAGTTGCCATGCTGGTTGCCTCGGATTACCTGACGGGCGAAGTGCTGCTGTCGGACGGCGGCTTGAATCTGACCTAGCGTGCTGCTCCGGGTGCCACGACTTCATCGGCGCCCATGAAAAAAGGCAGCGCCACGCGCTGCCTTTTTGTCTCGTTTCGCCCCGCAGAGCGAAGCCTGGCTTAGCCGCGGCCCGCGCGCTTGCGGTCGCTTTCCTTCAGGTGGCGCTTGCGCAGGCGCACCGACTTGGGCGTGATCTCGACCAGCTCGTCGTCCTCGATGAACTCCACGCCGTATTCCAGCGTCAGGTCGATCGGGGGCGTGATCTTGATCGCGTCTTCCTTGCCGCTGACACGGAAGTTGGTCAGCTGCTTGGTGCGGGTGGCGTTGACCACCAGGTCGTTGTCGCGGCTGTGGATGCCGACGATCATGCCTTCGTACACCGGGTCGTTGGCCTTGACGAACATGCGGCCGCGGTCGTCGAGCTTGCCCAGGGCGTAGGTGAAGATTTCACCGTCGTCCATCGAGATCAGCACGCCGTTCTTGCGGCCGCCGATGTCGCCCTTGTGCGGCTCGTAGCTGTCGAAGATGTTGCTGATCAGGCCGGAGCCGCGGGTCAGGTTCAGGAACTCGTTGGTGAAACCGATCAGGCCACGGGCCGGGATGCGGTATTCCAGGCGCACGCGGCCACGGCCGTCGGACTCCATGTTGACCAGCTCGCCCTTGCGCTCGCCCAGGGCCTGCATCACGCCGCCTTGATGGATTTCCTCGATGTCGGCCGTCACCAGCTCGATAGGCTCGTTGCGCTCGCCGTTGATGTCGCGGAACACCACGCGCGGCTTCGAAACAGCCATCTCGTAGCCTTCGCGGCGCATGTTTTCCAGCAGGATGGTCAGGTGCAGTTCGCCGCGGCCCATGACTTCGAAGATGCCTTCTTCGTCGGTCTCGTTCACGCGCAGGGCCACGTTGTGCTGCAGTTCCTTCTGCAGGCGGTCCCAGATCTGGCGGCTGGTGACGAACTTGCCTTCGCGGCCGGCCAGCGGGCTGGTGTTGACGCAGAAGTTCATGGTCAGGGTCGGCTCGTCGACCTTGAGCATGGGCAGCGGTGCCGGCTTGACCGGGTCGGTCACGGTGACGCCGATGTTCAGGTCGGCGATGCCGTTGATCAGCACGATCTCGCCGGGGCCGGCTTCGGTCGACTGCACGCGCTCCAGGCCCTGGAAGGTCAGCACCTGGTTGACCTTGCCCTTGATGGCCTTGCCGTCCGGGCCTTCCATCACGACGACTTCCTGCATCGGACGCAGGGTGCCCTGGCTGATGCGGCCGACGCCGATGCGGCCGACGAAGGTGGAGAAGTCCAGCGCGGAGATCTGCAGCTGCAGCGGCGCCGCCGGGTCGCCCTTTTGCGAGGGGACGTGCTTCAGGATGGTGTTGAACAGGGCCGACATGTCGGGGCCCCACTGCTCGCCGGGCTTGCCTTCGTCGAGCGAGGACCAGCCGTTGATGCCGGAGGCGTAGACCACCGGGAAGTCGAGCTGTTCGTCGGTCGCGCCGAGCTTGTCGAACAGGTCGAAGGCGGCGTTGACGACCTTGTCCGGGTTGGCGCCGGGCTTGTCGACCTTGTTCACCACCAGGATGGGGCGCAGGCCCAGGGCCAGGGCCTTCTTGGTCACGAAACGCGTCTGGGGCATGGGGCCCTCCTGCGCGTCGATCAGCAGCACCACGCCGTCGACCATGGACAGCGCGCGCTCGACCTCACCGCCGAAGTCCGCGTGGCCCGGGGTGTCGACGATGTTGATGTGGGTGCCTTCCCAGCTGACGGCGCAGTTCTTGGCCAGGATCGTGATGCCACGTTCCTTTTCGATGGCGTTGTTGTCCATCACCGTGTCCACGACTTTCTCGTGTTCGGCGAAGGTGCCCGACTGGCGCAGCAGTTGGTCGACCATGGTGGTTTTGCCGTGGTCGACGTGGGCGATGATGGCGATGTTGCGGATTTGCTTGCTCATAGGGTTTCCTCGATACCCGGGGCCTGCGGGGCGCCTTCGGGCGTGCTCTCTTTCTGCAAAATTTGCTGGATCTCGATGGGGCTCAGCAGGCGCGTGGGGATCAGCTCGCCGGCCTGGGTACGGGCAGCGCCCAGCAGTGCCTGGGGTTCGCTGCCGAACACGGCGACACGCTCCGAATCGGGCCAGGCGCCGCGGCGCCGCAATCCCGAGAGAAAACGTGCCGCATCTTCCGTGCCCAATATGACGCGCTCATGGTCGGCCAGCAGCGATTCGGCCGGCAGCAGGCGTTCGAGACGCGCCTCCGGCTCCATCGCCTCCAGCTCGGCCAGGCTCATGGCCTGCGCCACGCCGTAGTGGCCGGTGGCCGTGCGGCGCAGCATGACGAGGTGACCGCCGCAGCCCAGGGCTTCGCCGATGTCCTCGCCCAGGGTGCGGATGTAGGTGCCCTTGCTGCAGGCCACCTGCATGTGGATGGCCGGCTGGCCGTCCTCGGTCTGGCTGAAGGCCAGTTCGAGGGCGTGGATGGTCACCGCCCTCGCCTCGCGCTCGACTTCGATGCCGGCGCGTGCGTATTCGTAGAGTGCCTTGCCGTCGCGCTTGAGGGCGCTGTGCATGGGCGGAACCTGCCGGATGGGGCCGGTGAAGCGCTCGGCCACCGCGGCCAGTTGCCCGGCGGTGATGACCGGCACCTCGCGCGTCTGCAGCACCTCGCCTTCGGCATCGGCCGTGGCGGTGGTCACGCCGAGCTTCAACAAGGCCTCGTAGCGCTTGGGCGCATCGAGCTGGAGCTGGCTGAACTTGGTGGCCGCGCCGAAACACAGGGGCAGGACGCCGCTGGCGAGCGGATCGAGCGTGCCGGTATGGCCCGCTTTTTCCGCACGCAAAAGCCACTTGGCCTTCTGCAACGCGTCGTTGCTGGAAAAGCCCAGTGGTTTGTCGAGCAAAAGCACCCCGTGCACAGGGCGCCGTTGCACCCTGGTGCGCGGCGCGTTCATGCTCAGTCGTCCTTGGAGCGCGAGGCGACGGCCTGCGCGATCAGGGCATTCATGTCCGAGGCCCGCTCGGGCGTGCGGTCGAACTGGAAATGCAGCGTGGGCACGGTGTGGATGTGCAGGCGCTTGAACAGGCCGGCGCGCAGGAAACCCGCCGCCTGGTTCAGGCCTTCGAGCGCATCGTCCTTGTCGCCGGTCAGCACGCTGAAGAACACCTTGGCGTGCGCATAGTCGGGCGTGACCTCGACCGCCTGGATCGTGACCATGCCCACCCGCGGGTCCTTCAACTCGCGGGCGATCAGTTCCGCCAGATCGCGCTGGATCTGGTCGGCCACCCGGAAGCCGCGGTTGGGGACGGACGATTTCTTTTTCGGCATCTCGTGGATCGCTGATCGGGCGCCTTACAGCGTCCGGGCGATTTCCTTGATCTCGAAGAACTCGAGCTGGTCGAGCTCGCGGATGTCGTTGTAGTTGCGCAGCTTGATACCGCACTCGAAGCCTTCCTTGACTTCGCGCACATCGTCCTTGAGGCGACGCACGGACTCGACTTCACCCGTGTAGATGACCACGTTCTCGCGCAGCAGGCGGAACTTGCAGTTGCGCGTGACCTGGCCGGAGGTGACATAGGAACCCGCCACCGTGCCGATCTTCGAAGCCACGAACACCGTGCGGATCTCGGCCGTGCCGATGACCTCTTCGCGCTGCTCGGGAGCCAGCATGCCGGACATGGCGGCCTTCAGCTCGTCGACAGCGTCATAGATGATGTCGTAGTAGCGGATCTGCACGCCGTTGCTCTCGGCCGTCTTGCGCGCGCCGGCATCGGCACGCACGTTGAAGCCGATCACCACCGCCTTGGACGCGATGCCCAGGTTGATGTCGCTCTCGCTGATGCCGCCGACGCCGGCCATCACGATCTGCACCCGCACCTCTTCGGTGGAGAGCTTGAGCAGCGAGGCGGCCAGCGCTTCCTGCGAGCCCTGCACGTCGGCCTTGATGATGACGGGCAAGGTCTTGACCTCGCCTGCCGTCATGTCGGAGAACATGTTCTCCAGCTTGGCCGCCTGCATCTTCGCCAGCTTGGTGTTGCGGAACTTGCCGGCACGGTAAGTCGCGACTTCACGGGCACGGCGTTCGTCGGCCAGCACCATGAACTCGTCGCCGGCTTGCGGCACTTCGGTCAGGCCCTGGATTTCCACCGGGATGGACGGACCGGCGCTCTTGGTGACACGGCCGTTCTCGTCGACCATGGCACGCACGCGGCCGTATGTCTGGCCGGCCAGCACGATGTCGCCGGTCTTGAGCGTTCCGGACTGCACCAGGATGGTGGCGACCGGGCCGCGGCCCTTGTCGAGCTGGGCTTCGATCACCAGGCCCTTGGCGGCGGCATCGACCGGCGCCTTGAGTTCCAGCACTTCGGCCTGCAGCAGCACCTGTTCGAGCAGCTCGTCGATGCCCTGGCCGGTCTTGGCCGAGACGTTGACGAAAGGCGACTCGCCGCCGTATTCCTCGGGCACGACTTCCTCGACCACCAGCTCCTGCTTGACGCGCTCGGGGTTGGAGTCGGGCTTGTCGATCTTGTTGACCGCGACCACGATCGGCACACCGGCAGCTTTCGCATGCTTGATGGCTTCCTTGGTCTGCGGCATCACGCCGTCGTCCGCCGCCACCACCAGGATGACGATGTCGGTGGCCTGGGCGCCGCGGGCACGCATGGCCGTGAAGGCTTCGTGGCCGGGGGTGTCCAGGAAGGACACCATGCCGCGCTCGGTCTCGACGTGGTAGGCGCCGATGTGCTGGGTGATGCCGCCGGCTTCGCCCGCAGCGACCTTGGCGCGGCGGATGTAGTCCAGCAGCGAGGTCTTGCCGTGGTCGACGTGGCCCATGACGGTGACGACAGGGGCGCGGGGCAGCAGTTCGCCGGCATAGGCGACCACGTCCTCGTCAGTGAAGGCTTCCGGATCGTCCAGCGCCGCCACCACCGCCTTGTGGCCGAACTCTTCCACCACGATCATGGCGGTGTCCTGGTCCAGCGGCTGGTTCATGGTGACCATCTGGCCGAGCTTCATCAACTGCTTGATGACCTCTGCCGCCTTGACGGACATCTTGTGCGCCAGCTCGGCGACCGTGATGGTCTCCGGCACGTGCACTTCGATGACGCGGGCTTCGGTCGGCTGCTGCTGGGCGAAATCGTCGCGCTGGTCGCCGCGCTGGTCGCCACGGCGGCCACGCGGACCGCCACGCCAGCTGTTGCGGCCGACGCCGCCGGAGCTGTCGCCACGGGTCTTGATTTCTTTCTTCTTGGCCGGATCGCCCGCCCAGCTGGAGGACAGCTTGGCCGACTTGACTTCCTTGCCGGCACCGGCTGCGGCGCCAGGCGCGGCGGGCGCACCGGGACGTGCCGCGGCACCGCTGCCGACGGCAGGCTTGTGCAGCGTGCCCTTGACGGCCGGCTTGGCCGGCTCGGGCTTGACCGGCTCTTCCGGCTTCTTGGCGACCAGCACCTTCTTGGGCGCGGCCATCATCGAGCGGATCGCGGCGGCTTCGGCCTCGGCCTTGCGGCGGCGGGCATCGAGGTCGTTGGCGCGGGCCGACTCTTCGGCGGCACGGGCGCGCGACTCGGCCTCGGCCGCTTCACGCGCTTCGGTCTGGGCCTTCAGTCGGGCGGCGTTCTGCTCGGCCACTTCGCGGGTGGCTTCGGCGCGCTCGGCCTGGACCTGGGCGCGCTTGGCCTGTTCCTGAGCGAGGTAGGCGGCGGCACGGTCGGCGGCTTCGCGTTCGCGGCGCTCGCGGGCTTCGCGCTCACGGCGTTCATCGGCCAGCTCCTGCTCCTCGCGGCGCAGCTGGTCGGCCTGGTTCACGGCCTCGACCTCGCGGCGTTGCAGGTCCAGGTCGACGGCGCTGGGCGCGCTGTCCTGTTCGACTTCGACCGACTCCTGGGCATCCATGGCCTGGGACTCGCCGGACTCGCCCGCGCCATCGCCCTCGTCGCGCTTGATGAAGGTGCGCTTCTTGCGCACTTCCACCTGGATCGTGCGGGCACGTCCGGTGGCGTCGGCCTGCTTGATCTCGCTGGTCGACTTCTTGACCAGGGTGATCTTCTTGCGGTCGGCCGCGACGGTGCCGTGGCTGGCCTGCAGATAGCCCAGGAGCTTCTGCTTGTCACCCTCGGTCAGCACGTCGGATGAAGTGCCCTTGCTCACGCCCGCCGAGCGGAGCTGGTCGAGCAGGGTTTCAGTGGACTTCTTGAGTTCGCTGGCGAACTCGGCTACGGTTGTACTGGACATATTCTTTTCGGTCCTCCACGCGCCTCACTCTTGACCCGCGAACCAGTGTTCGCGTGCCTTGAGAATCAGGTTCTTGGCTTCATCGGCGGACTGGCCGGTGATATCAGTGAGTTCGTCGACACCCAGGTCGGCCAGGTCGTCGCGTGTATTCACGCCGGCCTCGGTCAACTTGGCAATCAGTTCCGGCGTGAGACCTTCGAGGTCGCGCAGGTCCTGCGATACACCGCCAGCGTCTTCCTCGCGGGCGATCTCCATGGTCAGCAGGGCATCCTTGGCACGTGAACGCAGTTCGTTGACCGTGTCCGCGTCGAAGCTTTCGATGTCGAGCATTTCCTGAATCGGCACATAGGCCACCTCTTCCAGGCTGGTGAAACCTTCCTGGATGAGGATGTCGGCGATTTCCTCGTCGACGTCGAGCTTTTCCATGAACAGCTGGCGGCCGGCCGAGGTTTCGTCGGCCTGCTTCTGGGCCGACTCGGCGGCGTCCATGATGTTGATCTTCCAGCCGGTCAGGTCGGACGCCAGGCGCACGTTCTGGCCGCCGCGGCCGATGGCGATGGCGAGGTTTTCCTCGTCGACCACCACGTCCATGGCGTGCTTCTCTTCGTCGACGACGATGGAGGACACATTGGCCGGGGCCAGGGCGCCGATCACGAACTGGGCCGGATCCTCGCTCCACAGCACGATGTCGACCCGCTCGCCGGCCAGCTCGTTGGTCACCGCGTTCACACGGGTGCCGCGCACGCCGACGCAGGTGCCGATCGGGTCCACGCGCTTGTCGTAGGAGATGACGGCGATCTTGGCGCGGCTGCCGGGGTCGCGGGCGCAGGACTTGATCTCCAGCAGGCCTTGTTCGATCTCGGGCACTTCGTTGCGGAAGAGCTCCATCATGAACTCGGGGGCCGAGCGCGACAGGATGATGGGCGCGCCACGCAGGTTCAGGTCGACCTCCATGATCATGGCCCGCACCCGGTCGCCGCTGCGCAAGTTTTCCTTGGGGATCATCTCGCCGCGGCGCAGACGGCCTTCGACACGGCCGGCCTCGACGATGATGTCGCCCTTGTCCATGCGCTTGACGGTGCCGGTGAAGATCTTCTCGCCGCGCGACATGAAGTCGTTGAGCAGCATCTCGCGCTCGGCGTCGCGGATCTTCTGCAGGATCACCTGCTTGGCGGCCATGGCGCCGATGCGGCCGATCGGCACGGATTCGACCGCTTCCTCGATGTGCTCGTCGAGCTCGATGTCGGGAATCTGCTCGCGGGCTTCGAACAGGAGGATTTCCTGCTCGGGCAGCTGCAGGCCGGCCTCGTCCGGCACGACGTGCCAGCGGCGGAAGGTCTCGTAGACGCCGGTGTCCCGGTCGATGGCGACGCGGATGTCCACCTCGCCGCTGTACAGCTTCTTGGTTGCCTGAGCCAATGCGGATTCGACCGCGCCGAAAACCACGTCACGTTCGACGTTCTTCTCGCGCGAGATCGCCTCGACCAGCATCAACAGTTCGCGATTCATGCAACAACTCTCCTGTCCTGTACTTTTGTCTCCGACAACGGCCGCCCTTCGAAAAGGATGGCCGCAGCGGCAGCTTCATCTTCAGGCGCCGGTTTCGGCGGCTGATGCCGTGCCGTCTTCGTCGCCGCGGGACCGACGGCCCTTGAAATCCACAATGGGGGCGAGGCGCGCCTCGCGCAACTCCTCGAGCTTGAAGGCCATGGCGTGCAGCGCGACGGCTTCCAGCCGCTTCTTGCTGACGCGGGCACCGGGCTTGGCCTCGGGCTCGTCGCTCCAGACGATCTGCCAGCGCGTTTCGCCGCCTTCGGCCGCGCGTTCGAGCCGGCCCCGAAATTTTTTGCGGTTTGCCGCCACCTGTCCAGCACCGGCGGCGCCGATCGGCACCCGCAGCACCAGATCGATGATCTCGCCTTCGAAACGCTCGTAATCGCGCTCATGGCGCAGCGGGCGATCAATACCGGGCGAGGAAACCTCGAGCCGCTGGTATTCGGCGCCATCCACTTCCAGGGCGAACTGCAACTGGCGGGTGACTTTTTCGCAGTCTTCGACCGTCACGAACTGCTCGGGCAATCCGGTGTCTTCCACTTTCCCCTGCCAGGGCAGATCGATCGTGATGCGCAGCAGCCCACCCGCGGAGCGCTCGATCTCCACGAGGTCATAACCCAGACCGGTAACGGTCGTCTCGACGATCTGCTGCAGTGCCACGTGCTGGAAAGCCCGCCAATAAAAAGTGAATGAAAAATCTGCCGACCCTGCATCGGCCCATCGAAAAACGATCGGCCAATAAAAAACGGGCGGTGGTATCCGCCCGTTTGGGAGTCAGCCTGCAATTCTACTCCGCCGACAGGTTTTGCGCAATGCGCTGACCGGGGCCACTCTCGATAATCCGCGCCAGAAGCGCCTGGGTGTCGGCGATTTCCGCACTTTCGGGCGCCAGGCTGCCCAGCAGGCGCTCCAGCAGGGCCGGCTGCGGCAGGATCGGCCCCAGGAAGAGCACCTTGCCTCCGCGGGCGATGAGCACCGTTGGGAAGGTTTCGACATCCAGGTCGCCGGCCACCTCGGACTCGTCCTCGACGTCGAGCCAGCGGAACTGGCCTTCGCCGTGGCGCCGCGCCACTTCGGCGAACGCGGTGCGCCAGTCGCGGCAGACGCCGCACCACTGCGCACACAGACTCACCACCAGCAGATCCTGCATCGTCACCCCCGGCGGACCTGGCCGCCAAAGCCTGGAATCCTAGCGCAGCCGGCCCGCCTCAGGAAGCCGCGGCGGCCACCAGCCGCCGGGTGTAGGGATGGCTGGGCGCGCCGAGCACCTGGGCGACCGGGCCGGATTCCACCACCTGGCCGTCCTTCATCGCGATCACTTCGTGCGCCATGGCGCGCACCACGTCCATGTCGTGGGTGATCAGCAGATAGGCCAGGCCGTGTTCGCGCTGCAGGCGCTGCAGCAGGTCCAGCACCTGTTTCTGGATGGTGACGTCGAGCGCGCTGGTCGGCTCGTCGAGCACCAGCACCTGCGGGCGCACCACCAGGGCACGGGCGATGGCCAGGCGCTGGCGCTGACCGCCGGAGAAGGCGTGCGGATAACGCTCCAGCAGCCCGGGGAACTGCGCTTCGGACAGGCCGACGTCGTCCAGCGCCGCCCTCACCTGCCGCTCACGCGCCGCGGCATCGAGTTCCGGTGCGTGGACACGCAGGCCCTCGCCGACGATCTCGCCGACCGTCATGCGCGGTGAGAGCGATGAAAACGGATCCTGGAACACCACCTGGACCACCCGGCGCAAGGGCCGGTCCGCCGCCAGGCCGCCGTTCCAGGCCCGGCCATCGATGCGCAGCTCGCCCTCGTGCGGCTGCAGGCCGAGCACGGCCAGCGCCAGGCTGGACTTGCCGGAGCCCGACTCCCCCACCACACCCAGCGTTCGCCCCGCCTGCAAGCGCAAACCCACGTCCTGCACCGCCACGAAACTGTTCTTGCGGAACCAGCCCGCGATGCCCGGCCGCGCCACCGGATAACGCACGCCGAGATGCTCCGCCTCGATCAGCGCCCTGGCATCCGGCGACACCGGCGATTCGTCCACCGCCCGGCGCGGCACGCTGTCGAGCAGCTTGCGGGTGTAAGGGTGCTGCGGGTTGGCGAACACTTCGGCCACCGGCCCCTGCTCCACGATGTGGCCGCGCTCCATGACCGCCACCCGGTCGGCGAAGCGCTTGACCATCAGCAGGTCGTGCGTGATCAGCAGCACCGCCATGCCGTGGCTGCGCTGCAGGTCCGACAGCAGGTCGAGGATCTGGCCGCGCAGCGTCACGTCCAGCGCGGTGGTCGGCTCGTCGGCCAGCAGCAGCCGGGGCTGGTTGGCCAGGGCCATGGCGATCATGGCGCGCTGGCGCTGGCCGCCGGAGAGCTGGTGCGGATAACTGCGGGCGCGCCTTGCCGGCTCGGGGATGCCGGTGTCGGCCAGCAGCTTCACCGCCTGCTCCCAGGCCTGGCTGCCGGACATGGCGCGCTTGAGCTGCAGCACCTCGGCGATCTGCGCGCCCACGGTGAAGAGCGGGTTCAGCGCCGTCATCGGCTCCTGGAAGATCATCGCCACCTCGTCGCCGCGGATGGCGCGCAGTTCGCGCTCCGGCAGCGTCAGCAGGTTGCGGGCGGCACCGCCCTCGCGCGGTTGCAGCATGGCGCTGCCGCTGGCGGCCGCATCGGGCACCAGGCGCAGCAGGCTCATGGCGCTGATGGTCTTGCCGGAGCCGGATTCGCCGACCAGGGCCAGCTTCTCGCCGGCCTCCACCTGGAAATCGATGCCGTGCACCACCTCGGTATCGCCGAAGGCAATGCGCAGGCCGCGCACATCGAGCAAGGGAGTGCTGGCTGGGTTCATGTCTTGCGGGGGTCGAGTGCGTCGCGCAGTGCGTCGCCGGTGAAGGTCAGCAGCAGCAGGGTCACGGTCAGCACCGCGAAGGTGGACAGCGAGATCCACCAGGCATCGATATTGGCCTTGCCCTGGCTGAGCAGTTCGCCCAGCGATGGTGTACCGGCCGGCACACCCAGGCCCAGGAAGTCCAGCGAGGTCAGCGCCAGGATGGCCGCGCTCATGCGAAACGGCAGGAAGGTGACCACCGGCGTCAGGCTGTTGGGCAGGATGTGGCGCCAGACGATCTGGCCGTGCGACAGGCCCATGGCCCGTGCGGAGCGCACATAGTCGAGTTGCCTGTTGCGCAGGAACTCGGCCCGCACATAGTCCGACAGGCCCATCCAGCCGAAGAGCGACAGCAGCACCAGCAGCAGCGCCACGCTGGGCGAGAAGACGGCGCTGAAGATGGTCAGCAGGTAGAGCTCCGGCATCGATCCCCAGATCTCGATGAAACGCTGGAAGGCCAGGTCGGTCCTGCCGCCGAAGTAGCCCTGCAGCGCGCCGGTGGCGATGCCCAGCAGCACGCCGATCGCCGTCAGCGCCACCCCGAAGAGCACGCTGAGCCGGAAGCCGTAGATCAGCTGGGCCAGCAGGTCGCGGCCGCGGTCGTCGGTGCCCAGGAAGTTCTCGCTCGACGGCGCGGCCGGATTGGGCTGGCTGGCGAAGTAGTTCAGCGTGCGCGGACCGTAGCGGTTGGGCGCGAAGACGGCCCAGTTGGCGCCGGCGGTGATGCGGTCGCGGATGAAGGGGTCGAGGTAGTCGGCCGGCGTCTCGAAATCGCCACCGAAGGTCTTCTCGGAATAGTCGCGCAGCACCGGGAAATAGGTCTGGCCCTGGTAGCGCACCACCAGCGGTTTGTCGGTGGACAGCAGGTCGGCGAACAGGCTGCCCAGCACCATCGCCACGAAGAGCAGCATGCTCCAGAAGCCCAGCCGGTTGCGCCGGAAACGCCGCCAGGCGCGCTGTCCCGGCGAGGCGATGGCGGCGGGCTTTTGCGGTAGGTCTGCCATGTCAGTCGAAACGCACGCGCGGGTCCACCCACACGTAGCAGAGGTCGCCCACCAGCTTGGTCAGCAGACCGATCAGGGTGAACAGGTAGAGCGTGCCCAGCACCACCGGATAGTCGCGGCGGATCACGCTCTCGTAGCTCAAGAGGCCGAGGCCGTCGAGCGAGAACAGGGTCTCGATCAGCAGCGAGCCGGTGAAGAAGGCGCCGATGAAGGCCGCCGGGAAGCCGGTGACGATGGGGATCAGCGCATTGCGCATCACATGGCGCCACAGCACCTGCCGCTCCGACAGGCCCTTGGCCCGCGCCACCAGCACGTACTGCTTGCGGATCTCTTCGAGAAAGGCGTTCTTGGTGAGCATGGCCGTCACCGCGAAGCTGCCGAAGACCATGGCCGTCACCGGCAGCACGATGTGCCAGAGATAGTCCACGATGCGCGCCGGCCAGGACAGGGCCTCCCAGTTGGCCGAGGTCAGCCCGCGCAGCGGAAACCACTGCAGCTGCCCGCCGAAGACCACCAGCAGCGCCACGCCCAGCACGAAGCCCGGAATCGCATAGCCGACCAGCACGATCAGGGTGGTGACGAAGTCGAAGCGTGTGCCGGCCCGCACCGCCTTGCTCACGCCCAGCGGCACGGCGATCAGGTAGCTCAGGAAGAAGGTCCACAGGCCCAGGCTGGCCGACACCGGCAGCTTCTCCAGCACCAGCTGCCAGACATCCTTGCGCTGGTAGAAGCTCTGCCCCAGGTCGAAGCGGGCGAAGGATTTCATCATCAGCCAGAAGCGCTCCACCGGCGGCTTGTCGAAGCCGTAGAGCACCTTGATCTCCTCGATGCGTTTGGCGTCCAGCCCCTGCCGGCCGCGATAGCCCGCGCCGCTGCTGGCGGCCCGCTCGCCGCCGGAGTCGCGGCCCTGCAGCTGCGACACCATCTGCTCCACCGGCCCGCCCGGCACGAACTGCACCACGGCGAAGGTCAGCAGCAGCACGCCGAACAGCGTGGGCACCATCAGCAGCAGGCGTTTGAGGATGTAGACGAGCATGGTGGCGGCGGCTTCAGCGGTTCTCGGGCGAAGCCCACCAGGTGGACATGGCCCAGCTGTCGGCCTGGTAGTAGGGCGGGATCGTCGGCGGCAGCACGAAACGGTGCTGGCGGTAGCCGATCAGGAAGGCATCGCTGTAGTACTGCGGGATCGAGTAGTAGCCGTTGGACAGCACCCGGTCCAGCGCACGCATCGCCGTGGCCAGCTCCGCGCGTGTCGTGGCCTTGACCACCCGGCCGAGCAGCGCATCCACCGCCGCATCCTTGATGCCCCAGATGTTGGCCGAACCGTTGGTGTCCGCCGACTTCGAGCCGAAGTACTCGAACAGCTCGCCGCCCGGCGCGGTGCTGCCGGGGATGCGGATCGAGGACATCTCGAACTCGAAGTTGTCCATGCGCTGCTGGTAGAGCGAGGAATCGACGTTGCGGATCTCCAGCGTCACGCCCAGCTTCAGCAACGCCGCCTGCAGCGGCGCCACCACCCGGCTGAGCGAAGGCTGGTTGTTGAGCAGCTCGATGTTCATCGGCTCGCCCCTGGCGTTGCGCAGCGCGCCGTCGCGGTAGGTCCAGCCGGCCTGGGCCAGCAGGTCGCGCGCCTTCCTCAGGTTGTCGCGCAGGCTAGAAGGCGGTGCGGTGCTGGGCGAAACCGGTGCCGGGCCGAACACCGCCGGCGAGAGTTTGGCCCGCAGCGGCTCCAGCAGGGCCAGCTCGTCCGCGCCCGGCAGGTCGTGGGCGTGGAAGTCGCTGTTGGGAAAGTAGCCGTCCACCCGCTTGTAGATGCCGAAGAAGAGCTGGCGGTTGAGCCATTCGAAATCGAAGGCCAGGCCCAGCGCCTGGCGCACCCGCGCGTCCTGGAACTTGGGGTTGCGCACATTGAAGACATAGCCCTGGAAGTCCCCCGGGTTGTGCGACTCGAAGGCGCGTTTCTTCAACTCGCCGCGATCGAAGACCTTGCCCTTGTATTGCCGCGCCCAGTTGCGCGAGGTGAACTCGCGCATGAAGTCGAACTCGCCGGCCTTCAGGCCTTCGAACTTGGCCGTGTCGTCCAGATAGAGCTTGAAGCTGATGCGGTCGAAGTTGTAGTGGCCCTTGCGCACCGGCAGGTTCACCGCCCAGTACTTCGGATCGCGCTGGTAGCCGATGTCCCGGCCCAGGCGCGCGCTCATCGGCCGGTAGGGGCCGGAGGCGATCGGCAGGTCGGTGGTGATCTGGTCGAAGGGCTTGCCGCCGCCCCACTTGCGGCTGAAGACCGGCATGCCGCCCACCACCAGCGGCAGCTCGGCATTGGGGCTGGCGAAGTCGAAGCGCAGCAGGCCCGGCCCAAGCACGGCCACGCCCTTGACCTCGGCATAGATGGTGCGGAACTGCGGCGCGGCCAGCGGACCGGTGAGGGTGTCGAAGGAGAACTTCACATCCTCGGCCTGCACCGTGCTGCCGTCGTTGAACCGCGCGGCCGGGTTCAGGCGGAAGGTGGCCGAGAGCTTGTCCGGCGCCACCTCCACATCCTCGGCCAGCAGTCCGTAGGCGGTGGTCGGCTCCTCGGCATTGCCGGCCAGCAGGCTCTCGAACATCAGCGATGCGATGCCCGGCGGCGCGGTGCCCTTGAGCGTGAAGGGATTGAACTTGTCGAAGTTGGTGGGCGTGGTGCCCGGCACCAGCCGGAACTCGCCGCCCTTGGGCGCATCCGGATTCACATAGTCGAAATGCGTGAAACCCGGCGGGTACTTCACATCGCCGAACTGCGCGTAGGCATGCGCGGCCCAGGCCGGAACGGCCGCGACCAGCACTCCCCAAACCACCGCCAAAGGCATCCAAACCCGCATGCGACAATTCTGCGGGATTTTTCAAGCGTTTTCGGAGATTAGAAAAATGGGTTTTCTCGCTGGCAAGAAGCTGCTGATCACGGGCGTGCTGAGCAACCGTTCCATCGCCTACGGCATCGCCAAGGCCTGCCATGAACAAGGCGCCGAGCTGGCCTTCAGCTATGTCGGCGAGCGTTTCAAGGGCCGCATCACCGAGTTCGCGGCCGACTTCGGCTCCAAGCTGATCTTCGACTGCGACGTGGGCGACGACACGCAGATCGAGAAGCTCTTCACCGACCTCTCCGCCACCTGGCCGAAGTTCGACGGCTTCGTGCACAGCATCGGCTACGCGCCGCGCGAGGCGATTGCCGGCGACTTCCTCGAAGGCCTCTCGCGCGAGGGCTTCAAGATCGCCCACGACATCAGCGCCTACAGCTTCCCCGCCATGGCCAAGGCCGCCCTACCCTATCTCAACGAGAAGGCCGCGCTGCTCACCCTGACCTACCTGGGCTCGGTGCGCACCGTCCCCAACTACAACACCATGGGCCTGGCCAAGGCATCGCTGGAAGCCTCGGTGCGTTATCTGGCCGAATCGCTCGGCCCCAAGGGCATGCGGGTCAACGGCATCAGCGCCGGCCCGATCAAGACCCTGGCCGCCAGCGGCATCAAGGGCTTCGGCAAGATCCTGTCGGTGGTGGCCGAGACCGCGCCGATCCGCCGCAACGTCACCATCGAGGACGTGGGCAATGTGGCCGCCTTCCTGCTGAGCGACCTGGCCGCGGGCGTGAGCGCCGAGATCACCTATGTGGACGGCGGCTTCAGCAATACCGTCGGCGGCATGGCCGAACCGGCGGCCTGAGCAGCTTGCGCACAGGTTTTCCCATCGTGCCGTCCTCGCCGCCGATGCGGCGCCGCGCCTGGCTGGCCCTGGGCCTGGGCCTGCTGGCCGCCTGGCCCGCCGTTGCCGGCAACCCGCCGCCGCTGATGCTGGCCAATGTCTACCGGCCCGGCATGGGCCTGGCCGACTACTGGGTCAGCGAGAAGCTCGACGGCAACCGCGGCTACTGGGACGGAAAAAAGCTCTGGACCCGCGGCGGCGAGGAAGTCTTCGCCCCCGCCTGGTTCATCGCCGGCTGGCCCACCGTGCCCATGGACGGCGAACTCTGGGCCGGCCGCGGCCAGTTCCAGAAAGCCGTCTCCATCACCCGCCAGCAGGCAGCCGGCGACGAGGCCTGGCGCGGCATGCGTTTCATGGTCTTCGACCTGCCGGCCGAGCCCGGCATCTTCACCGAGCGGCTGGCGGTGCTCAACGGCCTGCTGTCCAAGCTGGACTCACCCTGGGCGCGGCCGGTGGCGCAATCGCGTGTCGCCACCCATGCGGCGCTGATGGAGATGCTGCAGACCGTCGTGGAAAGCGGCGGCGAAGGCCTGGTGCTGCACCGGGGCAGCTCGGTCTACGCCGCCGGCCGCAGCGACGACCTGGTCAAGGTCAAACCCTTCGAAGACGCCGATGCGAAGGTGGTCGGCTATGCGCCCGGCCGCGGCAAGTACGCCGGCCTGACCGGCACACTGCTGGTGGAGACACGCGAAGGGCAGCGCCTGCGCATCGGCTCCGGCCTCAACGATGCCCTGCGGCGGCAGCCGCCGGTGATCGGGCACTGGATCAGCTATCGGTTCCGCGGCCACACCGACGCCGGCCTGCCGCGCTTCGCCACCTTTGTGCGCGAACGGCCCGACCTGGACTAGGCGAGCGCCGCCGTCCTGCAGGCCGGCTCACTGCCTGGAAGCCCAGACATCGTTTTCATCCTCGTGGATGTCGAACCAGACGCCGTAGCGGGTGCGTGTCTCATCACCCGCGGCGTTCAAGGTGCGGACCACACGCCCCATGCCGTCGTAGAACATCGAGTCGTGAGGGGCGTGCTGCCTGAACGCCGCGTCATCGACGTAAGCCCGCGTGTTGACGAAATACGGCCGGTACACCCTGACCGGCAAAGCCTTCCAGCTGTATTCCACCCGGCCGGAGACCAGCCAGCGCTCCTGGCTCTCGGCTTCGGGCAAGCGGCCGTCCTCGACCATGAACGCCCCCTGCTCGTCGACCTGATAACAGGGCCCCGGCTCCACCCGCTGCTTGCTTTGCAAATCGCGGCCGAAACCATCGCATCTCAGCAGCGTGCAGCGAATCTGCCGTTTGGGGTCGTCCGGATAACGGTCATGCAGCAAGGTGACGCTGTGAACCGGCGCCCTGCGCACCGCCGCCAACGCCTGCTTCAGGCCCTGTTGCTCGCCGTCGGTGAATCGGCTCAGTCGCTGCTCCGTCCAGTGCAGGCTCCGCACGTGCGCTTCGCTATCCAGCAGGCCCAGAGACTTCAGCGTCTTCAGCAGTTCCTCTGAATTCTTCAAGCCGTGCTGCCTTAAAAAATCTGCGGACATCCGCCCCATCCAGCTCCACGGCTCATGGAAATAAGCAGCAGCCATCCGTCCAATCGCCTGGGCCGGGCGGTCGATGGCGTCATCGCATGAATCAGGCGAAGTGACATGGCTTTGCACCGGATCGAAACCGACGGAGCGCCCCTCCTCCGTGCCATGAAAGGAAGACACCCGAGGCCGCCCCAAGGCATCGAGGGAAATCTCCTGGATATTTCCATTGGGGTCCACCAGCCGCCAGGGCCGCAGCACGCGGTAATCGTGTTCAGCCCGCTGAGCCTGGCCCAAGGCATCGGTGACCTCGACCGCGAACAGCCTGGCCTGGTCGTAGTCGATCCGCGTCTCACCCCAAGAATCCACCTGCTTGCAGAGGCGATAAAACCCATTCAGCGGCAGGTAGTGGCTGCGCGGGCCGGGCCGCCAATACAGCCCGTCTTCCAGCAGATACCGCCCTTGCTCCATAAGGGCTGAGGCCTCCTCCCCCGAAATGAAATCCCGGCAATATTCCGACAAGGCCTCGGGTGTGATTTCCGCCTCGTGGCAATGGCTGAGCAGCCCCTCGGCAGTGGCTTGCCCCGACGCAAGCGCGACGCCGTCCTTGGAATAAAAATACCGAAGCCAGCTGCCCAACTCTCCGAAGCCGTCCTTCCAGGGGCCATCGGCACCGGCCAGCACTTCGAAGCTCAACAGGCCCGAGAAAGCACGTGCCTGCGGCCAATCGCGTGCATATTTTTTCTGCTCGCAAGGCAAGCCCAGCCGCAGCGCATCCGCCTCCTGATCCAGGTGGATCCATTTTTCTTCCGTTCGATGGATCCACAGCACATGTTGCTGGGAGTCGTTGTATTCCGCCGGCGAGGAAGGACCGGCGCGGCGGGGGTAATGGATGTTTGCGGTGCACACGGCAAAGCCATAACGATCCGATTCCAGCACCACTTGATGGGTGCACATGGGATCGGCAGGGTTTCGCTCGTAGACCCAATGGATCTCTTCCAGGGGCAAGGGCAGCACCACCGGACTTTCGCCCGAATGGATCACCCGGACTTGATAACGGTATTCACTGACGCGATAAGGAAATTCGGACAGCGAGCCTGCATCGAGACTGTACGATTCCTGGCGCCGTATTCTTGCGCGCAGCGACCGCCTGGCATGTTTCCACAGGACAGGAGATTGATCAGCATCCAGCAAACGATCACGCTCATCGACCATCCGAAGCGGGCCCAATTCCCACATCCTCGCATCGCTACGATTGAATCCCAGCCGGCTTTCATCAAAATCCGCGCCGACGCGGTACCAGGTGCGGGTTTCGAGGGTGGCAATGAATGGGTCCGCCTCGTCTTCGAGCGGCTGGCTGGAGGATTCGTTATCCCGATGAATTACCAGTCCGAAACCACGGTATTCCCGCTCCTGCAAGTCGTGGAATCCCTTGCGGTACCGGAAACATTGAGTCAAAGTTTGCCGATTCACCTCATCGAACGTCAGTTGCCGGGAAACGACCTGCACGGGAAAAGGGAGAAAACAGGCCCCGGCCCCCTCGCGCTTTTCATCCAGCCATTCCTGGGCGGAACTTCGATAATCAAGCTGAGCGCTCATGCCCAGGTTATTGCTCATGCGCGTCAGCAGATAAGGCTTGCCGTTCCGGCTGAACCGGCATGCCCAATGCCGTACCTGCATATGCGGGCAGGTGAAAATCATGGTCGCACAACCCATGCCGAACAGGTCCGCGAATTGAACGCGGCAGAAACGGTCATAACGCATTTCATCGGGAAACCGCACTTCGACGGGATCGTCGAATCCATTGCCACACCGATTCCTGAAAATCAACAAGCGGTCGCTTTCGACATACAGCAAGTCATTGGCGCCGGTGCCGTCGAGATCGGCCAGATGAACCCGCTGCGGATCGAAGCTGACGGCGTCGAATGGCAAAACAGCCAGCGTCATCGGCGAACCGAAGCGTCCGCGGCCCAGATTGGGCCAACATTCCAGCCTGTCGGCACGGACCCGAACCAGATGAGACTGCCCGCTGCCCAATACATCGGAAAACGCCACCAGTTCCGTTCGTGCCGCATCGAACAAGGGCAAGGCATCGGGGCCGTGAGCCACATCCACCGGTGCCGCAAAACCCGCTTCGCGACGGTTGGCATAAATCCGCACGCTGTGCGGACCTATCAGCGCCAGATCAGGAAACCCATTGCTGCTGATATCCACCAGCTGGGCTGCCATCGCCAGGAATTCCGTGGGAAATGCGGAGAACGGCGTGAATTGCTGCCATGTCCCATCCGAGCCCAGTGAAAAGAAGCCTGCATGGCCGGGCAAGCTGATCACCCAGTCCAGATGCCCGGTGCCGGTGACATCCACCAAGGCGCGATGCCCACGTTCAGCAAGGCCACCGGATGGCAGTTCGGGGAGGGGCTGCCATGGACCATAAGCGACAGCATCCGGATCGGTCGAACTCTCGTGCCTGCAAGGGGCTCGGTAAAGATAACTGCTCCCATCGCGATACAAGACGCCCGGCAATCCCTCGCCACCCACATCCACCAGCTGAAACGGTGCAGCGCTGTCGATGCCCTGCAGCGCGGCATAAGGTTCAAAGCGGACGTCGGTCAAATCGAAGCCGGAAAACTCAAGATCGATAGGCGGCGTAAAAATGGGTACATCTTCCTGAGATGCCGAAGCCGGGTCAGGTCCATAAGCGACCAGGCTCGCGCCTCGCAGCTGGCTCAGATAAGGACTTTCGTCATATTCCAGTATCAACTGCCTGACCAGCACCGGCAAAGGCCCGAGTTCATCCGGAAAACAGTGGAACATCAAGACGCCGCGGCAAAGACGATGAGTGCGCACCTCAAAACCCGCCGCGAAGTCGGAAAAAGAGTCCTGCCGGACCGGCCAGATTCCCGACTCCTCGTACGCTGGCTTGTCACCGGGCCGCGGCTGGTGTTCGCCGTAGTCGAAGATCAATTCCATATGCCAAAGCGCGGCCTCAAGTGCACTGTTGTCACCCGCAAGCAAATACAGGTCTTTGGACGCACTTTGATTGCAATAAAGCACACGCTTCAAATAGCGCTGCGTTGCATGGTCTCTGGACTTTTCCACGGGTGACGCCAGACTCACGCCCTGGCTATTTTCTGATTTGTATTGATAGAAAACATGTTCACCCGTGACGGAAACACTTTCGGCCAACAGCCAACTCAAGACCTTTCCCTGGACATCGACGGCTTCGATCGTGCCGGTGTGCCGGGATGCAAGTCCATTTCCAAACAGTTGAACAGAGGCATCAGGGCCGAACCACAGCCAAAAGCTATTCGAGAGCGCGCCCTCCTCCAGCCAATGCTCCAGGCGACCGAACGAACTTTCAGTGCCTGGACGATAAGCGACCACCGAATAAGACCTGGCATTTAAAGTGCGACGCCGTTTGACGATAATATCGCCATCACGCACCGGGACCAGGATATCGCCGCCCGGCCCCAGGAATTCGTCCGAATCGTCATAAGCAGGAACGCCTTTGCTCACCCGCCGACGGATGGCAGGCAAACTCAGCTCGAAACCGACGCCGAAAGGCCCGTTGCCAGCACTGCTGGAATAGTCAAGACTTAAAGCCGGTGCAAAACCGCGCCCTTCACTGAGCGGCAAGGGAATGTTGAGGCCCGCCACCCCGCTTTGTCCGCCTCCTGTCAAGGATTCTCCCATCCCCTTGATGGCGCCGCCCCCTTTGGGAAAACTCAATTCAGGCACCGTGACCGTCTCATTAGCCATGATCCAAGCGTCCCAGAAAATATGACGATCGAAAAAACCTCACAAGGCCTTGACGAGTGCCTGGACCTTGTTCGAAAAATCGGCCCCGCCCTGCTTCGCCGTGTAGTGCACACGCACGATCACGTCCGTCAAACTTTCCAGAATTCGCTGCTGATCCTGCGATTGGGGATTGGGAAATTCAAGTTGCCAGCTCGACACCGCGCCCGTGCCTTCAAACGGCAGATAACGCTCATCATTGAAATTCAGGACGAACATCCCGGAGTCGTCCATGCCGGTCGACAGCGCGATCTGCTGGCTTGCGCGTATCTGCCGCTTGACGTGGTCACCGGGGTCGGCTCCAGCTTTCAAGGGATTCAGCAGGTACGCAACACCGGCTTGATCGGCCTTGGTCAACAAATGGCTGTCCGTTTGCGTCAGGACCGCCCGCACATCCTGGTAAGGCGCCACCACCGCCGGCAATGAAACCGTGACGGCGGCAATCTGCCGAAGATAATGCCCCGGATAGTCGCGGTCATACAATAACTCGGCAAAGGAAAAATCTACTTTCCCGGTACTCCTGAGTTGTGCCAGCGCTTTATCCCAAGGCGATTGCTTCCTGGCATCTCCGGCAATGGGCGCGGTGCCCAATAGATTTTTCACCGAAATCGTCTTGACGATCTCCAGCCGCCGCTCCCGTCCCATGACATAGGCATGATCCATGCGCAACAGCGAAAACTTCAGGTGCTCTCCCGCCAGGAGCCCCTTGTAGCGGTCCTCCCAAGCGCCGCCCTGAATGAAGCGGCTGGTGAAGTCTCCCATTTCCACCTGCCATGCCGCCTCGGTCGCCAGGCATACGGACACGACGGCATCATGCGCCTGGTAGTAGAGGGCTGATATCCGGCTCAGCAACCATTGGTACAGGCTGGCCCCGCTGAAACGGGTGGACAGGAAATCGAGAGTTTCCTGCATCTGCTGCTTCTGCCGATGTAGCGACGACAGTTGCGTGCGATTGGCCAGCACCTGTTTTTCCTGCTGCTCGATTTGTTTGGCCAGCTGGTCGAGATCCCAGTCCGCCTGCCGGATCTGCAAACCCCATTCCTGGCGCCGTCGACGGTAAGTCTCTATCGTTTCCACTCGCAGGGCGTTCATGTTGTTGATATCGCCGGCAATCTGCAGCGCACCGCCGAGCGCACGTACCGGCGCACCGAAATCGCCACCGCCGTTGGCCAGGCCAAACGTATTGGGCAATGCGCTCAGAATGCCGGCGGCAATATAGGAAATCGACGAAGTGACATTCCAGATGCCTGCCTCCAGACGCAAATCGAGCGCCTCCATCTCGGAACTGGAAATATACTCATCGTAGAGTCGATGGTAATGGTGGCGCCTATCCTCGATGGCGCGCCTGCTGATTTTCATCCCTTCCAGGCTTATTTCGGCCATCGTGATGTGCTGCTGCTCAAGATCCAGGGTGAATTGAAAAATCTCCTGCTGCTGCCGTATCGTCAGTTCTTCACGGTGCGCCAGATCTTTACGTTCCAGGATATTCTGCAGCTGGCTGCCGTACTGGGTAAGCACGTCCACGGCCTGATGCGCCTTCGACAGCATCACCTGAAAACGATAAGGCGGAATCGCCGCCATCGCCAAAGCGACGCTCGCACCCGGGCCTGCATTTCCACCGCGCCCCTGCTCCAGCAGAACCTCCCGGGGGTCCATGGGAGTGGCGAAAGGTGATAATGACAAGGGTTTGCCATCGATGGTGAAACCGTGGCGCAGATTGTATAAATCGCCGTCGAGCCCGTCCCAATATTCCTGCAACTGCGTATTCAGCGCCTTGCGAAACAAGCCGTCGGGCGCGCTTCCCAGCAACGCATCGTTCCCCATCGGCAGGACCTTCAAGCCTTCACCGAAACGCGCCTCCAATGCGCCCAATTCCTTCAGCAGCGTGTCGGATGCCCCTTTAAGGTCAGGCGATGGCCAGTTCGAAGTAAAGTTGACGTCCGGCCTTGGGCCCAACAGATCCAGCGCCGCGACATACCACAGCTTTGCCGAGGAAAGGCCATCACGGGTCAATTCACGATATGCTGCGTTACCGCGGTCTCGCATATTCTTGATGTAAGCCAGAAAAACCGCTTTCCGGTAATGGATCGGTTTGGCCATTGCGATCGCGTCCGGATCGGCTGGGTTTTGATAGGGTGAAGTCTCCTTCGCGCCCCCTTCGCTAAGCGCTTGCGCCAAGGGACGAACGAACCAATAACGTTCGCTGCGGTTGTCACGGCGCATATCCGCCGCAGAGTCATATGGATTGAAAATATAGTGCAGCCACGATGCTGCCTCTTCGAAGCGCAACTCCTGATTCATGCGCCATGCCACCATGAATGCCAAGTGAAAAAACAGTTCCCAAAAATAAAGCCCGTTGGCGCCGTAAAAATCCATCACGCCGCTCGCAGCAGCGACTGGCGGTTCCGGAATTAGCGGCTCTGGCAGTCGTTGCGTTTCCCAGTTCAACAAGTAATCGATTGACACATGCGCCCTGGCGATGAGCTCCTTTCCAAAAAGCGTATTCAACCGAATCGACCTATAGGAAAAGCCGTGAACCGATTTTAGTGTATCGACATCGAGGTATTGCGCATCCGTTGAAGCCAAATACTTTATTAGAAACGGGAGCAGCCGATTCGAAGAATCGAACACAAGCTGGAAGCGTAGCGCACCCAAACCGCTTTCCCGAGAGAATCCCACAATAAACTCATATGCCAGTTGATTCTGCAGATTGGGCGCGAACTCATAGGATGCTTTTTGCGCGCCGTTAGGCGCCATCTTCGCTACAGCCAACGGAGCACCATTGGGGGCCGTCCAAATTCCAAAATCATGGTGCGGCAAAGAAAGTTTTTTTCCCCCAATCAGCGTAACGTCTGGCATTCCATCACGCCCACGGATTCGTACTTTATTAAGCCGCACGGCAATTTTTATATCAAGCATTTCCGTGAAAGGCATGTCGAATCTGACATCGAGCGACGATCTTCCTTGGAGAAATTCCACGGTCTCATCGATCGGCGATGTCAGAGGCGCGGTAGTGTGCCAATCGACATCACGGTCACCCGCAGATATTTTCAATGCCATACGCGTTTCGCTGGAAACAAGCAACGCCTGCTTGTCGTATTTTTCCACCCGAACCGTGCCAATAACACTTATATTTTTCTCGCTGACGGTTGATCGCAGTTCAAAAACGAGATCGAAACCCACGACGCCTGCTTGCGTCAGCGCAATCACTCCGATGTCGATTGGATTTTGCGGTGCATAACTGCCAATTGCGCCAAAACGGACTTTATTAGCAAGCTCATCATAGCTCGCTGTTAGTTTAATAGAACTCAGCGCCGGTCCGCTCCAGTTTGCCGATGGCGCACCGAGGCTGCGTAGCTCTTTAACAAAATATCGACTTCCGGCATATGGATGCTGGACTGCGCTTTTATCCTCGAATGCCTTGATCAATGTTTTGACATACGTCTCTTGGCTTGCAACAGATTGTGGGGTCAAGAATAGATTACACACCGACAGAACGTACCGGCTGTTTTCCCTGGATGCCTGGTTGAATGCAAGCAAAACGAGGCGCGCGTTATTTTCAGTTCCAGCAACCGCTGCATCAACAGTCGCTATGAGGCGGTCGATGCTGATATTTTCGGCGGCGGTTTTTGCCTCAATTTCACGCAGCAAGTGCGGACTTCCCCAATTGTCGTCAAATTTTTTTGGAGCGATATAAATTTGCGTAGTATGTAATTGCGGACCATGCGGCTCCTCTGCTTTGACCGGTTTTTTCCTCACATCCACCCACGCCATGTACAGGCGGTTGTTCATGAACACCGGTCGCACGGTATCTTCAAGCGTGAATTCCGAAAGCGGCAGCTTGATCTTTTTCCATTCACTCCAGGCTGTGGGATATGGAACATTAGCCTTGTTCCGATTGCGCAGGTCAAACGAACGCCAGTAGTATTGATACGGCTTTGCGCGCGTTCGTCCGACAAAAAAACATAGATCCCGATCCTGGCTGAGGCCTGCCTGGTAGCCCGAAACCCATTCGAGATTGGCTATCTCCTCGAAGCTGTTTAAATATGCCAAAACCGCCGCCTGAGCCGAATCCTGATTGATCTTCCCCTGGTTCAGCGTCGTTTCCAATTCCTGGAAGACAAAAGTCTTGCCGAGGCGAAAAGGCGGTTCGATATAGATTTCCGGGAAATCACGCAACTGCTGGTTGGCGGACCAGCGTGCGTAACTGGCACGGTCACGCTCCCATTCCTCGCCATCCTGCACGGCGCTTCCATAGCCAGGCTCAATGTGACGCCGTATTCCATTGATGTATTGTTGAAGGCTCGATATGGCTTCCGCTACGCGTGTGGTCCTGACCTGATGCCCAACCTGGTTGTCGAGCCAAAGATACTGGTAGAGGTCATTCTCGGTGGTAACTACACCTTTGATGGCTGGAATGGTCGTGACGACTTTTTCTAAATAGTAGGCCACCAACGCGTTTCTTCTTTCAGTCGCAAGTTCGGCCAGTATGTTTGGATTATTCATCACATCGCTCCACGTGTTAAGAAACGCCTGGTTATTCGGTGTCCGAGGTGCCATCGTTCATATTTGCCATTAAAGCTTTGGCAAACAATTCGATGGCGTCGTCCGTGTGGGGAATCAGCCGCACGTTGAAATATGAAGCACCATCCTTGGTAAGCGTTGAATCAAATCAAATAAGAAATTCGTAAACCTGCGCCGGGGGAACCGCAACTTCAAACTCTCCGCGCAGATCCACGCTTCCATCCATGGGTTCGGTTTTCTTCGCCACCGGCCGTCCAGCAGCCCATATACCGTAGACAGTGCTTTCCTGCCCATCTGCTTTCTTATAGTTTGCAGTGGCATGCAATAGCAGCTTCCCGGGTGCATATGTGGCAGACAGTTTAATGAATGGCGTCGCCGGCCCCTCGAAGCGGCCAGGGGGCAGAATATCGACTATCGTTCGGTATTTCCGCCCGTTTTGCTCATTCGCGCCGGATTTAACAAGGCGCAGGAGATCCAGTATGCTTACCCGGTAACGAGTGCAGATAGTCCTCACGCGGTGCAGCCAAGCAAGCTCCTGTACAGTTCCAAGGCACGCCCGCTCCAGATGAGCCGTGGCATGACGCACACTTTCGACGTCCCAGTTCACGAGTTGCGCCAAGCTTTGCAAGCAGACGTCGGACGAGGATTCGCTGGCTGAAGCTTGCGCAAGATAAGTGGCTAGAGCCTCTCGACCTGTTTTCGAATACATGCGCTGCAGCAACATGAATGTGTGCATGTGGTAGAAGCTTGCGAGACTCAATCCGGGCGAAGTAGAAATATCGGCGGAAAGGTATTCAGGGTGTTCTACCGAAATTGCCAGATTTATCTCGTCGATTTGCAGCAGCTTGGTAATCCGCGCAGCACGCCTCAGACGTTCAACCTGCTCTTGGAACTCGGCTCCAGTGGCATGCAGCAAAATCGATTTGGCTGCTATGGAAGTCCAACGCAATAGTGATGGAACGACATTTGCCTCCTCTACGCCCAGAAAGCGATTGAGCGGTGCCAGCACCAACAACTCTGCCTGCGCTGCAATGCATTGTTCGAATGCCTTTTTTTCCATCTCTTTAAGTGAAAATTCCACGATGTAGCGCGCGACGTGTCGCAGGCTTTTCACAGAGTATGAGAAAAAAACTGCCACGTTTCTGGCTTGCTGGTCGGTCAAATCAACCTTGATGCCAAGATCCTGGCCAAAATTTCCGCCGTCGCTCAAAGCCAGATATGTAAATTCCCCATTTTCCAAAGATGATGCTGCCAAATCAACAATTCGAATGCAAATGGAGTCGCACGCCGGAAAGCCGCCTATTTTTGGCTTGGGGCTGTTGCAGTTGATGAAGAGTTTGTATGGCTTTTCCGCGGCGTGGTCCGTGATCAACTGCACATCGAATGAAGCGATGTCGAGTACGTAATTCTCGCTGCCTGCGGCGGAAAGCGCAGGACCGGAAATATATGTCCAGTGCGCATCGATATCTTTGAGTTTGGCCGATATCGGGTCAAGGCGCGACCCACGATTGCCGAGAATGTTGGCCAGCACTTCGTCGAGATCCTTGCGTAGGACTTCGATCTCGGCGTTGGCCGGCGGATTTTCACCGGTCTCCAACAAATCCAAGGCGCCGGCCAATTCGATGGGGTCGATATTTTGCGCCTTCAGCCATAGGGCCAGATGCTCGTATGCCTGAAGAAATGCAACGGTGTCAATGGGGCCGTCCGGGCGATAAGCGACCGCATTCCACAAGCAATCGATGCCGAGTCGCCTGGAAGGCTCACTGTCGGCCACGGACAGCAGTAGTCGCAGGATCGCAACGCCCTCCGGCAAGGAAAATCCAAAGATGCGGGGCAAGCTGACCATGCGATACAAGGCACTGGCGACCGCCAAATTCAGCTTGAATTGTTCCGGCTCTATATATTCTGAGAGAAAAATATTGATTGCAGCCAGCTCGCCCGAATGGATTTTCAAGGCAAGACACAACTTTTGAACAGCGGGATCCTCAGGCTTCGAGCAATCGAAGATTGAATCATCCAGCACGAAATCTCTTTTCTGCCCGAGATTCAAATCAAGAATACGTCCCAACGCAGAGCCCCGTTTGTCGTACGAAAATGGACAGATGCACCCTATCAACGCACTACACAGCTCGATGGAAACGCCGTAATCACGGCTCCATTGCTTATATAAACCTAACGCACGCACAGTCGCCTTGGTCGGCGCCGGCTTTTTCCCTTGGGATAAGTAGGTGTAGTGGCCCTCGGCGCACTGCACAAACCAATCAATTTCCCAGTATGAGCTGTCCACAGCCCGACGCAAGCGCATTATTTTATTAAGTGCGACCACATCAGCAAACTCTTCGTGGTCGTTCTCCAGGATAGCCAAGAGCGAAAAACTGATATCGACCTTGCCCCACCACGAAATACCACGCTTTCCATAAGCGATCTTGAGCGTTATTTTTTGCGCTTGTTCTGGTGTCAGAAGTATTGTGAAATCGTAGAGTGTGTCAAAATTCTGCGACCACAGGCCACTGTTAAACCTGATATCCTTGCTGTCAAAAACGCGAAAACTCGCCAAGTTGTAGTCCTCATTGGAAGAAAACGGGGCACGGGAGAGTTTCACGCTCATATGCAGTTTATAGGGTGTATCAGAGTTGCCAAAATCGGCGGACATCTCCATATCTAGAACACTGTGTTCGAACACTGCATCCTGAGTTATTCCAGACCGAAGAGCGCCATCATCCCCCGGAAAGAGTTCGAAACGGCAGGGAATGTCCTGTACACGTGTTTTGAAAATCTTGTGATTTATTTTCCACATCCTCAAGAACGCCCAATCGTCGCCGGACACTCCGGTTTTTTCGAGAAATAATGTCTTGCCAGTAGATTTCAGTTGCCACGCATCCACAAATTCCTGGTCGGGATCAAATCCCAAGCCGCTTACAAGGTATTCGACTTGTTCAGGCCCCTCTTTGGGAACAGCTTCCTGCACGATCTCCTGCAAGACTCCTCCCAGATGAGCAGCAGCCAATCGGGCCTGTTCCGCGGTGCTGCCCGAGTTGAGGGATAGAAAATACGGATACTGCAGATCGCTCTGTTGAATTAACCGACCGAGGTCGGTCTTATAAAAAGATAGGATGCGATCGACCTGCGCCATCCACCGGTCATATGGCAGATTCATTGGAAACCGGGTCGTTGCCAGAACATCATCGACGTTCTGGTCGCCGGTCGTGCCAGCGATGGATGCTTCCAGCACTTCATTGACCAGATCCAGCGTCGATATTTCCTGATAGGCGTTGGCTTCGTTCAGAATTAGTTTGGAAATGTCCGGCCGGCGCGTGGCAAGGGGAATCGCTGCGGCCCCCTTGGTTTTTTCGAGCATCAACACTTCGTCGTGCAACGCGACCAGGTAAGCGACCGGTCCACGCTTGTCTTCGAGGCTACCGGGCTTGCAGTATTGCGCCCAATTTTCCCGAAACTGGTTTTCCCAGTTGGGACTTTGATCCTTGGGTATCAATGCTCGCGAAGTCACCAGAGTCGCCGGTTGCTCGGCGCGGTAGAGGTGAACAATCTGATTCGCCACGCTTTCCGCGCGGCCGTAGATTTCTTCGGCCTGAAACATCAGATCCAGGCCTAGCAGCTGGATTAATCCACCCCGGCCCATTTTCACGATATCCATGACACCGCCTATGCCCCCCGCGGAAAGAATCTCCTTGACACGCTCGGCGTCATTGACGCCAACGAGTATCTCGGTCAACGCTGCAGTGGGCATCACAATCTCCTGGTTCGGGCGGGGAACGGGAAAAAAGCCGGCTTGAATTTCAAGGCCAGAGGGAATGAGCCGGATTTTTACGAGGCTTGCTGGCTGCGCATCGTGAGTGGATGGCAACAAGTGGGTTATCTGCAGTCTCGGTACCGCAGGCGAAGTTTTTGAATTACCTGGCGATGGCCAGGAAAGCCGCATGCCAGTGTCGTGGCATATGGGCGGCCGATGGGCCTGCCATCCGTGCAGATGGCAAGTTCCCTCGGACTAAGCGATGAGCGACACGGACATTGCGCCTGCGCCTGGCGCGCATGTCCGGATGAGTGGGCGCAGGCCCGGTTACATGGTGCGGCCGAAGGGCCGTCGCTGCCGACCTGCACCAGGTTCTCCTCGGTGGCCAGCGGCTGCTTTTGCGCCGGCATGTTGGCCAGGGCCACGCAGTCGGCGTAGTAGCGCACCTTGCCGTCCTCGCCTTCGAGTTCCACCAGGCCGTGGATGTCGGTCTCGAAGCCCGGGCACTTGGCATTGAACTCGCGGGCGAACTTCAGGTAGTCCACGATCTTCTTGTTGAAGACCTCGCCCGGGATCAGCAGCGGGATGCCCGGCGGATACGGCGTGACCAGGCTGGTGGTGATGCGGCCTTCGAGATCGTCGATCGGCACGCGCTCGGTGCGGCGGTGGGCGATGTAGGAGTAGGCATCGCTGGGCTTCATGGCGGGCGTGAGGTCCGACAGGTACATCTCGGTGGTCAGGCGTGCGATGTCGTATTCGGCGTAGAGCTGGTGCACGTGCTGGCACAGGTCGCGCAGGCCCATGCGTTCGTAGCGTTTGTGCTCCTGGCAGAACTCGGGAAGGATGCGCCACATCGGCTGGTTCTTCTCGTAGTCGTCCTTGAACTGCTGCAGCGCGGTCAGCAGGGTGTTCCAGCGGCCCTTGGTGATGCCGATGGTGAACATGATGAAGAAGCTGTAGAGCCCGGTCTTCTCCACAATCACGCCGTGCTCGGCCAGGAACTTGGTGACGATGCTGGCGGGGATGCCGGTCTCGGCGAACTTGCCGTCCATGTCCAGGCCCGGGGTGACGATGGTCGCCTTGATCGGGTCGAGCATGTTGAAGCCGTCGGCCAGGGTGCCGAAGCCGTGCCATTTGGCGTCGCGCTCCTCGCCCTTGATGATCCAGTCGTCGGCCCGGCCTATGCCTTCGTCGGCCAGCTTCTCGGGGCCCCAGACCTTGAACCACCAGTCGTTGTCGCCGAACTCGGCCTCGACCTGGCGCATGGCGCGGCGGAAGTCCAGCGCCTCCAGGATGCTTTCTTCCACCAGCGCGGTGCCGCCGGGCGGCTCCATCATGGCCGCGGCCACGTCGCAGCTGGCGATGATGGCGTACTGCGGGCTGGTGGAGGTGTGCATCAGGAAGGCTTCGTTGAAGAGATGCCTGTCGAGCTTGCGGTTGGTGGAGTCCTGCACCAGCACATGGCTGGCCTGGCTGATGCCGGCCAGCAGCTTGTGGGTGGACTGGGTGGAGAACACCAGCGACTCGGTCGGCCGCGCGCGCTTCTTGCCCATCGCGTGGTAGGGGCCGTAGAAGGGGTGGAAGGCGGCGTGCGGCAGCCAGGCTTCGTCGAAGTGCAGGGTGTCGACGTAGCCGTCCAGCGCCTTCTTGATGGTCTCGGTGTTGTAGACCACGCCGTCGTAGGTGGACTGGGTCAGGGTCAGGATGCGCGGCTTGACCGTGTCGGCGTCCACATGCTGGAGCAGCGGGTTGGCGCGGATCTTGGCCTTGATGGTCTCGATGTCGAATTCCGAGCGCGGGATCGGGCCGATGATGCCGAAGTGGTTGCGCGTGGGCTTCAGGAAGACGGGGATGGCGCCCGTCATGATGATGGCGTGCAGGTTGGACTTGTGGCAGTTGCGGTCGACCACCACCACGTCGCCCGGGGCCACCGTGTGGTGCCACACCATCTTGTTGCTGGTGCTGGTGCCGTTGGTGACGAAGAAGCAGTGGTCGGCATTGAAGATGCGCGCGGCGTTGCGTTCGCTCTCGGCCACCGGGCCGGTGTGGTCGAGCAGCTGGCCGAGTTCTTCCACCGCGTTGCAGACGTCGGCGCGCAGCATGTTCTCGCCGAAGAACTGGTGGAACATCTGGCCGACCGGGCTCTTCAGGAAGGCCACGCCGCCGGAGTGGCCCGGGCAGTGCCAGCTGTAGGAGCCGTCTTCGGCGTAATCGAGCAGGGCCTTGAAGAACGGCGGCTGCACGCCTTCGAGGTAGCTCTTGGCCTCGCGGATGATGTGGCGGGCCACGAACTCCGGCGTGTCCTCGAACATGTGGATGAAGCCGTGCAGCTCGCGCAGGATGTCGTTGGGGATGTGGCGCGAGGTCTTGGTTTCGCCGTAGATGTAGATCGGCACCTCGGAGTTCTTGCGTCGCACCTCGGCGATGAAGGTGCGCAGGTTGAGCACGGCGGGATCGAGGTCGGGGCCGGGGGTGAACTCCTCGTCGTCGATCGACAGGATGAAGGCGCTGGCGCGGCTTTGCTGCTGGGCGAACTGCGACAGGTCGCCGTAGCTGGTGGCGCCCAGCACTTCGAAGCCCTCGGTCTCGATGGCCTGCGCCAGGGCCCGGATACCCAGGCCCGAGGTATTTTCAGAGCGGAAGTCCTCGTCGATGATGACGATGGGGAAGCGGAATTTCATGGGGCGGCTCCGGAAAGTCGGGGCGGTGGGGACGGTAAAAGGACGGGCTGGCGCCGGCCAATCGACGAAAAGACGCGCGAGTGTAAGTAATCGCGGAGGCACCCTGGTGACAAGGCGCGCTTTACCCCCAGAATGGTCCGTTCGCGGCCGGCATGCCGGCCGACAAGGAGGCAATACACATCATGGCTTTTTCGACCTTCTGGTGGTTGCTGGCGGCGCTGGCGATCATCTCGGAGCTGCTGACGGGCACGGTCTATCTGCTGCTGATCGGCGCGGGTTTCGTGGCGGCGGCGCTGGCCAGCTACGCCGGCCTGAGTGTCACGGCACAAACAGTGGTCGCGGCCGCGGTCGGTGCGGTGCTGGTGCTGCTGTGGTGGCGCATCCGGGCGCCGCAGCGGCGCGCGGCGCTGGCGGCGCAGGCCAGTCCCGACCTCAACCTGGACATCGGCCAGACGGTGCATGTGGAGGCATGGTCGGCCGAGGGCACCGCCTCGGTGATGCACCGCGGCGCCCGCTGGACCGTCGTGGCCGAAGACGGCGCGGCCGCACCGCATGCGCCCGGCAGCTGGCGCATCGTCGCCGTGGTCGGCAGCAGCTTCGTCGTCAGCCCGGCCGCCGCCGGCTGAAGTCTTCCCCCTCCCCTCTTCCACACGCAAGAAAGATATCCGTATGGAAATCGCCATCGTCCTCCTGGTCCTCGCGGCCGTGTTCGTCAGCCAGTCGATCCGCATCGTGCCGCAGCAGAACGCCTGGGTGCGCGAGCGCCTGGGCAAGTACCTCGACACCATGACGCCGGGCCTGAACTTCATCCTGCCCTTCATCGACAAGATCGCCTACAAGCACAGCCTGAAGGAGATCCCGATGGATGTGCCCAGCCAGATCTGCATCACCAGGGACAACACCCAGCTGCAGGTGGACGGCATCCTCTACCTGCAGGTGACCGATCCGATGCGGGCGAGCTATGGCTCGTCCAACTACCTGATGGCGGTGACCCAGCTGGCGCAGACCTCGCTGCGCAGCGTGATCGGCAAGCTGGAGCTGGACAAGACCTTCGAGGAGCGCGACATCATCAACGCCCAGGTGGTGGCGGCCATCGACGAGGCAGCGCTGAACTGGGGCGTGAAGGTGCTGCGCTACGAGATCAAGGACCTGACGCCGCCCAAGGAGATCCTGCTGGCCATGCAGTCGCAGATCACCGCCGAGCGGGAGAAGCGCGCGCTGATCGCGGCTTCGGAGGGCCGGCGCCAGGAGCAGATCAACATCGCCACCGGCGAGCGCGAGGCCTACATCGCCCGCTCGGAGGGCGAGAAGCAATCGATCATCAACAAGGCCCAGGGCGAGGCCGGCTCGATCACCGCCGTGGCCGAGGCGACGGCGCAGGCCATCGAACGCATTGCCGCCGCCATCCGCCAGCCCGGCGGCGAGCAGGCGGTGCAGCTGAAGGTGGCCGAGCGCGCGGTGGATGCCTTCGCGCAGGTGGCGGCGCAATCGCGCACCACCCTGGTGGTGCCGCATGGCATGGGTGAGGTGTCCGGGCTGATCGCATCGGCGATGGAATTGGTGAGCACCGTCAAAAAGGGCTGAATTGCCGTCCGGAAACGCGAAAATCGCATGCTAGAATCGTGGGCTCGGAGCGGTGGATGAGCGGTTTAAGTCGCACGCCTGGAAAGCGTGTGAGGGGTAAAACCCTCCGCGGGTTCGAATCCCGCCTGCTCCGCCAACTTGTTGTTCGTACTCATCCGCGAACATGCCAAAAAGCCCTTGTGCCACAAGCACCGGGGCTTTTTCTTTGGGCGGAGCGCCTGGAAGCGCGCGAGGAGGCCGTGGTGGGGAGTTGCTTGGGCGCGGCTTCTTAGCGCGAGCACATTGGCTCATTCAGATGCACGTGGCCCAGCAACGCTCTACGCGGCCGCTCCGCTACGACGACGCCGAGATTGCGCGGCACTCCAATAGATCAGCCACGCCAAACCGACCTGCAGCGGCAAGCGCGCCACCAAGGCCCAAAGCGGCACGTTCGGAAAATCCGCTGCATGTTGAAGCATGAAGATGTTCGCTGGCGTCACTGCTACCGTCAGCAGGATCAGACCCCAGCCAGCCGCGCTTCGGGTGCGGCAAAATAGAAGGCCTGCAGCACCCAGCAGTTCCAAGATGCCGCTCACGAAGACCACGGTTTCCGGCCATGGAATCCACTCGGGCACGATGCGCGCCTCGGCATCCGCGAACATGAAGTGAGCGATTCCGCCGATGAAGAACCACAGAAAGACGCTTGCCAAGCCAAGCTTTTTGCCAAGCGGCAGTGGTGGTCTCATGTCGGCTTGTCTGCGTCAGGCTTCTTGACCTGCGGCACACCCGCCTCTTCCTTTGTTTTGGACGTCCCCATCATCGAAGCGGTGACGCGCGCCCCCGGTGGTGTCTTATGTTCGCCAGGCACGTTGCCGATGGTGCCGGGCGTGGAGTTTTCGTAGGCCTGCGAGCCATCGGGTTCACCAGTGGTGCTGCGGCCGGCTTCAGCGTTGCGAATGGCTTGCGCAGTGGAAGAAGCCCCGGGGTTGAGTGCGTTGAGTTTGTTCATGTTCCAAGAATGCGCCGCCGATTGATGGGCAGGTGTAGGAAATTCGCCCGCAGCAAAAGGCCGCTCACGCAGGGCGAGCAGCGTTCAACTCACGTTATTACTTCTTCACGGTTGCCATCAGCTTCTCAGCCTCGGCCCGGTGGTGCTTGAGCGTCGGCAGCGTTGTCTTTGCGAATGCCTTCAACTCCGGATCGGTAGCCGTTTCGGCGGTCTTCTCGAACAGCTCGATGTCCTTGGCATGGTCATCGAGCCCGACTTTTTGCAGGAAGTCCTGGTCGAAGCCTGCAGCATCGTGACGCTCCAGGCCCTGGACGCGTCCGCGCTGCTCATGCGGCAATTCCCGCGGCAGATCCATGGACTTGCTGGCCGCGAGCTTTTCAAACTCGGCGTTGGCCTTTTTGTGGTCGTTGACCAGCATTTCCGCATAGGACCTGACGCTGCCTTTTTGCGCCCGCTTGGCGGCTACCTGGGCTGCCTGGACTTCATACACACCACCGTTTGCGATGTCTGTGGCCAACTTCTTGTCGGTGAGGTTGAAAGCACCGTCTGCGTGGGCCATGCCTGCGAGGCCGATTGCAAGTGCGGGGATGAGGGCGAGGCGAAAAGTCTTCATGTGAGGGTTCTCCAATACGGCCCCTTTCGGGCCTGGCAAAGAGGCTCGCAGACTTTGGATCGCGCTGGCGTAGGAGGAGAGCGGAGCCAAAGCGTCAGCGCGGTGTGCCCGGCCGCTCTGGATGTCGGATCGGGCCACAGCTTCCTGGCCGAGCGAAGCCATTCAATGACGACTTCTGCCCGTTTTTTGGAGCAAACGCCGGACCTTGTAGGACTGGATGCATGGCTTGCGTCAGCCAAATGGGGTCGGACTCGCAAGAAAAACTATTGACCTGCCTGCATTGATCCAGATGGACTATTGAGACCATCTCACGGCTTTGTGACAGTACGTCTGCCTTCTCTTCTCACCAACTCTTACCGGAATCAGCCATGTTCAAATCCTCTGCCATCGCAATAGCTCTCGCCCTGGGCGGAATGATGAGCGCGCACGCCGCTGCGACGACCACCGTTACCGACTTGGGCCTGGTGACCACCACCACCACCAAGGGCACCAACACCACCGATGGAAGTTTTGCGGACCTGTTCAATTTCACGGTCGGCCCGAACGCTGGTTCGATCCTGGTATCGACCGCATCTACTTTCAGCAGCTATGGCGTCTCGCTTAGTTCGCTGGCCTTGTACCTCGGCACTTACACGACGACGGCAAGCCTGTCTGGCCTCACACCCATCGTGTTCAGTGCGAGCCCCGTCAACATGGACCTGGGCAATGGCATCGTGGTGGACACGGTTGCAAATAAAAGCTTTGCATTGAGCCCGGCGGCCACGTACACGCTGGCGGTCAATGGCACCAGCATCGGCGATTCCCGCTACACCAGCATCGTGCAGCTCGCTCCTGTTCCGGAGCCTGAAACGTATGCCATGCTGCTTGCTGGGCTGGGTGTCATGGGTTTTGTTGCCAAGCGCAAGAAGGCATCCAAAAAGTTGGAAGAAAACGCTTCCGCCTGATGCGGACAAGGAGCAGAAGACGGAAACACTGTCGCTTTCGTCGCTCCATTCATTGCCCGGCGCTGCCGGGCTTTTTTGTTTGAACGCTCTGCGTGGAGCGGAGCCTTCCACCCGCACTTTGTCGGACCGCTCTGCAAGGTCCGCGCTGACTCGCAACATCGCGGCGATGTTTGAAGGTCGGGGCTTACCCATTTTCGAGACCTGCGCAATGCATTGGATAGACCCCGACTCCCTCCCCGCCGTCCATGGCACCGTGGACCGCCTGCTCTTCAACGAACGTGGCGAAGCCGACGGCCTGCTGCTCAAGGACCAGATGCAAGTGCATCTGCCACCCCATCTGTCGCAGGCGTTGCAGCGCAAGATCAAGCCCGGCGACGAGGTGGTGATGCGGGGCGTACGTCCGCGTGGCGCGCCAGTATTGGCGGCGGTGAGTGTGTCCGGGCCGAAGGGCAGCGTGACCGATGAAGGGCCCACGCATCCGCCGCAGCACCCTGCCCCGCCGCCAGCCAAGCCGGTGGAGGTTAGCGGCACGGTCGAACTGAGCCTTTTCGCGCCTCGTGGAGAGCTCTGCGGCGCACTGCTCGATAACGGCGACATCCTGCGCCTGCCGCCCAAGGAAAATACCGACTTCGCGCCTTGGCTTCAGCCGGGCTGCCAGGTCACTGCCTGGGGCGATGCGATCCGGGTGAAGGGGCAGCGTGTCATCGCCCTGACCCATCTGGCGCTCGGCACCGCGGTCTGAACGCCTGACCGCCGCTCCCCGCCCTTGCGGTGCGCGGCAGCCTCGACAACGTTCAGGCTTCTACCGCCGGTGAGCCGGCTTCGGGAAAAAGCGGCACGTCGGTGTCCCGCGGCAGCGCGCGGCTGGCGGACCGCTTTTCCATCCAGGCTCGCGCCACGCCCAGCACGAAGGCCTGCATCAGTTGCTGGCGTTCGGGCGGCATTGTGGCTTCCTCGTCGCCGTGCCAGACCCAAGCACACCAGCGGCGGCTGGGCGGCTCGGGGTTGTTGACCAGGCACTCTTCGGGCATCAAGGCGGTGAGCACCCGCCACAGCGGCCGGCCGTGCGCCTTGTGCGAGGCCACGCCCAGAGTGAGGATGGGGTGGGCGTCGGCATCTGACATGCGGACCGAGAGAGCGCCCTGGTGTTCGGCCGCGGTGGTCTGCAGGCCCTGCCAGGGCGCCTGCAAGGCGGCGCTGCGGCGCGTCTGCAGGGCCTCCTGCAGCACATCTCGCAGGGCGTCCGGACAGAATTGGTTTTCCGTGTCCGCCATGCGCTCCACCACGCGGATGCGCGAGGGGCCGATGCAAAGTAGCTTGAAACGCATGCCAGGGTCTCCGGCGCCCTGCTTCCGCCGGAAAAACGGTACTCCCGGATGGCGGGCGCGCAACCATGAGCAGCGCAATAAGCATTCCTGCCGGGCTACAGAGGGACGGCCTCGGCGAAGCCGCCGATTTCACCGGCGAATTGCGGCAATTGCGGGACTTTGCAGCGGTTTTTGACGCCACCGGCGCGGCGTCGCGGCTCAGGCCTTGTACGCGCGCAGCCGGTTGTAGAGCGACTTGGCGCTGATGCCCAGCACCGATGCGGTCTGCTCGCGGTTGTGGTGGCAGTGTTCCCAGGTGGCCAGCACCAGCAGCCGCTCGGCCTCGGCCAGGCTCAGGCCCGGGGAGATGAGTTTGTCGGTGGCGGTCTTCTCGTTCGGCCAAGGCCTGACGGCCGGCAGGCTGCCGGGCACGACGACATCGCCCGGGCTGCTGATCCACGCCCGGTACAGCACGTTGCGCAGCTCGCGCACATTGCCCGGCCAGGCACGCTGGCTCAGGGCGGCGATCGTCTGCGGCGCCAGGCGTTTCTCGCGGCCTTCGCGCTGCGCGATCTGGGCCAGCAGCTGCTGGGCGATGGCGGGGATGTCCTCGCGCCGCTCGCGCAGCGGCGGCAGTTGGATCTCGAAGACCCCCAGGCGCCAGTACAGGTCGGCCAGCAGGCGTCCCTCGCCCACGGCCACCCGCGGATCGCGGTTGCTGGCGGCGACGATGCGTACATCGGTCTGGCGGGTGCGGTTGGATCCCAAGCGCATGAAGCTGCCGTCCTCCAGCACCCGCATCAGCTTGACCTGCAGGCCGAGCGGCAACTCGGTGACCTCGTCCAGGAACAGCGTGCCGCCATGGGCCTGCTCGAACAGGCCCTGGTGCTGGCGCTCGGCGCCGGTGAAGCTGCCGCGTTCGTGGCCGAACAGGGCGCTCTCGGCCAGCTGCACCGGCAAGGCTCCGCAATTGACGGCCAGGAAAGGCGCGGCGGCGCGGCGGCTGCCGGCATGCAGGGCCAGCGCCGCCAGCTCCTTGCCGGTGCCGCTCTCGCCGCTGAGCAGCACCGGTGCCTGGGTGGGGGCCACCTGGGCGATCTGCCGGCGCACCTCGACCATGGCGGGCGAGCTGCCGATCAGGCGTTCCGGCCGGGCTGCCGGGCCGGGCTGCTGGGGCAGATCCGCCCTTGCAGCGCCCGCGCTGGCCGACGGCAGGGCGCAGCGGCTCAGCACCTCCTGCAGGCGGGTGCGATCGACCGGCTTGACCAGGTAGTCGGCCGCGCCGCGGCGCATCGCATCCACCGAGCTCGACAGGCTGCCGTGGCCGGTCACCATCACCACCGGCGCGCTGGCCAGCAGCTCGGCATCGTCCAGCAGCGCCATGCCGCTGCCGTCGGGCAGCTGCAGGTCGAGCAGCACGATGTCGGGCCTGCGCTGGGCCAGCATGCGCCGCGCCTCGTCAAGGCTGGAAGCTGTGCTGGCGGTGAAACCGCTGCGCGCGACCATGGCCGCCATCATCATCGCGGAGTCCGCATCGTCTTCGACCACCAGGGCATGGGCCATCACCAGAGTCCTTCCGCGTTTTGCATGAATAGGGAGGCGGCCTGCAGCCGCAGGCAGAAAGGCAGGGCGCGATCGGCGCCGCGCTGCACCTGCAGCGTGCCGCCGCACAGCAGGGCGGTGCGGCGCGCGAGTTCGAGGGGGCCGCCGTCGAAGGGCTCGTCGCCGGCCTCGAAGGCTGGGGCGGTGTCAGGGAAGCCGGCGCGCAGTTCGACCCAGTCGCCGCAGGCCTCGCCTTCCAGCTGCAGGCCATGCACCACCGCATGGTGGACCAGCACCGACAGCGCCGGCCGCAGCAACTCCGGCTGCACCAGCACCAGCAGCCCGGCCGGCAGCTCCGGCTGCTCGGCGGCGCGCTCCACCGCCGAGGCGGCGCGTGCCCACAGCTGCATGACCAGGGGCGCCAGGTCGGCCGGCAGCAAGGTCGGCTCATCGCCCTCCTCCACCATGCGCTGCAGGTGGCAATAGGCTTCCAGCTCCGACACCAGATCGCCCAGGCGCAGCGCCTGGCGCCGTGCGATCGCCTGCGCGCTGTTGCGCATCTCTTCGTCTACCGGCATCTGCGCGACTTCCAGCGCGGAAGTCAGTGCGCCCAGCGGGGTGCGCAGCGAATGGACAAAGCCGGCCGGCAGGCAGACGGCGATCGAGGTGATGGGAATCTCCATGGCGCGCTAGTGTGCCGTTGCATTCCGCACCCTGCGGCCGGCTGCGCGAAAAAATGTATGGTGGGCCAGAGTGTCACGACTCACTCGGATAATGTCCAGTTCCTCAGGAGCTGGCATGGACGAAGCAGTGAGCGGACCACAGAGGCAGGAACCCGGCGGCATGGACGACACGGCGTCCCGCCAGGGCTTGCCGCTCCTGCCCCTCCTGCCGGTCGTCGCGCTCGGCGGCTCGGCCGGCTCGATCAAGGCCCTGCGCAGCTTCCTGGCATCGCTGCCGCCCGGCGGCACCGGCCTGGCCTATGTGGTGGTGCTGCACCTCTCGGCCCGGCACGAGAGCACGCTCGCCGAACTGCTGCAGGCGCACACGCCGATGCCGGTACTGCAGGTGCAGCAGGCCTGCGAGATGGAGCCCGACACCGTCTACGTGATCCCGCCCGGCAAGGGCCTGGGCAGCGAGGGCGGCATGCTGCGGCTGAGCGAGCTGCCGCGCGAGCGCCACCGCCACCATGCGGTCGATGTTTTCCTGCGCTGCCTGGCCGCCTCTCACGGGCCGCGGGCGGTGGCGGTGATCCTGTCGGGCGCCGACCGCGACGGCGCCGTCGGCATCCGGGCCATCCGGGACGGCGGCGGCCTGGCCATCGTGCAGGATCCGGAGCAGGCCGAATTCGACCGCATGCCGCGCTCGGCGATCGCCACCGGCATGGCCGACTGGGTCTTGCCGGTCGAGCAGATCGGCGCGCGCATCCTGCAGCACCACGCCCGTGCGCCGGAGCAGGCACCGCAGCTGCAGGCACGGCAGGCCCCGCTGGCGGCGGACCTGGGCGAGGACTCATTGCGCGACGTGCTGGCCTTTCTGCGCGTGCGCACCGGCCGCGACCTGCTGTGCTACAAGCGCGCCACCGTGCTGCGCCGCATCGCGCGGCGCATGCAGGTCAACAACGTGCCGGACCTGCCCGCCTACCTGGACTGCCTGCGCACCCTGCCCGGCGAATCCGCCGCCCTGCTGCAGGATCTGCTGATCTCCGGCACCAACTTCTTTCGCGACGCCGAATGCTTCGCGGCCCTGCAGGCGCGGCTGCCGGCGCTGTTCGAAGGCAAGCGCCCTTCGGACGCGGTGCGCGTCTGGGTCGCCGCCTGCGCCAGCGGCGAGGAGGCCTACAGCGTCGCCATGCTGCTGACCGAATATGCCCGCACCCTGGAGGCGCCGCCGGCCATCCAGGTCTTCGCCACCGACCTCGACCACGACGCCCTGCACCTGGCGCGCGAGGGCCGCTACCCGAGCGCGATCGAGGCCGATGTCGGTCCGGCCCGGCTGCAGCAGTTCTTCACCCGCGAGCACGGCGCCTACCGCGTGCGCCGCGAATTGCGCGAGATGGTGCTGTTCGCCGCCCACGACGTGCTGAGCGACTCGCCGTTCTCCCGGCTCGACCTCGTCACCTGCCGCAACCTGCTGGTCTACCTGCAGCGGCCGGTGCAGCAGAAGGTGCTCGACACCTTCGGCTTCGCGCTGCAGGCGGGCGGCCTGCTGTTCCTGGGCGCATCGGAGTCGGTGGGCCAGGGCAGCCGGCATTTCGATGGGCTCGATCCGCAGTGCCGCATCTACCAGCGCCGCGCCCTGCCCTCGAAAGCCCCCGGCGCGCACGCCCCGGCCAGCGCCGCGCGCGCCGGCCCGGCGCCGGCGCTGCAGGGCGCCTCGCGCCGCCTGGCCGCGCCGATCGCGCCGATCCCGCTGCCCCACGGCGGCAGCCGCCAGCTCAGCTGGGCCGAGCTGCACTACCGCATGCTGGAGGCGGTGGCGCCGCCCACCGTGCTGATCGATACACAGCACGAGATCGTGCACCTCTCGGCCACCGCCGGCCGCTTCCTGCAGTTCCCGGGCGGCGAGCCCAGCCGCAACCTGCTGCGGGCGGTGCATGCCGACCTGCGCGGCCGGCTGCGCGCCGCCATCCACAAGGCGGCGCAGAACGACGCCCCGGTCCACCTCGCGCCGAAGACGGTGCAGCTGCCCGAAGGGCCGGTCACCCTGCACATCTCGGTCAGCCCCGCGGGCCATGTGGCGCCGGGCCACCGGCTCGTCGCCTTCCGCGCGGAACGATCCCCGGACACCCAGCTGCAGCCCGCCGCCGACGAAGACCTGCAGCCGCACGAGGAGCCCCTGCCGAGTCATGTCGAAACCGAGCTGGAACGCCTGAAATCCCAGCTGCGCGACACCGTCGAGCAGTACGAGGCCTCCACCGAGGAACTCAAGGCCAGCAACGAGGAACTGCAGTCCATGAACGAGGAACTGCGCTCGGCCACCGAGGAGCTGGAGACCAGCCGCCAGGAGCTGCAGTCCATCAACGAGGAACTCCACACCGTCAATTCCGAGCTCAAGAGCAAGGTCGATGAACTCGGCCAGGCCAACAGCGACATGCACAACCTGATGGACGCCACCGCCATCGCCACGGTGTTCCTCGACCGCGAGCTGCGCATCACCCGCTTCACGCCCTCGGCGGTGCGCCTGTTCAGCCTGATCCCAGCCGACCTCGGCCGGCCCTTATCGGACCTGAAGACCGAACTCGACTACCCCGGCCTCAGCACCGATGCGCGCCGCGTGCTCGAAAACCTGGCGCCGCTCGAGCGCGAGGTGGGCACCGCCAGCGGCGGCTGGAACCTGGTGCGCCTGCTGCCCTACCGCACCCAGGACGACCGCATCGCCGGCGTGGTGCTGGCCTTCATCGACATCACCGAGCACAAGAACGCCCGCGAAGCCCTGCGGCTGTCGGATGCGCGCTTCACCGCCGTGGTCAACCAGGCCGCCGTCGGCGTGCTGCAGGCCGGCCTCGACGGCCGCATCTTCTTCTGCAACGCCGCCCTGCGCCGGACGCTGCGCCACGCCGAGGCCGAGCTGCTCGGCCGCCCCGTGATCGCCGCCATCCACCCGGACGACCGCCCCAGGGTGCAGAGCCTCTTCGTGCGCCTGGTGCGCGAGCGCCAGGCCTTCGAAGTGGAAGCGCGCATGCTGCGCCAGGACGGCAGCACGCTGTGGATGTTCCTGAGCATGAGCCTGTTCATGAACAGCAGCGACGCCGGCGCCGCCGTGCTGCTGGTCTGCACCGACATCACCGAACGCAAATGGGCCGAGGACGCGCTGCGCCGCAGCGAGGAAGGCCTGCGCCTGATCATCGAGAACGCGGTCGAATACGCCATCTTCACGCTCGACGCCACGCGCCGCATCACCAGCTGGAACGTCGGCGCCGAGCGGCTGCTGGGCTATGACGAGTCCGAGGCCATGGGCCGCCAGGCCGACATGCTATTCACCCCCGCCGACCGCGAGGCCGCCCTGCCCGCCCAGGAACAGGCCCTGGCCGCCCGCGAAGGCACGGCCCGCTACGAGCGCCTGCACATGCGCAAGGACGGCAGCGTCTTCTGGGGCGGCGGCGCCCTCATGACCATGCGCGACCACGCCGGCGCGGTGGTCGGCTTCGTCAAGATCCTGCGCGACCAGAGCAGCGCCCGCGAAACCCAGGCCGCCCTGGAACGCGGCCGGGCCGACCTCGAAGCCGCCCTGCACGAGAAGGAAGCCTCGCGCGCCGCCCTGGAGGCCGCCGATGTCGCCAAGGACCGCTTCCTGGCCGTGCTCTCGCACGAGCTGCGCAACCCCCTGGCCTCGGTGCACAGCTCCGCCCAGGCCCTGCTCACCCCCCGCCTGCAGCTCAAGGACCGCGAACACGCCGCCCAGGTGGTGCACCGGCAGGCCAATGTGATGAAGGGCCTGCTCGACGAACTGCTCGACATCTCCCGCCTGCGCGTGGGCCGGCTGGTGCTGCAGCGCCGCACCGTCGATCTGGCCGAAGCCGTGCAGCGTGCGGTGGACGCCGTGCGCCCGGCATTCGAGGAAGCCCAGCACACCCTGGAACTGCAGCTGCCATCCACCCCGGTGCTGCTGCATGCCGACCCGCTGCGGCTCAGCCAGATCCTGACGAACCTGCTGGCCAACGCGGCCCGCTACACCCCAGAAGGCGGCCACATCAGCCTGCATGCGCAGGCCGAGGGCCGCACCGCAGTGATCGAGGTGCAGGACAACGGCATCGGCATGGCGCCGGCCGAAGTCGAATCGATGTTCGAGATGTTCCTGCAAGGCGCGGCCGACGGCCACCGCTCCACCGGCGGACTGGGCATCGGCCTGGCGCTGGTGCGCCGCCTGGTCGAACTGCACGGCGGCCAGGTCGTGGGCAGCAGCGAGGGCGCCGGCCGCGGCAGCCGTTTCGTGGTGCGGCTGCCGATGGCCGCCCCGCAAGCCGCCGCCGTGGCCGCGCCCGCCCGGCTGCCGGCCCCCTCGCTGCTTTCGGGCCCGACGCCGCAGGTGCGGCGCCTGCTGGTGGCCGACGACAACGCCGACGCGGCCTGGAGCATCTCCAAGCTGCTGGAGATCCAGGGCTTCGAGGTGCATACCGCCGCGGGCGGACTCGATGCCCTCGGCGTGGCCGAAGCCGTGCGGCCCCAGGTCGCGGTGCTGGACCTGGACATGCCCGACCTCACCGGCTACGAAGTGGCCCGGCGCCTGCGCGCGCTGCCCTGGGGCCGCGAAATGCAGCTGATCGCCGCCTCCGGCTGGGGCCAGGGCCAGGACCGCGAAGCCGCCGCCGCCGCCGGCTTCGATGCCCATCTGGTCAAGCCGGTCGAACTGGCCGACCTGCTGGCCCTGCTCGTCCCGCGCAAGAGCGGCGCGGCCGGCCCCTGAGGCCTCTTCAGCCGGCCTTGCGCCCGTCCGCCGCGATGCGCAGCGCCAGCAGCCCCAGCACACTCGCCATCACATATCGCTGGGCCCGCATCCAGCCGACGCTGCGCGACAGAAAGCCGGTGATCCTGTCCGCGAACATCACCAGCGTGCAGTTGACCGCACCGCTCACCGCAATCTGCACCACCCCCAGCACCAGGCTTTGCAGCAGCACCGAACCGCGCTCGGGATGCAGGAACTGTGGGAAGAAGGACAGATAGAACATCGCCACCTTCGGGTTGAGCACATTGGTCACCAGCCCCATGCGGAACAGCCGGCCGGTGGAATCGTGCGGCAGGCTGCGCGCCGCGAAGGGCGCCGCGCCGCCCGGCCGCGCCGCCTGCCAGGCCATCCACAGCAGATAGGCCGCGCCGGCATAACGCACCGCGTCGAACGCAAAGGGCACCGCCGCCAGCAGGGCCGTCAAGCCCAGCGCGGCGGCCACCAGGTGGAACACGAAACCCACCAGCACCCCGGCCAGCGACACCAGACCCGCACGCCGCCCCTGGCACAAGGTGCGCGACACGCAATAAATCATGTTGGGGCCCGGCGTCAGCACCAGGACCAGGGCGGCCAGGCAGAACAGGACGAGTTCGGGAAAGCTAAGCATGGGAATGGAATCAAACGCAGCAGTCGATTTTCGCACATCGCCTTGGCCGGCAACCATCGTGCATAAACAAAATAGCCCCAAAAATCAAGCCAAGTATTCATCAAGATCAAGCTTCAGAATGAGCAGCCAATCTTCTTCTTCGATTAATTCATCTCAATTACATAATTGACCACCGCATGTTGCCCGCCAACAATCCGCCGAATTCGAAGCTGGATGGAGGCCCATATGGGATGGAGACAGAAAGCACTCTTTTGTCAAAAACTTCTGATCGTATCGACGTTTCACGCAGGCAACTCATTGGCAACGGAATACGCAGTCCTACCTACAGTGACGGTAACAGGAAATACCGTCAACTTTGGAAGTTCATCCTGGTATTCACCTGAATACACATCCGAGGCACTTTCGGGCGGCGGCTCCGTAGGTGGTATCGGCGCCGGCGCCGCCATGATGGCCTCCAAACAACGGGCGTGGGATATGTCCCATGTTTGCATAGCGCCCGTCAGTCCGCAGGCGAAGCATGTCACGCACAATTCAGACATTCTCTCGAGATGGTTGACGGCGCAAGAGGTGTTCAACGTGATTCTGGCGCAGAAACTGATTACGCAGTATGGCGCCGCGGTCAATGGGCTCAATTTTCTGCTCGACGGTCAAATTTACAAGGGTTTTAAAGTCACCTACAGCGATGGCTGGACCGAATCCTGGGCCGTCGTGCCAAACTATGCATTCTCCACCATCAAGTTGCTCGACAAGCCTTTGCCCGACTCGCTCAAGCACAATCCGCGGGAGCCGGTATGCACAACGTAACCCCAATCGTCGCCATGACAAAATCCACGCAAACAAAATGGACTCGGCGACTCATTTCGAGTTTTGCCGTTGGTGTTGTGCTGGCAGCACTTTTCATGCTGCTGAAGCCGCGATCCGAGGCACCTGCCGAGCACGCGACCACCTCCGTAGTCGGCAGGGAAAATAACTTACACACCGAGCAATCACAAAAACTCAGTCAAATGCCGGCCAATTCCGCGATTGGCACGCCTGCGACCATACCCATCTCAGCAGAATTACTCCAGAGCTACAATTCTGGCGGAAACATGAGACCCTTCCTGATGTTCGCTCTTCAGCATCCTGAACAAGGTGGCTTTCAATATGCCACCAAGGTCATGCGCGAGTGTGAAAGCCTGCGACTGGCAACCGACATTTTTGCCAACACGGCAACAAGCTATTCGCCTGAGGAAGATCCCTCTAAATTTCTCCAGAGATCAAAATCGCTGGACCAGCTCCGCACTCGTTGTTCGGACTTGCTACCCAGCGAAACATCCAATATCCGCGCGGACGAATTGTACCGTGAGGGGCAAATCCGTGATCCACTTATAAAAGCCGGGCGTCATTATCAAACGGCATTCACCGGCTATCTCGGCAACCCAGCTCAATCTGCCGACTTGAATCATGCCGCGGCCGACATCCTCAAGACCGGAGATCCACTCCTGTGGGAAGAACTCGGTTTGCGCCTCGCATTGGGGAAGAAAGATGGCAAGAATGGATTCAATCTGGCTGGCAATTTCTACGATCTCAATGCCGACACCGACATTGGCATGGCCCTTTATCTGCTCCCCTGCAGCGCCGGTCTCCGATGCGATTCCCAGGAGTTCGATGTCGTCCAGCGATGCGCCCTGCACGGCGAATGCGACGACAGCCGGTTCCAGCACGTAGAGAACATGCTGAGGGCCTCCCCGGGGGCCTACCAGCGCGTCATGGCGGCCTTCGACACCATGCGCACCGCCATCCAGGCCGGCGACTTCTCGATCTTCGACCGCTAGCCCGCGCCGGCACGTTTTCGACGAACCCCGGCCCGATCCGAACAACCGGCAGGCTCCAGCGGTGGAAGAATCGCTTCATGCAAGCCAACCAACACGAAGCCACCGCCGACGAAGCCGCCATCGTCGCCGCCGCCCATGCCCTGCGCAGCGAAACCGTCGCCCTGCTCAGCGAACTGGTCACCCACCCTTCCCTGCTCGGCCAGGAGCAGAGCGCGCAGGAGCTCGTCGCGCGCACCTTCGAATCGTTGGGCCTGCAGGTCGACGCCTTCCAGATCGACGAAGACAAACTCAAGCAGCACCCCGGCTATTCGCCCTCCATCGTCTCCTACGACGGCCGTACCAACGTCGTCGGCATCCACCGGCCGGGCGGCCCCTTCAAGGGCCGCTCGCTGATCTTCAACGGCCACATCGACGTGGTGCCCACCGGCGCCAAGGTGCTGTGGACGCACGACCCCTTCTCCGGCCGCGTCGAGGGCGACCGGCTCTACGGCCGCGGCGCCTCGGACATGAAGGCCGGCATCGTCGCCTACACCATGGCCTACAAGGCGCTGAAGTCCATCGGCCTGGAACCGGCCTCGCCCGTCTACTTCCAGTCGGTGATCGAGGAGGAGTGCACCGGCAACGGCGCCCTGGCCTGCCTGGTGGCCGGCTACCGCGCCGATGCCGCCGTCATCCCCGAGCCGATCGCGCCCAACGGCGTGATGACCTGCCAGCTGGGCGTGCTGTGGCTGGCCATCGAGGTGCTGGGCAAGCCGGTGCATGCCTCGATCGCGCAGACCGGCGTGGGCGCGATCGACTTCGCGCTCTATTTGTTCGGCGAACTCAAGAAGCTCGAAGACAAATGGAACGCCCCCAGCGCCCGCTACCGCAGCTTCGCCCACCACCAGCATCCGATCAACTTCAACCTGGGCAAGATCAGCGGCGGCGAATGGGCTTCGTCCGTGCCCTCGGCCTGCCGGGCCGACATCCGCCTGGGCTTCTATCCCGACCGCAAGGTGGCGCAGATCAAGCAGGAAGTGGAAGCCCTGCTGGCCGCCGCCTACGAGGCGCATCCCGCCCATGCGGCTCTCACCTACCGGGTGCACTACGAAGGCTTCCAGGCCGACGGCTGCCATGTGCCGGACGACGCGCCCATCGTCACCGCCATCTCGCAGACGCACCTGGACGTGGTCGGCACCCAGCTCACCCCCACCGCCTTCACCGGCACCACCGACTGCAAGTTCTTCAACCTCTACGGCGACACGCCGGCGATCTGCTACGGCCCTTCGGGCGGCGAGAACATCCACGGCATCGACGAGTGGGTGTCCATCGAAAGCGTGATGCAGACGACGGCCGTGCTGGCGGTGTTCATGGCGCGCTGGTGCGGGGTGAACCGGCTGGCGGCGGTGGTGGACTCCAGTTTCGCGCCCGCCGCACGGCCGGTGTTGCACAGCGTTTGAGAGGCGCTCGCGCCGCCGTCTAGACTTTGCCGGATACCGGTCGAAGCCACAGCGCGGCGCCCGCCAGCATCAACAGAACCGCCGCCCCAGCTGAAAAAACAAAAGGTGCCGTTCGTCCGTACACGGCAATCAGCCAGGCACCAAAGATCGGAAAAGACAGGACGGCCGCGAGCTGGGCACTTCGGATGGAGGTGCTGACCCGCCCCAGCAACTGTCGCGGGCAGAGGTTCTGCAGGTTCACGCCTGCTCCGATCGCAAATAATTCGTACCCGAATCCATTCACAAACCAGAGCGCCATGAGAAAAGGCTCGATGGATTTCTGCGGCACATACGAGACGACAAACGCAGTCACGACCAGCACGCATGAATAAACCAGCAAACCGCCGCGCATTAAATTCGCGACGGAATTTCGACCGATCACGACACGACGGACCAATATAGCCGCCGTGGCTGCGCCAAGAGCCGTTGACGACATGATCCAGGAATATGTTTCTCCACTGAATCCCAGAAAACTCAGATAGGCCGCAAGGTGGGGGTCATAGACAGCCAGCAGGGCGGATACTGCAACACTGGCCAGTGCGCCGAGAAGAAGCCCCCTCGGCAATCGCGTCATCAATCCAAATGCGGGCGTTGGCCGATCGGCTTCTGATGAACCCGCCTCCTCCAAGGCCTTGCACGTTTCCGGATCGCGAAGCAAGACTGCCGGCAACAAACCAGTAGCTGCAGCCATGATTGCCCCCGAAAACAAAAATACCATGGGCATGGCAAGCAGCTGGGTGAGCCCACCGGCGAACAGCGGAGCGGCGATTTTCGAAGCCTGGTCCAGCGCACTCAAATTGGCGTAATAGCGGGTGCGTGCATGCGCTGGCACCAAGCGCCGGGTCATGACCGAACTGGACGCCCAGTAGAAGGTGTTGGCAAGCCCCTTTGCAAACACCAGCGCCAGGAACGGATAAAGAGACGGGGCGAATGCAATGCATATCGTCAACGCCGTCCGCGCTGTCGCCCCGTACAGCATGATGATCTTGCTGTCGCCGCGATCCGTCAAAAATCCGACAAATGGCCCCAGCACGAGGCTAGGGATGGCAAACGCCGCAGCGACCAAAGCAATGTCCGCAGGAGGCGCGTGCCACAGGAACGATGGGATGGAAAATATGAGAAAAATATCCAGCCATTGAGAAGCGCCGCTCAGTGCCTGAACCACGAGCCAGCTTTTTTTGCAGATTCCCTGGTCGGCGCCGGCATCTTCCATTTCGTTCAAGCCGAATAATCAATCGTTTCCCGGCAATGGTGGCCGCTTCAAGCCACAGCACCGGCTCGTGTTCATTTCACGCGGCCTGTCTTCCCAACCAGGCTGCTGCACCAATCGACAGACAGCCACCATCATCGCGCCACACAAGTACCGCTCAGCCCCCTTCGCCCTCGCCCCGCCCCAGGTAATGCCGTGGCGTCTTGCCCATCACCCGCCGGAACATCGCCGTGAAGGAACTCGGGCTCTCGTAACCCAGGTCCATGGCCACCTTGTGCACCGGCGTGCCCAGCGACAGCCGGCGCAGCGCCTCCATCAGGCGCAGTTGCTGGCGCCACAGGGTGAAGGTCATGCCGGTCTGTTCCAGGAAGAGCCGGGTCAGGGTGCGCCGGCCCAGGGCGCCGAAGCGGGCCCAGTCCTCCAGGTCGCCCTCGCGGCCGGGGTCGGCCAGCAGGGCCTTGCAGATGCGCAGCAGGCGGGCGTCGCGCGGCATGGGCACATGCAGTGGCACCTGGGGGGCGGCGCAGATTTCGTCCAGGATCAGGCGCATCACCCGGCCGTCGCGGCCGGCCTCGTCGTAGAGCAGGGGGATGTCGATCGCCTCGATGATCAGCTGGCGCAGCAGCGGCGAGACCTCGATCACGCAGCATTCGCCCGGCAGGTTCGGCGAGGCATCGGGCTGGATGTAGAGCGAGCGGTTGGACACCGCCTGCCCCCGCGCATGCATCTCGTGCTCGATGCCGCCCGGCACCCACACCGCGCGGTTGGGCGGCACCAGCCAGGCGCCGGCCTCGGTGTGCAGGGTGAACATGCCCTTGACCGCATAGGCCAGCTGGGCGCGCGGATGGGAATGGCGCGGCACGATCATCGAGGGCTCGGGATCGTGCTCCACGATGATCATCGAGACCGGGCGCGGGATGTCCTGGTAGTCCTGGAAGACGACGCTGCGGGCGGGATTCGCTGGGTTCATGGCTGGGCCTGCGGGCACGCAAGAAGCACGCCCAAGTCAGTTTGGCCCGCGCGAAACAGAACTCGGCTCGATCCCGCCGGTGCCGCGCCAGGCCCCTGCCTACACTGATTTTCGCCATACGGCGGGCCGCCGGCAGCAGGCGGCGGCTCCTTCCCCACACGAGGATCAGCATGCACAAACGTGAGTTCAACAAGAGCCTGGTGGCAGCCGGCGCCCTGGGCCTGTTCGAAGCTTCTTTCGGCATTACCAAGGCCTTTGGCCAGACCCGCGGCGGCACGCTCAACTCCATCGTGCAGCCCGAGCCGCCGATGCTGAACCTGGCGATCAGCCAGCTCACGCCCACGCAGATGGTGTCGGGCAAGATCTTCCTGAGCCTGCTGACCTACGGCTTCGACCTCAAGCCCATGCCCAGCCTGGCCAAGAGCTGGACCATCTCGCCCGACGGCAAGACCTACACCTTCCACCTGGAGCCGGCCGCCAAATGGCACGACGGCAAGCCGCTGACCTCGGACGACGTGCTCTACACCGTCAAGGAATTCCTGCCGATCACCCATCCGCGCGCCAAGGCGATCTTCGGCCGCTGCGAGTCGATCACCGCGCCGGACGCCCACACCGTGGTCTTCAAGCTGGCCGAGCCCTTCGGCCCCTTCATCGGCGCCTTCGACATCTCCAACCTGCCGGTGATGCCCAAGCACATCTACGCCGGCACCGACATCACCAAGAATCCCAACAACATGAGCCCGATCGGCTCGGGGCCCTTCAAGTTCAAGGAATGGGTGCGCGGCTCGCACATCCACCTGGTGAGGAACGAGGACTACTTCAAGCCCGGCCTGCCCTACCTCGACGCCCTCATCTACCGCGTGGTGCCCGACGGCGCCTCGCGCGCCCTGGCCATCGAGAAGGGCACGGTGCAGCTCACCCAGTGGACCGACCTGGAGCTGTTCGACGCCCAGCGCATCGGCAAGCTGCCGCAGCTGGCCATGACCACCAGGGGCTACGAATACTTCGCGCCCATCATGTGGCTGGAGATCAACAACCGCACCGCGCCGCTGGACGACAAGCGTTTCCGCCAGGCGGTGATGCACGCCATCGACCGCAACGTGATCAAGGACAAGATCCTCTACGGCTTCGGCAAGATCGCCACCGGCCCGGTCAACTCCAAGACCCGCTTCTACGAGCCCAACGTGAAGAAGTACGACTTCTCCATCGCCAAGGCCAACGCCCTGCTCGACGAGATGGGCCTGAAGCCCGACGCCAAGGGCATACGCGCCCGGGTGCGCCTGCCGGTGGCGCCCTACGGCGAGATGGTCACCCGCACCTGCGAGTACATCCGCCAGTGCCTCTCCAAGATCGGCGTGACGGTGGTGCTGGAGTCCACCGACACCGGCAGCTACAGCCAGCGCATCGCCAACTGGGACTACGACCTGAACCTGCTCTGGCTCTACCAGTTCGGCGACCCGGCGCTCGGCGTGACACGCAACTACGTCAGCTCCAACATCCGCAAGATCATGTTCACCAACACGGTGGGCTACTCCAACCCGGAAGTCGACAAGCTGGCCGACGCCGCCGCGGTGGAGGTGGAGGACAGCAAGCGCCAGGCCCTCTACAGCAAGATGCAGCAGCTGATCGTGGAGGACGTGCCCATCGCCTGGCTGGTAGAGATGGAGTTCCCCACCATCTACGACAAACGCCTGCAGAACCTGGTGACCACGGCCATCGGCATCCACGAGAGTTTCGACACCGTGTACTTCAAGGCCTGAGGACGCGGGCGCGATGACCTCCCCGGTCGAACCCCAGCTGGCCGCCAGGCCCGAAGGCGCGCTGCCGGCGCCCATGGACCCGCAGATCCGCGAGTTCGTGCGTCGCATGTCGGCGGACGCATCGCAATACCCGCGGCGCGACACCGTCTCCATCGCCGAGGGCCGCGACATCGCCGAGAAGGTGCGGGCGCCCTGGGCCGCCGGCGGCCCGGCGATGGCGCGCACGGTGGAGCGCCACATCCCCACCCGCCACGGCGAGCTGCGCATCCGCATCCACCACCCGGCCGGGCAGCGCATGCCCGGCGCCCTGCTCTACATCCACGGCGGCGGCTTCGTGCTCTTCAGCGTGGACACCCACGACCGGCTGATGCGCGAATACGCCCACCGCGCCGGCATCGTGGTGGTCGGCATCGACTACACCCGGGCGCCGGAGGCGCGTTTTCCGCAGCCGCTGGAAGAGTGCATCGACGCCATCGAATGGCTGGCCGCGCATGCCGGCGAGATCGGCTTCGACCCCGCCCAACTCTTCGTCGGCGGCGACTCGGCCGGCGGCAACCTCACCATGGGCTGTGCCCTGCACTTCCGCGATGCGGGCCGCCAGCCGATCCGCGCCATGGTGCTCAACTACACCGGCTTCAGCACCAACCTCTACCGCGACTCCGTGGTGCGCTACGGCGCGGGCGACTACGGCCTCTCGCTGCACATGATGGTCTGGTTCTACCGCAACTACCTGGGCCGCCAGGAGGACTTCGCCGACCCGCGCATGAACCTGCTGGCCGCCGATGTGCGCGGCCTGCCGCGGGCCTGCCTGGTGATCGCCGAATGCGATCCGCTGTACGACGACAGCATCGACATGGTCGCCAAACTCGAAGCCGCGGGCGTGGACCTGTGGGCCAGGGTCTATCCCGGCACGGTGCACAGCTTCCTCGAAGCCGTCTCCATCGCCGAGGTGGCCAACACCGCCTTCGACGACACTGTGCGCTGGCTGCAGCAGCACGCATGACCGCCCTTTTTTTCTTCCCCTGACCCTGCCTCTCCCATGACGCCCACCGAACCCGGCCTGCTGGCCGACGCCGAAGCCCGCACCCGCCAGGAACTGGCCGCCCTCTACCGCCTGGTCGCGCATTTCCGCATGACGGACCTGATCGATACCCACATCAGCGCCCGCATCCCCGGCACGCCCGACCATTTCCTGATCAACCGCTACGGCGTGCTCTTCCACGAGATGCGGCCCGAGGACCTGGTGAAGATCGACCCGACCGGCAGCGTGGTCGAGGCCCGGGATTCCGCCGAGCCGGTCAACGCCGCCGGCTTCACCATCCACTCCGCCGTGCACATGGCCCGCCACGACCTGGCCTGCGTGATCCACACCCATACCGGCGACGGCATGGCCGTGGCCTGCATGGAAGAAGGCCTGCTGCCCATCACCCAGCACGCGCTGAAGTTCTACGGCCGGCTGGCCTATCACGACTACGAGGGCATCGCCCTGGACCTCGACGAGCGCGAGCGCCTGGTCGCGAGCCTGGGCCAGCACCAGGTGATGATCCTGCGCAACCACGGCCTGCTGGCCGGCGGCCGCAGCATTCCCGAGGCCTTCCTCAACATCTATTTCCTGGAGCGCGCCTGCCAGGCGCAGGTGAAGGCCCTGAGTTCAGGCCGCAAGCTGAGCCTGCCCTCGCCCGAGGTCTGCCAGCGCACGGCCGACCAGTTCAACCGCGAGGAAGGGCTGGAGCATGCGCAGCTGGCCTGGGATTCGGCGCTGCGGCTGATCGCCTGATAAGCCTGATCGCGCGGCGGCCTATTCGAGCTTGATGTCGGCCTTGCGGATCACCTCGGCCCAGCGCCTGGTCTCGGCCTGCACATAGCTGCCGAACTCGGCCGGCGTGGAGCCGGTGGGGATGTAGCCCAGGGGCTCGACCATCTTCTTGAACTCGGCCGACTTGAGCGTGGCGTTGATCTCGGCATTGAGCTTGTTGACCACCGCGGCCGGCGTGTTGGCCGGCGCCAGGATGCCGTACCAGCCGTAGACCTCGAAGCCCTTCAGGGTCTCGGCGATGGCGGGCACGTCGGGGATCAGGGGCGAGCGTTCCAGGCTGGTCACGGCCACCGGATGCAGGCGGCCGGCGCGGGCCATGCCCAGGGAGTCGGGGCCGGCGAACACGCTGGGGATCTCGCCGCCCACGGCCGCGTTGATCGAGGGGCCGCCGCCCTTGTAGGGCACATGCATCATCTTCACGCCGGCCGTGCTGGCGAACAGCTCGCCGGCCAGGTGGCTGGTGTTGCCGCTGCCGGCCGAGCCGAAGCTGAGCTGGCCGGGGTTCTTCCTGGCGTACTCGATCAGCTCGGGCACCGTCTTCGGGCCGAACTGGGGGTTGGTGTAGAGCACCAGCGGCAGCTTGGCCACCATGGAGACCGGCGTGAAATCCTTGGTGGAGTCGTAGGGCAGCGTCTTGTAGAGGCTGGGGTTGATGGCGTGCGCCGCCAGCACCATCACCAGGGTGTAGCCGTCGGGCTGCGACTTGGCGACGAACTGGGTGGCGATGGCGCCGCCTGCGCCGCCCTTGTAGTCGAGGATGACCGGCTGGCCCAGGCGCTTGCCCAGCTCCACCGAGAGCGGCCGGGCCACCGAATCCGCGGTGCCGCCGGGCGGATAGGGAATGACGATGGTGACCGGCCGGCTGGGGTAGTCCGCGGCCATGGAGGCCAGGGCCGTCAGTGCCAGGCCGGCGGCCAGCAGGGTTCTGCGAAGGTGGTTTTGCATGGTCTCTGTCTCTCGGTTTTCTTGGGGAATCTTCGGGATGGATCAGTGGCGCAGCACGGCGAGCTCGTCGGCCCAGTGCAGCGGCGCGCCGGTCAGGGCCTGCACCTGCTCGCGGCTGACGCCTTCGGCCAGGCCGCGCACCACGAAGCCGGTGCCGGGCACCACGTCGATGGCCACCAGGTCGGTGTGCACCGAGGTGACCACGCCGCAGCCGGTGAGCGGGAAGACGCAGCGCTCCAGCAGCTTGGGGCGGCCCTCGCGGGTGGTGTGCTCCATGGTGACGATGACGCGCTTGGCGCCGGCCACCAGGTCCATGGCGCCGCCGATGCCGGGCACGGCGCCCGCGTCTCCGGTGGACCAGCTGGCGATGTCGCCGTTGGGGGCGACCTGGAAGGCGCCGAGGATGGTGGCGTCCAGGTGGCCGCCGCGCATCATGGCGAAGGAGGTGGACTGCTCGCAGATCGAGGAGCCGGGCACCAGCTGCACGAACTCCTTGCTGGCGTTGATCAGGTCCACATCCCCGTCCTCGCCTTCGATCAGGCCGCGCAGGCCGAGGATGCCGTTCTCGCTGTGCAGGATGACCTCCTTGGCCGGGTCCAGGTAGCGCGCCACCAGGGTCGGGATGCCCAGGCCCACGTTGACATAGCTGCCGTCGGGGATCGAGGCGGCGACGAGCTGCGCCAGCCGGTGGCGCGAGAGTTTCCTGAGTTCAGCCATGGGAGTCCTTGCGTACCGCGCAGGCCACGAAGATGCCGGGGGTGACGACCGCGTCCGGTGCGATGGCGCCCAGGGGCAGCACGTCGTCCACCTGGGCGATGGCATGGCGGGCGGCCATGCACATGGTCGGGCCGAAGCCGCGGCCGGCCAGCCGGTAGGTGAGGTTGCCCCAGCGGTCGGCCTGGTAGGCGCGCACCAGGGCGAAGTCGGCGCGCAGCGGCTGCTCCATCACGAAGCCGCGGCCGTCGATGACCCGCTGCTCCTTGCCCTCGGCGATGGGCGTGCCGTAGCCGGTGGGCGTGAAGAAGGGGCCGAGGCCGGCGCCGCCGGCGCGCATGCGCTCCAGCAGCGTGCCCTGGGGCACCAGTTCCAGCTCGATCCTGCCGGCCTTGAAGAGGCCGGCGAAGACATGCGCGCCGGAGGACTTGGGATAGGTGCACACCATCTTGCGCACCCGGCCCGCGGCCAGCAGCGCGGCCAGGGCATGGTCGCCGGTGCCGGCGTTGTTGCTGATGATGGTGAGGTCCCTGGGGCCCTGTTCGACCAGGGCATGCAGCAGCTCGAAGGGCAGGCCCGAGTCGCCAAAGCCGCTGACCATGACGGAGGCGCCGTCGGTTATGCCGGCCACGGCGGCGCGCAGGTTGGGGGCGATCTTGTTGATCACAGCGCGGCCTCCGTCGACAGGATGGCGGTGGACTGGCTCGACAGCGTGGAGCCGTTGCCGTGCACCAGGGCCACGTGCACATCCGCCTGCTGGCGCGCGCCGGCATGGCCGCGCAGCTGCTCCACCGCCTCCAGCACCAGGAAGCTGCCGTACATGCCGGGATGGCCGAAGGACAGGCCGCCGCCATTGGTGTTGACCGCCAGCCGGCCGCCGGGCGCGATGCCGCCGTCCTGCACGAAGGCGCCGCCCTCGCCCTTCTGGCAGAAGCCCAGGTCCTCCAGGAACAGGATGACGTTGATGGTGAAGGCGTCGTAGAGGCAGGCCAGGTCGATGTCGGCGATGGACACACCCGCCATCGCCAGCGCCCGGGGGCCGGAGCGCGAGGCCGCGGTCACCGTCAGGTCCGGCATGCTGGAGATCTGCCGGTGCCAGGTCTCGCTGGCATTGCCCAGGATGTAGGCCGGCCGGTGCGGGCCGTCCTTGGCGCGTTCGGCCAGGCTCAGCACGAAGGCGCCGGCGCCGTCGGTGAGCAGGCAGCAGTCGCGCACGCCGAGCGGGTCGCAGACCATGCGGGCCTGGAGCACGTCCTCGATGCTCAGCTCGCCGCGGCTGAAGGCCCGCGGATTGAGCTGCGCCCAGCGGCGGGCCGCCACCGCCACTTCGGCGAGCTGGGCGCGGGTGGTGCCGTACTGGTGCATATGGCGGGCGGTGGCCAACGCATAGGCGCTGATCGGCTGCATCGGCTGGTAGGGGGTCTCGTAGGGCTGGGGGTCGAGCACCTGGCGCATCTTCGTGACCGCCGCCCGGTCCACCGTGCCGCTGCGCTGGGTGCTGCCGTAGCAGACCAGCACGTGCTTGCATTCGCCCGCCATCAGCGCCAGCACCGCCGGCAGCAGCTGGGCGATGAAGCTGGAGCCGCCGAGCATGGTGCTGTCCACGAAACTTGGCCGGATGCCGAGGTATTCGGCCACCGGCAGCGCCCACATGGTGGCCGAGCCGCTGCAGGTGCACAGGCCGTCGATGTCGGCCATCTTCAGCCCCGCGTCGGCCACCGCGCGTTGCGCGGCCAGCGACAGGATCTCCATCTCGCTGAAGCCCTTCGCATCGCCCATGCCGGCCATGCCGATGCCGGTGATCGCGGCGGCGCCGCGCAATGCCTTGTCCTGCGAATTCATACGCTGCCGCCTTGCGGGTGGAACACGACCAGCGCTGCGCCGGCATGCTCGACGAGCGCCGCCTGCACCCGGTCGCCGATGGCGACGCTCTCGGGCGCCACGCCCTCGACACGGCTCATCATGCGAAAACCCTCCTCCAGATCGACCAGGCACAGGTGCAGGTCGCCGCCGGCCGCGGGAGGCCGGCGCATCACGGTGGTGGAATGGACCACGCCGCGGCCGCTGGGCGCGAACCAGGCGTAGTCCGCCGAGCCGCAGGCCGGGCAGGCGGTGCGCGGGAAGAAGATGGCGCGCTGGCAGCTGTTGCAGCGCTGGACCTGCCAGCGTCCCTCGGCCAGCGATTGCGCGTAATGGGCATCGGGGCCCACGGCGCTCGGTGTGTGGTCGGTCGGCATAGGCATCAGATCGGGTCCCAGTTGACGACGTCGGGCGAGCGCTCCAGCGCGTAAAACTCGTGCTGCATGGCGGGCATCGCCACCTCGGCGATGGATTCGGGGGTCCAGCCCTCGCTGCGGTGCACCGAGCGCACCGGCCGCGGCTGGCTGAAGAGAAAGATCTCGTTGGCGCGCACGCCGAAGATCTGGGCATTGACCTCGCGGGCCGCATCGCTGGCCAGGAAGACGGCCATGGGCGCGATCTTCTCGGCGCCCATGCGCTTGAGTTTTTCCACGCGCGCCAGTTCCTCGGGGGTGTTGGCCGGGATCGAATCGGTCATGCGGCTCCAGGCGAAGGGCGCGATGCAGTTGGAGCGCACGCCGTAGCGCGCCATGTCCAGCGCGATCGACTTCGACAGCGCCACCACCCCCAGCTTGGCCGCCGAATAGTTGGCCTGGCCGAAGTTGCCGATCAGGCCCGAGGTGCTGGTCATGTGCACATAGGCACCCGAGCGCTGCTCGCGGAAATGCGGCGCCGCCGCGCGGCTCACGAAGAAGCTGCCGTGCAGGTGCACGTCGATCACCTCGCGCCACTCGGCCTCGCTCATGTTGAAGAAGAAGCGGTCGCGCAGATTGCCCGCGTTGTTGATCACCGCGTCGATGCGGCCGAACTGGTCGAGCGCGTTCTGCACGATGCGCGCGGCGCTGGCGGCGCCGGCGACCGAATCCCTGTTGGCCACCGCCTGGCCGCCGCTGGCGCGGATGTCGGCGGCCAGCGCTTCGACGGCCGACGCGTCGCCGCCCTCGCCCGCCAGCGACACGCCGATGTCGTTGAGCACCACCTTCGCGCCCGCCGCGGCCAGCCCCAGCGCGACGCCGCGGCCGATGCCGCCGGCCGCGCCGGTCAAGACCACCACCCTGTCCTGCAGACTCTGCATACGTCTCCCATGATTTATGTTCGAACAAATAATATGTTCGAACATATTTCAGGGTCAAGACGTCCGAGCCCCGGGTTTGCCCGGGGTCGGTAAAACAGCTCAGTCGTTCTTGACGGACTGGCGCTTGAGCACGGTGGAATAAGCCGAGCGATCGCCCGGATGCACACTCACCGCCACCTGGAACAGCTCGCGCGCCTGGTCGTAGTACTGGCGGGTGAATTCGAGCGCATGGGCATCCGGCGCCACGCCCAGCTGCGCGGCCAGGCCTTCGGGCACACCGATGGCGCGCACGGTCTGGCGCACCTCGCTCAGCACCCGGCCGGTGGCTTCGTGGATCAGGTCGGAGATCAGGCGCTGGTCGGTCTTCAGGCGGTTGCGGATCAGCGCGCCGTCGTCCTTGGTCACATAGACCGTCCACCAGGCCATGGGGAAGCCGGCCACGCCGGGCTCGGAGCGCGAGGCCTCGACCTGCATCCAGGCCGTGCCCGGGGCGCAGCCCAGGCGCGCGGCCAGCGCCTGGTCGGCGACGATGTTGCGGATGCTCTGGATCAGGCGGGCGGAATGGGCCGAGTACTGGATCAGCTCGTCGACCGAGGAGATCGTCGGCTCGTAGGTGGCCACCGGCGGATGCCGCGCCTCCACCCGGGTGCCGGCCCGCTTGCGCCGGGAGATGAGGCCCAGGCCCTGCAGCTTGTCCAGTGCCACCCGCACCGTGCCGCGGCTGACCTGGAAGGCCTCGGCCAGTTCGGTCTCGCCCGGCAGGTTGCTGCCGACCGGATAGGTGCCGGCGGCGATGCCGCTGACGAGTGCCTTGGCCACGGCGGCGTATCGCTGCTCCACGTTTGGAAAACTCCTCCGCTGTCCGCTCGGACGAAAGCGGGGATTCTATGCATGGCGGCGCGGGCGATTCAGGCCGACCGTGGCCATCAGCCCCAGGCCGGCGAGCAGCATCACCAAGTGCCGCGGTTCGGGCACGGCCGGCACGGCAGCCACCGAGATGCCGGACAGACGGTAATAACCGCCGTCATTCACGAAGCCGAATCGCAGGTCGGTGGATGTGGAACTGGCGACGATATCCGTCGAAAACGGCGTCTGGGAAAACACGGCCGCATCGATGGCACTGAAAATCGTGGCGCCGTTCCAGCCGACCTCGTAGGAGTTGCTGGCCGGAGTGTTCTGCGAGTTCTCCAGCAGGAATTCGACGTGGTAGGTGAGGCCCGGCGTCGTGGCGAGCGTCTGGTGGATGCCGCCGGCGGTATTGGCGGGGCCGAACCAGGCCTGCGACAGAAGGCCCGAGACGAAGGTCGAATCGGTATTGCCGAACTGGGTCCATCCGCTGAAATCGCCGGTGGCGAAATCGCCGTTGGCAACCAGGTTGGCGGCACAGAAGGCGCCATGGCCGGCAAACATCAAGGCTGCGGCGGCGATTTTGGGCAAAGCGCTTTTCACTGACAGTTTCACGTCGGCTCCTTTGGGGTTGTGGGCTCGCATCAATGCTAGCCAGCCCTCACATCCGACGTGCTGCCGCGCGCCCTCCATCCCATGGGCAATTGGTGCCAGCGGTGCAGCAGCGAAGAGGCCCGGATTCCGTGTAAGCGCGGACTTCAGGCGCCTATGCCCTCGACCGTCTGGCGGATCAGCTCGCGGAACCAGGTGTGGCCGCTGTCGGCGTCGTTGCGTGGATGCCAGGCGATGTCCAGCGTCAGCGCCAGCTCGATCGGCAGCGGCCGCGCCACGCAGTGCTCGGCGAAGCGCTGCGTGCCCATCCAGCGGCCGGGGATGGCGGCCACCAGGTCGGTGGAGGCGATCACCGGCAGCATGCCCTGCCAGCTCGGCACCCGCATCATCACGCGGCGGGCCCGGCCGCACTGGGCCAGCACGTTGTCGATGGCATTGCTGCCCACGCCGGTCACCTTCAGGTGCGGCTGGGCGAGGTAGGCGTCCAGGTCCCAGGGCAAGGCGGCGGCGGGATGGTCCTTGCGCATGATGACCATGAAGCGGTCTTCCAGCAGGCGCTGCGAACGCATGGGCGTGGCGGCGCGGGACTCGACCGACAGATGGATCTCCACGCCCTCGTAGGCGATCACGTCCGGCACCGGCTGGTCGCCCACGTACTGCACGGTCAGGCCGATGTCGGGCGCCGTGCGGCGCAGCGCCAGGCACAGGCGCGGCAGCAGCAGCTCGCCCACATAGTCGGACACGCTCAGGTGGAAGGTGCGCCGGGCTCGGGCCGGATCGAAACCCCGCTCCACGTTCAGCACGCTCTCGATCTGGCCCAGCGCCGCGCGGAATGCGGTGGCCAGTTTCACCGCCTCGGGCGTGGGCTCCATGCCGTGGGCGGTGCGCACCAGCATCTCGCCGCCGAAGGTCAGGCGCAGGCGCTTGAGGGCATGGCTGACCGCCGGCTGCGTCATGCCCAGGCGGGCGGCGGCGCGGGTGACGCTGCGCTCCTCGATCAGCGCCTCGAAGACCACCAGCAGGTTGAGGTCGATGCCGCGCAGGTTCATCGCAGCATTATTCATCCGGCGCATGTGGAGGATGCCAAACATTGACTTGAGGGATGGACAGCGCGGGCGAATACTCAAAAAGCAAGTCAACAAAAACGGAGACGCCGCACCGATGAACGCCCGCACCGAGATCCCCCATCCCGTGGACGCATCCGACACCTGCCCGCAGGGCATGGACATGGCCGAATGGCAGTCCCGGGTAGACCTGGCCGCCTGCTACCGCCTGGTCGCCCACTTCGGCATGAGCGACCTGATCTACAACCACATCACCGCCCGCATCCCCGGCACCGAGGACATCCTGATCAACCCCTACGGGCTGATGTACGAGGAGATCACCGCCTCCAGCCTGGTGAAGATCGACCTCGAAGGCCGCATCCTCGCCAACCCCGACCCGGCCTACGGCATCAACCCGGCCGGCTACGTGGTGCACAGCGCCGTGCATGCGGCACGGCCGGACGTGGGCTGCGTGATCCACACCCACACCCGCGCCGGCATGGCGGTGTCGGCCATGCGCTGCGGCCTGCTGCCGCTGGCGCAGACCTCGATGCGTTTTCACCGCATCACCTACCACGACTACGAAAGCGTGGCCCTGGACCTGGACGAACGCGCCCGCCTGGCGCAGGACCTGGGACAGGAGAACGCCATGATCCTGCGCAACCACGGCCTGCTGGCCGCCGGGCCCACCGTGGCGCAGGCCTTCAACACCCTCTACTGGCTGGAGCTGGCCTGCCGGGTGCAGGTGGATGCCTGCGGCAGCGGGCAGGAGCTGTCGATGCCGCCCGAGGCGGTGATCGCCAAGACCCACCACCTCTACCAGCCCGAGGCCCGCCGCCCCTACGGCGAGCTGGAATGGCCCGCCATGCTGCGCATGCTCAACCGCCGCGACCCGGGTTACCGCCAATGAGCGCCCTGGCCCCGCTGCCGCAGGCTGGCGCCATGAGCACCGCGCAACGTCCTTATCTGCCCTTCGACCCGGTCGTCGCCTCGCCGCGCCAGCGCCTGCCGACGGGCAGCTGCGACTGCCACTTCCACGTCTTCGAGGACCCGCGCCAATTCCCCCTGGGCGAACCGCGCACCTACACACCGACGCTGGCCACGCTGGACCACTACCGCGCCATGGCCCGCGCCGTCGGCCTGGAGCGGGCGGTGCTGGTGCACCCCAGCGTCTATGGCCGCGACCACCGCACTTTCGAGCGCGCGCTGGCCGCATCGCAGGACTGGATGCGCGGCGTGGCCGTGGTCTTCGCCGATACGGCGCAGGAAGACATCGCCCGCTGGCACGCCCTGGGCAGCCGCGGCACCCGCTGCAATTCCCTCTTTGCCGGTGGCGCGGAGGTGGGCGCGCTGGCCGCGGTGGCCGACCGGGTGCGGCCCTTCGGCTGGCATCTGCAGATGCTGGTGGATGTGTCCGCCACACCCGCGCTGCTCGGCCACGTGGCCGGCTTCGGCCTGCCGCTGGTGGTGGACCATTTCGGCCACCTGCCGATCGAACGCGGCGTGCAGGACGCGGGCTTCCGGAACCTGCTGGCCCTGCTGCGCGAGGGCAACACCTGGGTCAAGCTCTCCGGCCCCTACCGGCTGACGGCCACCCGCCAGGGCTTCGCCGACCTGCAGCCGCTGGTGGACCGGCTGCTCGATGCCAACCCCGACCGGCTTGTCTGGGGCTCGGACTGGCCGCACCCGGCGATCACGCCGCCGCCCATGGTCAACGACGGCGCCCTGGCCGATGCGCTCTTCGACTGGCTCGATGCCGACGCACGCCAGAAGGTGCTGGTCGACAACCCCACGCAGCTCTACTGGAAGGACTGAACCCGCGCCGAAAACCGCACGGCGCCCCCAGATCCCGGACACAGATCCGAGGACGGCAGACAACAGAGACAAGACCACAACAGGAGACAAGAACATGCAGATCCATCGCAGGAACATGCTCGTGCTGGGCGCGGCGACGCTGGGCGCCAGCGCCTTCGCCCAGAGCTTCCCGAACAAGCCGGTGACCCTCATCGTGCCCTTCGCCCCCGGCGGCAATATCGACATCGTGGCCCGGGCGCTCTCGGTGCCGCTGGCCAAGGCCCTGGGCCAGTCGGTGCTGGTGGACAACCGGGCCGGCGGCGGCGGAGCCATCGGCACCGCGCTGGTGGCCGCCGCCCATGCCGACGGCTACACCGTGCTGGTGGCCACGCCGGGGCAGATCTCCACCCTGCCGCAGATGTTCAAGACCCCTACAAGGTGGCCAACTTCCTGCCGGTGGGCGTGGCCAGCAAGACCTCGATGGTGATCACCACCCGCAAGAACGACAGCCGCTTCAAGACGGTGGGTGAATTCATCGCCTTCGCCAAGGCCAACCCGGGCCGCATCAACTGCGGCCATGCGGGGCCCGGCACCCCCAACCACCTCGCCATCCTGCAGATGGAGAACGCGGCCGGCATCCAGCTGAGCGCCGTTGCCTACAAGGGCTCCGGCCCGGCGCTGGTGGACCTGCTCGGCGGCACGCTGGATGCCGTGTTCGACCAGATCAGCAGCTCCATGCCGCACTTCAAGGCCGGCAACCTCCAGGCGCTGGCGGTGCTGGGGCCGCAGCCCGAAGCCTTGCTGCCGGGCGTGCCCACGCTGGCGCAGTCGGGCCTGCCGGAGTTCGATTCCACCACCTACGCCGGCCTGCTGCTGCCGGCGGGAACACCGCCCGCGGTGGTCGGCACCCTGGGCGCGGCGCTGAAGAAGGCGCTGGCCGATCCGCAGATGAACGCCAGCTTGAAGGAGCTGGGCAGCTCGGTGTACGACGCCGATGCCGCCGCCTTCTCGCGCATGCTGGTCAGCGAGGACCAGCTGGCGACGGCCATGGTCAGGGACGGCAAACTCAAGTCGGACTGAAGGACATGACCCACACACTGCGTGTCGGCGCGATCTCGCGCAACTACTTCAACATGCCGCTGTGGATCGCGCAGGACCAGGGCCTGTTCGCCGAACAGGGCCTGGACGTGGCCATCGAGCTGTTCGAGCCGATCGACGAGGTGACCACGCGCCTGAACGACGGCCGCCTCGACCTGGCCCTGGGCGTGACCGAACACGTGATCCTGGCGGCCGAGACCGGCGGCGACCTGACGGTGATCGCCGGCAACGTCAACCGCCTGCCCTTCTCGCTGATCGCCCGGCCGGAGATCCGCAGCGTGGAGCAGCTGCGCGGGCAGGTGGTGGGCGTGTCGTCCCTGCAGGCGGGCAGTTCCTCGCTGGTGATGAAGATGCTGACCGCCCACGGCCTGGAATGCCCGCGCGACTACACCCTGGAAGCCGTCGGTCCCATCCTCGCCCGCTGGGAGCGGCTGCAGCGCGGCGAGATCGCCGCCGGCCTGCAGGGCATACCGCTGAACTACATGGCGCTGGATGCCGGCTACCGCTCGCTGGGCGAGCCGCGCGAGCAGTTCCCCTGGTTCCAGTTCACCTCGCTCAATGTGTCCGCGCGCTGGGCCGGGGCGCATCGCGCCGAGACCGAGGCCTTCGTACGGGCCTGGGTGGCGGCGCATGCCTGGTTCTACGGGCATCCAAAGGAATGCACCGCCATCGCCATGCGCCACACCGGCATTGACGAAGGCTATGCCGAGCGGGCCTGGCGCGACTACACACAGGACGAGATCTTCCCCCGCGACGGCGCGGCCGACCCGCGCGGCATCCAGACCCTGATCGACATCAGCGCCCTCATCCGCGCCCTGCCCGGCCGCGCGAAGACCCGCGCCGAGGATTACATCGACGGCCGCTATCTCGAAGCGACGCGGCAGGCGGCGTGATGACCGGAGCAGCCATCGACTATGGCGACGAGGCGCGCATCGGCGTGATCGTGCCCTCGGGCAATGTGGTCGCCGAAGCCGAGACCCACGCCATGCTGCCGGCCGGCGTGCGGGCGCTGTTCACCCGCCTGCCCCTGCGCAGCACGGCCGAGGCCGAACTGCTGGCGATGGCCGCGCAGGCGGAAGGCGCGGCCGCGCTGCTGGCCGATGCCCTGCCGGCGGTAATCGCCTTCCATTGCACGGCAGCGACCACCTTCAGCGACGCCATCTCGCGGCAGGTCGGCGCCGGCCTGCAGGCGGGCTCGCGCGGCATCGCCAGCTTCCAGACGGGCGAGGCCATCGTCGCCGCCCTGGCCGCGCTGGGCGCCCGCCGCATCGTGCTGCTGACGCCCTACCCCGCCGAGGTCAACCGGCGCGAAGCCGCGTACCTGGAAAACCGCGGCATCGAGGTGCTGGCAGAGAACGGCCTGGGCATCGCCACCAACACCAAGATGGCCCGCCTGCCGCCGCAGGCCTTCATCGACCAGGCGCTGCGCCATCGCCATCCGCAGGCCGAGGCTTACTTCATCAGCTGCACCGCCATCCGCAGCGCCGGCTGCATCGCGCCGCTGGAGCAGGCGCTGGGCCGGCCGGTGATCACCAGCAACCAGGCGCTGGTGTGGCAGGCCTTGCAGCGTTGCGGCGCGGCAGGCCGCGTGGCGGGCTACGGGGCCTTGCTGGGCGGCTAGCCGCCGGCTCACTCGGCCTGCACGTTCGCGGCCTTGATCACCTTGTCCCACTTCACCATTTCGGACTGCAGCTGCTTCTGCAGCGATTCGGGAGTGACCTTGTCGGGCGACACGATCTCGCTGCTCAGCTCGGCCAGGCGGGTCTTCACGTTGTCGTCCTGCAGCGCGGCGCGCAGGGCGGCGTTGATCTTGCCGATGTGCTCCTTGGGTGTGCCCTTGGCCACGTACATGCCGTGCCAGACCTTCACATCGAAACCCTTGAGGCCCTGCTCGTCCAGCGTCGGCAGGTTGGGAAAACTCGCCAGGCGCTGCGGCGTGGTCACGCCGAAGACCTTCACCCGGGTGCCGTCCTTGATCACCGGGCCGGTGGAGGTGGTCTGGTCGCAGAGCACATCCACCTGCCCGCCCATCAGGTCGTTGAGCGCGGGGCCGGCGCCCTTGTAGGGCACCTGCGTGGGGGTCACGCCGACCTGGCTGGTGAAGAGCAGCGCGCACAGCTGCGACACGGCGCCGATGCCGGCATGGGCCATCGACACCTTGTCGCCGTTCTTCTTCATATAGGCCAGCAGCTCCTGGAAGTTGGCCACCGGCAGGTCCTTGCGCGAGAGCAGGGTCATCGGCACATCCATCACCTGGCCGATGTAGTCGAAGTCCTTGAGCGGATCGAATGTGAGCTTCTTGTAGAGCGCCGGCGCGGTCGCCATGCCCATGTGCTGGAAGAGCACGGTGTAGCCGTCCGGCTTGGAGCGCGCCACCCGTGCGCCGGCCAGGGTGCCGCCGGCGCCCACGGTGTTCTCCACCACCACCGTCTGGCCCAGCGACTTGCCCATGGGCACGGCCAGCACCCGCGCCACCACGTCGGTGGGGCCGCCGGCCGAATAGGGCACGACGAGGGTGACGGGTTTGTCGGGCCAGCTGCCCTGGGCCTGCGCGGGGGCCAGGCAGGTGGTGGCCGCGACGGCGATCAGGGCCAGGGCGGTGCGGATGCTCGTTTGTTTCATGCTCTTTGTCTCCTTGATGGTTCTTGTGGAAAACAGCTCAGGCGGCTTGCTGCGCCGCTGTCGGCCCGCACAGGGCATCGATGGCGGCCTCGTCCAGGCCGGCCTCGCGCAGCAGCGCCCGGCTATGTTGGCCGACATGCGGCACCGGGTCCATGCGGGCTTCCCAGCGGTCGCTGCGGCCGGGGGGCAGCAGGGCCGGGATGTCGCCGGCCGGGCTGCCCACCTGGCGCCAGCGCTGGCGCGCCGCCAGCTGCGGATGGGCCCAGAGCCCAGCCATGTCGTTCATGGTGGCGTTGGCGATGCCGGCCTCGTCCAGCCGGGCCAGCACCTGGGCGGTGGAGAGTTCACAGAACGCCCGCACGATGATGTCCCGCAGCGCCTCCCGGTTGGCGTTGCGCCTGGCATTGGCATCGAAGCGTTCGTCGCCGGCCAGCGCCGTATCCAGCAGCACGTGTTCGCAGAAGAGCTTCCATTCGCGCTCGTTCTGCAGGCCCAGCATCACCGTGCCGCCGTCGCCGGCCGGGAACGGTCCGTAGGGGTAGATGCTGGCGTGCGCCGCACCGGCACGCGGCGGCGGCGCGGCGCCATCGAAGGCGTAGTACATGGGAAAACCCATCCACTCGGCCAGCGACTCCAGCATCGAGATGTCGATATGCGCACCCTCCCCCGTCGTGCCCCGGCGCAGCAGCGCGGCCAGGATGTTGGAGTAGGCGTACATGCCGGCGGCGATGTCGGCGATGGAGTTGCCCGACTTGCAGGGCTGCTCCGCCGTGCCGGTGACCGAGAGGAATCCCGCCTCGCTCTGGATCAGCAGGTCGTAGGCCTTCTTGTCGCGGTAGGGCCCATCGGCGCCGTAGCCCGAGATGTCGCAGACGATGAGCCGCGGGAACTCGGCTTTCAGCGCCTCGTAGCCCAGGCCCATGCGGGCGGCCGCGCCCGGCGCCAGGTTCTGCACCAGCACATCGGCCTTGGCGATCAGGCAGCGCAAGGCGGCGATGGCCTCGGGCTGCTTCAGGTCCAGCGCCAGGCTTTCCTTGCTGCGGTTGGTCCAGACGAAATGCGATGCCTCGCCCTTAACCCGCTGGTCGTAGGCGCGGGCGAAGTCGCCGGCGCCGGGCCGCTCCACCTTGATCACCCGCGCGCCCAGGTCGGCCAGCTGGCGGGTGCAGAAAGGCGCGGCGATCGCATGTTCCAGCGAGACCACGGTGATGCCTTGCAGGGGCAGTGTCATGTACAGCCTCCTAGAAGGAACGCGGCAGGCCCAGCACATGCTCGGCCACGTAGCTCAGGATCAGGTTGGTGGAGATGGGCGCCACCTGGTAGAGCCGGGTCTCGCGGAACTTGCGCTCCACGTCGTATTCGTTGGCGAAGCCGAAGCCGCCGTGGAACTGGATGCAGGCATTGGCCGCCTCCCAGCTGGCCTTGGCCGCCAGGTACTTGGCCATGTTGGCCTGGGCGCCGCAGGGCTGGTGGGCGTCGAACAGGCGGCAGGCCTCCCAGCGCATCAGGTTGGCCGCCTCCACCTCGATGTGGGCCTCGGCGATGGGGAACTGCACGCCCTGGTTCTGGCCGATGGGGCGGCCGAAGACCACCCGCTCCTTCACGTACTTCGTCACCCGGTCGATGAACCAGTAGCCGTCGCCTATGCATTCGGCGGCGATCAGGGTGCGCTCGGCGTTCAGGCCGTCGAGGATGTACCTGAAGCCCTTGCCCTCCTCGCCGATCAGGTTCTCCGCCGGGATCTCCAGGTTCTCGAAGAAGAGTTCGTTGGTCTCGTGGTTGACCATGTTGGGGATGGGCCGCACCGTCATGCCGGTCTTCTCGGCCTCGCGCAGGTCGACCATGAAGATGGACATGCCCTCGGACTTCTTCGTCACCTCGGCCAGCGGCGTGGTGCGGGCCAGCAGGATCATCCAGTCGGAATGCTGCACCCGGCTGATCCAGACCTTCTGGCCGTTGACGACGTATTTGTCGCCCTTCTTCACCGCGGTGGTCTTGATTTTGGTGGTGTCGGTGCCGGTCGTGGGCTCGGTCACGCCCATGGACTGCAGCCGCCATTCGCCGCTGGCGATGCGCGGCAGGTAGAACTGCTTCTGCTGCTCCGAGCCGTGGCGCAGCAAGGTGTTCATGTTGTACATCTGGCCGTGGCAGGCGCCGGAGTTGCCGCCGCTGCGGTTGATCTCCTCCATCACCACCGAGGCTTCGGCCAGGCCCAGGCCGGAGCCGCCGTATTGCTCGGGGATCAGGGTGGCCATCCAGCCGGCCTGGGTGAGGGCATCGACGAACTCAGCGGGATAGCCGCGTTTCTCGTCGACCTTGCGGTGGTATTCGTCGGGGAAACGGGCGCAGAGGTCGCGCACCGCGTCGCGGATGTCGGCGTACGGGTCTTCGGTGGTCGTGGTCTTGGTCATGGGAATCCGGATGCTCAGGCGAAAGTGGCCGTGGCCTGCATGGTGAGAAAGCCTTGGTGGTCCTGGCCCCAGAGGCGCACGGTGCGGCCGTCGTCCGAAGGCTGGCCGTTCACCGCGAAGGGGTGGATGTCGAAGGTGGGCCGCACGGCGCGGAAGTCGAAGCCCAGCAGGCGCCGGCCGGGCGCATGGCGGTGCAGCAGGTCGACCAGCAGGGTGGCGATCAGCGGGCCGTGCACGATCAGGCCGGGGTAGCCCTCGACCCCGGTGACATAGCTGCGGTCGTAGTGGATGCGGTGGCCGTTGAAGGTGAGCGCCGAATAGCGGAACAGCATCACCGGATCGGCGCTCAGGCCGCGCCGCCAGGCGGCGCCAGTCTCGGCGGGCGTGGGTGGGGGCGCGGTCTCGCCGGGCTGGGCGGCGGCGCGGTAGACGATGTCGTGCTCCTCGCTCAGCGCCAGGCCCTGCGGGTTGTGCACCTCGTGGCCGACGGTGACGAACATCAGCTCGCCGCTGCGGCCGGCCTTGTGCGCCACCGACAGGATGCGCGAGCGCCGTTCCACCGCCTGGCCGAGGCGCAAGGGGTTGTCGGCCTGCCACTTCAGCCGGCCGCCGGCCCACATGCGGCGCGGCAGGGGCACCGGCGGCAGGAAACCGCCGCGGCGGGCATGGCCGTCCTCGCCCAGTTCGTCCTGGCGGTGCTGGGGCAGGAAGTAGAGCCAGTGCCACAGCGGGGGCAGCTCGGCCGCGGGGTCTTGCGCGAGGAAGGCGCCGTCTTCCCGGTCCAGCGTGGCGGCCAGGCCGGTGACGGGAAAGGCGGTGATCAGATCGCTGGCGGTTTCGGCGCGGCCGGCCCAGCTCTTGAGGTGTTCGATCGTGGCCGTGTCCAGCACGGCGGCGGATGCGCTTGTGGCGAGGGTATTCATGAAGCCATGGTCCGCCCTGCCCCGCGCGCGCACAATCTGCGATTTCCCGAGCGAGCCTTCGCCAAATCAAGAGGCAGCCGCAGGCAAACCCTCTTGCCCCCGCCCATGAACTTCGACCTGCGCGACCTGCGCCTCTACATCGCCGCGGCCGAACTCGGCAGCCTGACCCGTGCGGCCGAGCGGCTGCACCTGTCGCTGGCCGCGGCCAGCGCGCGCATCAGGCAGCTGGAGGACCAGGCCGGCGTGGCCCTGCTGCAGCGCGAGCCGCGCGGCGTGCGGCTGCTGCCGGCCGGCGTGGTGCTGCTGCACCATGCCCGCGCCATGCTGCGCCAGACCGAGCAGCTGCGCGCCGAACTCGGCGAATACGGCGGCGGCGCACGCGGCCACCTGCGGGTGCTGGCCAACACCACGGCGGTGAGCGACTTCCTGCCGGAGATCCTGCCGGGCTTTCTGCGCGGCAACCCCGGCATCAATGTGGACCTTCAGGAAAAACCGAACACGGTGATACCGCGCGGTGTGCTCGACGAGAGCGCCGACATCGGCATCGTCGCCGGCCAGGTGGACACCCTGGGCCTGGAGCAGATCCACTTCAGCACCGACCGGCTGGTGCTGGTGACGCCGCTGCGCCACCGCTTCGCCAGGCGCAAGTCGGTGGCCTTCGCCGAGACCCTGGACGAGGACACCGTGGGCATGCAACAGGGCAGCACCCTGCACGCCTTCCTGGCCGGCATCGCCGATGGCCTGGGCCGGCGGCAGAAGCTGCGGCTGCAGCTGGGCAGCTTCGATGCCATGTGCCGGATGATCTCGGGCGGCGTGGCGATCGGCGTGCTGCCGGAATCCACCGCCCTGCGCCACCGGGATGCGCTGGGGCTGGCGCTGGTGCCGCTGTCGGATCCGTGGTGCGTGCGGGAACGCTATCTGCTCACCCGCGACCGGGCGCGGCTGGCGCCCTACGGCCGCGAGCTGATCGCGGCGGTCTGCCGGCATTTCGGCACGCCGGCTCCAGCCTGATTCAACGCGGGCCCTGCACGCCCAGGGACTTCATGTCGGTGATCCAGCCGGCCAGATCGCGCGCCACCCGCTCGGTCACGCCATCGACGTATTCGCCGGTGCTGCGGGTGCCGGGGTTGTCCAGCGCGTACTGGCCGGCCAGGGCCAGGCGTTTTTTCTGGCAGAGGGTCAGGGCCTTGTCGGCGGCGTGGCGGGGATTGCCCACCTTGGAGAAATTGTCCGGCAAGGAAAGCGCGGCGCAGACCCGGTATCGCTCGGCCGCGGCGCGCAGGCCCTCGCTGTCGGCGGCCGTGGGGTTCAGGGCGGCCGAGGCGCAGAAGCAATAAAGGAGCGGGACCAGGCCGAAGCCGGCGAGCCGTGGTTTCATGGAGAGGGCAAGGCCGAAGAACACGTGTCCATCACTCTAACAAGACGGCACTCCATCCCTGTGGATCATCCTGCCGAAACCTGCGGGCTTTGGCGGACTTGCTACATTCCCGCCCCATGTCGTTCCGCTGGGCCCTGATCGTGATGCTGCTTCTGCTGCCGCTGCAGTGGGGATTGGCGCAGGCGCACGATGCGGCGGAGGAGATCGCCGCGCTGGCCGTGGCCGCCGCCTCCGGCGAGGCATCGGAGCAGGCCCTCACCGCCGAGGGCGCGGCCCATGCGCAAGAGCCGGACGGCATCTGCCAGTTCCACGACCTGGCCCACAGCCTGGCCCTGGCGCCGGTCGGAGCCGGCGGCCGGGCCTGGGCGGCGTTGCCCGCCGCGCGCGTCAGCGGCACGGCCGCCGCTCGCCTGGCCGCGGGCCCGCCGGCCGATATCGACCGGCCCAAGTGGCCGAACCACGGTTCTTCCGTGGTGGAAGCCCCGGCAGCGCGCACCGTCCTCGGCTGAGGACCGCCGCCGCGCCGCGGCCCACCGAAGTCTTGTCGAACTTCGGAGTCTTCTTTTGTCCCATCCCCGTCATCCGGGGCGTGTCCGCCTGCGCCGTGCCAGCGCTGTTTCGGCCGCCCTGATTCTTTTGTTTGCCTGCGCGCCGTCCTGGGCGCAGGACGAGGCCGGCTTCGCCCTGGGCCTGGACACCGCCATCGCCCGCGCGCTGGACCGCAATCCCGAGATCGCCGCCGCGCGGCACGAGCAGCAGGCCAGCGAAGGCGCGCTGCTGCAGGCCGGCCTGCGGCCCAATCCCGAGATCTCCGCGCTGGAGGAAGACCTGCGGCGCGGCCGCCGCACCACCACGCTGCAGCTGAGCCAGCCGCTGGAGCTGGGCGGCAAGCGCCAGGCGCGCACCAGCGCCGCCGGGCTGCGCCGCGACCAGGCGGTGTGGGCGCTGCAGCAGATGCGCGCCGATGTGCGTGCCGCCGTCGCCGTGCAGTTCATCGAGCTGCTGGCCGCCCAGCAAAGGCTGCGGCTGGCGGCCGATTCGGTCGCCCTGGCCGAGAGCGCCAGCCGCGCCGCGCGCCAGCGGGTGGCGGCCGGCAAGGTGTCGCCGGTGGAGGAGACCCGCGCCCAGGTGGCCGAGGCGGCCGCGCGGGTCGAATCGCTGCAGGCCGAGGGCGGCTTGCGTATCGCGCGCCAGCGGCTGGCGGCGCTGTGGGGCGACATGCCGAATGCGGCGAGCGCCCCCCTGAGCGCCGCCGGCCGCCTGACCCTGCCGCCGGCCACCCTGGCCGATGCATCGCTGCAGGACCGGCTGGCCGATGCGCCCCTGCTGGCCCAGGCGCGTATCGAGCTGGACCGCCGCCGCGCCCTGGTGCAGGTCGAGACCGCCGCCCGGGTGCCCAACGTCTCGGTGAGCGTGGGCGCCAAGCGCCTGCAGGAAGCCGGCGTGACGCAGGCCGTCGTCGGCTTCTCGATGCCACTGCCGGTGTTCGACCGCAACCAGGGCAACCTGGCCGAGGCCCTGCGCCGCGAGGACAAGGCACACGACGAACTCGATGCCGCCACCCTGCGCCTGGCCACCGAGCTGGGCCAGGCCCAGGAAAGGCTGCGCTCGGCACGCGCCGAGGCCCGCACGCTGGAACGCGACGCCCTGCCCGGCGCCCGCCTGGCCTACGACGCGGCCGCGCGCGGTTTCGCGCTCGGCAAGTTCAGCTTTCTCGAAGCCCTGGACGCTCAGCGCAGCTGGTTCCAGGTGCAGGCCCAGGCACAGCGCGCGCTGGCCGAAAGCCTGCGCGCCGCCACCGAAATCGAACGGCTGCTCGGCGTGTCCGAGGAGCGCTCCGAACTCTCCAACGTCCTGCTGCCCTGAGCCACGGAGACACCATGCCTTTGCTTTTTTCCCGCATCCTGCAGGCTCCGCGCGCCCGGCGCCAGGCGCTCGTCCTACTGCTGATCCTGCTGCTCACGGCCGTGGCCGCCGTGCTCATCCTGCGCACCGGCACGCCGGGCGCCGAGCACGAAGAAGAACACCCGGCCGGTGAAAACCACCAGGAGCACCAGGACGAGCCGCATGCCGGCGAGACGCCCGGCCTGATCGCCCTGCCCGATGCCCAGCTCGCCGCCGCCGGCATCACCCTGGCCAGCGCCGGCCCGGCACGCATCGCCAGCAGCCTGCAGCTGCCCGGCGAGATCCGTTTCGACGAAGACCGCACCGCCCATGTCGTGCCCCGGGTGGCCGGCGTGGTCGACAGCGTGGGCGTTCAGCTCGGCCAGCAGGTGAAGAAGGGCCAGGTGCTGGCGGTGCTGTCGAGCACCACGCTCTCGGAACTGCGCAGCGAGCTGCTGGCGGCCAGCCAGCGCGCCGCCCTGGCCCGCACCACGGCCGAACGCGAGGAGCGGCTCTGGCGCGACCGCATCTCCGCCGAGCAGGACTATCTGCAGGCCCGCCAGGCGCGGCAGGAGGCCGATATCGCCGTCGCCAACATCAGCCAGAAGCTGCGCGCCCTGGGCGCCGCCACCTCGGGCGCTGCCGGCCAGCTGGCGCGCTACGAGCTGCGTGCGCCATTCGACGCCATGGTGGTGGAGAAGCATCTGGCACTCGGCGAATCGGTGCGCGAGGACGCCAATGTCTTCACCCTCTCCGATCTCTCCCATGTCTGGGCCGAGATCGCCGTGCCCGCCAGCCAGCTCGGTGTGGTGCGGGTGGGCGAGCCGGTGACCGTGCGCGCCACCTCCTTCGACCAGAGCGCCCGCGGCAGCATCGCCTATGTGGGATCGCTGCTCGGCGAGCAGACACGCACGGCGGTCGCCCGCGTCACCCTGTCCAACCCGCAGCTGGCCTGGCGGCCCGGGCTGTTCGTGACGGTGGAGCTGGAGCAGTCCGCCGCCGAGGTGGCGGTGAGCGTGCCCAGCGAGTCCCTGCAGACGGCGGACGGCCGCAGCCTGGTCTTCGAGAAGGTCGAGGGCGGCTTCATGCCGCGCCCGGTCACGCCCGGGCGCAGCGGCGGCGGGCGCACCGAGATCGTCCAGGGCCTGGCCGCCGGCACCCAGCTGGCCGGCGCCGGCAGCTTCGTGGTGAAGGCGCAGCAGGGCAAGGGCTCGGCTTCGCACGGGCACTAGGAGGCGGCATGTTCGAAAAAATCATCCGCACCGCCATCGCCCAACGCTGGCTGGTGATGCTGGGCGTGCTCGCCATGGCCGCGCTGGGCGTGTTCAGCCTGCAGCGCCTGCCGATCGACGCGGTGCCCGACATCACCAACGTCCAGGTCCAGATCAACACCGCCGCGCCCGGCTTCTCGCCGCTGGAGGTGGAGCAGCGTGTGACCTTCCCGCTGGAGACCGCCCTGGCCGGGCTGCCGGGGCTGCAGCAGACACGTTCGCTGTCGCGCTACGGGCTGTCGCAGGTGACGGCCATCTTCGACGACCGCAGCGATGTCTTCTTCGCCCGCCAGCTGGTCGGCGAACGCCTGCAGGCGGCGCGCGAAGCCATGCCCGCCGGCAGCAGCCCGGCCATCGGCCCCATCTCCACCGGCCTGGGCGAGATCTACCACTGGACGGTGGAGGCCGAGGAGAACGCCCGCCGCCCCGACGGCCAGCCCTACACGCCGACTGATCTGCGCGAGATCCAGGACTGGGTGATCCGGCCGCAGATGCGCACCGTCAAGGGCGTGACCGAGGTCAACACCATCGGCGGCTTCGCCCGGGAATACCAGGTCGCCCCCGATCCCGGAAAGCTGGCCGCCTACGGCATCGGCCTGGCGGCGCTGGTCGAAGCCCTGGAGCGCAACAACGGCAATGTGGGCGCCGGCTATATAGAACGCCGCGGCGAGCAGTACCTGGTGCGGGCGCCCGGCCAGCTGCGCTCGGCCGGGGAGATCGCCGAGCTGGTGCTGCGCAGCGTGGACGGCGTGCCGGTGCGCCTGCGCGACGTGGCCACCGTGGGCCTGGGCCACGAGCTGCGCACGGGTGCCGCCACCGACAACGGCCGCGAAGTGGTGCTGGGCACCGTCTTCATGCTGATCGGCGAGAACAGCCGCACCGTGGCGCGTGCGGTGGATAAGCGCCTGGCCGAGATCAACCGCAACCTGCCGCCCGGCGTGAAGGCGGTCACGGTGTACGACCGCACGGTGCTGGTGGACAAGGCCGTCGCCACCGTGCGCTCCAACCTGCTCGAAGGCGCGGTGCTGGTGGTGGTGGTGCTGTTCCTGTTCCTGGGCAACTTCCGCGCGGCGCTGATCGCGGCGGCGGTGATTCCGCTGGCGATGCTGTTCACCTTCACCGGCATGGCCAGCCAGAAGATCAGCGCCAACCTGATGAGCCTGGGCGCGCTGGACTTCGGCATCGTGGTCGATGGCGCGGTGGTGATCGTGGAGAACTGCCTGCGCCGCCTGGCCCATGCACGCTCGGCCGCCGGCCGTGCGCTGACGCGGCAGGAGCGTTTCGACGAGGTCTTCGAGGCGGCCCGCGAGGCACGCCGGCCGCTGATCTTCGGCCAGGCCATCATCATGGTGGTGTACCTGCCGATCTTCGCGCTGGGCGGCGTGGAGGCCCGGCTCTTCCACCCGATGGCGCTGACGGTGGTGATCGCCCTGCTGGGCGCGATGCTGCTGTCGATCAGCTTCGTGCCGGCGGCCGTCGCCCTGCTGATCCGCGACAGCGGACCCGAGACCGAAAACCGCCTGATGCGCCTGGCCCGCCGCGCCTACGCGCCGCTGCTCGACTGGACGCTGCGCACGCCCGCCGTGGTGCTGGCGCTGGCCCTGGCCTCGGTGCTGCTGGCGGGGCTGCTCTCCACCCGCCTGGGCACCGAATTCACGCCCAGCCTGGACGAAGGCGATTTCGCCCTGCAGGCGCTGCGGCTGCCGGGCACCAGCCTGAGCCAGTCGGTGGCCATGCAGCAGCAGATCGAAAGCACGCTCAAGGCGAAGTTCCCGGAGATCGAGCGGGTCTTCGCCCGCACCGGCACGGCCGAAGTGGCGGCCGACCCGATGCCGCCCAACATTTCGGACGGCTACATCATGCTCAGGCCCGAGGCCGACTGGCCCGAGCCGCGCCGCAGCCGGGCGCAGCTGCGGGATGCGATCGAGGAGGCGGTGGAACAGTTGCCGGGCAATGCCTACGAGTTCTCGCAGCCGATCCAGCTGCGCTTCAACGAGCTGATCTCGGGCGTGCGCAGCGATGTCGCGGTGAAGGTCTTCGGCGACGACATGGCCACGCTCGAAGCCACGGCCCAGCGCATCGCCGCGACACTCTCCCGCCTGCCCGGCGCGGCGGAGGTGAAGGTGGAGCAGACCAGCGGCCTGCCGATGCTGAGCGTGGAGATCGACCGGGCCAAGGCCTCGCGCTACGGCCTGAACCTGGGCGAGGTGCAGGAGGCGGTGGCCATCGCGGTCGGCGGCCGGCCGGCGGGGCTGGTCTTCGAGGGCGACCGGCGGTTTCCCATCGTGGTGCGCTGGCCGGATGCGGCGCGCAGCGATCCGGAAGCGATCCGGCGCCTGCCGATCGCCCTGCCCGCATCGGGCGAGAACCCTGGCCGGGCGCGCTTCATTCCGCTCGGCGACATCGCCACGCTGGAGACGGCCGCCGCACCCAACCAGTTCAGCCGCGAGGACGGCAAGCGCCGGGTGGTCGTCAGCGCCAATGTGCGCGGCCGCGACCTGGGCTCCTTCATGGCCGAGGCGCGCGAGTCGGTCGGCCGGCTGCCGCTGCCCTCCGGCTACTGGATCGGCTGGGGCGGGCAGTTCGAGAACCTGCAGTCGGCATCGCAGCGGCTGCGGCTGGTCGTGCCGCTGGCACTCGGCCTGGTGCTGGTGCTGCTGTTCGCGATGTTCGGCAATGTCCGCGACGGGCTGCTGGTCTTCACCGGCATTCCCTTCGCGCTGACCGGCGGGGTGCTGGCGCTGTGGCTGCGCGGCATACCGCTGTCGATCTCGGCGGCGGTGGGCTTCATCGCGCTGTCGGGCGTGGCGGTGCTCAATGGGCTGGTGATGCTGAGCTTCGTGCGCCAGGCGAGGCAGGAAGGCGCGGCGCTGGAGGTGGCGGTGCGTGAAGGCGCACTCTCGCGCCTGCGGCCGGTGTTGATGACGGCCCTGGTGGCGTCGCTGGGTTTCGTGCCCATGGCGCTGGCCACCGGCACCGGCGCGGAAGTGCAGCGGCCGCTGGCCACGGTGGTGATCGGCGGCATTCTTTCCTCCACCGCGCTGACGTTGCTGGTGCTGCCCCTGCTCTACCGGATGGCGCATCGCGCTGCGGAAAAATGGTCTGGCGCAGCACGGGAAAACCATGACGCATGAGCTTTTCCGAAATATTCTTCGCAGGCAACGGAAAAAAGCCGCTTCCACACGGATAATGCAACCCGTTGCGCGCGCCAGCTGCGCACCGCCAGTGATCGGATCGTTTCTAGCTACAGGGCATCTTGCTTTGGTTCGGGACTCCATCGCATATTAATCAGGTTCAATTGGGTCCTAATGGGCAAGAAACTCTACGTAGGCAATCTGTCCTACCAAATCCGCGACAACGATCTGCAAGATGCGTTTGGTCAATTCGGCGCCGTCGTCAGCGCACGCGTCATGATGGAACGCGAAACCGGCCGCTCCAAGGGCTTCGGCTTTGTGGAAATGGGCAGTGACGACGAGGCGCTCGCCGCCATCGAAGGCATGAACGGCAAGCAACTCGACGGTCGTGCACTCACCGTGAACGAAGCACGTCCGATGGAACCCCGTCCTGCCGGCGGCGGTTACGGCGGCGGCGGCCGCAGTGGCGGCGGTGGCGGCTACGGCGGCGGTGGTGGTGGTTACGGCGGCGGTGGCGGCGGCTACGGCGGCGGTGGCCGCAGCGGCGGCGGCGGTGGTGGCGGCTACGGTGGTGGCGGCGGCGGCGGTTACGGCGGTGGCCGTAGCGGCGGCGGCGGTGGCTACGGTGGCGGCAACAGCGGTGGTGGCGGCTACGGCGCCAGCAACTCCGGCGGCGGCTACGGCGGCAACGCTGGTGGCGGCTACGGTGGTGGCAATGCCGGCGGCTACGGCGGCGGCAATGCGGCCCCCCGCGGCGGCTACGGCCGTGACCGCGGCGGCGAGCGCGATCGCAGCGCCGGCGGCGAAGACGACAGCTACTAAGCTCTCGCTTCCTGCACAGACAAAAGGCTCTTCGGAGCCTTTTTCCGTTTTGGAACCCGTCGCTTTTTATCGGCCAGAATCGCGCATGAAAACCTGCTGCCTCGCACTGCGTTTGTTCCGGGCAATGGCCATCCAGGGCTGGCGGCCATGAAACATCCCCTGCCCTGGCTGGAGCCCGGCGACGGCTTTCCGCCCCTGGCCAGCGCCTGGGGGCCGGACGCCCCGGCGCCCGGCCTGCTGGCCGCCGGCGGCGCGCTCGACGTGGCCCATCTGCTGCGCGCCTACCGCTCGGGCATCTTTCCCTGGTTCAGCCAGGGCCAACCCATCCTGTGGTGGAGCCCCGATCCACGCATGGTGCTGCGCACCGCCAACTTCCGCCTGCATCGCTCCCTGCGCAAGACCCTGCTGGCCTTCGGCCAGACGCCCGGCTGCGAGATCCGTTTCGACCACGACTTCGCCGCCGTCATCGCCGCCTGCTCCGCCGCGCCGCGCGCCGGCCAGGACGGCACCTGGATCCTGCCGGAGATGGTGCGCGCCTACACCGCGCTGCACCGCGCCGGCCATGCGCACAGCGTGGAGACCTGGATAGACGGCGAACTCGCCGGCGGCCTGTACTGCGTGAACGTGGGCGGCGCGGTCTTCGGCGAATCGATGTTCGCGCGCCGCACCGATGCCTCCAAGATCGCGCTGGCCAGCCTGGTCGCCTTCTGCCTGGCGCAGGGCATTCCCACCATCGACTGCCAGCAGAACACCCGCCATCTGGCCTCGCTCGGCGCCGCCGAAATCGCACGGGATTCTTTCGCCGCCGAAGTAGCCGCCCGGGCCCGGGACCCGGCGCCCACGTGGAAATTCGAAACCGTATACTGGGATTCGCTCCTTTCCCGCCCGGCCACCGCGTGACGCAGCTCAAGGAACTTCCCCTCCACGCCTTGCAGTTCTACGCAACGGCGCCCTACCCCTGCAGCTACCTGCCGGACCGGCAGGCGCGCTCGCAGGTGGCCACGCCCGGGCACCTGATCCACAACGACATCTACAGCGAGCTGATCGCCAAGGGCTTCCGGCGCAGCGGCATGTTCACCTACCGGCCCTACTGCGACGGCTGCCAGGCCTGCCAGCCGCTGCGGGTGCGGGTGGCCGACTTCCACCCCGACCGCAGCCAGCGCCGCGCCCAGTCGCGCCATGCCGGCCTGCAGGAGCGGGTGCTGCGCCTGTGTTTCATCCCCGAGCACTACCAGCTCTACCTGCGCTACCAGAACGGCCGCCATGCCGGCGGCGGCATGGACCACGACAGCATCGACCAGTACACCCAGTTTTTGTTGCAGAGCCGTGTCAATTCGCGGCTGGTGGAGTTCCGCGAGCCGGCCCCGGAAGGCCAGCTCGGCACCCTGCGCATGGTGGCCATCGTCGATGTGGTGGACGACGGCATCTCCGCCGTCTACACCTTCTACGACCCCGACCCCGCCGCCAGCTACGGCACCTACGGCGTGCTCTGGCAGATCGCCCAGGCGCGCAGCCTGGGCCTGCCCTATGTCTACCTGGGCTACTGGATCGCCCAGAGCGACAAGATGCGCTACAAGACCCGTTTTCGCCCGCACGAACTGCTGGTGGCGGGCGAGTGGCGCGAGGCCCCGGCCGAGGCGCCGGAGCCCTCCGGTGACACCGGCTGATTTCACCTTATAAAATGCAGACCATCCGAAGGCTCCGTTTGGTTCGCCCATGAAAAAAACAGACAGCAGCGTTCCAGCCACCCCCAGCGTGCAGGTGCTCGAGCGCATGTTCTCGCTGATCGACGTGCTGGCCTCGCGCGAGGAAGCGATCTCCCTCAAGGAGATCAGCGAGCGCACCGGCCTGCATCCCTCCACCACCCACCGCATCCTCAACGACCTGGCGACCGGCCGTTTCGTCGACCGCCCCGAGTCGGGCTACTACCGCCTGGGCATGCGCCTGCTGGAGCTGGGCAACCTGGTCAAGGCGCGGCTGTCGGTGCGCGACGCGGCGCTGGGGCCGATGCGCGAGCTGCATCGGCTGATCCAGCAGCCGGTCAACCTCAGCGTGCGCCAGGGCGACGAGATCGTCTACATCGAGCGTTCCTACAGCGAGCGCTCCGGCATGCAGGTGGTGCGCGCCATCGGCGGCCGGGCGCCGCTGCATCTGACCTCGGTCGGCAAACTCTTCCTGGCGGCCGACGATGTGCAGCGGGTGCGCGCCTACGCCACCCGCACGGGCCTCGCCGGCCACACCCGCAACAGCATCACCGAGCTGCCGGTGCTGGAGCGCGAACTCTCCCGCGTGCGCCAGTACAGCACCGCCCGCGACAACGAAGAGCTGGAACTCGGCGTGCGCTGCATGGCCGCCGGCATCTACGACGACCAGCAGAAGCTGGTGGCCGGCCTGTCGATCTCCTCCCCCGCCGACCGACTGGACGAGGGCTGGCTGGCCAAGCTCGAATCCACCGCACGCGAGATCTCCGCCTCGCTCGGCCACCAGCCGCCGGCTGCGGCCTGAGGCCGCGCGGTCCATGGAGTTCGGCACGCTCGAGATCTTCGTCGCGGCGGTCGAAGAGAAAAGCCTCTCGCGCGCCGCCGAGCGGGCCAGCTTGGTGACCTCGGCGGCCAGCAAACGCATCTCGGAACTGGAGCGGCGCCTGGGCGTCAAGCTGCTGGATCGGCACGGCCGCGGCGTCACGCCCACGCCGGCCGGCGAGGTGCTCTACCAGCAAGCGCGCGCCATCCTGCGCCAGGTCGGCCAGGCGCGCACCTCGCTGGCGGCGTTTTCGGCCAGCGGCCTGCCGCAGATCCGGCTGGTGGCCAACTCATCGACCGTGCAGCAGTTCCTGCCGCGCGAGATCAGCGCCTTCGCCCAGGTCGCGCCCGGCGCCCGCATCGACCTGACCGAGGCCTTCAGCTACGACGTGCCGCGCCTGGTCGCCGATGGCGAGGCGGACATCGGCCTCTACCACGCCGCGCATCCGGCAGCCGGCGTGGTCTCGATGCGCTACCGCAGCGACCTGGAAGCCCTGGTGGTGCCGCTCGGCCATCCCCTGGCCGGACGCAGCAGCGTGGCCCTGGACGATGCGCTGGACTACGACTTCCTCGGCTTCTTCCCCCGCCACAGCCTGGAGGAATTCCTGCTGCTCATCGGCCCCGGCCTGTCGCGGCCGCTGCGGGTGCGGGCGCAGGTTTCCAATCCCGAAGCCCGCTGCGGCCTGGTGCGCGAGGGCCTGGGCGTGGCCATCGTGCCCTCGGCCATCGCCCGCCACCATGCCGGACGCATGGGGCTGGCGGTGATCCCCATGACGGACGCCTGGGCGCACCGGCAGATGTGGATCTGCGTGCGGGATGCGGCCAAGCTGTCGTCCGCCGGCAAGGCTTTCCTGCAGCAGCTGCAGAGCCGCGCGGACGAGCCGCCGCCCTGAAACCGCGCTCCGGTGGGAAACGGAGCTTTTCCCAAATTTCATAGCACGAGCGTTCTCGCTTCCTAGACTTGCTCCATAAATCTGGAGACAAGAACGTGATCGAACGACCGTTGACCCGGCGCGTGCTGCTGCGCGCCACCGCATCCGCCATGGCCGCATCGGGCCTGGCCGCACCCGCGCTGGCCGCCGATGCCTTTCCTTCCCGGCCCATCCGCCTGGTCGTGCCCTTCCCGGCCGGCGGCGGCACCGACTTGGTCGCCCGCACCCTCGGCGAAGGCATGGGCCGCGAGCTGGGCCAGCCGCTCATCATCGACAACAAGCCCGGCGGCGGCACCGTCATCGGCTCGGACACCGTCGCCAAGTCGCCGCCCGATGGCTACACCCTGCTGCTGACCACCTCGGCCCTGCCGATCAACGCCACGCTGATCCGCAAGCTGCCCTACGACACGGTGCGCGACTTCAGCCCGCTGGCCCTGGTCTGCCGCGGCCCCAACGTGCTGGTGTCGCGGCCCGACAGCCGCTACAAGACCATCGCCGACGTGATCCGCGAGGCCAAGGCCCGTCCGGGCAAGCTCACCTACGGCTCGTCCGGCAACGGCACCGCCGTGCACCTGGCCGGCGAACTCTTCAAGAGCCTGGCCGGCATCGACATCACCCATGTGCCCTACCGCGGCGCCGGCCCCGCCATGACCGACCTGCTGGGCGGCCAGATCGATTTCGTCTTCGGCACGCCCGGCGGCACCGGCAAGTTCGTCGATTCCGGAAAGATGCGCGCCATCGCCATCACCTCGGCCCAGCGCTCGGCCGTGTTCAAGGGCGTGCCCACCATCGCCGAGACGGTGCCGGGCTACGAGGCCGATGTCTGGTACGCCCTCTACGCGCCCGGCAACACGCCGCCGGATCTGCTGGCGCGGCTGAACGCGGCGGTGCGCAAGTCCGCCGATGCGCCGGAGTTCAGGAAACGCGTGGAGGCCGAGGGCCTGAGCGTGGCGGTGAACACGCCGCAGGAAATGACCGCCTTCGAGCGCGCCGAGGAAGGCCGCTGGCACAAGGTGATCGTGGATGGCCACATCACCGTCGACTGAACCTCAAAAGGAACCAGACCCCATGCCATCCCAGAGACTCGCCGGCAAGATCGCCGTCATCGTCGGCGCAGGCCAGCAGCCCGGCGGCACGCCCGGCAACGGCCGCGCCACCGCCGAAAGATTCGCCGAGGAAGGCGCCACGCTGCTGCTGGTGGACATCAACGAAGCCTGGGCCGATGACACGCGCAAAGCCGTGCAGGCCCTGGGCGCCACTGCCTCCACCTTCGTGGCCGACATCACCCGCGAGGCCGACTGCGCCGCCCTCATTGCCGCCTGCATCGAGCGTTACGGCCGCATCGACATCCTGCACAACAACGTCGGCCGCTCCAAGGGCGACAAGAAGACCGCCGAGATGGACGCCGACATGTGGGACGCCATCATGCAGATGAACCTGAAGGGCATGTTCATGACCTGCAAACACGCCCTGCCGCACATGGTGGCGCAGGGCGGGGGCAGCATCATCAACATCTCCTCGACCTCCTCGCTGTCGGGCCGGCCCACCGTCACCTACAAGACCAGCAAGGGCGCGGTCAACACCCTCACCCAGCACATCGCCTTCGAGAACGCCGCCCACGGCGTGCGCGCCAATGTGATCGTGCCCGGGCTGATCGACACCCCCATGGCCATCGAGCGCCGCGCCCAGGAGCGCGGCGTGGACCGCAGCGTGGTGCGCGCCGAACGCGACCAGCTGGTGCCCATGGGCTTCATGGGCTCGGCACTGGACGTGGCCAACGCCGCCGTCTTCCTGGCCTCCGACGAGGCCCGCTACATCACCGGCGTGCTGCTGCCGGTCGATGGCGGCCTGCTGCTCAAGCGCGGCTGATCCCTTCCCCCAACTACCGACCAAGACTAGCCATGCGCATCGCCCCCATAGAACCCGGCACCCGGCCGGAACTCGCCGAGATCGAGGCCTCCATCGCCCAGCAGCGCGGCCGTATCTCGCCGCTCTACCAGGTGCTGCTCAACAGCCCGCCGATGGCGGCCGGCTGGGAAAAGATGCTCACCGCCGTGCGCCGCCACAACACCCTGCCGGACGACGTGCGCGAGCTGGTCATCGTGCGGGTGGCCGTGCTCAACCACGCCCGCTTCGAGTACGACGCCCATGTGCCGATCGCGCTGAAGGCCGGCGCCACCCAGGCCAAGATCGACGCACTCGACGACGACAGCCGCATCGGCGAAGGTCTCAGCGAAGCCGAACAGGTGCTGATCGAGCTGACCGACGCCATGACCCGCCAGCTCGACGTGCCCGACGCCCTCTACGAACGGGTGCGCGCCCTCTACGACGAACGCCAGGTGGTGGACGCCATGGTGACCATCGCCGCCTACAACATGGTGTCGCGCTTCCTCGTGGCGCTGCACATCGGCCACTGAGACCCGGAAGCCCGCACATGACAACCGACTTCAACTACAACCCCTCCGGCCGCCTCAAGGGCCGCGTGGCCTTCGTCAGCGGCGCCGGCTCGGTCGGCCCGGGCTGGGGCAACGGCCGCGCCATGGCCGTGCGTTTCGCCGAGGAAGGCGCCCTCGTCTTCGCCACCGACCGCGATGCGGGACGGCTGGAGGAGACGGCCGAACGCGTCGCCGCGGCCGGCGGCACCCTGGTCACCGGCAGCTGCGACGTGACGGACAGCGCCTCGGTCGAAGCCGCCGTGGCCGCCTGCATCGAACGCTTCGGCGCCATCGACGTGCTGGTCAACAACGTCGGCGGCTCGGCCAAGGGCGGCCCGGTGGAAATGAGCGAGGAAGTCTGGAACGCCCAGATCGCCCACAACCTCACCAGCGTGTTCCTCGGCTGCAAGCATGTCCTGCCGCACATGGAGCGGCAAGGGCGCGGCGCCATCGTCAACATGTCCTCCACCTCCGGCCTGCGCTGGACCGGCGCGGCACAGGTGGCCTATGCGGCGACCAAGGCGGCGGTCATCCAGATGTCGCGGGTGATGGCGATCCAGTACGCCGACCGCAACATCCGCGTCAACACCGTCGTGCCGGGGCAGCTGCACACACCCATGGTGGAAGTGCGGCTGGCCGGCCAGCGGGCAGGCGGCGATGTGGAAGCCCTGCTGGCCCAGCGCCAGGCGCGCATCCCCCTGCCCTTCATGGGCGACGGCCGCGACAGCGCCGCCGCCGCCCTCTTCCTGGCGTCGGACGAAGCCCGTTTCATCACCGGCACCGAACTCATCGTCGATGGCGGCATGAGCGTGCGCTGCGGCTGAGGCACCATGCGAGACATCCCCTTCTCCCTCGCCAGGCGCGGCCTGCTGGCCACCGCCGCCGCGCCCCTGCTGGCCCGGGCCGCCGGCTACCCCGACAAGCCGGTGCGCATCATCGTGCCCTACGTGCCCGGCGGCGGGGCCGACATCCTGGCCCGCTACATGGCGCAGATGCTGACCGGCGCCCTCGGCCAGCCGGTGATCGTGGACAACCGCGCCGGCGCCGGCGGCCTGATCGGCGTGGATGTGGGCCTGGCCTCGCCGGCCGACGGCAGCGTGCTCACGCTGATCTCGTCGAGCTACACCGTCAACCCCAGCCTGTACAAGCTGAAGTTCGACCCGGTGCGCGACATCACGCCGATCGGCCAGATGTCCGCCGGCCCGCTGCTGGTGGTGGTGAATCCGGCCTCGCCGATCAGGACCATCGCCGACCTGGTGGCCGCCGCCAAGGCCCGGCCGGGCGAGATCAGTTATGCCTCCTCCGGCCAGGGCAGCGCCCTGCACCTGGCCGCCGCGCAGTTCGCCCGCCGTGCCGGCGTGCAGATGAACCACATCCCCTACAAGGGCGGCGGCGCCGCGCTCACCGATGTGATGAGCGGCCAGGTCGATGTGTACTTCGCCGCCACCGCCAGTGCCCTGCCGCATGTGGAAGGCGGCCGGCTGCGCGCGTTGGCCGTCACCACCACGGAGCGCATCGCCTCGCTGCCGCAGGTGCCGACCATCGCCCAGTGCGGCTATCCCGGCTACGACGTGACGCTGTGGTACGGCCTGATCGGCCCCAAGGGCCTGCCCGCGCCCATCGTGCAGCGCATCAACAGCGAGGTCGGCAAGATCCTGCTGCTGCCGGCCACCGCCGAGAAGTTCAAGGCCGATGGCGCCATGCCGGCCGGCGGCACGCCCGCGGCCTTCGGCCAGCGGATCGCCACCGAGATCGCCGCCTGGCACGAGACGGTCACGGCCCTGAAGATCAAGGTGGAATGAGCCCGGCGGGCGCCGAGCCGGCGGTTACAAGTCCTCGCGCCCGGCCCCTCGCGCCCCCCTAGCATGGTTCGCCATGCACCTGCCCTCCCCCTTGCGTCTCATCGCCGCGCTGGCCGCCGGCCTGCTTGCCTGCCAGCTCGCCTTCGCCCAGACACCCGCCGCGGCCGATGCCGACAGCCTGCGCCAGCGCTACGACAGCCTGGGCGACGCCCTGCGCAACAACCCCTTCGGCCGCCCGCTGGCGCTGGAATCCTCCGAGAACAAGGACCAGCTCGCCGGCAACATCTACGCGGTGCTGGACCGGCCCTTCGCCGCCGTCTCCACCGCCCTGCAAAGCCCCGCCAACTGGTGCGAGGTGCTGATGCTGCACCTCAACACCAAGTACTGCGCGCCCCAGCCGGCCGGCGGCGGCACCAGCCTGGCCGTGAGCGTGGGCCGCAAGTTCGACCAGCCGCTGGAACAGGCCCAGAAGGTCGCCTTCGTCTTCAACCTGGCCACCGCCAGCGATCGCCTGCTCGACGTGCGCCTGAGCGCCCAGGACGGCCCGCTCTCCACCCACGACTACCGCATCGGCCTGCAGGCCATACCGCTGGCCGGCGGCAAGACCTTCATCCACCTCGGCTACTCCTACGCCTACGGCACAGCGGCCCGGCTCGCCATGCAGGCCTACCTGGGCACCCTGGGCCGCGACAAGACCGGCTTCACCAGCGGCGGCATCCGCGGCGTGGTGGAGCGCAACACCATGCGCTACTACCTGGCGATCGACAGCTTCCTCGCCGCCCCCTCCAGCGCCCAGCGCGAGGCCCGCGCCGCCAGCTGGTTCGACGCCACCGAGCAGTACGCCAAGCAGCTGCACGAGGTCGAGCGCGACGACTACCTGGCGATGAAACGCAAGGAATACGCGCGGCTGCAGCAAACCCCGCCTTAACACCGCCGCCCCTGCATGGAATGCGGGTAAGCCCGCAGATGAACGCGGCGTGCGTCGGCTTTTCCGCGACGGCCCGAACGCTATATTTCCTCGACAACCGGGCATTCCGAGGAGAGAGCGTGTTTGACAATATGAAGATCGGGTCGCGGCTGGCCCTGGGCTTTGGCGTCCTGCTGGCACTCATGGCGGCGTTGATCGCCATCGCACTGTTCCATCTGGGCTCGGTGGGCCAGGAATCCCAGGCCCTGGCGCGCACCGCCGGCCAGGCCTCGGCCGCGGTGGCCGTGGCGGACGAGGTGCATGCGGCCCGGCTGCAGCTGATCGGACTGGGCCTGCTGGCGCTGGCCATCGCCTCGGCCTTTGCCCTGGCCCTGTCGCGCAGCATCGTCACCCCGCTCAACGAGGCGATCTACATCGCCGAGACGGTGGCCGCCGGCGACCTCAGCCAGGAGTTCTCCACCGAACGCGGCGGCGATTTCGGCCGGCTGCTCGGCGCCCTCGGCACCATGGAAGACACGCTCACCGAGCTGGTCGGCCGCATCGCCAGCTCCACCTCGGCCATCGCCCTGGCCTCGGGCGAGATCGACAGCGGCAACCGCCACCTGTCGGAGCGCACCGAGCAGCAGGCCTCCTCGCTGGAGCAGACCGCTTCCAGCATGGAAGAGCTGACCGCCACCGTGGCGCAGAACGCCGACCGGGCCCGCTCGGCCAGCGGCCTGGCGGTCGATGCATCCGGCATCGCCGAGCGCGGCGGCCAGGTGGTCGGCCGGGTGGTCGACACCATGACCGCCATCAGCGGCAGCTCGCGCAAGATCGTCGACATCATCCAGGTGATCGAGGGCATCGCCTTCCAGACCAACATCCTGGCGCTCAACGCCGCCGTGGAAGCCGCCCGGGCCGGCGAGCAGGGCCGCGGCTTCGCGGTGGTGGCCAGCGAGGTGCGCAGCCTGGCGCAGCGCAGCGCGGTGGCCGCGCGCGAGATCAAGGAGCTGATCGCCAACTCGGTCTCGCAGGTGGAGAACGGCGCGGCCCTGGTCGGCCAGGCCGGCAGCACCATGCAGGAGATCGTCGGCGCGGTGCGCGGCGTCAGCACCATCCTCGGCGAGATCTCCGGCGCGCTGGTCGAGCAGAGCACCGGCATCGCCGAGGTCAACGAGGCGATCTCGCAGATGGACAGCGTCACCCAGCAGAACGCCGCCCTGGTGGAGCAGGCCGCGGCCGCCGCCACCGCCCTGTCGGAACAGGCCGGCGAATTGAAGAGCGCCGTCGGCGAATTCAAGCTCGACGACGACGACACCCCCGCCCCGCCCCCGCCCGCCCGGCGCCCGCCCGCCGCCCGCCCCGGCGTGCTGGCCATCGCCTGACACACCGGCCCGCAGCGCCACTGGCATCGATATTGCGACTGCCACGCCCATGCACCGTTTAGGTTCAGGGGCCTGTCCCTGAAGCGGACGGGCCCCTTTTTTTCGACCGCATCCCATCCCTTTGCAGGAGCTTGTAGTGAACCGTTATCGACTGACGTCCCTTCGCATCGCCACCGCCGCCCTGCTCGGCCTGGGCGCCGCCTGCGCCATGGCCCAGGCCCGCTGGGACCTGCCCACCGCCTATCCGGCCAGCAACTACCACACCGAGAACATCGTGCAGTTCGCCAAGGACGTGGATGCCGCCACCGGCGGCAAGCTCAAGATCACGGTGCATGCCAACGCCTCGCTGTTCAAGGCGCCGGAAATCAAGCGTGCGGTGCAGAGCGGCCAGGCCCAGGCCGGCGAGATCCTGCTGGCCAACTTCGCCAACGAAAACCCGGTCTACGCGCTGGACGGCGTGCCCTTCCTGGCCACCACCTACGCCGAATCCCGCAGGCTCTACGACGCCTCCAAGCCCGCCACCGAGAAGCTGCTGGCCGCCCAGGGCATGAAGATCCTGTTCTCGGTGCCCTGGGCGCCGCAGGGCCTCTACAGCAAGCGTGAAGTGAGCTCCGTGGCCGACCTGCGCGGCATCAAGTGGCGTGCCTACAGCCCGGCCACCGCCAAGATCGCCGAGCTGATCGGCGCGCAGCCGGTGCAGATCCAGCAGGCCGAACTCAGCGCCGCCATGGCCACCGGCGTGATCGAGGCCTTCATGACCTCGGGCTCCACCGGCTACGACACCAAGACCTACGAATACATCAAGAACTTCTACGACACCCAGGCCTGGATCCCCAAGAACATCGTGCTGGTCAACGCCAAGGCCTTCGCCGCGCTCGACTCGGCCACCCAGGCCGCCGTGACCAAGGTGGCCGCCGAGGCCGAGGTGCGCGGCTGGAAGGTCGCCGAGGAGAAGAACGGCGAATACAAACGCCTGCTGGCCGAACGCGGCATGAAGATCCTCAAGCCCTCGGCCAAGCTCGATGCGGACATGCGCCAGGTCGGCGGCATCATGCAGGCCGACTGGCTGAAGGTCGCCGGCTCCGACGGCGCCGCCATCGTCGACGCATACCGCGCCAAGAAGTAAGCGCCGTGGCCAGCTTCCGACGCGGCATCGGCCGCGTGATCGATGCGGCCGGCGCCCTGGGCGCCTTCTGCGTGGTGCTCATCTTCGTGCTGATGATCGTGGGCGGCGTGGGCCGGCAGTTCAATCTGCGGGTCAGCGGCGTGAACGATGTGGTGGCCTGGCTCTGCGCCTCGGCCGCCTTCCTGGCGATGGCGCATGCCTTTCGCCATGGCGATTTCGTGCGGGTGACCCTGCTGCTGGAGAAGCTCCCGCCCGCGCCCCGGCGCGTCTTCGAGCTGGTGGGCCTGGCGGTCGCCGCCGTGTCGGTGGCCTACCTCGCCTGGTCGGCCACCGCCTTCACCTGGGAGAGCTACGAATACGCCGAAATGGCCACCGGCCTGGTGGTGATCCCGATCTGGATCCCGCAGGCCACCTTCGTCGTCGGCTCCTGGCTGCTGCTGGCGGCCGTGATCGATGAACTGGTCACGGTGCTCCAGGGCGGCGTTCCCAGCTACCAAAAAGCCATCGAAGAACGGCATGCAGCCGGCGACTTCTCCTCCGACGTCTAGCTTTCCCGGAACCCCATGCTCGAAACCCTCCTGATCGGCGCGCTGCTGCTGATCGTCATGCTCGTGCTGCTGGCCGGCGGCATCTGGATCGCGATGACCCTGGCCATCGTCGGCTGGGTCGGCCAGGCCTTCTTCACCAACACCCTGCCGGGCAAGAACCTGTTCTCGGCCTTCTGGGAGTCCAACGCCTCCTGGGAGCTGGCCGCCCTGCCCCTCTTCATCTGGATGGGCGAGATCCTGTTCCGCACCAAGCTCAGCGAGGAGATGTTCGAGGGCCTGCGCCCCTGGCTCAACCGCGTGCCGGGCCGGCTGATGCACACCACCATCCTGGGCTGCGGCGTGTTCGGCTCGGTCTCGGGATCGTCCGCCGCCACCTGCGCCACCATCGCCAAGGTGGCGCTGCCGGAGCTGAAGAAACGCGGCTACGACGAGAACCTGGCCATCGGCTCGCTGGCCACGGCCGGCACGCTGGGCATCCTGATCCCGCCCTCGATCACCATGGTGGTCTACGCGGTGGCGGCCGATGCTTCCATCATCCGCATCTTCCTGGCCGGCTTCCTGCCGGGCGCGCTGCTGATGCTGCTGTTCTCCGGCTACATCGGCTGGTGGAGCCTGCGCAACCCGGACAAGGTGCCGCCGGCCGACCCGCCCACCACCTTCCTGCAGAAGATCAAGGCATCGGGCAACCTGATTCCCTGCTCTCTGCTGATCGTCTTCATCGTCTGGGTGCTGGTGGCCGGCTGGGCCACCGCCACCGAATGCGCCGCCTTCGGCGTGCTCGGCTCGCTGGCCATCGCCGCCTGGGGACGCAGCCTGACCTGGGAGAACTTCAGGGCCGGCGTGATGGGCGCCACCCGCACCAGCTGCATGATCATGTTCATCCTGGCCGGCGCCGCCTTCCTGACCAAGACCATGGCCTTCACCGGCATCCCGCGCGAGCTGGCCGAATGGGTGGACGGCATGCACCTGTCGCCCTACGCGCTGATCGCGGCGCTGGTGGTGGTCTATCTGGTGCTGGGCACCGCGCTCGACGGCATCAGCATGATCGTGCTGACCAGCGCGGTCGTGATGCCCATGATCCAGAAGGCGGGCTTCGACCTGGTCTGGTTCGGCATCTTCATCGTGCTGCTGGTGGAGATCGCCGAAGTCACGCCGCCGGTGGGCTTCAACCTCTTCGTGCTGCAGAACATGACCGGCAAGGACAGCAACCTGATCGCCAAGGCCTCGATCCCCTTCTTCGTCTGCCTGGTGGTGTGCATCGGGCTGATCACCTTGTTTCCGCAGATCGTGACGGTGCTGCCCAATGTGGTGATGGGGGTGGACAAGTAGGGCGGCATCCAGAAGTCTGGCTTTTCCCGTGGAACTTTTCCAAAGGCGGGCAAGCTGCGGTACAACCCGGTGTGCCCGTGTTTTCCAGGACTCCAAGGAACCAGACCATGACCGCCATCGAGGCCCGCCTGATCGAACGCCTGAAGAAGTTGCCGCCCGGCCGCGTGGCCGAGGTGGTGGACTTTGTTGATTTCCTCACCGCACGCGAAGAGCGCGCAGCCGCTGCCGTGCGGCTGGGCGGCACCCTCGCCCATATCGATGCCCTGGGTTTACCGCCCCTGTCCGAGGACGAGATCGAGGCCGAAATTCAGGCCGACCGCCAGGAACGCCGCCACGGCGCTTGAGCATCGCGGCCCATGCGCCTCGTCCTCGATACCAATCTTCTCGTCTCGAGCGTGATTTCCGCGGGCCTGCCACGGCAACTGCTGCAGGCCGCGCGTGCAGGCGAGTTCGAAATGTGCACCAGCGAAGTCCTGCTCGCCGAGTTGCAACGCGTGCTGTCGCGCCCCAAGTTCGCCAGCCGCCTGGCGGGGCGCACACCCGAGAACATCGTGGCCGATCTGCGGCAATTGGCCTTGATCGTCACGCCCACCCTAGTGCCCCGTGTGGTGCCCACCGACCCCGACGACGATCATGTGGTGGCTGCGGCCGTGGCCGGCGCGGCCGACCTGATCGCCTCGGGAGATCGGCGCGATCTTCTGCCTCTGGGCAGCCATGGAGGCATCCCCATCCTGACAGCACGGGAGGCCTGGGAGCGCCTGGCATTGCAGGCCTGAGGCGGGAACCGCGCAGAGCAACGCGGGCCCTCAGGCCCTGCCGCCCACCACCGCACTGGCCAGCACCGCACGCTCGCGCGCCTGCTCGGCCAGCAGCGCCGCCTGCAGCACCGGCACCGGGCGGCTCATGTGGAAGCCCTGCACCTTGTCCACGCCGAGTTGGCGCAGGGTCTGCAGTTCGGCCTCGGTCTCCACGCCCTCGGCGGTGACCGCGCTGCCGATCTCGCGGGCGAAGGCGATCAGGGCGGCGGCCAGGGCGCGGCGGCGGGCGTCGGAGTCGATGTTGCGCACCAGGCTCATGTCGAGCTTGATGTACTCGGGCTGCAGATCCAGGATGTGGCGCATGCTGGAGTAACCCGCGCCGGCATCGTCGATGGCGATGCGCATGCCGCGGTTGCGCCAGGTGGCCAGGGAGTTCCACAGGCGCCGGTAGTCGTCCACGCTGGCATGCTCGGTCACTTCCAGCACCACCCGGTTCGGGTCCACGCCCTCCACCGCACGGGCCAGTTCGCCGCTGGTGAACAGTCCGGGCGAGGCATTGACCGCCAGGTAGACCTCCGGCGGCACGGCATCCATCTGCGCCAGGGCCCGGCGGATCGCGTGGGCTTCCAGCCGCGGGCCCATGCCCACCTCGGCCGCGTCGGCGAACCATTTGTCCGGCGTGGCATGGAAGCCACCGCGAAAGCGCGACAGGCACTCCATGCCGGAGACGGTGCCGTCGTCCAGGCTGTAGATCGGCTGGTAGACCACCGACAGCTCGTCATGGGTGAACACCCGCTCGATGCGGCTGCGCATTTCGCTCTTCTGGCGCTCGGCATGCATATCGCTTTCGAGCTTGTCGCCGAGCAGGTCGGCGAACACGTTCATGAACTGCAGGTCGCGCTGGGTCAGGGTGTCGTTGCGCTCGTGGCTGAAGCAGCACAGGGTGCCGTAGAGCGAGCCGTCGCTCAGCCAGATCGGCACGCTCAGGTGCGCGCCGATGGGCAGGGACAGGGTCTCGGGAATCTCCATCGCCAGCGGCACGGCGGCGGTATCGGGAATCAGGCCGGGCAAGCGGCCCTCGACCACATGGCGGCAATAACCCACGTCCAGCGGCAGGGACATGCCTTTTTGCAGCAGGTCGCGCCCGTCGTCGTCCACATGGCGCATCACCCGGTCCGTGCCGCCGAACTGGGAGACGAAAGCCACGTCCATCGCCAGGTGCTTGCGCATGGCGCGCAGCGCCTTGTCGATACTGGCCGAGCCGGTCTCCTCGTCGAAAATCGAGGTGATCGCGTCAGAGAGATTTTGGGCGTTGGGTACAGACATATACGACTCCGAGGATCTTTGATCGGCGCGACGGATAAATGACTGTAGTGGCAAAACCAGGGGGCTGGACACGGGTTCATATATGACCCGCACAAGCTTGGCGATATATCTCCGTCACTTCGAGAGAAAGATGCACGCTGATTCGGGCCGAATATCGCGGGCAAGCGCTCACCCAATAAAAAAGCGACCACCCGAATCGGATGGTCGCTTTTTCAGGTGGCGCGGAAAAACTCAGCCCGCGGCGCGCAGGGCCTCACGTTCCTGCCGACTGGCGCGCATCTTCATCAGGCGCGGCAGGATGAGCACGGCCAGGATGATGACGATCAGCCCGATCGACATCGGCCGCTGGAAGAACACACCCGCACTGCCCTCGCCGATCGACATGGCGTTGCGCAGCTGCGCCTCGGCCAACGGGCCCAGGATCATGCCGACCACCACCGGTGCGGTCGGGAAATCGAAGCGCCGCATCACCACGCCCAGCACGCCGATGGCGTAGAGCAGGAACAGGTCGAAGGCGCTCTGGCGCATGCCGTAGGCACCGACGGTGGCGAAGATCAGGATGCCGGCGTAGAGCTGCGGCTTGGGGATCTTCAGCAGCTTCACCCACAGGCCGACCATCGGCAGGTTCAGCACCAGCAGCATGACGTTGCCGATGTAGAGCGAGGCGATCAGCGCCCAGACCAGGGCGGCCGAGCTGGTGAACAGCTGCGGGCCGGGCTGGATACCGTAGTTCTGGAAGGCGCCCAACAGGATGGCGGTGGTGTTGCTGGTGGGAATGCCCAGGGTCAGCAGCGGGATCAGCGCGGCGGTCACCGTGGCGTTGTTGGCGGCCTCGGGGCCGGCCACGCCTTCGATGGCGCCGCTGGTGCCGAACTCGGCCCGGTCCTCGCCCTTGGCCAGCTTCTTCTCGGTGGCGTAGCTGAGGAAGGTCGGGATCTCGGTGCCGCCGGCCGGGATGCAGCCGAAGGGTGTGCCGATCAGCGTGCCGCGGATCCAGGCCGGCACCGAGCGCTTCCAGTCGCGTGCGCTCATGTGGACCTTGCTCATGCGGTTCTGCGACTCGGCCACCCGGCCTTCGAACAGCACCGCGTAGAGCACCTCGGCCACGGCGAACAGGCCCACGGCCACCAGCACGATCTCGATGCCGTCCAGCAGCTCCGGCTGGCCGCCGGTGTAGCGGCCCTGGCCGGAGATCTGGTCCAGGCCGACCAGGCCGGCGGCCAGGCCGATCAGCAGCGCGGTCATGCCGCGCAGCGTGCTCTGGCCGAGCACCGCGCTCACCGTCGTGAAGGCCAGCACCATCAACAGGAAGTACTCCGGCGGGCCGAGCTTGACGGCGAACTCCGCCACGAAGGGCGCGAACAACGTCACCACCACGGTGGCGATGGTGCCGGCGAAGAAGGAGCCGATGGCCGAGGTGGCCAGGGCCGCGCCGGCCCGTCCGCTCTTGGCCATCTTGTTGCCTTCCATCGCGGTCACCATGCTGGCGGTCTCGCCCGGGGTGTTGAGCAGGATGGAGGTGGTGGAGCCGCCGTACATGGCGCCGTAGTAGATGCCGGCGAAGAAGATCATCGACGCGGTCATGTCGACCTTGGCGGTGATCGGCAGCAGCATGGCCACGGCGGTGGCCGGGCCAATGCCGGGCAGCACGCCGACCGCCGTGCCGAGGGCACAGCCGACCAGGCACCACAGCAGGTTCATCGGGGTGATGGCGGCGGCGAAGCCGTGCATCAGGGCGTTGAAGATATCCATGATCTTGTTGTCTCTTGCTGCGTGTCGCCGGGGATCAGAACCAGCCCGAGGCCGTCAGGCCCGGCAGGTTGATCGCGAGGAATTGGGTGAACATCCAGAACACCGGGGCCGAGATGCAGAAGCCCGCGATCACGTCGGTCAGCAGCACCCTGGGCGTGCCGGCCTGCTGGCCGCTGGAGCGGCGCAGGCCCTGGCAGGCGAACACATAACAGAGCACGCAGCTGAGGATGAAGCCGATGGTGGTGATCAGCGCTGCGTTCAGCAGCAGGCCGGCCGACACCCAGACGAAGCCGAACCAGTAGGCGCGCTCGGCGCCCGGCGCCGCTTCCATCTGCCGGAAGCCGCCGGTGCGGGCTTCCCACACGATCAGCAAGCCGCACAGCAGCAGGCCCACCGACACCAGCCAGGGCAGGAAGTTGGGGCCGACGCCGCCATAGCCGGCGTCCGACGAGATGTCGATCGCGCCGTAGCCCAGGCCGAGCGCGGTCAGCAGCACGCCGATGCCGACGGCGGTCTGCGGCCAGCCGGCGGCGGGCCTGTCGGCGGTGGAGGGGGTGTCGGCGTGTGTTGTCATGGTGGGGTTCTGTGCAGACGGGGAAAACGGAAAGCGCCCGCCAAAACGCCGCGCAGGGGCGCGGCGTCCGGGCGGGGTGCGGGCCGGTGGCTTACACCATGCCGGACTTGGTCATGATGTCGCGCAGGCTGGCGAACTCATCGGTCACGAACTTCTCGAAGGCCGGGCCGCTGAGCACGGCGGGCGTCCAGTCGTTCTTCTGCAGGGCGTCCTTCCAGGCGGGGGTGTCCAGCGCCTTCAGCACTTCGTCGGTCAGCTTCTTGCGCTGCTCGGGCGTGATGCCGGGGGCGCCGTACACGCCGCGCCAGTTGCCGATCACCACGTCGATGCCCAGTTCCTTGAGCGTCGGCACGTTCACGCCCGACAGGCGCTGCTCGGAGGTCACGGCGATCGGCTTCATCTTGCCGGCGGTGATGTACTCGGCGAACTCGCTGTAGCCGCTGCCGCCCACGGTGACGTTGCCGCCCAGGATGGCCGCCACCGCCTCGCCGCCGCCCCGGAAGGCCACGTAGTTGATCTTGGCCGGGTCCACGCCCACCTTCTGCGCGATCATGGCCGCGGCCACATGCTCGGTGGAGCCGCGCGAGCCGCCGCCCCACTTCACGCTGCCCGGGTCCTTCTTGAGCTGGGCGATCACGTCCTGCATGGTCTTGAAGGGCGAGTTGGCCGGCAGCACGAAGGCGTTGTATTCGCTGGTGATGCGGGCGATGGGCGTGGCCTTGTCCAGGCTCACCGGCGGCTTGCCGGTGATGATGCCGCCGAGCATCACGGCGCCCATCACCATCAGCGCGTTGGGATCGCCCTTGCTGCCGTTGACGAACTGTGCCAGGCCCAGGGCACCGGCGGCGCCGCCCTTGTTGTCGTAGGTGACCGTGTCGGCCGCCTTGGCTTCGAGCAGGGCCTTGCCGAAGGCGCGGCCGGTCAGGTCCCAGCCGCCGCCGGGGTTGGCCGGAATCATCATCTTGATGTTGGTGGCCGCACGGGCCGTCAGCGGCAGTGCGCCGGCCGCGGCGAGGGCGGCAACAGCCTTGAGGAATTGGTCGCGACGCATGGGCAGTCTCCTGGATGGGGTCAGAGGTCTTTTCTCGGGACGAGCGCGATGATGCTGTCGGCGCCTGTCATTTGGCTGTCCGCCGCACTAGGGAAAGCCCGCGATCTGCCGGCCGGCTACAGTCCCGCCCATGCGATTGATGCTGGTGGAAGACGATCCCGGACTGCGCGCCGCCCTGGCGCGCACGCTGCTGCGCCGTGGATTCGAGGTGGTGGAGCATGGCGACGGCCGCCAGGCGCTCGATGCCTGGGCGGCCGAGCCGCCCGACATCCTGGTGCTGGACCTGAGCCTGCCCGGCCTCGACGGCCTGGAGGTGCTGGCCGCCGGCCGCCGCCGCGGCCTGCTCACCCCCGTGCTGCTGCTGACCGCCCGCGCCACCGTCGGCGACCGGGTGATGGGCCTGAACGCCGGCGCCGACGACTACCTGCCCAAGCCCTTCGACCTGGACGAACTGGAAGCGCGCATCCGCGCCATCGCCCGGCGCCGCGCGCCCGCGGGCGGCGGCCAGGGCGGCAACAGTGCCGCCGATGCCGACCCCGGCGTCTACCAGGCCGGCAGCCTGCGCTACGAGAAGTTCAGCGGCGCCATCTACTGCCGCGGCGAGCCGATGGAGCTGGCGCCGCGCGAGCTGGCCCTGCTGCAGGCGCTGATCCTGCAGCCGGGCCGGGCGGTGGCCAAGGAAAGGCTGTTCGAACTTGTCTTTCCCGGCGAGACCGAGGTGCAGTACGAGGCCATCGAGGTGGTGGCCTACCGCCTGCGCAAGAAGCTGTCCGGCACCGGCACCGCGCTGATGACGCTGCGCGGCCTGGGCTATCTGCTCAAGCTGGAGGGCTGAGCCTGTGGCGCCCGCGGAGCAGGTGTTACCCAAGGCCAGGGCGCGCTCCCTGCGCCGCCGGCTGCTGCTGGGCATCCTGCTGCCGCTGGTGGTTCTGATCGGCTTCAACACGGCCGCCCTCTACCGGCAGGCGCTGGACGCCGTCAACACCGCCTACGACCGCACCCTGCTGGCCTCGGCCAAGTCGATCGGCGAACAGCTCGAAGTCGAGGGCGACGGCAATGCCGCGCGGCTGCGCGCCACCGTGCCCTACTCGGCGCTGGAGATCTTCGAAGCGGACAACCAGAGCCGGCTCTTCTACCGGGTGTCCGAGCAGAACGGCCGCCTGGTCTCCGGCTACGAGGAACTGCCGCTGTGGCGCGGCCGCATCCCGGACCGCCCGCCCTATGCCGCGCTGGTCGATTTCTACGACGCCGAATTCCGCGGCAGCGCGGTGCGGGTGGCGGTGCTGCTGCAGCCGGTCTCCAGCAGCCGGGGCCATGCGATCGCCGTGATCCAGGTGGCCGAGACCCTGCAGCTGCGGCGCGGCCTGGCACAGCAGATCCTGATCGACACCCTCACCGGCCAGGCGGTGCTGGTGCTGGTGATCGGCCTGGTGGTGGTGGTGGTGGTGCAGAGCGCCACCCGGCCGGTGCGCCAGCTCAGCACCGAGCTGCGCGAACGCAGCGAAGGCGACCTGCGCCCGCTGGCCGCCCGCGACGCGCCGCGCGAACTGCTGCCGGTGGTGGACGCCACCAACCAGGTGATGCGCCGCCTGCGCCACCAGCTCGACCAGCAGCGCCGTTTCATGCGCGACGCCGCCCACCAGCTGCGCACGCCGCTGGCGGTGCTGAAGGTCCAAGTGCAGTCCGCCCTGCGCGGCGACGTGGCGCCGACCGATGCGCTGCACGAGATCGGCGCCACGGTGGACCGCGCCACCGCGCTGGCGCAGCAGATGCTGTCCCTGGCCCGGGTCGACCAGGCCCGGCACGAACCGGCCGAGCACGACGGCCCGCACGACCTGGGCGCCATCGTGCGCGAGCTGGCGCTGGAGATGTCGCCGCTGATCGCCGCGCGCGACCTGGACTTCTCCATCGCCACCGTCGCCACCCCGGTCGCCGCGGCCGAATGGATGCAGCGTGAACTCGCTCGCAACCTGCTGCACAACGCCATCCGCCACACGCCGCCCGGCGCCGCCCTGCAGCTGCGGGTGGAGCAGCAGGGCCGCGAAGCGGTGCTGACCGTGGCCGACAGCGGCCCGGGCATCGACGAGGAACTGCGCGGACGCCTGTTCCAGCCCTTCGCGGCCGGCAGCAGCTCGGGCGGCACCGGGCTGGGTTTGGCGATCTGCCAGGAGATCGTGCGTTCGGTCGGCGGCAGCATCGAGCTGCTGGATCGCCGGGAGCCGGACGGGGCCGTGTCGGGCCTCGATGTGACGGTGCGCCTGCCGATGGCCGCGCACGCCGCCGTCTGACAGGCGCGGGCGCCCAGTCTGGGACAATAAGCAGATGACGCCACTGGATACGCTGCGCCTCGACAAATGGCTGTGGAGCGCCCGCTTCTTCAAGACCCGGTCCCTGGCCGTGGAAGAAATCGGCAAGGGCCGGGTGCAGGTCAATGGCGCGGCCGCCAAACCTTCGCGCGAGCTGCGGCCCGGCGATACCGTGGTGCTGCGCCAGGGGCCGCAGCAACGCACGGTCGTCGTGCGCGGCCTCAGCGCCCAGCGTGGCCCCGCGCCGGTCGCCCAGAAGCTCTACGAAGAAACCCCCGAAAGCCTGGCCGCCCGTGCCGCCTTTGCAGAATCCCAGCGCCTGGCCCCCGAGCCCGGTGCCAGCCGCGACCAGGGACGTCCCACCAAACGCGACCGTCGTGCCATGGATGCGGGCGGCAGCGCCGGCTGGGGCGACCGCTGGAGCGCCTCGGTCGATTGATCGCTGCGCCCTCCCCTCATCCCGTCCGCCCACCAACAACAAGAAAGCCAAGCCATGACCCTGCGGACCTACCTGATCGAAGACGAAGCCGATGCCCGCGACACCCTGGCCACCCTGCTGCAGCAGCAGGTGCCGGGGCTGGAGATCGTCGGCTGGGGCGACAACGAACGCAGCGTCACCCACTGGTTGTCGACCAACGACCGCAACTGGGACCTGGCCGTGGTCGACCTGCAGCTGCGCGAAGGCAGCGGCTACGCGGCCCTGAGCTGGTGCGCCACCCGCCTGCCGGAGCAGAAGGTGGTGGTGCTGAGCGCCATGGTGAGCGATGAGGTACGCCAGCGCTGCCTGGACGCACGCGCCGATGCGGTGTTCGACAAGACCAGCGAGATGGACGAGCTGGTGGCCTTCTGCAAGGCACAGGCCGGCTGAGGCCCGGCCGGCGCCGCGGCGCGGTTTTTTCGGCCGGCGGCCGGGCATCTGCGCAAAGGGGCGGGCGGCTGCGACACGGTGAGGGCACCATCGTGTGCCGGGCCCGCGAGGCCGCAACCTGGCACCGTCAGCATATGGACCACCATCTCCACCGCAGCCGTTCCTTCCCAGCCCACATCTCGGCCCGCCTGCCGCAGCTGCGTGAGGAAGGGCCGGAAGAAGCCGAGACCACCACTCCCCCCGGCCCGGCCGCTGGTGTCATGCTGGGCGAGCTTTCGTCGGCCGGCCGGGCCGAGGGCAAACCGAGGGCATCGACCGGCCTGGCCGTCTTCCGGCAGGCGGCGCGCAGGATCGCCAAAGCCCAGAAGCAGGTGACAACGCCGCTTGCTTTTCGTCCGTATGGCCAGCTGCTGGCGGACATCGGCAGCGCCTCCCACGCGCAATGCGCGGTGATCGCCGATGAAATGGCGCGGCTGCTGGCCCGGGTGGGCATGGCGCCGCTGCAGCCCAGCCAGAGCGTGGGTGCCGCCGCGCGGTGGCTGCTGAGGGGGACTGGGAACGTTCGCTGGCGCAGGGCGAGCTGGTCATCGCCGACCTGCTGGCGGTGCTGCGCCGCTACCGCGAGCTGCATCCGGACTGCCAGGCCGAGATGGCCCGGCGCCTGGTGGCGGGATTCGAGCAGCTGACGGCGCGCCAGCTCTCCGCCGCGCCGGCCGCCGGGCCGTTGCTCCCGCCGGCGGTGCACAGCCGCTAGGAGCGTGGGCCGGACTTTATTGGCTGAGGAACAGCGAGGCGATCACGCCGGTGGCGATGGCCACCAGCACATAGTCGCCGCCGGTCTGCACCCACTGGTAGCCGCGCGGAGGCGCGCTCAGGTGGTGGCCGCGCCAGTCGTCCACCACGTACTGGCGGCTGCGGTATTCCGGCGGCAGGCGCTGGCCGCGGCGGAAGTTGTGGTCGGGGCCGGCGCCGCGCATGTCGGCATGCTGGTCATAGCCGCGCGGGCCGGGGCCGCCAGGGCCGCCGCGGCCGTCCGGGCCTCGGTGGTCGTCGCGGAACTGCTGTTGCGGCGGGCCGCCGCGCTGGTCGCGCGGGTCGTGGCGGTCATCGCGCGGCTGGGCGAAGGCCAGGCTGGAAAGACCCATGGTGAGGGCCATGGCGGCGGCGGCGATTTTTCGGATTTGCATGAGGACTCCTGTGTCTTGGATGAACCCAGCATGCCTGTCGCGCGTGTCCCCCGCATGAGGAGATGTAAGCAGCGGCGTCAGGCGGCCGCGCGGTAGAGCAAGGCGTGGAAGGCGGTGTAGAGCCGGTCCATGCAGGGCCGCTTGTAGGCGAAGACCTCGGGCGGATCCATGCGGTGCACCACGGCGCCGGGGTCCACTTCGAACACCAGCAGCTCGCCCGCCGGGGTCTCGGCGCAGTCGATCACCAGGTAGTCCAGCGCCATGCGCTCGGCCAGCGTTTCCAGGGCCTGGCGGTGGCGCTGGCCGAAGCCGGTGTCGAAGCCGGACATGAAGGCGGCCTCCTCCTCGCGCTTGTCGGCGCTCTCGGCCATGCCGGCATTGAGGTAGTGGATCATCCAGTGCGCCGACACCCCCATGTGCGCCGCATAGGCCCGGCCCGCCACCATCACCACGCGGTACTTGCGGAACAGGCCGTCGGGCTGTGCGTAGTCGATGAAACGCGAGAGGAAGAATTCGTCCTCGGCCTGAGCGGCCAGGTAGCGGCTCAGGGCCTCGGGCGTTTCCACCTTCTCCAGCCCATGGCCGGCATGGGAATCGACCGGCCGCACGATCAGCGGGAACACGCCGTCCGGCAGCAGCTCGGAGACCTCCAGCCGCCCCTGGCCCACCGCTTCCAGCGAGAGCCGGCCGCTGCGCGCCGAAGCCGGCATCAGCAGGCCGGGCACGCCCTGCAGCGCGGCATGGGCGCGGTCGCGGGCGGTGTTCAGGATATGGCTGGGATGGTTGATGACCGAGCCTTGCGGCAGCTGGGCGGCGAGCTGCTCCAGCAGCGCCCGGGTGGCATCCGACTCCGACACCGCCATGTAGAGCAGGTCGTGCGCCGGCAGCTGCGCCGGCAGGGCCTCGCCGGGGCGCAGGTAGAGCATGTCCAGCACCACGTCGCCGTCTTCCACCAGGAAGGACAGCGGCGTGTTGGTCATCAGGTCGCCCGGCGCCATGATGGCCAGCAGCCGCAGCCGCGGATGGGCGCCGTGCGGCAGCTCCAGCCGGTAGTGGCGGGCCATGGCCAGGGCCTGCAGCTGGGTCGCCAGACCCAGATCGGGCAGGCCTTGCAGGAAGAGAACGGTCGAGAGGTCCATCAGCGCCGCGGCATCGGTCTCGTCTTCCTCGGCCCGGGCGATCAGCGCGGCGGCCACCGGCCGCAGGTCGCCGCCATGGAAGGCCACGGTCATCAGGCGGGCCAGGCCGATCAGGGGCGCGGCCGCGCTGGGGAAGGCATTCACGGCAGCGGTGGTTTCTTGGGGTGTCATGCGGCGAGTTCCGAGGAAGCTGGGGAGACAGAGGCGCCATGGGCGCGGCGCCGGCGGCGGCCGAAGGCCAGGGCCGCATCGACCATCATGTCGATGTCGCTGGCCACGGTGCGGTGGTTGACGATGGCCGCGCGGATGGCGACTTGGCCCTTCACCCGGGTGGTGGAGGGAACGGCCACGCCGGACTCGTGCAGGTCGGCCACGATCTCGGTGTTGAGGGCATCCGCGTCCTGGCCGTCTTCGGCACGGAAGCGGAAGTTGACGATGTTGAGCGCCACCGGCGCCAGCATCTCCAGCTCCGGCTCGGCCAGCACCCGGGCCTGCAGATGGCGGGCCAGCTCGCAGCTGTGGGTGATGGCCGCGCCCATGCGGTCGGTGCCGTGGCTGACCAGGGTGAACCAGGTCTTGAGCGCGCGGAAGCCGCGCGACAGGTCCGGCCCCAGGTCGCAGGGCCAGGGCGAGCCGGCGGCCAGCCCGCGGTCGTGGCGCGAGAGATAGGCCGCGGGCGTGGCGAAGGCGGCCAGCTGGTCGGCCTGGTCGCGCACCAGGATGAATCCGGCGTCATAGGGCACCTGGCCCCACTTGTGGAAATCCAGCGCCAGGGAGTCGGCACGTTCGATGCCGGCCAGCTTGGGCGCGACTTCAGGCGACAGCATGCCGAGCGCGCCGTAGGCACCGTCGACATGGAACCAGGCGCCGCAGGTGCGGGCCACGTCGGCGATGGCGTTCAGGTCGTCGACCGAGCCGGTATCCACCGTGCCGGCGGTGCCGGCGATCAGGAAGGGACGGCGCCCGGCCGCCATGTCGGCCCAGACCATGGCGCGCAGCTGCACGATGTCCATGCGGTGGTCCGCATCCACCGGCACCAGGCGCAGCGCGTCGGTGCCCAGGCCGCTGATCGACATGGCCTGCGCGATGCAGCCGTGCGCGGCCGCCGAGGTATAGGCCACCAGTTCGCCGCCGCCGGCCCGCTCCACGCCGGTCTTGCGCGACTGGCCGCCGAGCGCCGAGGTGCGCGCCACCAGCACGCCCACCAGATTGGCCATGGAGGAGCCGGTGACGAACAGGCCGCCCGCCGTCTGCGGAAAGCCGAATAGCTCGGCCATCCAGCGGACCATCTGCTTTTCGAGCTCCAGCGGCATCTGGTCGCGTCCGCCCAGGTTGGCGTTGAGGCCGGCCGCCAGCATCTCGGCCAGCATGCCTTCGGCCGTGCCGCCGCCGTGCACCCAGCCCATGAAGCGCGGATGGGTGTTGCCCACCGAATAGGGCAGCACATCGCGCATGAAGCGCTGGTGCGCCTCGGCCAGGGGCGTCGGCGCGGACGGCATGGGCTCGGCGAAGGCGCCGCGCACCGCATCGGGAATCGGCTGCCAGACCGGTTTGTCGCGCAGGCCGGCCAGGTGGTCGAACATGTCGTCGAGCATCCGGTGGCCCTGGGCACGCAGCTGCGTCCAGTCGGCGGGGTCCAGCGAGGCGGCGCTTGTGTGGCTCATGGTGGCGTTCATGAAATGGGCTGTGGCCAGCATAGGCAATGGCGCGAACGCCTAGGCGCCGTTAACCGGCCGGATTACCGCGCAATTCGCGGCTTTGTCGGCCGGAGCGTGAGCGCCAGTCCTACGCCGGGCGGCGCGGTGCTGCCTATGCTGGGCCGCTTCATTCGCCGAACAAGAGGAGTCGCGCTCCCATGACGCCAGCAGCAGCACCAAAATCCTTCCCCCGCCGGCATCCGGTCGCCATCGGCATCGCGGTCGCACTCGTCCTGCTGGTGCTGCTGTTCGACTGGAACTGGTTCCGCCATCCGCTGGAGCGCTACATCTCGAAGAAGACCGAGCGCACTTTCACCATCTCCGACCTGCATGTGAAGCTGGGCCTGACGCCCACCATCCGCATGCGCGACGTGGTGTTCGGCAATGCCAAGTGGTCCAAGGAGCCGCACATGGCCAGCATCCCCGAGCTGGAGTTCTCGGTGAGCCTGCGCGACCTGCCCGAGAAGGTGCTGATCCCCCGCGTGGCGCTGACCAAGCCCGACCTGCTCTTCGAGCGCCTGGCCGACGACCGCAAGAACTGGATCCTCTCCGACCCCAACGACAAGTCGCCGAGCAAGCTGCGCATCAGCACCCTGTCGGTGGACAACGGCCACCTGCGCTACACCGACGCCGGCACGCCCTTCAACATCGACGTCCTGGCCAGCACCTTCGACCCCTCCAAGCAGGAACGGGTGAAGGACGCGGACGCCAAGCCGGTCAACGACCGCTATTCCACCCGCTTCGAATTCCACGGCGGCTACCGCGACGCCAAGTTCAAGGGCACCGCGCTGACCGGCGAGGTGCTGAGCTTCCAGGAGTCCGGCGTGCCCTTCCCGCTCAAGGGCGAACTCGATGCCGGCACCACCCGCCTCGAAGTGGAGGGCACCATCGCCGACGCGGCCAACATCTCCGGCATCGACACCCGGCTGATGATCAAGGGCCAGACCCTGGCCAACCTCTACCCCTTCCTGCTGCTGCCGCTGCCGGCCACGCCGCCCTACCAGCTGCAGGGGCACCTGATCCTGAAGGGCGACCGTTATTCCATCGACGACCTGGTCGGCAAGATCGGATCTTCCGACGTGCACGGCAGCGGCGCCTACGTGGACCGCAAGCCCCGCCCGCTGCTCACCGCCGACCTGCACAGCAAGCTGCTCGACATCTCCGACCTGGGCCCGGTGGTGGGCGTGCAGACCGCCGAGACCGGCGGCAAGCCCGACGCCACCCAGGCCAAGACGGCCGACCGGCCCACCGCCAAGACGCAGGAGAAGCAGGCCGACCCCAACCACATCCTGCCCAGCGGCACTTTCGACGGCAGCCGGCTGCAGAAGATCGACGCCGACGTATCACTGGAAGCCGCCCAGCTCAAGGCGCCGACCAGCCTGCCGCTGGAAAGCCTCAAGGCCACGTTGCACCTGCAAGATGCGGTGATGAAACTCGCGCCCCTGGATTTCGGTTTTGCCGGCGGCACCATCTCCTCGCACTGGAACCTGGACGCCCGCAAGCCCGTCATCTCCACCGAGGCGCAGGTGGACTTCCGCCATATCCAGGTCGCCAAGCTGGTGCCGGCCAGCGCCGAGAAGATCGCCCAGGGCGCCGGCACGCTGGGCGCACGCATCAAGATCAAGGGCACCGGCAACTCCATCGCCGACGCCGCAGCCAAGGCCGACGGCGAAGTCTCCGCGGCCATCGCCAACGGCCGCATCTCCAACCTGATCGACGCGGCCAGCGGCCTGAACGGCGGCAAGGTGCTGGCCCTGCTGGCCGGCGGCGACAAGACCATCGAGGTGAACTGCGGCGGCCTGGCCTTCGACGTGAAGGACGGCAAGGGTACGGCCAAGCTCTTCGTGGTGGATACCGAGCAGACGCAGATCCTGGGCACCGGCGGTTTCGACCTGGCGCAGGAGACCTTCAACATGGAGATCGCGCCCAAGCCCAAGCGGCCCGGCATCCTGTCCCTGCGCACGCCGGTGAAGGTGTTCGGCACCTTCAAGAACCCGGACTATTCGCTGGAAAAAGGCCCGCTGCTGGCGCGTGCCGGCGGCGCCGTCGCGCTGGCGGTGGTGGCGCCCCTGGCCGCCGTGCTGCCGCTGATCGAGACCGGGCCGGGCGAGAACACCAACTGCGCCCGCGTCAGTGCCGAAGCCGGCACGGCCGAGAAGCAGGCGGTGGCCACACCGGCCGGCGCGCAGCGCAAGAACAAGCAGTGAACGATTTCTCCACTCCCTCCAAAGGAACCATTCGATGAGCATTCTGGGCACCATCCTCGGCAAGATCTTCCCGTCTTCCCACGCCGCGCCAGCGCCCTCCCCCGCTCCGGCGACGCCCGATGCGGCACCGGCCACGGCTGCGGTCAATGCCGCGCCGGCGCCTGCAGCGATCTCGGAGGTAGACGTCAAGCAGGTGCTCGACGGCCTGGCCGCCAAGAGCAGCGAGAAGCTGAACTGGCAGACCTCCATCGTCGACCTGATGAAGCTGCTGGGGCTGGACAGTTCGCTGAACGCCCGCAAGGAGTTGGCCAAGGAGCTGGGCTACACCGGCGACACCAACGATTCGGCCAGCATGAACATCTGGCTGCACCGCCAGGTGATGAACAAGCTGGCCGCCAATGGCGGCAAGGTTCCCGCAGAGCTGAAGGACTGACGCGCCATGGGAATCATCTCCACCATCGTGATCGGCTTCATCGTCGGGCTGGTCGCGCGCGCCATCCTGCCGGGCAAGCAGGCCATGGGTTTCATCCTCACCGTGATCCTGGGGGTCGTCGGCTCGCTGCTGGCTACCTATGCCGGTCAGGCCATGGGCTGGTATCAGGCTGGCGTTGGGGCCGGGTTCTTGGCCTCTGTCGTGGGCGCCATCGTGGTGCTGGTGATCTATGGGGCGGTTGCCCGGCGGTGAAGCTCTTCGGGCTGGAGGGGTTGGCTGCCTTCGGCTTGGTTCCTTCTTCTACTCCTACCGAGGGTGGAGGTGGGGCTCGCGTCGCCCCACACCCCCGGTAACTTTCTTTCCATTGAAAGAAAGTCACCAAAGAAAAATTAGAAAGCGGGATCGGGGACGGGCTTTCGCCCGGGTCGGGCCATTGTTTCGCTGCGCTTCACTCGGCTCTCGGCATGGCGTAGTGGGCTCAGCAACTGGAACGAATGCTCGAGGTTTGGGCCGCTCGTTCGCCAAAAGCTTCACGCACTGACGCGGTTGGTGGGCGCTTGTTTTGGCGCACTGGCGGTTTTCCGGATCTGGACGCAGCGCTTGACCAAACTAGTCGGACGGCAGAGCGTGAAGCTTTTGGCGAGCGGGCGGCCCGATCCTCGAGCTTTTGCAGTCGTTGCTGCGATGAAATCGCCATGCGGAGAGCCGAGTGAAGCGTAGCGAAACAAAGGCCCGACCCGGGCGAAAGCCCGTCCCCGATCCCGCTTTAGAATTTTTCTTTGGTGACTTTCTTTCAATGGAAAGAAAGTTACCGGGGGTGTGGGGCGACGCGAGCCCCACCTCCACCCTCAGTAGGAGTAGAAGAAGTAAACAAGCCGAAGGCAGCTAACCTCACCCCCGAAAAAAATCAGGTACTGAGCAGCCCCCAAGCCTTATCAAGCCTCTTAACACTGACAGGCGCAGGCGTCCTCAACTCCTGAGCAAACAGACTGACCCGTAACTCCTCGAGCAGCCAGCGCAGCTCCTGCATACGCACATCGACATTGCCCTTGCGCTCGGCCACCAGCCGCCAGAAGCGCTGCTCCTGCAACTTCACATCAGCCATGCGGGAGGCATCACGAGCAGGATCGCTCCGCAGCTTGTCCAGCCGCATCACGATGGCCTGCAGATAGCGAGGCAAATGCTGCAACTGCGCCCAGGGCGTGGCCACAAGAAAGTCCTTCCCGATCAGCCGCTGCAACTGCGCCTGCACATCGGCAGTCACCAAGGGCTGCCCTTTGGTGTCCTTGATCTTGCGCAGCGCCCCCGCGTAATCGGTCAGCACCCGCAGCGCCAGCCGCGCCACTTCCTGCGCGATCAAAGTAAGACGCCCGCGTCCTTCGTCAACACGTTTCTTGAAGGCAGCCGCATCGGTAGGCAGCGGATCGAGCAGAAAGGCCCGGTCCAGCGCCACATCCACGATCTGCTGGCGCAGCTGCTCCTGCGTGCCCAGGGGCATGTAGGCCACGGCCATCTTCTGCAGGTCGGGGATCTGCTTCTCCAGGTATTTGAGCGCCTCCTTGATCTGCAGCGCGAACAGCCGCCGCAAGCCGCCGCGATGCTTCTGCGCCGCCATCTCGGGCTCGTCGAAGACCTCGATATGCACCGCCCCGCCCTCGTCGATCAGGGCCGGGAAACCCACCAGGGTCTGGCCGCCCTTGCGGATCTCCATCAGCTCCGGCAACTCGCCGAAAGTCCAGTCGGTGTAGTGCTGCCCCGCAGGCACGGCCGCAGCCGCCTTGGGCGCGGGCGCCGGAGCCTGGCCCTTGGCGGCAGGCGCGGCGACCGGCGCGGGCGCGGCCTGCACACGCACCCCCGCCAGCGCCTGGAAGGCCCCGCGCGCCTGCCCGCCCAGATCGGCCTTGAGCGCCGCCAGGCTACGCCCCTGGCCGAGCTGGCGGCCGTGTTCGTCCACCACCCGCAGGTGCATGAAGAGATGCGGCGGCACCTGGTCGGGCTTGAAGTCGGCGCGCTTGACGTCGAGCTGCGTGCCCTCGCGCACCTGCTTGAGCAGCGCGTCGATCAGCGTGCCCTGGCCGAACACCGTGGGCTCGGAAAGCGCCTGGGTGATGCGCGTGGCGCTCTCGGGCAGCGGCACCAAACGCGAGCGCGGCTTCTGCGGCAGGCTCTTGAGCAGGGCCTGCACCTTGTCCTTGAGCATCCCGGGCACCAGCCACTCGATGCGGTCCTCGCTCACCTGGTTGAGCACGAAGAGCGGCACGGCCACCGACAGGCCGTCGCGTGCATCGCCCGGTGCATGCAGGTATTCGGCGGCGCTGTCCACGCCGCCCAGGCGGATGGTGCGCGGGAAGGCGTCGGTGGTGATGCCGGCGGCCTCGTGGCGCATCAGCTCGTCGCGGTTGAGGTGCAGCAGGCGCGGATTGCCGGGCGAATGGTCGCGCCACCACTGCTCCAGGCCGCGGCCGTCGAACACGTCCTGGGGCAGTTGCTGGTCGTAGAAGGCAAAGATGAGTTCGTCGTCCACCAGCACGTCCTGCCGGCGCGACTTGTGCTCCAGGTCTTCCACCTGGCGGATCAGCTTGCGGTTGGCGGCCAGGAAGGGGAGTTTGGATTCCCAGCCCTCGCCTACCAGCGCCTCGCGGATGAAGATCTCGCGCGCCGCCGCCATGTCGACCCGGCTGTAGGGCACCCGCCGGCCGCTGTAGACGACCAGACCATAGAGCGTGGCCCGCTCCAGCGCCACCACTTCGGACGAGCGCTTCTCCCAGTGCGGATCGAGCAGCTGCTTCTTCAGCAGATGGCCGCCCACCTCCTCCAGCCATTGCGGCTCGATGGCGGCGATGCCGCGGCCGAAGAGGCGGGTGGTCTCGACCAGCTCGGCCGCGACGATCCAGCGGCCCGGCTTCTTCGACAGATGCGCGCCGGGATGCTTGTGGAACTTGATGCCGCGTGCGCCCAGGTATTCGCCCGAACCCGCCGCGCCCCGCCCTGCCCCGCCGGACTGGGTGCTGCCGGCGCTGCCCACGTCCTCCGGCCGGAAGCCGATATTGCCCAGCAGGCCCGACAGCATCGCCATGTGCAGATGCTCGTAGCTGGCCGGGTTGGCGTTGATCGCCCAGTGGTGCTCCTGCACCGTGGCGACCAGCTGCGAATGGATGTCGCGCCATTCGCGCACCCGGCGGATGTTGATGAAGTTGGCGCGCAGCAGCTGCTCGTACTGGCGGTTGCTGAGCTTGTGGGTGGGGGCCTCCGGCGCGGCGGGCGGCGGCGTGGCCACGGGTGCGGCAACCAGGCGCTGCGCCACCGGCAGGAAGGCCGCGTTGGGGCGTTTGGCCTGGCCGCTCTGGGCGGCCATCTGGCGGCGGGTGCTGGCCACCGGGGCGCCGCCACGGGCGTCATGGATCCACTTCCAGAGCTTGAGGTAGCCGCTGAATTCGCTCTTCTCGTCGTCGAACTTGGCGTGGGCCTGGTCGGCCTGGGCCTGGGCTTCCATGGGCCGGTCGCGCACGTCCTGCACGCTGAGGGCGCTGGCGATGATCAGCACCTCTTCGAGCGCGCCGCGGTCGCGCGCCTCCAGGATCATGCGGCCGATGCGCGGGTCCAGCGGCAGCTTGGAGAGTTCGCGGCCGACAGGCGTGAGCTGGTTGTCGTCGTCCACCGCGCCGAGTTCGGACAGCAGCTGGTAGCCGTCGGCGATCGCGCGTTTCTGCGGGGCTTCGAGGAAGGGGAATTCCTCCACGTCGCGCAGATGCAGCGACTTCATGCGCAGGATCACGCCGGCCAGCGAGGAACGCAGGATCTCCGGATCGCTGAAGCGCGGACGGCCGGCGAAATCCTCTTCGCTGTAGAGCCGGATGCAGATGCCGTTGGCCACCCGCCCGCAGCGCCCGGCGCGCTGGTTGGCCGCCGCCTGGCTGACCGGCTCGACCAGCAGCTGCTCCACCTTGCTGCGGTAGCTGTAGCGTTTGACCCGGGCGGTGCCGGTGTCGATCACGTAGCGGATGCCGGGCACCGTCAGCGAGGTTTCGGCCACGTTGGTGGCCAGCACGATACGGCGGCCGGTATGGCCTTCGAAGATGCGGTCCTGCTCGGCCTGCGAGAGGCGGGCGAAGAGCGGCAGCACCTCCGCACTGCGCAGCACGGCGTGGTGGCTAAGGTGGCCGCGCAGGTGGTCGGCGGCCTCGCGGATCTCGCGCTCGCCGGGGAAGAAGATCAGGATGTCGCCGGTCTGGCGCGGGTCCTGCCAGAGTTCGTCCACCGCGTCGGCCAGGGCCTCGTTCATGCCGTAGTCGCGCGACTCCTCGAAGGGGCGGTAGCGCTGCTCGACCGGGAAGGTGCGGCCGGTGACATGGATGACCGGCGCCGGGCCCTTGGCGGATGCAAAGTGGTTGGCGAAGCGGTCGGCATCGATGGTGGCCGAGGTGACGACGATCTTCAGGTCCGGCCGGCGCGGCAGGATCTCGCGCAGGTAGCCCAGCAGGAAGTCGATGTTGAGGCTGCGTTCGTGCGCCTCGTCGATGATGATGGTGTCGTAGGCCTTGAGCAGCGGATCGGTCTGCGTCTCGGCCAGCAGGATGCCGTCGGTCATCAGCTTGACCGAGGCGTCGCGCGAGAGGCGGTCCTGGAAACGCACCTTGTAGCCGACCACCTCGCCCAGCGGTGTCTTCAGCTCTTCGGCGATGCGTTTGGCCACCGACGAAGCAGCGATCCGGCGCGGCTGCGTATGGCCGATCAGCCGGCCCTTGCCGGGCGGCGCGTTGAGCTTGCCGCGGCCCAGGGCCAGGGCGATTTTGGGCAGCTGGGTGGTCTTGCCCGAGCCGGTCTCGCCGCTGACGATGATGACCTGGTGGGCCGCGAAGGCGCCCATGATCTCCTCGCGCCGGGCCGAGACGGGCAGCGATTCGGGAAAGAGGATCTCTAGCGGTGGGGAGGTTTCTGGCACGGGCGGAACGAAGGGGCTGGCGGCGGGGACGGGCCCGAGGAACTTGGGGGAGAATCCGCGATTATCCAGCCCTGCCCTCGCCGGCTCCATCCCTCACCCGCCCGCATGTCCGCCGTCTTCAATTTCACCTTCGTCCCCTGGTTCCGCTCCGTCGCGCCCTATATCCACATGCACCGCGGCAAGACCTTCGTGGTGGCCGTGGCCGGCGAGGCGATCGCCGCGGGCAAGCTGCCGGCCATCGCGCAGGACCTGGCACTGATCCAGTCCATGGGTGTGAAGGTGGTGCTGGTGCACGGCTTCCGGCCCCAGGTCAACGAGCAGCTCGCCGCCAAGGGGCATGAGGCCCGCTATTCGCACGGCATGCGCATCACCGACACGGTGGCGCTGGACTGCGCCCAGGAGGCCGCCGGCCAGCTGCGCTACGAGATCGAGGCCGCGTTCAGCCAGGGCCTGCCCAACACGCCGATGGCGGGCGCGCAGGTGCGGGTGGTGTCGGGCAACTTCATCACGGCGCGGCCTGTGGGCATCGTCGACGGGGTGGACTTCAAGCATTCGGGCCTGGTGCGCAAGGTCGACACCGACGGCATCCTGCGCTGCATCGACATGGGCGCGATGGTGCTGCTGTCGCCCTTCGGCTTCTCGCCGACCGGCGAGGCCTTCAACCTGACCATGGAAGAGGTGGCGACCAGCGTGGCGATCGAGCTGGGCGCGGACAAACTCATCTTCATGTCGGAAGTGCCCGGCGTGCGTTCGCAGCCCTCGGAGCCCGAGGGCGAGGACAACCCCATCGACACCGAGATGCCCCTGGCCGCCGCCGAGGCCCTGCTGGCCCAGCTGCCCCAGCCCCAGCAGCCCAGCGACGTGGCCTTCTACCTGCAGCACTGCGTGCGCGCCTGCAAGGCGGGCGTGGAGCGCAGCCACATCATTCCCTTCGCGGTGGACGGCGCCCTGCTGCTGGAGGTGTATGTACACGACGGCATCGGCACCATGGTGATCGACGAGAAGCTCGAAGAGCTGCGCCAGGCCACCAGCGACGACGTGGGCGGCATCCTCACCCTGATCGAGCCCTTCGAGCGCGACGGCACCCTGGTCAAGCGCGACCGCACCGAGATCGAACGCGACGCCGACCAGTACACGGTGCTGGAGCACGACGGCGTGATCTTCGCCTGCGCCGCGCTCTACCCCTATCCCGAGTCGCGCACCGCCGAGATGGCGGCGCTGACGGTGTCGCCGCTGAGCCAGGGCCAGGGCGACGGCGAGAAGGTGCTGCGCCGCATCGAGCAGCGCGCCCGCGCCATGGGCCTGAGCAGCATCTTCGTGCTGACCACCCGCACCATGCACTGGTTCATCAAGCGCGGCTTCCAGCCGGTGGACCCGGACTGGCTGCCCGAGGCCCGCAAGCGCAAGTACAACTGGGACCGCAAGAGCCAGGTGCTGATGAAGAAGCTCAACGGTTCCTAGAAAAACAAAAGCGGCCGAGGCCGCTTTTTTGTTTTACCGGTCGCCGACGCGGCGCACCCGCTGCGGCCGGCCGAGCAGCACCGCCAGCAGCACCAGCCCCAGCACCACGAAGCAGACGAAGGACCAGTTGGCGATGGAGCCGCCGAGGAAGGTCCAGTCGATCGCCGTGCAGTCTCCGCTGCCCTTGAAGATCATGGGGATGGCGCGCTGCAACGGGAAGGTCTCGATCATTCCGTAGAAGTCGCGGCCGCAGGAGGCGAACTCCGGCGGGTACCACTGCAGGAAGCTCTGGCGCGCGGCCACGAAGGCGCCGAAGCCGGCGGCCAGCAGGCCGAGGGTGGCGAAGGTCTTGCGGCCGCCGTTGCCTGGCAGCAAGGCACCGACCAAGGCGAAGACCGCCAGCAGGATCAGCGCATAACGCTGCACGATGCACATGGGGCACGGCTCCAGGCCGACCACATGCTGCAGGTACAGGCCGAACGCCAGCATGGCCACGCAGGCTGCGCAGACCAGGGCCAGGACCTTGCGCGGTTGCGCGCCAAAAATACTCATCACGATGTTGTTCCTCCGGCGCCACTGCGGTCGCCCTGCCATTGGTGCGGCGGGTCCGCGATTGGTTCCCGCCCCGGTACGGTCCTCGCGGACCGTTCAGGGGCGGTATTGTGGCCTGAGCGCCGGCCTGGCCGGTCTCAGCGCTTGTCGTCCACGAAGACCCGTGCGCGCTTCGGGGTGACGATGACGGTCTGGCCTTCTGCCAGGCCGAGCGCGCGGTACTGCTCGGCGGGCAGCTGCGCCTCGATGATGGCCGGCAGCGCGCTGGCCGAGCCGTCCTCGCCGGGCTGCGGTGCCAGCTCCAGCCGAGCGGTCGGGCCGACCACGATGGCACGTTCCAGCGTGGCCAGGATGCCGCCGTGTGAGGCGTCGATGGCATCGGGCACATGCGGCTGCACATCGAGGTCATGCGGCCGCACATAGGCGAAGGCCGGCTGGTCCTGTACCGCCGCATGCTCGGGCGCGGCCAGGCTCACGCCCTCGAAGCTGACCTGGCCCTGGTCGGCCCGGCCGTGGAACAGGTTCACATCGCCCAGGAAGCCGTAGACGAAGGGGCTGGCCGGATGGTCCCAGACCTCCTGCGGCGAGCCGCTCTGCTCCACCTGGCCCTTGTTCATCACCACCACCCGGTCGGCCACTTCCAGCGCCTCTTCCTGGTCGTGGGTGACGAAGATGGTGGTGACATGCAGCTCGTCGTGCAGCCGGCGCAGCCAGCGGCGCAGCTCCTTGCGCACCTTGGCATCGAGCGCGCCGAAGGGCTCGTCGAGCAGCAGCACCTTGGGCTCCACGGCAAGAGCCCGCGCCAGGGCGATGCGCTGGCGCTGGCCGCCGGAGAGCTGGGCCGGATAGCGGTCGTGCAGCCAGTCGAGCTGCACGAGCTTGAGCAGCGCATGAACCTTCTCCTGGATCTGCGCCTCGCCCGGCCGTTCCTTGCGCGGCTTCACCCGCAGGCCGAAGGCCACGTTCTCGAACACCGTCATGTGGCGGAACAGCGCGTAGTGCTGGAACACGAAGCCGACCTTGCGGTCGCGCACATGGACTTCGGTGGTGTCCTCGCCGGAGAAGAGGATGGTGCCGGTATCGGCCGTCTCCAGCCCCGCGATGATGCGCAGCAGCGTGGTCTTGCCGCAGCCCGAGGGGCCGAGCAGCGCGATGAGTTCGCCCGAGGCGATGTCGAGGTTGACGTCGCGCAGGGCCTGGAAGTCGCCGAACTGCTTGTTGACCTGGCGGATTTCGATGCTCATTTTTCTTCAGTCTTTCTCAACGGGCGACGCCGGGCACCGGCAGGGCCGGCGGCTTCTCGGGCGGCAGGTCGGCGGCGGCGCGTTCACGCTCGCTGCGCCATTCGACGATGGACTTCACCACCAGCGTGACCAGCGCCAGCAGCGCCAGCAGCGAGGCCACGGCGAACGCCGCCACCGACTGGTATTCGTTGTAGAGGATCTCCACATGCAGCGGCACCGTGTTGGTCTGGCCGCGGATATGGCCCGACACCACCGACACCGCGCCGAACTCGCCCATGGCGCGGGCGTTGCACAGGATCACGCCGTACATCAGGCCCCACTTGATGTTGGGCAGGGTGACATGCCAGAAGGTCTGCCAGCCCGAGGCGCCGAGCACGATGGCCGCCTGCTCCTCGTCGGTGCCCTGCGCCTGCATCAGCGGGATCAGCTCGCGCGCGATGAAGGGAAAGGTGACGAAGACGGTGGCCAGCACGATGCCGGGCACGGCGAAGATGATCTTGATGTCGTGCGCCGACAGCCAGGGCCCGAACCAGCCCTGGGCGCCGAAGACCAGCACGTACATCAGGCCCGCCACCACCGGCGAGACCGAGAACGGCAGGTCGATCAGCGTGGTCAGCACCGACTTGCCGCGGAACTCGAACTTGGCGATGCACCAGGCCGCGGCCACGCCGAAGACGAGGTTGAGCGGCACCGAGATGGCGGCCGTCAGCAGCGTGAGGCGGATGGCCGACCAGGCATCGGGCTCCTTCAGCGCTTCGAGGTAGGCATCGAGCCCCTTGCGCAGCGCCTCGGTGAACACCGCGGCCAGGGGCAGCAGCAGGAACAGCGCCAGGAACAGCAGCGCCACGCCGATCAGCGTGCGCCGCACCCAGGGGGATTCGGTGGTGATCGGCCGGTTGGAAGCGGTGGACTGCTTGCTCATGCGCCCATCCCCGCGCGCCGGCGCTGCCAGGCCTGCAGGCCGTTGATGACCAGCAGCAGGATGAAGGAGATGACCAGCATCACCACCGCGACCGCCGTGGCGCCCGCGTAGTCGTACTGTTCGAGCTTGCCGATGATGATCAGCGGCGTGATTTCGGAAACCATGGGCATGTTGCCGGCGATGAAGATGACCGAGCCGTATTCGCCGATGGCGCGCGCGAAGGCCATGGCGAAGCCGGTGAGCAGGGCCGGGGCGATGGAGGGCAGCAGCACCTTGGTGAAGGTCTGCCAGCGGGTGGCACCCAGGCAGGTGGCGGCCTCTTCGAGTTCCTTCTCGCTGTCTTCCAGCACCGGCTGCACCGTGCGCACCACGAAGGGAATGCCGATGAAGATCAGCGCGATCACGATGCCCGCCGGCGTGAAGGCCAGCTTGATGCCCAGCGGCTCCAGGTACTGGCCGACCCAGCCGTTGCCGGCCAGCAGCGCGGTCAGCGAAATGCCGGCCACGGCGGTGGGCAACGCGAACGGAAGATCGACCAGGGCATCGACGATCTTCTTGCCCGGGAATTGATAGCGCACCAGCACCCAGGCCAGCAGCAGGCCGAAGACCAGGTTGACCAGCGCGGCGATCAACGAGGCGCCGAAGGTCAGCCGGTAGGCGGCCAGCACCCGCGGCGAGGCCACGGCGATCCAGAACTGCTCGCCGGTCAGGCTGAAGCTGCGCAGCACCAGGGCGGCGAGCGGGATCAGGACGATGAGGCCGAGATAGAAAAGCGTGTAGCCGAGCGTGAGCTTGAAGCCCGGCAACACGCGCTTGCCGCCATTTCGGCGGGGCAGCGCGGTGGACATTTGGATCGTGGGGCCTGGCTCAGCGGCCGGGCGTGTAGAGCTTGTCGAACTGGCCGCCGTCGTTGAAGTGCACCTTCTGCGCCTCGCCCAGGCTGCCGAAGAGTTCCTGCACCGTGAACAGCGGGATCGGCTTGAAGACGTCCGCATGCTTCTTCAGGATGGCCGGGTTGCGCGGACGCAGGGCGTGCTTGACGGCGATCTCCTGGCCTTCGTCGGAGTACAGCCACTGCAGATAGGCCTTGGCCAGCTCGGCCGTGCCCTTCTTGGCGACGGTGCGCTCGACCACCGCCACCGGGTTCTCGGCCACGATGCTGATCGAGGGATAGACCGCATCGACCTTGCCCTCGCCGAACTCGCGGTTGATGGAGACGACTTCCGATTCGAAGGTGATCAGCACGTCGCCGATATTGCGTTGCAGGAAGGTGGTGGTGGCGTCGCGGCCGCCCTTGCCCAACACCGGCACGTTCTTGTAGAGCTTGCCGACGAACTCCGCGGCCTGGGCATCGCTGCCGCCCTTCTTCTTGATGTAGCCCCAGGCGGCCAGGTAGGCGTAGCGGCCGTTGCCGCCGGTCTTGGGGTTGACCACCACCACCTGCACGCCGGGCTTGATCAGGTCGTCCCAGTCCTTGATGCCCTTGGGATTGCCATTGCGGGTCAGGAACAGCATGGTGGAGGTGGTGGGCGAGGCGTTGTCCGGGAAACGCTTGTTCCAGTCCTTGGCGACCACGCCGCGCTCGGCGAGGAAGTCGACGTCGGTGGTGGTGTTCATGGTGACCACGTCGGCATCGAGGCCGTCGGCCACGGAGCGCGCCTGGGCGCTGGAGCCGCCGTGGGACTGGTCGATCTTCACGTCCTTGCCGGTGGTCTTCTTGTAGTTGGCGATGAAGGCCGTGTTGTAGTCCTTGTAGAACTCGCGGGCCACGTCGTAGGAGGCATTGAGCAGGGTCTGCGCCGAGACGGCGGCGGAGGCCAGGAATGCGGCGGCGGCGAGGGCGGCCTTCAGGCGGGAGTTCATGGCGGTCTTTTTCTCAGGAAATGCGGTGCGTGAAAACGAGGCCGGCACGTGCCCTGGTGGCAGCGTGCCGACGGGTGGCAGACCGGCGCCGGGCCGGCCCTTTCAGCGGTTGGGCTGCGGGGTGATGCGCAGGTAGGGGCGCACCGGGTTGAAGCCCTTGGGGAAACGCTCGGCCAGTTCCTTGGGGTCCTGGATGCTGGGCACGATCACCACGTCGTCGCCGTCCTTCCAGTTGGCGGGCGTGGCGACCTTGTGGCTGTCGGTGAGCTGCAGCGAATCGATCACCCGCAGGATCTCGTCGAAGTTGCGGCCAGTGCTAGCCGGGTAGGTGAAGGTGGTGCGCAGCACATGCTTGGGATCGATGATGAACACGCTGCGGACGGTGGCGTTGGCCAGCGCGTTCGGGTGGATCATGTTGTAGAGGGTCGATACTTTGCGGTCGGCGTCGGCCAGGATGGGGAAGTTGACCTGGGTGTTCTGCGTCTCGTTGATGTCCGGAATCCACTTGCCGTGCGATTCGACGGTGTCCACGCTCACCGCGATCGGCTTGACGCCGCGCTTGGCGAATTCGCCCGACAGCGCCGCCGTCTTGCCGAGTTCGGTGGTGCAGACGGGCGTGAAGTCGGCCGGATGCGAGAAGAGCACGACCCAGGAATCGCCGGCCCATTGGTAGAAGTCGATGGGGCCGACCGAAGAGTCCTGCTTGAAATCCGGAACGGTGTCGCCGAGTCTGAGAGTAGCCATGAGAGTCCTCCTAACTTCCTTTGGGGACCGTCATTCTCGGCGCTGAGCCCTAATTCGGGAAAGAATGGATTTCTTTATCTTTATTGCGTAAAACGCATATAAGCATGAAAAAAGACGCCCGCAGGCGTCTTTGTTTTGGAGCGCAGGAAGCGCTTCAGCCGTTGTTGGGCTTGGCCGCCATCATGGCCGCTGCGGCTGAGGAGGACTCGACCCAGCGGCGCACCCGCTCGGCATCGGCCACGCGGCTCAGGCGCCCTGCGGAATCCAGGAACACCATGATCAGCTTGCGGCCGGCGATCTTGGCCTGCATCACCAGGCACTGGCCGGCTTCGTTGATGAAGCCGGTCTTCTGCACGCCGATATCCCAGGCGGGATTGCTCACCAGGCGGTTGGTGTTGTTGTACTGCAGGGTGCGGCGGCCGATGTCCACCGTGTAGTTGGGCGAGGTGGTCAGTTCGCGCAGCAGCGGATCCTGGTAAGCCGAGCCGACCAGGGTGGCCAGGTCGCGGGCGCTGGACTGGTTGCGGCTCGACAGGCCGGTGGGCTCCACGTAGTGGGTGTCGTTCATGCCCAGCTGGCGCGCCTTGGCGTTCATCAGCGTGACGAAGGTCGCCAGGCCGCCGGGATAGGTGCGGCCCAGGGCGTGCGCGGCGCGGTTCTCGCTGGACATCAGGGCCAGGTGCAGCATCTCGCCGCGCGACAGCGTGGCGCCGACGACCAGGCGCGAGCTGCTGCCCTTCTCGGTATCCACATCGTCCTGGGTGATGGTGATCATCTCGTCCATCGGCAGCTTGGCTTCGCTGATCAGCGTGCCGGTCATCAGCTTGGTGATGGAGGCGATGGGCAGCACGGCGCTGTCGTTCTTGCTGAGCAGGACCTCGTTGGTGTCCTGGTCGATCACGTAGGCGACGCTGGACTTGAGCGAGAGCGGATCGAAGGCCTCGTGCAGCCCGGCGATCTGGCCGTAGGACTGGCGCGCCGGCACATAGGCGATGCGGGCTGGAGCGCTGGTGCGGCCGGCGACGAAGCTGCGCGACACGCGGGCCGCGGCCACGGGCTTATGGGCGACCGCCCGGCTGGAAGCGGTTTTGCGCGGAGCGGCGGCCGCGCTGGCGGCCTGTTTCTTGGCTGCGGGCGCCTTGTGGCGTTCGGCCGCGCTGGCGCTGGAAAGGCTGGCCGTCATGAGACATGCGGCTGCACCCAGAACGCATGCAAATCGGCCGGCTTGCGCCGCCATGAAACGGTAACGAATAGACATTAAAAATTCTCCGGGAAGCGGGGCCAGGGCCTAGCGGGAATGAAAATCCTCGTAAAGCCGGGCGATATCAAGCACTTAGGTCGGCTTTATCATGGAGTGCCGAAATTATAAGCAGTTGTTTCACTTCGGCGGGCCTGAAAGAGGACTTTAGTTTGTAAATCACGCCGCCGGTCGGCATGCAAAAAGGGGGCCTAGCCCCCTTTTCCCCTTTTCGCGGTGTCAACCGCCTGTTTCAGGCGGCGGCGGTCTCGGCCGAGACCGGCGCGCGGTGGCCGCGGCCCCGGCTCACGCCCGAAAGAATCGCCTTGAGCGAGGCCGAGACGATGTTGGCATCGATGCCGGCGCCGAAGACACCCTTGCCGCCGTCGACCTGCACTTCCACATAGGCCACCGAGCGGGCATCCGCGCCGGCGCCGATGGCGTGCTGGTGGTAGTCGATCACCCGGATGCTGCTGCCGGTGATGGCCTGCAGGCCGGCGACGAAGGCGTCGATCGGGCCGCTGCCCTGTCCGGCCAGCTGGCGGCTCTGGCCTTCCCAGTCGATGGTGGCATCGAGCTGCACCGTGCTGCCCTTGGCGCCGGTGTCCTCGACCACGCGGTGGATGGGCGCCTGCACTTCGTCGACGCGGTATTCGCGCTCGAACAGCTCGTAGATGTCCTTGGCCGAGAACTCCTTGCCGGTGGCGTCCATGTGCTGCTGCACCACCTGGCTGAACTCGATCTGCAGGCGGCGCGGCAGTTCGAGGCCGTATTCGCTCTCCAGCAAGTAGGAGATGCCGCCCTTGCCCGACTGGCTGTTGACGCGGATCACCGCCTCGTAGCTGCGGCCGAGGTCCTTGGGGTCGATCGGCAGGTAGGGCATGTCCCAGATATCGTCCTCGCGGCGCGCGGCGAAGGCCTTCTTGATCGCGTCCTGGTGCGAGCCCGAGAACGAGGTGTAGACCAGTTCGCCCACATAGGGATGGCGCGGATGCACCGGCAGCTGGTTGCAGTGCTCGACCGTGCGGCGGATCTCGTCGATCTGCGAGAAGTCCAGGCCCGGAGAGACGCCTTGCGTGTAGAGGTTGAGCGCGACGTTGACGAGGTCGAGGTTGCCGGTGCGCTCGCCGTTGCCGAACAGGCAGCCTTCGAGGCGGTCGGCGCCGGCCATCAGCGAGAGTTCGGCGGTGGCGGTGCCGGTGCCGCGGTCGTTGTGCGGATGGACCGAGATGACGATGGAATCACGCCGCTCGACGTGGCGGATGGTCCACTCGACCATGTCCGCGAAGATGTTGGGCGTGGAGCACTCCACGGTGGTGGGCAGGTTGATGATGCACTTGCGCTCGGGCGTGGGCTGCCAGACGGCGGTGACCGCATCGATCACGCGCTTGGAGAAGTCCAGCTCGGTGTTCGAGTACATCTCGGGCGAGTACTGGAAGGTCCACTGCGTGGCCGGCTGCTCGGCGGCGAGGTCCTTGAACATGCGGGCGTTGGTTTCGGCCAGGGCGACGATCTGGTCCTCGTCCATGCCCAGCACCACACGGCGCATGACCGGGGCGGTGGCGTTGTAGAGGTGGACGATGGCGCGCGGCACGCCCTGCAGGGCCTCGAAGGTGCGGCGGATCAGGGGCTCGCGCGCCTGGGTCAGCACCTGGATGGTGACGTCGTCGGGGATGCGGTTCTCCTCGATCAGCATGCGCAGGAAGTCGAACTCGATCTGCGACGCGGAGGGGAAACCGACCTCGATCTCCTTGAAGCCGATCGCCACCAGCGTCTCGAACATCTTCATCTTGCGCGCCACGTCCATCGGCTCGATCAGCGCCTGGTTGCCGTCACGCAGGTCGACGCTGCACCACACGGGAGGCTTGGAGACGACCTGGTCGGGCCAGGTGCGGTCCTTCAGGCCGACGGGAGGGAAGGAGCGGTATTTGGAAGCGGGCTGCTGCAACATGGCGATCTCTTTTCGATGAATGAAGAACCAGCAACTCCCAAAACAAAACGGCCCGTTGCTGGAGCAAACGGGCCGATGAGTGGGGGTAAAAGCGTGCGCGCGTTACCGTCTCTGCCCGTGAGGCAGAGCTAGTAGGGTCAGCGCGGTGGCGTTCATGAGCGGCGACTGTAGCACGTGGCGGCGAGGCGGTGCAATCCGTCGACTTTTAGCGATGCCAGCCGCGTTCGTCGGGCTCGTCGGTGGAGGTGCTGATCACGCTGACCTGCTGGCCGCGAAAACGCCGCAGGCCATAGATGACGTAGCCGCTCAGGCCGTAGAGCACGAAGATCGAGAACAGCACCGTCGGCGGATGGATGTTGATGACGGCGATGGCCAGCACCACCAGCACCACGGCGGCGAAGGGCACGCTGCGCTTCATGCGCAGGTCCTTGAAGCTGTAGAAAGGCACGTTGGTCACCATGGTGAGGCCCGCGTACAGCGTGAAGGCGAAGGTGGCCCAGATGACGGCCTGCCAGCTCACGTATTCGCTGCCCACGCCGCGGATGCCGGTCTCGTTAACCAGCCAGATGAAGCCGGTCACCAGCGCGGCGGCGGCCGGCGAAGGCAGGCCCTGGAAATAACGCTTGTCCACCACCGCGGTGTTGACGTTGAAGCGCGCCAGCCGCAGCGCCGCGCAGGCGCAGTAGACGAAGGCGGCGATCCAGCCCCAGCGGCCAATGCCGCGCAGCGCCCATTCGTAGGCGATCAGCGCCGGCGCGGCGCCGAAGGACACCATGTCGGAGAGCGAATCCATCTGCTCGCCGAAGGCGCTCTGCGTGTTGGTCATGCGGGCGACGCGGCCGTCGAGGCTGTCGAGCACCATGGCGATGAACACGCCCGCGGCAGCCAGGTCGAAGCGGCCGTCCATGGCCATCACGATCGAATAGAAGCCGCCGAACAGCGCCGCCAGCGTGAACAGGTTGGGCAGGATGTAGATGCCCTTGCGGCGCTTGCGCACCACCACGCCCTCGGGGGTGGTCTGCGGGCCTTGCGGTACTTGTGCCATTTGATTTCCTCCGGCTGCGCGCAAGGCGGCAGGCCTGTTGATCTTGTAAACCGGCAGTGTAGCCAGCGCCCACCCGGGTCACATAAAAAAACAGGGGCCATCGCCTGCGCGATAGCCCCTGCCGGCAGGATGGACGCTGCTTAGTTGCGGGTCTGGTCGACCAGCTTGTTCTTGGCGATCCAGGGCATCATGGCGCGCAGCTTGGCGCCGACCTGCTCGATCTGGTGCTCGGCGCCCAGGCGGCGGCGGCTGATCAGCGTGGGCTGGCCGGCAGCGGCTTCGAGCACGAAGCTCTTGGCGTATTCACCGGTCTGGATGTCCTTCAGGCACTGCTTCATGGCCTTCTTGGTCTCTTCGGTCACGATGCGCGGGCCGGTGACGTATTCGCCGTATTCCGCGTTGTTCGAGATCGAGTAGTTCATGTTGGCGATGCCGCCTTCATAGATCAGGTCGACAATGAGCTTCAACTCGTGCAGGCATTCGAAGTACGCCATTTCGGGGGCGTAGCCGGCTTCCACCAGGGTCTCGAAACCGGCCTTGATCAGCTCGACGGTACCGCCGCACAGCACGGCCTGTTCGCCGAACAGGTCGGTCTCGGTTTCTTCGCGGAAGTTGGTCTCGATGATGCCGGCCTTGCCGCCGCCGTTGGCCGAGGCATAGGACAGGGCCAGCTCACGCGCCTTGCCCGACTTGTCCTGGTGCACCGCGACCAGGTGGGGCACGCCGCCGCCCTGGGCGTAGGTGCCGCGCACGGTGTGGCCGGGGCCTTGGGGGCGACCATCCACACATCCAGGTCGGCGCGCGGCTTGACGAAGCCGTAGTGCACGTTGAAGCCGTGGGCGAACACCAGCGAGGCGCCCTGCTTGATGTGGGGCTCGACGTCGTTCTTGTAGACGGCGGCGATCTGCTCGTCCGGCAGCAGGATCATGACCACGTCGGCCGACTTCACGGCCTCGGCCACTTCGGCGACCTGCAGGCCGGCCTTGCCGACCTTGTCCCACGACGCGCCGCCCTTGCGCAGGCCGACCACGACCTTCACGCCGCTGTCGTTCAGGTTCTGGGCGTGTGCATGGCCTTGCGAGCCGTAGCCGATGATGGCGACGGTCTTGCCCTTGATCAGGCTGAGGTCGGCGTCTTTGTCGTAGAAAACTTTCATGGGAGTGCTCCGGTGTTGTGGCTTTTGGGTTTGGGTTGGTAAGGAAAAACGGCTAGACGCGCAGGATGCGTTCGCCGCGGCCGATGCCGCTGGCGCCGGTGCGCACCGTCTCGAGGATGGCGCTGCGTTCGATGGCGTGCAGGAAGGCGTCGTTCTTGGACTGGTCGCCGGTGAGCTCGATGGTGTAGCTCTTGTCGGTCACGTCGATGATGCTGCCGCGGAAGATGTCGGCCATGCGCTTCATCTCCTCGCGCTCCTTGCCGACGGCACGCACCTTCACCAGCATCAGCTCGCGTTCGGTATAGGCGCCTTCGGTCAGGTCGACCACCTTGACCACCTCGATCAGGCGGTTGAGGTGCTTGGTGATCTGCTCGATCACGTCCTCGGAGCCGGCGGTCTGGATGGTCATGCGCGAGAGGCTCGGGTCCTCGGTCGGCGCCACGGTCAGCGACTCGATGTTGTAGCCGCGGGCCGAGAACAGCCCGACCACGCGGGAGAGTGCGCCGGGCTCGTTTTCGAGCAGCACGGCAATGATGTGCTTCATGTGCGATTCCTCTTTTCGCCGCCCTCCCCCGCGCACGGTAATGCGCGGGCTCGGCGGGCAATAGATTCTTCAGGTGGGAGAAAAAAGGCGTCGGCCGGCCGGCCGCGCGCCTTACAGGTCTTCGCTGCCCAGCAGCATCTCGGTGATGCCCTTGCCGGCCTGCACCATCGGGAACACGTTCTCGGTGGGGTCGGTGCGGAAGTCCATGAACACCGTGCGGTCCTTCAGGCGGCGTGCTTCGCGCAGCGCCGGCTCGACGTCGCGCGGATGTTCGATCAGCAGGCCCACGTGGCCGTAGGCCTCGGCCAGCTTGACGAAGTCGGGCAGCGCGTCCATGTAGCTGTGGCTGTAGCGGCTGGAGTACTCGATCTGCTGCCACTGGCGCACCATGCCCAGGTAGCGGTTGTTCAGTGCGCAGATCTTGATCGGCGTGTTGTACTGGAAGCAGGTGGAGAGTTCCTGAATGCACATCTGCACCGAACCCTCGCCGGTGATGCAGAAGACTTCCGCATCGGGCCTGGCCATCTTCACGCCCATGGCGTAGGGAATGCCGACGCCCATGGTGCCCAGGCCGCCGGAGTTGATCCAGCGGCGCGGCTCGTCGAAGCGGTAGTACTGGGCGGCCCACATCTGGTGCTGGCCGACGTCGGACGTGATGTAGGTATCGGCGTCCTTGGTCATGTTCCACAGCGTCTCGACCACGTACTGCGGCTTGATGACGCTGCCGTCGCCCAGGCTGTAGGCCATGGACTTGCGGCCGCGCCATTCGGCGATGGTCTTCCACCAGGCCTCCAGCGCGCCGCCGTCGGGCTTGGTGGACGACTCCTTGATCATGGTGATCAGCTCGGTCAGCACGTCCTTGACGTCGCCGACGATGGGCACGTCTACCTTCACCCGCTTGGAGATCGACGAGGGGTCGATGTCGATGTGGATGATCTTGCGTTCGTTCTGCGCGAAGTGTTTGACGTTGCCGATCACCCGGTCGTCGAAACGCGCGCCCACGGCGAGCAGCACGTCGCAGTGCTGCATGGCGTTGTTGGCCTCCCAGGTGCCGTGCATGCCGAGCATGCCGAGGAACTTGGGGTCCGAAGCCGGATAGGCGCCCAGGCCCATCAAGGTGTTGGTGACCGGGTAGCCGAGCAGGTCGACCAGGGTGCGCAGCTCCTGCGAGGCATTGCTCAGCAGCACGCCGCCGCCGGTGTAGATGTAGGGCCGCTTGGCGTTGAGCAGTAGCTGCAGCGCCTTGCGGATCTGGCCGCCGTGGCCCTTCTTCACCGGGTTGTAGGAGCGCATCTCCACCGTCTGCGGATAGCCGGCGTAGAGCGTCTTCTTGAAGGACACGTCCTTGGGGATGTCCACCACCACCGGGCCGGGACGGCCGGTGCGGGCGATGTGGAAGGCCTTCTTCATCGTCATGGCGATGTCGCGGGCATCCTTGACCAGGAAGTTATGCTTGACGATGGGCCGGGTGATGCCGACCGTGTCGCATTCCTGGAAGGCATCCTGGCCGATGGCGGCAGTCGGCACCTGGCCGCTGATGATCACCATCGGGATCGAATCCATATAGGCCGTGGCGATGCCGGTGACCGCATTGGTCAGGCCAGGGCCGGAGGTGACCAGGGCCACGCCGACGTTGCCGGTGGCCCGGGCATAGCCGTCGGCTGCGTGCACCGCCGCCTGTTCGTGGCGCACCAGCACGTGCTGGATGGAGTCTTGCTTGTAGAGCGCGTCGTAGATATACAACACGGCGCCGCCCGGATAGCCCCAGACGAATTCGGTGCCTTCGGCCTGCAGGGCCTTCATCAGGACCTCGGAACCCATGAGTTCGACGGGCTCGGCGGAAGACGGCGTGGGATGGGCAGCTTGGCCTTGCGCGTTGGCAGCGGCCGCCGAAGTGATTTCGGCCTTGGAAATTTCCATGATCAACCTTTGAGATTTTCTCTAACGAAAAACCTTGGGTGCTCCTTCGCTGGAATCCTTGTGGGATTGCGTCGGAACTTTGGGCTAGCAGCCATGGGCGCGATGTAACGTGCCGGACCGAAACCCGTTTGCTCTTTGAGGTGCAACTGGCATTATTGCATTTCCGTCACCGGACTGGCACCGGTGCCAGCAAATATTTGCCCGATGGAATACGCTTGTTGCGCCGGGTTCCCGTCCTCTTCCGCTGCAAACACGCTACCCCTTGGCTTCAGACAAAGAACTTTCCGACTTCTTGCAGAGCGTGGAAACACGTGCCTTCAAGCGATCGGTCTACCACGTACGCGATGAAGAAGCCGCCCTGGACATCGTCCAGGACAGCATGATGCGCCTGGCCGAACACTACGGCGACCGGCCCGCGGACGAGTGGCCCATGCTCTTCCAGCGCATCCTGTCGAACTGCACGCTCGACTGGTTCCGCCGCCAGAAGACCCGCAAGGCCCTGTTCACCAACATGAGCGACTTCGAGCCGGCCGGCGACGACGGCGATTTCGACCTGCTCGAAGCCCTGGCCGTGGACGACGACAGCCACCGCACCGAGAGCGCCGAAGCCACCACCAGCCGCGGCGAGATCCTGCGCGAGATCGAAGCCGAGATACAGGAACTGCCGCTGCGTCAACGCGAAGCTTTCCTGATGCGTTACTGGGAGGAAATGGATGTTGCAGAAACAGCTGCCGCCATGGGCTGCTCCGAAGGCAGCGTGAAAACGCATTGTTCCCGCGCAGTGCGGGCGCTCGCCACAGCGCTGAAAGCCAAGGGAATAAAACTATGAACCGATCGACCACCATCACCCAGGCCCATCTGCAGGACGAGTTCGGCGAACGGGTCGCGGCGCGGCTGGAGCAAGGCGCGCGCGGCCTGCCGCAGGACATCGGCGCACGGCTGAAGGCCATGCGCCTGCATGCCGTGAGCCGCCGCAAGGTGGCCAACGTGCGCGCTCGCACTGCTTCCGCGGTCTTCGGCAACGGCGGCGGCACTGCGACGCTGAGCATGGGCGGCAGCGGCCCCGGCTTCTGGGGCCGGCTGGCATCGGCGCTGCCGCTGCTGGCACTGGTGGGCGGGCTGGTGGCCATCCATGTGTTCCAGACCGAAGACCGGCTGCGCGAACTCGCCGAGGTCGACAGCGACCTGCTCACCGACGACCTGCCGCCATCGGCCTATACCGACCCCGGCTTCATCGAATTCCTCAAGCACGGGCTGCAGAAGACCGAGCGCTGACTCCCCCATGCGGCCCAGCAAAATGCCCAGCCTTGTCCGGAACTCCTCGGCCGCGCGCCGCGCGACCCTGCGCCGCGTGGCGGCGGCCGTGATGCTGGCGTCCGCCGCGGGCGCATGGGCGCAGGCCCATGTCGCGCCCAAAAGCCCCTCCCCGGCCGGCACCCTGCCCGGCTCGAATCCCGCCACGACGCGCCCGACCTGGGCCGAATTGACGCCCGGCCAACGCGAAGCCCTGGCACCACTGGCGCAACACTGGTCTTCGCTGACCGAGAACCACCGCCGCAAGTGGATCGCCATCTCCCGCAATTTCGACAAGTGGGACCCGGCCGAACAATCCCGCATGCACGGCCGCATGAGCGCCTGGGCCGGCCTGAGCACCATCGAGCGCGACCAGGCCCGCCTCAACTTCGCCGAAGCCCGCAAGCTCGACCGCGATGAAAAGAAGGCGCGCTGGGAGGAATACCAGGCCCTCAGCGAAGAACAGCGCGACAAGCTCGCCGCCACCACCCAGCCCAAGCGGCCCGGCGCGGCGGTCGCGCCACGGCCGAGCAAAGGCCCCGCCCTGGTCAAGCTGGTGCCCTCGGGCGGCGATCCGGCCAAGCTGCCACGCGTGGGTGTTCCCGCCTCCGAGGTGGATCACAATACGCTTCTCCCGCAGCACCTCCTGGTTCCCTGATCCGCCATCGGAACCGGACGCTGCTGCCGTCCAGCCGCGTTCGAATCCCCCGTCCGATGCCACTTCCCCTTCCGTCCGTTGGCGCTACTCCGTCCGGCACATCGGACCTGATGGCGCCGCCCCTGCCGCGGCGCCTGGCCTGCTGCCTCTACGAGGGCGTGTTGCTGTTCGGCGTGGTCTTCATCGCCGGTTATCTCTTCGGCACCATGAGCCAGACGCGCAATGCGCTCGACAACCGGCACGCGCTGATGGCCTATCTCTTCGTCGTACTGGCGATCTACTTCGTGTGGTTCTGGAGCCGGGGACAAACGCTGGCGATGAAGACCTGGCACATCCGCCTGGTCGATCGGCAGGGCCGGCGGGTCACACAGCTGCGTGCCTTCTGGCGTTACCTGCTGAGCTGGCTCTGGTTCCTGCCGCCGCTGGCCGCCAGCCTGGCCATAGGCGCCTCGGCCACCGGGACCTTGCTGGTCTTTGCTGCATGGACACTCGCCTGGGCGCTGGCGAGCCGGCTGCATCCCGAACACCAGTTGCCGCAGGACATCCTCGCCGGCACACGCCTGGTGACCTTCCGCCCCGCCACCACCAAGCCGCGCTGATCCGCATCCATGTTGAATAGCCCCAACCATCCCTCCACCGCTGAAGCCGAGCGCGAAGCGCCCACAGCCCAGAAATCCCGCAAGGGACTGGAGCGCCTGCGGCACGCGCTGCGTTATTCGCTGGCCGGCCTGCAGGCGGGCTGGCTGCAGGCCGCCTTCCGCAGCGAGAGCGTGCTGGCCGTCGTCATGGTGCCGGCCGCCTTCTGGCTGGGCAAGACCTGGGTGGAAGTCGGCATGCTGGCCGGCGCCGTCGTGCTGGTGCTGATCGTCGAGCTGCTCAACACCGGCATCGAGACCGCCATCGACCGCATCGGCCCGGAATGGCACCTGCTGTCCAAGCAGGCCAAGGACATGGGCAGTGCCGCCGTGCTGCTGTCGCTGCTGCTGTGCGGCGGACTGTGGGCGGCGGCTTTGTACAACCGCTTCGTTTGACCTCACCAAACCGATGAGTGCTCCCGCCTTCTCCCTTTGTGTCTACTGCGGATCGCGCGAAGGCGCCGATCCGCGTTTTGCCGATGCGGCCCGCGCGGTCGGGCAATGGATCGGCCAGTCCGGCGGCCAGCTCGTCTACGGCGGCGGACGCGCCGGGCTGATGGGCATGGTGTCCGATGCCACCCAGGCCGCGGGCGGCCGTGTCATCGGCGTGATTCCCCAGACCCTGGTGGACCGCGAGGCCGCCAACCAGCGCTGCGACGAACTGCATGTGGTCTCGACCATGCACGAGCGCAAGGCCATGCTCGCCGAGCGCTCCGACGCCTTCCTGGCCCTGCCCGGCGGCATCGGCACCTTCGAGGAACTGTTCGAGGCCTGGACCTGGCGCCATCTCGGCTACCACGACAAGCCCATGGGCCTGCTCAACATCGCCGGCTATTACGACGACCTGCTGTCCTTCCTGGGCAAGACGGTCGAGGCCGGCTTCATGACCGATGGCACGGCCCGGCTGCTGCAGGTCGATACCCGGCCGGAGCCGCTGCTGGCCCGCCTGATCGAGGGCCTGCGCCACAGCGCAGGGGACAACTTCCCGCCGCGCAGCGTGATCTGAGCGCCCTGGCTTCAGACGGCGGAGTCGTCCTCTTCGCCGGTGCGGATGCGCACCGCCTTCTCCACCTCGGTGACGAAGATCTTGCCGTCGCCGATCTTGCCGGTACGCGCGGCATTGACGATGGCCTCGACGCAGCGCGCGCTGTCGGCATCGCCCACCACCGCTTCGATCTTCATCTTGGGCAGGAAGTCGACCTCGTATTCCGCGCCCCTGTACAGCTCGGTATGACCCTTCTGGCGCCCGAATCCCTTGACCTCGGTTACGGTCATGCCACTGACGCCACACGCGGCCAGCGCTTCGCGCACTTCCTCGAGCTTGAACGGCTTGATGACGGCGGTGATGAGTTTCATGGTCAGCTCCTGTGTGGTTCGTCTTGTCGACGTCGATTCTGACCCCGAGGGTAACGCAGCGTGAAGCAAAACCGAGAAGATCTCGTCATCCGGGTTCACACCGATCCATCGTCCATCACCGCCGAACAGTGGGACGAACTGCATGCGTTGCAGCCGCACGGCAGCCCCTTCATGCGCCACGCTTACCTGCTGGCCATGCACCGCAGCGGCAGCGCCAACCAGCGCACCGGCTGGGCGCCGGCCTTCATCACCCTATGGCGCGGCGAGGCGCTGCAGGCGGCCTGCGCGCTCTATCTGAAATCGCACTCCTACGGCGAATACGTGTTCGACTGGGCCTGGGCCAATGCCTATGCCGAGCACGGCCTGGAGTACTACCCCAAGGCCCTGGTCGCCGCGCCCTTCACCCCCGTGCCCGGGGCGCGGCTGCTGGCGCGAGACAGCCAGTCCCGTGCCGATCTGGTCCGAGCGCTGGTGGCCTGGTGCGAGGCGCAGGCGCTGTCGTCGCTGCACCTGCTGTTCGCCGCCGAGGAAGACATCGACGCCTGCCGCGAGGCCGGCCTGATGCTGCGCCACACGGTGCAATTCCACTGGCACAACAGCACGCCGCAGCCGTATGCCGACTTCGACGCCTTCCTGCAGAGCCTCGCGCAGGAGAAACGCAAGAAGATCCGCCAGGAGCGCCGCAAGGTGGCCGATGCCGGCGTGGTCTTCCGCTGGGCCGAGGGCGCGGACATCTCCGCCGCCGACTGGGATTTCTTCTACCGCTGCTACGAACGCACCTATCTCGAACACGGCAACGCGCCCTATCTCACGCGCGACTTCTTCCAGCGCATGCAGTCGGACATGCCGGAGAACTGGCTGCTCTTCATCGCCGAACGCGATGGCGTGCCGATCGCCAGCAGCCTGATCGCACTGCACCGCCAGGCCGATGGCGAGCGTGTGGCCTACGGACGCTATTGGGGCGCGCTGGAGCGGGTGGACTGCCTGCATTTCGAGGCCTGCTACTACCAGCCGCTGGCCTGGTGCATCGCGCACGGCGTGGCCCGCTTCGAGGGCGGCGCGCAGGGCGAGCACAAGATGGCGCGCGCCCTGATGCCGGTATCCACCACCAGCGCCCACTGGCTGGCCCGGGCCGATTTCTCGGAGGCGGTCGAGCGTTTCCTGGAGCGCGAAGGCGCGGGCATCGCCAACTACATGGAGCATCTCGAAGCCCGCTCGCCCTTCCGCCATGGCGAGCCGCCGCCCGAAGAAGAGGCCGGGCAAAAAAAAGGAGCCTGACGGCTCCTTCGGGGTCTGCTGCGCGGCGCGCTCAGCCCTTTTGGTAGGCAGCGATGCCGTCCAGGATTTCCTGGTGGGCGGCGTCCTTGCCTTCCCAGCCCAGCACCTTGACCCACTTGCCGGCCTCGAGATCCTTGTAGTGCTCGAAGAAGTGGCTGATCTGCTTGAGCACCAGCGGGTGCAGGTCTTCCGTCTTCTGGTACTGCTCGTAGATCGGCAGGATCTTGGTGGTGGGCACGGCCAGCACCTTGCCGTCCACGCCGCCTTCGTCTTCCATCTTCAGGATGCCGAGCGCGCGGCAGGGCACGACCACGCCCGGGGGCAGCGGGAAGGGGGTCATCACCAGCACATCGACCGGATCGCCGTCGCCCGACAGCGTCTGCGGCACATAGCCGTAGTTGGTCGGGTAGTGCATGGCGGTGCCCAGGAAACGGTCCACGAACACGCAGCCGGATTCCTTGTCGACTTCGTACTTGACCGGGTCCGCGTTCATCGAGATCTCGATGACGACGTTGAACACGTCAGGAGGATTCTTGCCGGGAGAGACTTTGTCGAAGGACATGAAGAGATGTGGGATTGGTTGGAAAAAAGAAACCGCGCCCTGCGGCGCGGAAAGCGCTGGCATTGTAGCCAGCGCCCCCGGGCTCAGCCGAGCGCGGTATCGAGCAGCATCATCAGCACGAAGCCGATCATCAGCCCGCCGGTCGCCCAGGCTTCATGGCCCTTGCGGTGCGATTCCGGAATGATCTCGTGGCTGACCACGAACAGCATCGCACCACCCGCAAAACCCAGGCCCCAGGGCAGCAGGCCCTGCGAATACTCGATGACCGCGGCGCCCAGCAGGGCGCCCACCGGCTCGATCAGGCCCGAAGCCATGCCGACGCCCACCGAGAGCTTGCGGCTGTAGCCCGCGGCCAGCAGCGCCACGGCCACGACCAGGCCCTCGGGCAGGTCCTGGATCGCGATGCCGGTGGCCAGCGCGCTCGCACGCAGCGGATCGGTACCGGCGAAGCCGACGCCGATGGCCAGGCCCTCCGGCAGGTTGTGCAGCGCGATGGCGAAGACGAACAGCCAGCTGCGCCGCAGGGTGCGGGAGGACTGGCCTTCCACGCCCTTGATGAAATGCTCGTGCGGAACCAGCCGCTCCATCACCAGCAGGACCAGCCCGCCCAGCAGGATGGAGGCGCCCACTGCACCGCCCGCGCCCCAGGGGCCCATCCCGCTCTCACGGGCGGCGGCGATGCCCGGAATGATCAGCGAGAAGGCGCTGGCCGCCAGCATCACGCCGGCGCCGAAGCCGAAGAGCGTGTCCTGCGTGCGCTCGGACAGCTTCTGCGAGAACATGACCGGCACGGTGCCCAGCGCCGTCGCGAATGCAGCCACCAGGCCGCCCAGGAAGGCATCCCGCACCACCTCGTTGGTGGCGACCATCTGCCAGCCCTGGGCGACGGTGGCGCCGGCCGCGGCCAGCACGACCGCCATGCCGAACCAGCGGCGCGCGAATGTGGCGGAGTAGGCCCGGCCGATCATCTTGGCTCGCTCAGCCCAGCGCAGCCGCGTAGCGACGAGCCACTTCCGGCCAGTTCACCACGTTGTAGAAGGCCGCGATGTATTCGGGCCGACGGTTCTGGTACTTCAGGTAGTAGGCGTGCTCCCAGACATCCAGGCCCAGGATGGGCGTGTTGCCGGAGCCGACGCCAGCCATCAGGGGGCTGTCCTGATTCGCGCTGCTTTCCACGGCCAGCTTGCCCTCCTTGGTGACGGACAGCCAGGCCCAGCCGCTGCCGAAGCGGGTCAGCGCGGCCTTGGTGAAGGCTTCCTTGAAGGCGTCCAGTCCGCCCAGGTCGCTGTCGATGGCCTTGGCCAGGGCGCCGTCGGGCTTGCCGGTCGCGCCGGGGGTCATCACGGTCCAGAACAGGCTGTGGTTGTAGTGGCCGCCGCCGTTGTTGCGCACCGGGCCGCGCAGGTTTTCCGGCAGTTTTTCGACGCCGGCCACCAGTTCCTCGATCGGCTTGCCTTCATACGGCGTGTCCTTGACGGCCGCGTTCAGGTTGTTGACGTAGGTCTGGTGATGCTTGCTGTAGTGGATCTCCATCGTCTGCGCGTCGATGTGGGGTTCGAGCGCGTCGTAGGCATACGGAAGCGAAGGGAGACTGAAAGCCATGGAGCGGATCCTTTGAAATGAGTTTCACTTGCATTTATACACCGTCCCCGCCCGGGGCGTGGGCCGGTTGCGGAGAGACAGTCTCCTGCCGAAGCGTGGTGCGGCTGTAACACGCCTTGTCGCCACTTCTCCTGCCACGCGGCGCCCCAAGAGCCTGCGATGTCAAGGTTTTGTCACTTTCGACACAGCTGCAGCCGCCAGCCGCGCGACAATTCACGCATGTCCCCCGTCTCCGTCGCCCGGACGCTTCCGCTGCTCGATCTCCGCCGTGCCATCCGCCCGCTGCCGGCCGGCCTTCCCGCGCCGGAACTGATGGACCGCCTGGGCCGTCCGCTGCGCGACCTGCGCATCAGCGTCACCGACCGCTGCAACTTCCGCTGCAGTTATTGCATGCCCAAGGAAGTCTTCAACAAGGACTATCCCTATCTCCCGCATTCCGCCCTGCTGAGCTTCGAGGAGATCGCGCGCCTGGCCGGCATGTTCGTGGCACAAGGTGTGCAGAAGCTCCGGCTCACCGGCGGGGAGCCGCTGCTGCGCCGCAATCTCGAAGCTTTGGTGGCGCAGCTGTCCGCGCTGCGCACCGGCGAGGGCCTGCCGCCCGACATGACGCTGACCACCAACGGCTCGCTGCTCGCCCGCAAGGCGCAGGCCCTGAAGGACGCCGGCCTGCGACGCGTGACCGTCAGCCTCGACGCGCTAGACGACCCGGTGTTCCGCCGCATGAACGACGTGGACTTCAGCGTGGCCGAAGTGCTGCGAGGCATCGACGCCGCGCTCAAGGCCGGCCTGGGCCCGGTCAAGGTCAACATGGTGGTCAAGCGCGGCACCAACGACGACCAGATCCTGCCGATGGCCCGGCATTTCCGCGGCACCGGCGTGGTGCTGCGTTTCATCGAATACATGGACGTGGGCGCGACGAACGGCTGGCGCATGGACGAGGTGCTGCCCTCCTCCGATGTCCTCGCCCTGCTGCGCTCCGAACTTCCCCTCGTGGCGCTGCCCGCCGCCAGCCCCGGCGAGACCGCCCGCCGCTGGGCCTACGCCGACGCGTCCGGCCGTCCGGACGCAAGCTTGGGCGAGCTCGGCTTCATCAGCAGCGTGACCGAGGCCTTCTGCGGCGACTGCAACCGCGCGCGCCTCTCGACCGACGGCCGCCTATTCCTCTGCCTCTTCGCCCGCCAGGGCCACGACCTGCGCCAGTTGCTGCGCGGCGAGGCGACCGACGCGGAGATCGCCAGTGCCATCGCCGGCATCTGGCAGGGCCGCGACGACCGCTATTCCGAACTGCGCGCCAGCCTGCCGCCGGCAGCTGCCGAGGCGGGACAGGCGCCGCGCGTCGAGATGAGTTTCATCGGCGGGTGAAAACCGCCACGCCCTCTCCGAGCGACATCACCGGCCTGGTGCTGGCTGGCGGCCGCGGCAGCCGCATGCAGGGCGCCGACAAGGGCCTGGTCGAATGGCGGGGCGAGGCGCTGGCCGCGCGGGCGCTGCGACGCTTGCGGCCGCAGGTCGGCCAGATCGCCATCAACGCCAACCGCCACCACCCGATCTACGCCGGCTGGCAGGTGCCCGTCTGGCCCGATGCGGACGAGAGCTTCGCCGGCCCGCTGGCCGGCATGTTGGCCGGGCTGACCCACTGCGGCACCGACTGGCTGGCGACGGTGCCCTGCGACAGCCCGCTCTTTCCCGACGATCTGGTCGCCCGTCTGGCGGCGTCGGCAAGAGACGCCTCGGCCTCGCTCGCCATGGCGACGGCCGCAGGCCAAGCGCAACCGGTCTTCCTGCTGCTGCACAAAAGCCTGCGCGGGGCGCTCGCCCAGGCCCTGGCCGAAGGCGAACACCGCGTGCGCCGCTGGGCCGCATCGCAGGGCGCCGCCATGGCAGATTTCGAAGACGCATCCGCCTTCGCCAATGCCAACACCGCGCAAGAGCTGGCCGCCCTGCCCTGGCGGCCCTGAATCAGATCCGGCCGAGCGCCTTGTCCACGCCCATGTTGGCCAGCGCATCGGCCCGCTCGTTGCCCGGATCGCCGTTATGGCCGCGCACCCATTTCCATTCGATGGTGTGCCCGCAGGTCGCCACCAACTGGTCGAGCTGCTGCCACAGCTCCACGTTCTTCACCGGCTCCTTGGAGGCCGTGCGCCAGCCCCGCGCCTTCCAGCCCTTGACCCATTCGGTGATGCCCTTGAGCACGTACTGGCTGTCGATGTAGAGCGTGACCTTGCAGGGCTTCTTCAGCGCCTGCAGGCCCTGGATGACGGCCATCATCTCCATGCGGTTGTTGGTGGTCAGCTTCTCGCCGCCGAACATTTCTTTTTTGAGCTCGCCGGACTTGAGCAAAACGCCCCAGCCGCCGGGCCCGGGATTGCCTTTGCAGGCGCCGTCGGTATAGATCTCTACGTGGTTCAAGAAAAGGACTTCGCTGGAAAACTAGGAATCGGGAAAGGAGGAAGGCCGCGGCTCCGGCACCGGTGCAGGACCGCGGCGGGCGACATTGTCGCGCCCCGCCACCGGCACGCCCGCGGCCTCCTTGCGGGGCTGGCGGATTTTCCAGGCCGGCGCGATCAGCCGCATGCCGGCCACGCGTTTGGTGGCCATCAGGAAATGCGCCGCGCCGAAGATCGGCCACCAGCGCGCGCCGACGCTGTCGAGCCAGCCGAAGCGGTCCAGCCAGCGCTGGCTGCGCACCGCCGGCCGGAAGCAGCCGAACTGGCTGGATTCCACCTCGAAGGACAAGAGCCGCAGCCAGTCGCGCAGCCGCCGGTAGCCGATGCCCTGCATCGCGTCCGGCAGGAATTCCGAGCCCAGGCCCACGCCGCGCAGCAGCTGCGAGCGCCGCTGGTGCACGCCCCAGAAACTGGTCGGGTTCAGGCCGAAGATGAGCAGCTTGCCGTCCGGCACCAGCACCCGCTCGGCCTCGCGCAGGGCGGCATGGGGATCGGCGGCCAGGTCGAGGGTGTGCGGCATCAGCACCATGTCCATGCTGCCGGAGGCAAACGGCAAGGCGGTGAAGTCGGTGACCAGCACCGGCGAGCGCGCCGCGATGCCGTCGATCGGCCATGGCAGGTCGTAGCTGCCGGCCGCCAGCCAGTTGCGCCGCACCCGGCTGGCGGCCAGGCCGTCGAGCGCGCCCAGGCCGAGCTGCACGCCGTGGTAGCCGAAGATGCCGTCGAAGGCCGAGGCCAGGCAGGCCTGCTCCCAGTCCAGCAGATATCGGCCCGCCGGGCTGGCGAACCAGGCATGCAGGCCATCGATTTCAGTGCTTTGCATCGCGCAGCGGTCCCCGGAGCAGCCAGTGGGGCCGCATTATCGCAGCCGACCCTGCCGGCCAGGCGCTGTATACAGACGGTTGCCCCGGCCCCGACGCAGCGGCGATAATTTCGCGCCCATGGTCCTGGATCCCCTCCCCGCTTTTTCCGACAACTACATCTGGATGCTGCGTACTTCGCAGCGGGCCGTCGTGGTCGACCCCGGCGAGGCGGCGCCGGTCTTCCAGGCCTTAAGCGCCCACGGCTTGCAGCTCGAAGCCATCCTCGTCACCCATCACCATGCCGACCACACCGGCGGCGTCGCCGAACTGCGCGAGGCCACCGGCTGCCGCGTGATCGGCCCCGCGGCCGAGGCGGTGCCGGAGCCGGCCGAGCGGGTCTCGGGCGGCGACCGGGTCCAGGCACTGGGCCTGCAATTCGAGGTGCTCGACGTGCCCGGCCACACCGCCGGCCACATCGCCTTCTTCTGCGCCGAGGCCGGCGGCGAGCCCCTGGTCTTCAGCGGCGACACCCTGTTCTCCGCCGGCTGCGGCCGCCTCTTCGAGGGCACGCCGGCGCAGATGCTGGCCTCGCTCGATGCCCTGGGCGCATTGCCCCCTGGCACCCGTGTCTGCTGCGGCCACGAATACACTCTGTCGAATCTGAAGTTCGCTCGCGCGGTCGAGCCCGGCAACTCCGCCGTGGCAGACCATGTCCAGCGCTGTGAAGGCTTGCGCGCCAAGGGCTTGCCCACCGTGCCTTCCACCCTGGCGCTGGAACACCAGATCAATCCATTCCTGCGCAGCCGCACCGCCGACGTCACCGCCGCCGTACGCCGCTTCGCGCCCGCCACCCCTGGCGACGAGACCTCCGTCTTCGCCGCCCTGCGCCAATGGAAAAACGAATTCCGATGAAGCTGCTGATTGCCTCATGGCTCGCCGCCGGCGCCCTCCTGTTGACCGGCTGCGCCGCGCCCAACGCGCCCGCCACGGCAGACGCCGCCGCCAAGCTGGCCGCCGCCGCCCCCTCTTCCGCCCACAAGCCGGTCTACCCGACCGGCGCGCTGCAACCGATCACCGCCGGCAGCGCCCAGCGCGGCGCCGTCGCCCCGCTGGCCCCGCCGGCCGACCTGTGGGAGCGCATCCGCCGCGGCTTCGCCATGCCCGACCTGGACAACGACCTGGTGCACGACCGCGAGCAGTGGTATGCCACCCGGCCGGACTACATCCAGCGCATGACCGAGCGCTCCAGCAAATACCTCTTCCACATCGTCGAGGAACTGGAACGCCGGGGCATGCCCACCGAACTGGCCCTGCTGCCCTATATCGAGAGCGCCTTCAACCCGCAGGCCGTCTCCAGCGCCAAGGCCGCCGGCATGTGGCAGTTCATGCCCGCCACCGGCACCGACTACCAGCTGAAGCAGAACATGTTCCGCGACGACCGTCGCGACGTGCTCGCCTCCACCCGCGCCGCCCTCGATTACCTGCAGCGCCTCTACGGCATGTTCGGCGACTGGCAGCTCGCCCTGGCCGCCTACAACTGGGGCGAAGGCAGCGTAGGCCGCGCCATCGCCAAGAACCAGAAGCTGGGCCTGCCCACCGGCTACGAAGACATCACCATGCCGGCCGAGACCCGGCTCTACGTACCCAAGCTGCAGGCGGTGAAGAACATCGTGGCGCATCCGGAAGCCTTCAACGCCGAGCTGCCGGTCATCGAGAACCACCCCTACTTCCAGCAGGTGGAGATCACCCGTGACATCGACGTGGCCCTGGCCGCCAAGCTGGCCGATGTGAAGCTCGACGACTTCCGCGCGCTCAACCCCTCGATGCGCCACCCGGTGATCCTGGCCGCCGGCACCACCAGCATCCTGCTGCCCTGGGACAACGCCTCGGTCTTCCGCCGCAACCTCGATGCCTACCAGGACGGCCAGTACGCCAGCTGGACGGCCTGGACCGCGCCCTCGACCATGTCCGTCACCGCCGCCGCCGCCAAGGTCGGCATGTCCGAGCAGGATTTGCGTTCGGTCAACGGCATCCCGCCCCGCATGCTCATCAAGGGCGGCTCCACCCTGGTCGTGCCGCGCACCGCCAACATGCCCGACGACGTGGACGCCAGCGTGGCCGAGAGCGGCCGCCTCGCCCTGGCGCCCGAGATCGTCACCAAGCGCACCGTCGTCAAGGCCGGCCGGCGCGACGACGTCGCCAGCGTGGCCCGCCGCTACAGCGTGGCCAGCAGCGATGTCGCCAACTGGAATTCGGTCAGCCCCTCCACCACCTTCAAGGCCGGGCAGCAGCTGATCGTCTACCTGCCGGTGCGTCCGCATGCGCCCTCGGGCTCGCCCGCCAGCCGCAGCCCGGCCAAGGGTCATGTGGTGGGCAAGGCCGTCGTGAAATCCGGCCCGCATGCGGCTGCCGCACCGTCGAAGGCCCGGGCGCCGGCCAAACGCAAACGCTGACACCCAGCACTTTTCGATCGTCCGCTGGCGATGATCGAGAACCTCAGGCTTCGTGAGAAACGGTGGCCATTCGGGCCGGGCCGATGCGCCGCTTGCACGCCAAAACACAGTGGAGATCCTTAGATCAGGAGGAATCTCTCCATGCGTTTCGACCCCGCGGCCGGCACCGCTTTCCCCAACACTTCCACGACATCGACCGTTTCGACCATTTCAACAATGGCGAACGTTGCCCTCGCCGTCCTCCAACGCCGTCAGCGGCTTGGGCATGCCACCCGGCTGGATCATGTCCCGATAGAGGGTGTGAACCAGGCTCAGCTGGCGCAGTTCCAGCCCATGAGCCAGGAGATGAAGGACTTGCTGGATCTGGAGCCCGAAGCATCCGCCAACGCTTCGGCACCCGAACAGGACACCGTCTTCACCGAACCCGTCTCCCGCCGCCGGACCAGGCGCGCCGGGCCTGAACTGCAAGACCGGCTCGACGCCTCCATTCGCTCCATGAAGACGGCGTTTCGCCGGGTGCTAGGCCTCCCCGGCACGTTCTTCGTACCCGGAGGCACATCGGGCAACGACGCGTTCGAAACACGCGCCACCCAACTCGCCACCTCATACGCCAAGGCCATCCAGCCGCATCTGACCACGCTCGACTGGGAGGCCATTCATTCGAATGCCCGCTCGTCGCTCCAGCTGGCCCTGGAAGGCTGGATCGAGTTCTATGCCCATGCCTACGCCACCATGGACCACCCATACGAATGGAACGGCGCCTACATCCTGGACTGGGCCCGGACCGAAGCAGCGCAGATCGACGCCGAGGCGGACTCACCCGCCTTCGCCAACAGGATCCGCGCCAGCTTCCTGGCCGGCAAGGCATCGCCGATCTTCAATTCGCCGGATGCGGGCCTGCTCACCCCCCTGGACTCCTTCGCCAGCGTGTCCGACGCCCAGGCCTTTGCGGCGTGCGGCCGGCCCGCCAGGCTGGCCGAAATCACCCGCGACGGCCAGGTGCGCTCCAGGACCATCACGCCATCCGCGCCCGACTGCCAGGGCGACGGCCTGACCCATCACGCCTATGTGGTCGGCAGGCAGCTCGCCCACCAGGAACCAGGCAGCATATTTTTTTCCTTGTCGAGCCTGGCCGTCACGCCCCGAAACGAGCAGCTGCCGATCACCGCCACGCTCAACATCCGCCAATGCGGCGATGAAACGACCAGACGCGAGATCCAGAGCGCCCAGCAGGTCGACCGCGAGCCGCCGCCCTGCCCGCCCTACGTGCCGCCGCTGCAGGCCTGGCGCAAGAGCGCGCAGGCAGAACTCGTCCAGCGCTACCAGGCACAGGCCAGCCAGCGGCCGAGTTACGCCCGGCACCGCTACGCCCCATGACCTCGAGGAGCATCGAAGGGATGCCCGCAAAACGGATACTCAGGCGCGCAGGATCGAGCGCCCAAGGGCTCGGCCTCCTTACGCCGGTGGCCGATTCACCTGCGTGGCCAGCGGCCGCCCGCCGAAGAACAGCTCCGCGTTCTCCAGAAACCGCAGCACCGAGGCATGGATCGCCTGCGGCGAGATGCCGCCGATATGCGGCGTGAGGATGGCGTTGTCGAAACCCAGCAAGGCCGCCGGCGGCGTCGGCTCGTTCTCGTAAACATCGAGCGCCGCCGCGAAGATGCGCCCCTCGCGCAGCGCATCGGCCAGCGCCTCGGTATCCACCAGCGTGCCGCGCGCGATGTTGACCAGCACCCCCTGCGGCCCCAGCGCTTCCAGCACCTCGCGGCCCACCACGTGGTAGGTCGCCTGCCCGCCCGGCGCCGCGATCACCAGGAAATCGCACCAGGCCGCCAGGGCCAGGATGTCGTCGAACCAGGCGAAGCCGCAGCCGTCCCGCCGGGTGCGGCTGTGGTAGCCGATCTCCATGTCGAAGCCCTGCGCGCGACGGGCGATCTGCCGGCCGATGGCGCCCAGGCCGAAGATGCCCATGCGCCGTCCGCTCACATGCGGCGGTCGCGGGATGTCGTCGCGCCACAGGCCATGGCGCACACCGGCGTTGAGAAAAGGCAGGCGCCGGATCGCGGCCAGCAGGATGGCCATGGCATGGTCGGCCACCGCGGCATCGTTGGTGCCGGCCGCATTGCACACCGGAATGCCGCGTGCCGTGGCCGCCTCCAGCGCCACGTTCTCGTAGCCCACGCCCACGGTGCAGACCAGCTCCAGCTTCGGAAGCGCCGCGATCTCCGAGGCCAGCAGGCCGTTGGTGCCGTTGGTCAGCACCACCCGGATCTCCTGCCCGCGCGCGGCGATCTGCGCCGCGCCGTTGCGGCGGTCGGCGCCCAGCTGCTCGTTGGGCGCATAGATCATGTCGAAGCGTTCGGCGACCAGGGCGCGATGCTCTTCGGAGAGGAAAACGAGGACCAGCAGGAGCGGCTTCATGGCGGATGGGTTCGGTCTCTGTTCTTGCATGTCATCAATCGACGGCGGCGCCGGACAGCTTCACCAGCTTGCCCCATTTCACGATCTCCTCGCCCAGGATCTGCTTGAACTCGGCCGGCGAATTGCCCACCGGCGTCGAGCCCTGGTCGGCCAGCGTCTTGCGCATGGCCGGGTCCTGCAGCACCTTGCGGATGGCCGCGTTCAGGCGGGTGACGACGGCCGGCGGCGTGCCGGTCGGCGCGAACACGCCGTTCCACAGCACCACCTCGAAGCCCGGCAGCGCCTCGGCGATCGCCGGCACATCCGGCAGGCGCGGCAAGCGCGCCTTGGTCGTCACCCCCAGCGCCCTCAGCTTGCCGCTGTCGATATAAGGCAGCACCTCCACCAGCGGCGAGAACACCGCCTGGATCTGCCCGGCCAGCAGGTCGGCATTGGCCGGCGCGCCGCCCTTGTAGGGCACATGGGTCATCTCGCCCTGGGCCATGCTGTTGAACAGCGCGCCCGACAAATGCTGCGAGGTGCCGTTGCCGGCCGAGCCGTAGTTGACCGGCGTCTTCTTCTGCTTCACCAGCTCGATGAACTCCTGCAGGTTCTTGGCCGGGACCTGGTTGTTCACCATCAGCACATTGGGAATCAGGGCCACCTGCGAGACCGGGATCAGGTCCTTCTGCAGGTCGAAGCCCATGCTCTTGTAGAGCGTGACGTTGGTGGCCACGGTGCTGGTGTGCATCAGCAGCGTGTAGCCGTCGGGCGTGGACTTGGCCACATAGGCCGCGCCGATGTTGCCGCCGGCGCCGGCGCGGTTATCGACGATGACCGGCTGGCCGAGTTCGCCGCCCAGCTTCTCGGCCAGCAGGCGGGCCGTGGAGTCGGTGCTGCCGCCGGGCGCCAGCGGCACGACCAGGGTGACCGGCCGCTCGGGCCAGTCGGCGGCCCGCACGGCCGTGGCGGCGGCCACGGCCAGCAGCGACACACCCAGGGCCTGGATCAGGGAAATGGTTTTCATGGCTTTGTCTCTCTCTTGTCTTTTTTCCTGCAGGGCCGCGCCTTCTCCGGGCGCTGGCCGGAGTCCTCAACGCTGTCCGTCGCCCACCGAGATCTTGTCCGCCCGCAGCCCGCCCAGGCGCTCGTGCACCCGGCTGCCGGTGGACATCACCAGGGCATACAGCAGCTCGTCGGGCCGCGGGCTGTCGATGGCGCCCACGTCCATGGTGCTGAAATGGCTGCGCACATAACAGGCCTCCACGTGGTGCAAGGGGATCTGCAGCCGTGTCCCGGCCGAGGCCACCACCTTGGCCGCCGGCACGATGGACTTGGCCTGCGGCAGGTTGGCACGCATCGGCCAGCCGCCCGCCTCGTGCCAGATCGCACCGTGCTCCAGCTCGCCGTTCAGGCCCACGATGGCGCCCTTGCCGTAGGCCTGGATCTTGTCGGCGCCGCCGAGCGCCGCCAGCAGTTCGGGCACCAGTTCCTTGGCCATCTCGGTGGCGTCCTTCACCAGGCCGGAGAGATCTTCCACATAACGGCCGGCATAGGGGTTCTGGATCACCACGGCGATGCTGCCTATGCGGATCGGTTCGGTGCGGGCCGGGCCGCCTTCGTGGTAGATGGATTCGATGTTGAGCAGCTTCTTGCGGATCTTGATGAGGGACATGAACGGTCTTCCTGGATGACGATGAAAAAACTTACTGCGGCTGCATGCCGGCTTCGTGGAACACCTTGGCCCACTTGGCGATGTCGGTATGGATCAGCTGGTTGAAGGCCTTGGGGCTCGAAGGCATGGGTGTCAACCCGGCCGTCTCGAAGCGCTTCTGCACGGCGGGGTCGGCCAGCACTTCCAGCAACACCGCGTTGATGCGCTGCACGACGCCGGCCGGCAGCCCGGCCGGCCCGGCCACGCCGAACCACACCGTCAGGTCGTAATCGGGCAGCCCGGCCTCGGCCAGCGAGGGCACGTCCGGCGCCAGCGGCGAGCGCTTCTTCGAAGTCACGCCCAGCGCAGTCACCCGCCCGCTGCGCGCCTGCTGCAGGCCGTTGACCATGTCGGCGATGGTGAACTGCACCGTGCCGCCCACCAGGTCGGTCATCACCTGCGGCACGCCGCGGTAGGCCACCGGCGTGGCCTCGAATTTGCCCATGGACACCACCTGCGCCGCGCACAGCTGCGAGCTGCCCGAGCCGTAGCCATAGGACAGCTTGCCCGGGTTGGCCCGCCCGTAGGCGATCAGCTCCTGCAGGCTCTTCACCGGCAGCGTATTGCTGGACACCAGCATGAACGGCGCCTCCGCCACCGAAGCGATCGGCGTGAAGTCCTTGCGCGGGTCGTACTGCAGCGCCTTGAAGCCGCTGACATTGCTGGCCCCGGTGCTCACTCCCACCATGAAGAGCGTGTAGCCATCCGGCACCGCCTTCACCGCCGAGACCGTGCCCACGATGCCGTTGGCGCCGGCCAGGTTGTCGATCACCACCGGCTGGCCCAGGCGCGCCGACATGCCGTCGGACATCGCCCGCGCCACCACATCGGTGATGCTGCCCGCCGGAAAGGGCACGATCAGCCGCACCGGCTTCTCCGGGTAGGCCGCCAGCGCCAGCAGCGGCAAGGCGCACAGCAGCGCCGCGATCAGGCGGCGCTTCATTGCTTTTCCCCGAACTGCACGCCGGCCCAGTGCTCGAAGTGGCGGATCGGATAGACGTTGTCCTGCTGCGCATCCCCCTGCGTGATGGCAAAGGCCAGGAACTGCCGCGCCGCCGGGCTCACCAGCATCGGCACACCGAGCTTCTCGGCCTCGTCGATGCACATCTTGATGTCCTTGTGCAGCAGCTCGGTGGTGAAACGCACCGGGAAACTCCGGTCCAGCGCGCACTGCGGAATGCGCTCCAGCGTGGCGAAGGAGCGGCCGCTGGAGACGTTGATCACATCCAGCATGGTCTTCGAATCCAGCCCCGCCTTCACCCCGTAGACCAGCGCCTCCAGGCTCGCCACCATGCTGGTGGCATAGAGCGTGTTGTTGATGATCTTCATCGTCTGGCCCAGCGTCGGATCGGCGCCCAGGTAGAAGATGTTCTTGCCGATCACCCGCAGCAGCGGCTCGATCTCTTCGTAGGTCTCCTGCGGCCCGGCAGGCATCACCGCCAGCGTGCCCTTCTCCGCCGCCACGATGCCGCCCGACACCGGCGCGCCCACCAGGGCGATGCCCCTGGCCTGGAGCAGAGCCTCCACCTCGCGGGTGACCGAAGGCCCGGTGGTGGACAGATCCACCACGATGCGCACCGCGCTGCCCTGCGCCACCTCAGTGGCCACGTCGGCCACGATCCTCGGCAGCGGCAGGCAGAGCAGCACGATGTCGGTGGCCGAGGCCAGCTCCTTCGCGCTCGCCATGCCGGTGGCGCCCTTGTCCACCAGCCGCCGCTGCGCCGCGGCGCTGCGGTCGTGCACCAGCAGTTCGTGGCCGGCCGCCAGCAGGCGCGTGCCGAAATGCACGCCGATATTTCCCAGGCCTATCAGTCCGATCTTCATGTGTTGGTGTCTCTTTGCTTGTTGGTTGCGGCAAATTTAGGCGCAGGACAGGCCTGCAGCCAGTGCAGATTCGGGTCCGGGGTATAGCCCCAGGTTAATTCCCGGGTTTACCCGGGCACCGCCACAAAGATGGCCCGTTGGCCGCATCTGGAATCCCGGCATTACCCCTTCGATTATCGAGATCACCCGTCTTCGCGATAAACGACTCTGATTCGGCCCGCGCCGGAATTTGCCTTCGTGTCAGCCAAAATATGCCGACCGAACCCGAGATATATTCCATGAGCTTTAATCCCGCACTGAATGCAAGCACCCCCGGCAATACAGGATTTGCCGCAATCGCCAATCTCGCTCTCGGACTGCTCGCACGCAATCCAGGCCAGCCGCGTACGGAAAACATGGAGCCAGAACGTTCCAGCCTGCTGCAGCAATATCCGGAAATCGGACCGGATATCGCCGGACTGCTAAGCATAAACGCCCGGTCCAACACCACAATTTCAAGCGATCACGGACCTTCGGTCGATGCAGACAAGGGAGCGGGCGAAATCAAGCGCAGCGGGCGGGCAAAACGCGCCAGCAAGGAATTGCAGGCCCGAATCGACACGGCGATGCGTTTTACCCTGGCGGGTTTTCGCAAACAATTCGGCCAGATCGAACCGAACCTGGTCCTGGCGCCGGGATCGTTTGAAAAACGCATGTTCGAGACCGGTGAAGTGTACGGCGGCCACAGTGCGGGTTGGCTGAACAAGGACGAATACGAAATCATGAAAACCCCGGCTCTCCGCTTCAGAACGCACTGGAGCAATGGGTCATCGTGCATGCCTACGCTCAGGCGACAGGCGGCGACCTCCTGACTTGGGAGCCTCAAAAGATACTCTCCTGGGTCCGCAAGGAATTGGCCCAGGTCCGCGCCCAGGCCGACGACGATCAACGCGAGACACGCATTCGTGAGGCATTCGACGCCGGCAAGAACTCGCAGATCGCCAGATCGCGCACGCATGGCATCGTGAGCCCGATATACGCCTATCCCAACATGGAAGATGTAAACAAGTTCGCGCCCTGCGGCATACCGGTATTACGTTTCCAGTGGGTAGATCCCGATGTGCCCAGCTACAGCCTCATTTTCGGCCCACCGGATCCCGCGCTGTGCCGGGGCAATGCAGAAACCGATATTGCCTACAAACTCGCCAGGCAAATCGCGCATGGCCCGAGAAACCAGTTGTTTAAACCGGATAACGCAAAATACCTGCCGCGCAACATGGCCGTACAAGTCTCGCGCACTGAAGTCAGCCAAAACTGCGGCCCCGACAATCTTGTGATAAAAAAGATACCCGCCCTCTCTCCGCTCATTCGATTCGATCTCTGTCCTCCGTATGTATCGCCTTATCACCGCTGGCGCGAATCGATGAAAAACAGCCTGGTGACCGACTACGAAGCGAAACGCAAGCGCGAATTCTTCGACCCGCAACCGCAGCAGCAGTTCTCCCCGCCGCAGCGCCCATTCGTCGGCCAGCCCGGCTTCGACAATCAGCGCAAGCAATTCGACGGCCAAGCATTCAACCAGGCGGGACGGCAGCAACAAGACGGATAAGGCCGCCGGGATTTTTACGCGTATGTCTCAACATTCATTCATGGAGAGATGATCATGAGATTTTCTTTGGCAAACGCAATTCCGAGCACGACGGCCCGCGTACCGGAGAGGTTCATGCTTGCCGATATGCAGCACAGCAATCCGCCCGAAACCCGGCAGCCGCTGGCAGCCCGGGTGTTCGATGACAGCCTCAGCCACATTGGCGCCGTCAGCCAGCAAATGAAGGATTTGCTCGATTTCCTGCCCGGTGAAATTGCCGGCTCCGCCGATGTGCATTACGGCCAAGGATTCACTACGGCGACCGCAGATCCCGTGCGGCGCGAAGACGTGTTATTGGACGATCCCTTTCGGGACGTTCCCGAAGAGCAGTCTGAAGTCGTAGCCAGGGATAAACGGCTGGAAGACGATATCCAGATCAAACTCGACAACACCGTCAACAACGCAGTCGGCGCATATCTCCTGGAAATCGGGCAGGTCGGCTTTATTTCCGACAATCCCGAGGGTCCCGTGGCCAAACCAGCGATCGCCCTGGGCCGCCAGATCGCGCGCGCCATCCAGCCCCATCTCAGTGAAATCGAGCGGAAACTGCCGCGCCTGTCGCCATTTTCCCAGGCTTTAAAAGGGTGGGTGGAGGTGTATGCCTACCGGCTCGCCCTCGGAGGGCTCGAATTCAAGGGAGGCGGCGAGGACATCGTCGAATGGGCCAGGAAGGAAGCCGCGCAGACGGATGCACATGCCGACCATCCCGAACGAGAACGCTCACTGCAAGCTGGTTATCGAGGCGGTTTGAAATCGAAACGCGGCGGCACACCTCGACGTCAAGCGCCGCTCCCTGCATATCCCGACAGGGAGGACATGCAGAACTACGCCCCTTGCGGCCAGGATGTGCTGCTTCATGAATTCAACAGGCAGATGAAAAAATACGCCACCATTTCTGTCCGGCCGCATCCCGACAACTGCCGAGGCAACCAATACACCCATATCGCTTATGGGATCGGCAGAATATTCGCGCACACCCCTTGGCAACTCACCAAATTCACCGTCGACACCGTCCGGAATGTTCCGCGTGACGTGCAGTTGCCGACCGGGCGTGACACCTGGCGCAGGAATTGCGGCCCCGACAATATCGTGACCAAAAACGTTTCATTCTGGGACTGGTCAAGCCACGGGGTGCCGGTATGCCCGCCATACGTCTCGCGCCTCGCCAAATGGCGCGAGCAACTCAAGGAAGCAATGGAGACCAACTTCCAGACCATGGTGTAGAACGGCCAGATTCCCGAGACACCTCCTCACGCCCGCCGCCTGCTGAAGCGCCGGCACGGCCTATACGCACGCTTTCCCGCCGTGCGGAAAAATCAACCCATCACCACCGACGGGATATTCTCATGGTTTTCGACCTCGCATCCAATTCAAGCCATGGAGCCACGCCCACTGCCGCGACCTTTGCAAGCCTGGCTGCCGGGCTGCTGTGGCGTTCAGCAAGCCAAACGTCAATGGAAACGGCGTCGCGCCCATTTTCCGATGCGCGGGGACCGAAGCAGGAACTCAGTGACGAAATGACGGCACTTTTAGGACTGAAATCCAGCGCAGCCATTAAGGATGACGCCATATTCGGCGCAGGCCAGCCTGATCAGAAACCGCGTATCTCCCAGAACGATATAAAACCCGAAGCCAGACGCACCAGCAGAACAAAGCGCGCCAGCCCCTACCTGCAGAACAGGCTGGACACCGCGCTGCGCTACGCACTCGCGGGCTTCGATCAGCAATTCGGACGTCATAACCCGAACCTGCCCGCCGCGCCTGACTCATTTTCCCAGCTGGCTTTCGACAAAGGCCTGGAATACGGCGGCACCATCCGGGGCACGCTGAACTCCGCGGAATACACGCTGATGCATTCGAACGAAAATTCCCAGCTGCGCCAGGTGCTGGAAGACTGGGTGACCGTCTATGCCTACGCCCACGCCACTGCCGGCGATCTTTATCGCTGGGACTACTACAAAATCATCGGCTGGGCGCGCAGGGAGGTCGCGCAAATCGATGCACAAGCCGATGACGACGTCGGCGAAAAAAGAAGGCTGGAGGCCTATCACGCCGGCAAGAATTCAGAAATCGCCATTTCACGCACGCGCGGCATCATCGGCGCGCTGTGGGCATATCCCAATGAGGCGGACATGAACAGGTTCGCCCCCTGCGGCAAACCGGTCTATGTTTTCGACTGGATCGACAAAAACGCCCTCAAATATCAGTTCATCGTCCGCCTGCCGGATCCCGACAAATGTCTGGGCGACGCCAGCACCGATGAAGCGTACATGGTTTCCAGACGTCTCTGGCGCGGCTCGCAAAATGAAATCTTTCGCAAGGAAGACGCGGTGCACATGCCACGCGGCGTCATATTGCGGGTCTCATCGAACGAGGTCGCGCAGAACTGCGGGCCCGACAATATCCTGATCAGAAAGGTTTCAATGTTCAACCCGTTTTACAAGATCCCGCTTTGCCCGCCTTATGTGCCCCCTTATAAACACTGGCGCGATTCCATGAAAAGCAGTCTGGTGACCGAGTATGAAAGAAAACACAAACGCGGCCTTTCCGAGCAGGACGTTTTTTCAGCCAACCAGCGTCAGCCAACCGTACAGCCCCAACAGCGCGTCGATCGACTGCCGCGACCCTCCGCCTGAACCTGCTGGCACCGGCCATGAATTCATCGCCTTCGAAAGAATATTCCGATGGGCTTAGACCTGACAACCAGCGCAGTTCAAGCAGCACCAGCCATCGTTCCATCGCCAGCCGCGACCATCTGCCTGAGCAGTTCGGCGAACTTGTCGGCATGGCTGCGCCCGGTATCGAAGACCGAACGCACGATGCTGGGCGCCAGCCGGATCTCCTCCTGCAGGGGCAGCACCTGCAGGTCGCTCCAGGCCATGCCCTCCACCGTGAACTGATCCACCATCGCAATGCCCGCGCCCGCCCGCACCAGGGCGCAGGCCACATCGGTTTCGTGAATATCCACCCGCGAAACCAGCGGCACATCGGCATTGCGGAAAGCGGCAGAAACCAGTTGCCCGAAAGGAATCGAAGGATGATGGGCGATCAGATTGAAACGCGCCAAATCCGCCAGGCTCACCGCCGGCAGCTGCGACAGTTCATGGCCACGCGGCACCACGCAGACCATGCGGCCCTCGGTGAAACGCTCGATGCGCAGATTGGGATGCTCCAGCGGCAGCACCGAAACCGCCAGGTCCACCGTGTTGCTCAACACCTCCTGCGCCATGCCGTTGAGCAGCGTGGTGCGCAGATTCACCCGGATATTCGGGTAACGCTGCACGAAACTGGTCACCACCCGCGGAATCAAGCCGCGGCTCAGGCAAGGGCTCGACGCGATATTGAGTGTTCCCGAAGGCCCCTGCGCCAGTCCGCGAGCGAAGTCGTCCACCCGCAGCGCCTGCTGGTAGAACTCGTCAACCTCGCGAAACAGGGCTTGGCCTTCGGGCGTGGGCACCAGCTTGCCCTTGACCCGGTTGAACAGCGCCAGCCCCAGGGTCTGCTCGGTGTGCGAAACGATGCGGCTGATGGCCGGCTGCGATGTGAACAGCAGTTTGGAGGCACCATTGATCGAGCCGGTCAGCATCACGGCGCGAAAAACCTCCATCTGGCGCAGTCTGAATTTCATGCTTTTCCTCGTGCCCTCTTTTCTCGGGCACCGCGAGCGCGTCCCAGATAATCTTCACCATTCTAGCTTCAAATAAGCAGAACCTACAGCTTCGGGGCGAACAACAGTGATTCGCCCAATTCGGCGGTGCCAGCGCACGCTCGGCACACAGTAAACCTTCTTTTATCACCAAGGATATGTTCCATGGGATTCAACATCGTATCGAACACGACGAACGGCAACGGCTCGAATATTGGCGCCGTGGCAAACCTGGCGCTGGGACTGATGGGGCGATATCCTCGGCGGGTTACGCTGCAAAATAATTCCCGGCCATCAGAAACACGAGTCGACGAATATCGCGAACTCAATGCAGAAATGGCGACCCTGCTTGGGTTGACGGCGGACGACGTCGGCCGCGACGGAGCAATCCAGCACTCGGCCATATTCTCGCAAGATGCAGACATCGAACCAGAAAAGCCGCTGGCACGCAAAAAACGCAATGCCCCCCTGGACTTCAAAAGACGGCTCGACGTGACCCTGCACAATGCGTTGGCGGGTTTTCGCACTGCCTGCAGGATTCCGGGCGAAACAGCATCAGTCCCGCAGGATCCGTTTGAAAAGCGTCAATTCCAGAACGGTGAAAGTTACGGCGGCGGCACCTGCAGTTTCCTTAATACGGACGAAATCAACAGCCTGCGCAACGACAAACAGTCACCACTGCGGCAGATTCTGGAAGGCTGGGTACGCGTTCAAGCCCATAGCGATGCCACCGGTTCCGGCGTCCACACATGGAAATCGGCGAATATTCTGGCCTGGGCGCGAGATGAAGTGAAGCAGGTCATTTCGCAGGCGGACAAACCGGACCGGGAAGAGCGTCTACGTGACGCATTTCAGCGAGGAAGGTCTTCTCCACTGGCCTTCGAACGCCTCTACAGCGCGACCAGCCCGCTGGATTGCTATCCCGACCTGAGGGACTTGCACGAATTCGCGGAGTGCGGGGTGGCTACTCGTTTGATCGAGTGGATCGGACATGGCGGCGGCGAAAACCACCCGATCTTCAGCATATCCCTGGTATATCCCGATCCGGCGCAATGCAAGGGCGATGCCACGACGCATATGGCCTATATTACCGGAAGGCGGATCGGATACTTGCCCGACTGGATATTCGACAACCCCAAGGTCATCGTCAACGTGCCGCGTGGTGTGACGGCCTGGTTGGCTGACAACGTGAAAGCGCGCAACTGCGGGCCGGACAATATATTGCGCAAAGTCATCAGCCGATGGAATCCGTTCGCCGGCGATGTACCCGCGTGTCCGCCGTTTGTGACCCGCCACGCCCAATGGCGCGCCGCCATCATCAAAGGCATTTTAGACAACATCGATTACTGGCAGCGCAAACGCCAGCTGGAGGAAGATCAGGTGCCAAAGGTTCAGTGGCAACAGGTCAGCCCGCCAGCTCGAACCAATTTGCAGCGGCAATTCGATCGGCAGAGCCAGGAGTTTCGAGAGCAGCAATGGCGCCTTCAGCAACAGGCCGCGACGGCACGGCAGCCGGGCTGACTGCGGCACGCCTGTCCCGTCTATCTGGGAGATTTTCCGTGTTCACCTGCCGCCGAATACCTGGCTCGATGATCAAGATAATGGCCTTGCGGGCAAATTAACGCGTATTCGGCATTGCATCAGAAAACAAATCCCGGCGCCCAAAAATAAGGGCTCCACTCTACAAGGTCCATCATGGGTTTCGACACCACATCATTCGTGGGCGGCAGCATGCCTGCAGCCTCGAATATATCGGCGCTTGCAGCCGTGGCGCAGGGCGCCGCTGCACACTTTCTAAACAAATCAAAATCGACAGAGCTCAAAGCCTCTCATACGAGTTTCTCCAAGAGCGAACTGTCCCCTCAAGAAATCAGCCATGATTTGCAGGAGTTGCTCGGTCTGCCCACGCCCGCAACTCCGGAAAATCCGCAAGCAGTATTTCATGGCGCGTTTTCAGCGAGCAAGATGCCAGCCACCTTAAACACCTCGCCAAACGAATCAATCAAGCCTGCATCCATTCCAGCCCGACACTCCATCGGCAAACGGGCTGCTTCCACAACACTGCAGCAGAGGCTGAAGATCGCGATACCCGTGACCATCGCCTCTTTCCGCCACACGATGGGCCTGCCCAATTCGATCATTCATCCTAACAATAATCTCTTGCAAGTCACTTCGATCTTGAATGGTCGGCGGATAGGTTTGGCCATCAGGCCATTACTGACTCATATCGAAATGCAGACGCTCCAGTCGCAAACCACCTCAGCGTTCCAGAATTCGCTTGAAGCCTGGGTCGAATATCTCGCTTACCGCATGGCGGCTATAAATCAACGCTTCGAAGACAACCAAGAAGAGATATTGAAATGGGTGCGCGAAGAAACAGCGCAGGTCATTTCACAAGCAGACAACTTCATCAGGGAAGAAAAAATACGCACAGCCTATCTCGCAGGGAAGAATTCGCTGCTGTTTGGCAACTCTGATCCGGCGCAACTGCATCCAGCATATGCCTATGCAACCATGCAGGACATGAATAACTATGCACCCTGCGACTTTATCGCATTCGTCTGGTATAAAAAGAACGACAAGCAATATGGCACCATGCTTGCGCGCACCCTGCACGAATGCAGCGGCAACACCGAAACCCATCACGCCTATAGCGTCGGTCGTCAGCAGAAAAACCTGGGCCAGGAAGCGGTCTTCAGCTCCGATTATTTGAACGATATACCGCGCGGTGAGCGGCTGCGTCTTGAAGGCAACTTGGACGCCAGAAACTGTGGACCGGGCAACTTCCTCTACAAACAAGTTCCCACTTTTAATTGGTTCAAAACCACAGTACCCCCCCTTTGTCCACCCTATGTATCGCCGCACACACGGCGGCGAACCGAATTGATAGCACAACTCGACCAGGATTTCGACAACGCCTCTAATAAACGATCCCTCGACCCTCGGATTCTCAGCACGATGACCCTGGGCGTGCCGGCTCAGACAGAGCCCAATCAGCAGGTGTTCGGCCCGCTGCAACGGCCATTCATCGACCAACCCAGCTTCGATAAACAGAGGCAGCAATTCGACGGGCAGGCAATCAACCAACCTGGAGGGCATGGACGAAACGGTTAAACCAGACTGACTTTTTCAAGCGTGCAATTATCAACATTCACTTCATTCGGAAATCATCATGAGCTTTCCCATTTCGGCGACCAACATACTCACGGACAACCTGGATCGTGCTCGGCGTTTCCTGTTTCCCGGAATGCAAGACAGTTCCGCAGCGGCCAAGGATAAAATCCCCACGAGCGTTGCGGACACGGTGTACAAAGACAGTTTGAAGGATATCGGCGAGATCAGCCCGAAAATGATCGACCTGCTCGGACTCAAGCGCGACGATGTCGCCAAGTCCGGAGAGGTGCATTACGGCGAACCCTTTAGGGCAAAACGTGCCGCTTTGAGCGATCCAAATGCACCAGTTCCGAAAAGCGTTTTTCGAGCTTCAGCGGGTTTGCAGCCCGCTGCCGCCCCGGATATCAGAGCCGACCAAGCTGAGGTGCCCACGGCGAGCGAAGGACTGACTGAAGAGATGCAGATTCGGCTCGACGGCACTGTCAGCAACGCAGTCGCTGCATTTCTCGAGGAAACGGGGCAGCCCGGCGTGGATCTGGATGACAGTGATGAGCCGGCAGCCAAGGCTGCGGCCGCATTGGGCCGGCAGATAGCCCGCGCGGTCAAACCGCATCTCACTGAATATGAGCTGAAGCTGCTGGGCTCCAGCTCGCCATTCACCGATGCTTTCAAGGGCTGGGTGGAGGTCTATGCCTACCGTTTGACCTTTGGAAATCTGGACTACACAGAGGACGGGAAAAAACTCGTCGCCTGGGCCAGGCAGGAAGCGGCGCAGGTGGAAGCGCAATCCGATAACCCGAGGAGGCAGAATTCGCTGGCGTACGGTTATGAAGGCGGCCTTGAATCGGAACGAGGCGGTACACGACGCCGCCCGGCGCCGCTCGACGCTTATCCGAACAAGCAGGATATGGAAAGCTACGCACCCTGTGGCAAGTTTGTGCGCCTTTACCAATTCAACCCCCACATCGGAGATTATGCGACTGTTTACACCCGGGTCGATCCCGAGGATTGCCGAGGCAACAAGGATACCGACATTGCATACCAGCTCGGAAGGTTTTTCACGCACACTTCTCACCTGAATGTCAAATTCCATATTACAGACATGGAGAATCTTCCGTATGGTGTTGAAGTGCCGACCGGCGACAACGCCTGGAGTCGAAATTGCGGCCCCGACAACATATTGACTGCCGACAATAACCGGTGGGAATGGTTCGGCAAGGGAGCCCCGGAGTGCCCGCCTTACGTTTCCAACCTCGCGAAGTGGCGGGATCATTTGAAATCCTTTATGAGCACGGATTTCTGGGCCGCATTGCCGGATGGCAATCTCCCCAAGGCGCTGCCGAAACGCCTACTTACGAGCTCGGCTTTGCGAACTCCCTCGCGCCCGAGCAATTCAACTCGCGCTTGAGCACTCGCCAAAATCCGCGGCGTGGAACAAAAGGAGATGCCATGATTTCCAGCGCCACGCTCGCGGGTATTCGTCAACACCGATTTTCCTGAGGAGATCATCATGGGCTTTCCACTCACGGCAGGAAACGCCATGGCGACCAAGCTGGTCGGCATGCCCCGTTTCCCGTTTCGAGGGACGCAAGACAGCGCCGCCACGGCGGAAAAAAGAATCCTGATGAGCGTTGCGGATTCGGCTCACGTCAACAACCTGGAAAATATCGGGGCCATCAGCTCGGAAATGGTGGACCTGCTCCAACTCCGACCCGGCGCCATTGCCGGAGCCGGCGAGGTGCACTACGACGATTCATTTAAAATGAAACGCGCTCTCGAAAAGCAGCCGCCTTCCATCGCGCGAACCAGGCGGCTGACAGACGACATGCAGATTCTGCTAGACAACACCATCAACAACGCCGTCGGTGCATATCTCGTTGAAATGGGTCAGCCCGGATTTTTCTCCGACAATATTAAAAACCCTGCAACCAAGGCCGCGATCGACCTGGGCCAAAACATCGCACGTGCCATCAAACCGCACCTCAACGAATATGAACGGCAAATGCTGCGCTCATCGTCGGCATTTTCCGCGGCGTTCAAGAATTGGGTGGAAGTCTATGCCTACCGATTGGTTTTTGGCGGTGTCGGCTATGAAGAGGATGGAAAAAACATTGTCGAATGGGTCAGGCAGGAAGCCGCCCAACTGGATTCGCAGGCCGACTATCCCGCGATTGAAGAATCATTAAGACGAGGTTACAAGGGCGGCCTGCAATCAAAACTCGTCGGCAAATATCTGCATCAGATACCGCTCAGCGTGTACCCCAACGTCGAGGACATGGAGAACTATGCGCCTTGCAACACGGATGTACTCCTTTATGCCGGGAACAAGCGTTCCGGCCAACACTCGGTCATACACGCCCGGGTCGGCCCTGAAAGGTGCAAAGGCAACGTGTATACCGACGCCTCGTACAGGGTTGCCAGATTTTGGCAACACACCGCAAAAGATCATGTCAGGTTTTCTCTGAATGAAGTTCAAATCGTGCCGCGCGGCGTGGTGTTGCCGACCGGCGAAGATACCTGGAGCCGTAACTGCGGACCGGACAATATATTGACCAGGCGGGGCTCATTCTGGGACTGGTTCAACCATGGGGCGCCGGCGTGCCCGCCCTATGTGTCCCTCTTCGAGAAATGGCGCGAAACACTGAAAAACGGCATCGTGAACAACTTCAAGGCCACACTACCAAACGGCATGATTCCGCAATCGCCTCCGCGACCTGCGCCGCCAAAATTGCCGAATCGCGGTTGAACGGCCAAGAGTCAAAAAAAGGAAACACCATGCTTTCCACCGCCAAGGCGACATCGGGCGCCCCCAACCCGACCGGGTCGCTTTTCAATAAACCATTGGACCCTATAGGCACCATCAGCCCGGACTTGCGTTCATTCGGCGGTCTGGGCCCGGTGGCCATTGAAATTTTGGAGCTTATGCGGGCGAAAGCCGACGCACCGCAGCCTCTGAAACACCGGCCAGTTCCTGTTCTCGACCAGAACCGTCTTCCCCCGCAGGAAATCGGCTGGGAAACAGCGGAACTGCTCGGAATGCACAGCCGATCCGGTGTTGAAGACGCCGGCTTCGATCAACCACGGGCGATGCCAAGGGCCAAACGGGTGGCGACTGCGTCCAAGGAGGATCTGGAGACCGCCGCGCGCTATTCGGTGCAGGGGTTTAGGCACGAGGTGGGCCTGCCCGACCTGTCCGTGCCAGCGCCCGAAACGCCGCTATCGACTCAGGCGCTGCGCAACGGCAGGGATTTTGCCCAGCAAATCAAACCGCTGCTCAACGATTTCGAAGCGCATATCGTGCGCTCGCAGCCCGCGTCCACCTTCGTGCGGGCACTGGAGGGATGGGCCGAGGTGTCCGGCTACAAGATGGTGGCCTCGGGCTTTCCATTCACCCAGACCCCGGCCAGCATCCTGAACATGGTGCGCTCCGAGGCGGCGCAGATGGATGCGGAGGCAGACAACCCCGAAGAGGAAGGGTGGAGACGCAGCGGCTTTCGGGGCGGGATGTCCTCAGTGTTCCTCCATTTTCACAGCAAGCCCTCGATGAGTGGTGTCTACTCCTATCCCAGCAATGAAGACGTCATGAGATACGCGCCCTGTGGCGCAACGGTGGTGCTTTTCGGTCCGGTGCAGAATCGCGCGAATTTCGGCCCCAAGATGGTCCAGCCCAAGCCCGGGCAATGCCATGGGAACTGGTTCACGCACAAGGCTTACATGGTGGGCAGGCGCGCGAAACATGTGATCGATCCGATATTCTCGCTCGATGAATTGCAAGCGGCGCCATTCAACTTCCAAGGCCTGCTGAGCCCCAACGTCAAGGGGCGCAACTGCGGGTCGGGCAATGTCCTCACCAAGGAGTTTCAATGGTGGCATCTGAGAAAGAGCGCCCCGGAGTGCCCGCCTTATGAGTCGCCGCATAAAAAACAGAGAAACCAGCTGAAAGCCGCGATGCGGGAGTCACTCGAAAAAAAGCACGCGACGCGCCAGTTCGACGATATGTTCGAGATGCCACCGGAAATGAGCCAGAACAGCTTCCAGCCGCGCCGCCCTGGCTTTTGACGCATTGCCGGCGCGGTGTGGCGATTTTTCAGGACTGGGCCGGCATGCTGCCAATGTGCAAAAACAAATAATTCAGGAGCATCCCGGGGGCGGCCTGGCATTGCACGGGTGAAGCGAGCTGGTGCCGGTGGTGCGTTTACGCACATACTCGCGCCGGCCGCCGGAGGCAGACTCCGGTCTTTCCACAGCCCTGAACTCCAGAAACTCCCATGAGCACCACCAACGTCGTCGCCCTTCCCCAACAGAGCCGCGAGGATGCAGCCAAGCTGGTGCTGCGCCTGCTGCTCGGCAGCCTGACGCTGCTGCACGGCATCGCCAAGCTGCAGAGCGGCCCGGGCTTCGTGCTCGGACTGGTGCAGCAGGCAGGGCTGCCGAGTTTCGTCGCCTACGGTGTCTACATCGGCGAGGTGGTGGCCCCCGTGCTGCTGATCATCGGCCTGTTCACCCGGCCGGCCGCGCTGATCGTGGTGGTCAACATGCTGGTGGCTTTCAGCCTGGTGCACATGAGCCAGATCTTCACCCTGGGCAAACAGGGCGGCTGGGCGCTGGAGCTGCAGGGCTTCTTCCTGTTCACCGCCGTGGCGATCGCGCTGCTGGGCGCGGGCCGCTACAGCGTGGGCGGCGTCAACGGCCGCTTCAACTAGGCGCCGAACCGGCCTAGCCCCGCGCGTCGCCGACCCGGCGCGCCAGGGCCTCGACATCGGTCACCACCAGCGCGCCGGCCTCCTTCTGCAGCAGGCCGGCGCGGACCAGCAAGGCCAGCTCCCGCGTCACCTGCTCGCGGTTGGTGCTGATCTGGCTGGCCAGCGCCGCATGGCGCGGCGCGGGTTCCAGCCTCGCCTGCTTGCCGGTCACGCCGACCTCGCGCGCCAGGCGCAGCAACTCGGCCTGCAGGCGATCGCCCACGGCCAGGGTGCTCAGCTCGATCACCCGCTCGCTCAATTGCCGCACCAGCGCCGCCAGCCGGCGCAGCATGCGTTCGGCCACCACCGGTTCATCTCGCATCAGGGCCATGAAGGCGCCGCGGCCCAGGCTGGCCACGGTGCAGGGCTCCAGCGTGAAGACATCGGCCGAACGCGGGCCTTCGTCGATCGCCGCCAAGTCGCCGAACAGTTCGCCCGGGCCATGGTCGCGGAAGGTCACCTGCCGGCCGCCGGCCGAATAGATGGCGATGCGCACCTGGCCCGAAACGATGAAGAACACCTCCGGCTCGCGCCCCGCCGCATCGCCCGCGGACGAGCGCAGCAGCAGCGGATGGCGGGCCGCCACCTGGTGCCAGGCGCAGTCCTGGGCGAGCTGGTCGAGCCGGCTGTCGGACAAGCCGGCGAAGAGTTCGATGCCGCGCAGGGCGAGGCTGGATCGGCGGGGAGGCTGGTTCATGCAGGCGGGTGTGGGCGCTGAATTATGCTGAGGGACTCCCGTATGAGCGACGCCCCGTCCCACCGTTCCCTGCCCGCCCGGTTTCCCGGCCAGCGCCAGCTGCGCTGGGCCAGCGGCCTGGTGCTGCTGGCCTATACCGGGCTGCATCTGCTGGACCATGCGCTGGGGCTGGTATCGCTGGCCGTGGCCGATCTCGTGCTGGCACTGGTGCGCGGCTTCTGGCACGGCGCCTTCGGCAGCCTGCTGCTGTACGGCGCGGCCAGCCTGCACCTGGTGCTGGCCTTCGTGGGGGTGTGGGAGCGGCGCAGCCTGCGCCTGCCGGCCACCGAGGCGATCCGCATCCTGCTGGGTTTCGCCCTGCCCCTGCTGCTGGCCGGCCATCTGGCGGCGATGCGCTGGGCCTACGAGGCCTACGGGCTGGACCCGGACTACGCACGGGCGATCCGCGGCATCTGGAGCCCCCGCGCGGCCGCCTTCCAGCTCTGCATGATGGCGGCCGCCTGGGCCCATGGCTGCCTGGGCCTGCACATGGCGCTGCGGGCGCGGATGGCCTGGCGGCGGATGTTCCCCCTCGTGCTCTGCCTGATGGTGCTGCTGCCGGTGCTGGCCACCCTGGGTTTCGTGGCCATGGGCCGCGAGATCGCCTGGACCGGAGCCCCGGCGCAAATGCCCACCGCCGCCCAGAGCGCGGCCGCCTCGCAGGTGGCGCGTACCGGTTCTGCCGTCTACCTGGTGCTGCTCGCCCTGCTGCTGGCATCGAGGGCGCTGCGCGCGCGCTGGCAGCGTGCGGCGCCGCAGGCCTGGATCACCCTGCACTACCCCGGCCGGCAGCTGCGTGTGCCGCGCGGCTGGAGCGTGCTGGAGGCCAGCCGCGAGCATGGCATCGCCCATCTCTCGGTCTGCGGCGGGCGCGCCCGCTGCTCCACCTGCCGCGTGCGGGTGAACGGCCCGGCCTCGGCGCTGCCGGCCATGGGCCACGACGAAGCCCAGACCCTGGCCCGGGTCAAGGCACCGCCCGACGTACGCCTGGCCTGCCAGCTGCGGCCGCTGGCCGACATCACCGTGCTGCCGCTCTTTGTGCCCGGCGCCCGCGAGGCCGCCGGCCGGGTGGGCCGCGAGCGCGACGTGGCCATCCTCTTCGTGGACCTGCGGCGCTGGTCCGGCCTGTCGGAGCGCCAGTGGCCTTTCGACTTGGTCTACACGCTGGACCGCTATTTCGAGATCGTCGGCGGTGCGGTGCAGGACAGCGGCGGCACCGCCAACCAGTTCATCGGCGACAGCGTGATGGCCATCTTCGGCCTGGAGACCGACCTGCCCACCGCCTGCCGCCAGGCCGTGGCCGCCGCCCGCCTGATCGGCCAGCGCATGGATGCATGGAGCGCCGCCTTCGAGCGCGAGTTCGGCCAGCCGATCGCCTTCGGCATGGGCCTGCATGCCGGCCGCGCGGTGGTGGCCGAGGTGGGCTGGCAGGACAGCACCACCTTCAGCGCGGTGGGCGAGGTGGTCAACACCGCGAGCCGGCTGCAGGACCATTCCAAGACCTCGGCCGGGCGACTGGTGATGTCGGTCTTCGTGGCGCAGCAGGCCGGGCTGCCGGTGCCGCCCGGCGAGGTGGAGCGGGTGAACGTGCGCGGCCGCGGCGAGCCCCTGGACGTGCTGCACGCCGCCCTCGCCTGAAAGAGCAAGGGCCGCCGCTCAGTGCTGCGCCTGCCCCAGCCGGAACACCTCGACCACCCGCACCAGCGCCTGGGCCTGCTCACGCAGGCTCTCCGCCGCCGCCGTGCTCTGCTCGACCATGGCGGCGTTCTGCTGGATCGACTGGTCCATCTGGTTGACCGCCTCGCCGATCTGCTGCACGCCCGCCGTCTGCTCGGCGCTGGCCGCGCTGATCTCGCCCATGATGTCGGCCACCCGCTTGATCGAATCGACGATCTCCTCCATCGCCCGGCCCGACTGGTCGGCCAGGCCGGTGCCGCGCGACACCCGCTCGACGCTGCTGCCGATCAGTCCCTTGATCTCCTTGGCCGCCGCCGCCGAGCGCCCGGCCAGGCTGCGCACCTCGCTGGCCACCACGGCGAAGCCGCGTCCCTGCTCGCCTGCGCGCGCGGCCTCGACCGCGGCATTGAGGGCCAGGATGTTGGTCTGAAAGGCGATGCCGTCGATCACGCCGATGATGTCCACGATGCGGTGCGAGCTGTCGTGGATGTCCTTCATCGTGCCCACCATCTCGGAGGTCACGCCGCCGCCGTCCACCGCCACCGTGCGCGCCGCCAGCGCGAGCCGGTTGGCCTGCGTGGCGTTGTCGGCGTTCTGCCTGACGGTGGAGTTCAGCTCTTCCATGGAGGCCGCGGTTTCCTCGATAGCGCTGGCCTGGGATTCGGTGCGCCGGCTCATGTCGCCGTTGCTGGACGCCACTTCGGCGCTGGTGGTGCGGATGATGTCGGCCGACTGGCGCACCTCGGACACGATCCGGCTCAGGCTGGCGTTCATGCCGCGCAGCGAGGCCATCAGTTCGGAGAGTTCGTCCCGGCCCTCCACCACGATGCGCTGCGACAGGTCGCCGTTGGCGATGTCGTTGGCCAGCGTGGCGGCCGCGGCCACCGGCACGGTGATGGAGCGCGTCAGCACGCGGGCCAGCACCAGGGCCAGCACCAGCATGAGCACACCGATGCCGGCCAGGCGCAGGCGGCTGGCGGCGATCTCGGCGTCGATGGACTTCGCCACCTCGTCGATGGCCGAACGCTGCTGGTCCACATAGGCCTGCATGGCCGCGACATAAGGCGGTATCGAGGGTTCGAATTCGCTGTTCAGGATGCGCCGGGCCTCGTCGGCATTGCCCTCGCGCTTGGCCGTCATCATGCGTTCGCGCACCGAGATGTAGACCTTGCGGGTGCTCTCGATGTTCTCGAACAGCTTCTTCTCGGTGGCATCCATCGGGAAGGCCTGGATCGCCTTGGCGATCTCCGCGCTGCGCGCCGAGGAGGCCTTGGCCTCTTCGGTGAAGGTCTTCTCCAGATCCGGATCGCTGGCCCGGCTGATCGCCTTGATCCGGCTCATCACCGACATCATGTTGCGCGACCACTCCTCCGTCAGGCGCTCCTTGGCCAGCGGCGTGGCCATCATCGCGCGGGTGGAGGCGGCGATGTCGTTGAGGCTCCAGACCGCCACCGCCAGCATGGCGGCCGAAAGGATGATGATCGCGGCGAATGCACCGCCGAGTCGGGTGCCGATGCGGAGTCTGCTGAGTTGCACGGAATGCCTTGGGGTTTGGGGGGCGGAAGAAGTCGTGGGGCAGTGCGTGCGGACCATCCGCGCCGCGGTCGAGCCCGTGGGGACCGTGAGCCCATTATCTTTTGGCCGGATGCGGGCGCGCAGGCTCGCAGCAAGCCAGCAATGAACGTGCCCGGGCGACTTTCACCAAAACCGGTGCGCTGGCGCACAGCCCGCCAGGCGACGGACGGCCAGACTCTGCTGCGTGGTTCCGGCTTTCCCGGAGCCCGCCAAAACAGACTCGACACCAGGAATCCATCGCCATGAAAACATCCAGGACTCTCGCCCTTTTCTCCGCTGCCCTGACGCTGGCTTTCGCCGGCTCGGCCTTCGCGCAGGAGGCCGACAGCGCGGCCGTCGCCACCGCGGCGCCGGCCGGCCCGTCGCTCAGCCGCGCCGAGGTCGAGGCCGACCGCAATCTGTGGCTGCAGTCCGGACTCTCGACCTATGCCGGCAACCAGTCGGCCGAGGCCGGCGTGCCGGGCTATGCCCGCGCCATGACCCGCTACCGCGCCGCCCGCAGCGGCCCGGCCTGGTTCGCCGAACTACGCCGTGTGCAAGGCCAGGATGGCGCGGCGATGGCCAGCGGCCCGGCTTCGGCCAACAAGGCTGAGTAAACACATCGGCCACGACGCGGCCAGCGGCTGCAGCAAGCCGCTGGCCTGTCTGACACCGCCATTGGTGCTGGTCAGTGCCTGATGCATGTTTTGACCGAAACGCCGGAGCAAGACAGCAGATGGACTGGACACAAGGAATGGGCATGGCCGCGGGTGTGCTGACGTCCTGCTCGATGCTGCCGCAGCTCTTCAAGGTGATTCGCGACAAGCAGGCCGAGGAGGTATCGGTCGTGATGATCGTGGTGCTGATCGCCGGCCTCGCGCTGTGGGTGGCCTATGGCATCGCGCGCGGGGACTGGCCGGTGATCCTGACGAACTCGTTTTCGGTGATCGTCAACTGCCTGCTGCTGGGGTTCCGAATCCGCTACAGCGGCACGAAATAGGCAACCTGCCTGCTCAGGCCTCGTAGCGCTGCTTGGCGCGCCGCGCGAACTCGTTGGTGAACAGGCGCCCGGTCTCCAGATGGGCCTGCGCCAGCTCGGGCTCGAAGCCGGCGGCCGCGCGCAGCACCGTGGCCGCGCCCTCCTCCGGTATCAGGCCGTCCGGCGAGATCGCCTCGCGCAGCTTCTGGAAGGCGGCGAGATACAGCGCCCGGTCGTTCTGCAGATAGGGCGGCGGCACGGTCTTGAGGATGTCGCCGGGGCTGGCGGTCTGCAGCCATTTGAGGGCGCGCACCATGGCGTCCGCCAGGGCCTGGGTGGTGTGCGGCGCCTGGCGCAGGAAGGCTTCGGGCGCGTACAGGCAGCCGGCGGGCATGGGGCCGCCGAAGAGCGACTTCGTGTCCTTCAGGGTGCGGGTGTCGCTGACCACGCAGACCTCGCCCTTCTGCTCCAGCTGGGTGATGAGCGGATCGAGCGTGACGATGGCGTCGACCTGGCCGCTGCGCACCGCCTGCGCGGCCGAGGCGCCCAGGCCGACCGGCACGAAACTCACATCCGACGGCCTGAGGTTGGCCCGCGCCACCACCAGCGTGGCGGCCAGGTGGGTGGTGGCGCCCAGGGCCGAGACGCCGATGCGCCGGTTGCGCAGGTCTTCGAGCTGTTTGTAGTCCGGCAGCGAACGCAGCGAGACCCCGGTGACCACCTGCGGCGCCCTGCCTTCGAGCACGAAGGCGGTGCAGTACTGGTGGCGGCTCTGCAGGCTGAGCGTGTGCTTGAAGGCGCCGGCGCAGACATCGGCGCGGCCCGACAGCAGCGCCTGCAGCGCGGCGGCGCCGCTGCCGTAGTCGTCGATCTGCACCTGCAGGCCGGCGGCGGCGAAGTAGCCCAGGCGCTCGGCGATGCTCAGCGGTAGGTGGTAGAAGCTGGCTTTTTCGCCGACGCAGATGCGCAGCGCGGGCCTTTCGATGCGGTCCTGTGCACGCAGCAGCAAGGGCACGCCCAGGCCGACGCCGGCCAGCGCCGCGCCGGCGGTGAAGAGCCGGCGGCTGGGCCGGAAGGACGGGAGGCTGGCCATGGCGGGATCAGCTTAAGTCCGCACCACGGCGGGGCGAATCCGGGACATCCCCGCCCCGGGTTAATCCGGGGCCGGCGGGCGAAGGCTCAGCGGTAACCGACGAAGAGCAGGCCCACGTTGACGGCGAAGGCCAGCAGGTAGACCGCGCTGCGCAGGCTGGCGAGGTTGGCGAGATAGGCGGCGACATAGCCGATGCGCAGCACGATGTAGGCCAGGGCCAGCGCATCCACCCAGCCCTGCGCGGCCTGCAGCTGGTGCGCGATGACGACCGCGCCGATGAAGAAGGGCAGGTTCTCGAAGCAGTTGGTCTGGGCCGCATTGGCGCGTGCCCGGTAGCCCTGCTGCTGCGCCAGCCAGGCCCGTGGATCGCGGTTGTCGAAACCAGCGGACTTGCCGCCCTTGGCGATGCCGGCGCACACGATGGGCAGCAGCGCGGCGAACAGCACGCACCAGTAGGCCAGCGTGAAATGGGGAAGCTCGTGCATCGGATGTCCTGCGGTGTTCAGCGCCGGTCGGCCAGCGCGTGGGCGATGGTGCCCAGGTCGACGTATTCGAGTTCGCTGCCCACCGGCACGCCGCGCGACAGGCGGGTGGTGCGCAGGCCGCGGGTCTTGAGGCCCTCGGACACCACGTGCGCGGTGGCCTCGCCTTCGGCGGTGAAGTTGGTGGCCAGGATGACCTCTTCGGTGATGCCGTCGGCGGCGCGGTCGAAGAGTTGCTGCAGGCCGATGTCCTTGGGGCCTATGCCGTCGAGCGGCGAGAGCCGACCCATCAGCACGAAGTACAGCCCGCGGTAGGCACCGGTGCGCTCCAGCGCGGCCTGGTCGGCCGGGGTCTCGACCACGCACAAGCGGGTGGCATCGCGTTCGGGATCGCTGCACACCGGGCAGATCTCGGCCTCGGTGAAGGTGTGGCAGCGCGCGCAGTGGCGCACGCTGGTGCTGGCCCGGTGCAGCGCCTGCGACAGCAGCTGGGCGCCGGGCCGGTCGTGCTGCAGCAGGTGGAAGGCCATGCGCGAGGCCGACTTGGCGCCCACGCCGGGCAGGCGGCGCAGGGCGTCGATCAAGGCGTCGACGGAGCCCAGGTCAGCCATGCGGGGCGATCAGAAGGGGAACTTCATGCCGCCGGGAAGGCCCGGCATGCCGGCGGTGATCTTGCCCATTTTTTCCTGCGAGGTTTCCTCGGCCTTGCGCACGGCGGCGTTGAAGGCGGCGGCGACCAGGTCTTCGAGCATGTCCTTGTCCTCGGCCAACAGGCTGGGGTCGATGGTGATGCGCTTGACGTCGTGCTTGCAGGTCATCAGCACCTTGACGAGACCGGCGCCGGATTCGCCTTCGACTTCGACGTTGGCGAGTTCGTCCTGGGCCTTCTTCAGGTTGTCCTGCATGGCCTGGGCCTGCTTCATGAGGCCGGCGAGCTGTCCCTTGTTGAACATGGCGAAAAATCCTTGATGACTGGGTGAAACGGGGAAAGAAAAAACAGCCGTGCAGATCAGGCCGAAGCGCTGTCCTGCAAGGGCCTGACCTTGAGGGAGCCGGGGACGATTTTCGCCCCGAAGTCCCGCATCATCTCCTGCACGAAGGGATCGCTGGTGACGATCTCCTCGGCCTGGCGCTGGCGGGCGCTGGCGGCGGCGGCATTGCGGCGCGCCGGGCTGTCGATGACATGGCCGACCTCCACCGAGAGCATATCGGCATGGCCGGCCGCGGCCAGCGCGGCGCGCAAACGCTCGCGGGTGCTGGCCTGGTTGAGCGAGGCGCTTTCCACCCGCAGCATCCAGTGCTGGCCGTCGCGGGCGACGAGCTGCGATTGCAGGGCCAGCTCACGTACCAGGGCATTGATGGCCTCGGCCCGCACCAGGCCGCGCACGGCGGCGTACCAGATCTCGCCCTCAGGCGTGGGAGTGAAGGTGGCGGCCGCGGCAGGATCGGAACGCGGGCCGGTGCGCAGGCCGGCGGTGGGCTGCTCGCGCACCGGCACGGCGACGACATCGTCGGCGGGCGGCATCTCGCGGCGCTGCATATTGGGGGATGGGCGCATGCCCTGGTCCCGCACCGGCAGCGCGGCCAGCGGCGGGGGGATGCGGGCGGGCGGGCGGCGGGCGGGGTGGAAGGGGCGTCGTCCAGGCCTGGATCGCCTTCTTCGTAGAAAGGCGGGGGCTCGGAATCGTCGTGGGGCTGGGGTGCGGGCTCGGCGGCCGGAGCGGCGGCTGCTGGTTCCGGTTCCGGTTCAGCTGCAGCGGGCTCGGGCGTTGGCAGCACGGGGGCGGCATCGGTCCCGGCCGGCACGACGATGTCGCCATCGCCGTCCGGATCGACCAGCACTTCCGGCTCGGCCACCGCCGGCTGCACTTCCGGTGAAGGAGCAGGCACGGGCGCCGGCGGGGGCGTCGCGGCCGCCACGGCGGGGGCCGGAACAGCCGCGGCCGGCGCCTCGGAAACAGCCTTTCGCGGCGCCTCAGGCGGCCGCGCGGCTGCTTTCAGAGTTTTTTTTTCCGCCGATGCCGCGTCTGGCGCGGGCTTGAAGGCCAACAGGCGCAGCAGCACCATGGTCAGCGCCGCGTATTCGTCCGGCGCCAGGCCCAGCTCGGCCCGGCCATGCAGGCAGATGCTGTAGAGCAGCTGGGTCTCGTCGGCGGGCATGGCATCGGCCAGGCGCGCCGTCTCGGCGGCCTCGGCATCGGCCGGCGCGGCGGCGCGCTGCGGCACGGCCTGCAGCACCGCCATGGACTGCAGCACCGCCGCCATCTCTTCGAGCGTGGAAGCGGCGGACAGGCCGTTGGCGCGCAGCGCCTCGACCGTCTCGACCACCGTCAAGCCGTCGCCCTCGCCCAGCGCGCCGATCAGGCTGAAGACATGGGAGCGGTCCACGCTGCCCAGCATGCGGCGCACCGTGTCCTCGCGCACCTCGCCGGCACCGAAGGCGATCGCCTGGTCGGTCAGCGACAGCGCATCGCGCATCGAGCCGCGCGCGGCGCGGGCCAGCAGGCGCATGGCCTGGGCATCGGCGGCCACGTTCTCGCGGCCCAGCACGTCGGCCAGGTGGGCCTCGACCGTCTCCGGCGCCATCGGCCGCAGGTTGAACTGCAGGCAACGCGAGAGCACCGTCACCGGCACCTTCTGCGGATCGGTCGTGGCCAGCACGAACTTCAGGTATTCGGGCGGCTCCTCCAGCGTCTTCAGCATCGCGTTGAAGGCGGTGTTGGTGAGCATGTGGACTTCGTCGATCATGAAGACCTTGAAGCGGCCGGCCACCGGCTTGTAGACGGCCTGCTCCAGCAGCGACTGGACTTCGTCCACCCCGCGGTTGGAGGCGGCGTCGAGCTCGGTGTAATCGACGAAGCGGCCGGCATCGATGTCGCGGCAGGCCTGGCAGACGCCGCAGGGCGCATCGGTGATGCCGCCGGTGCCGTCCGGCCCCACGCAGTTGAGGGCCTTGGCCAGGATGCGCGAGACGGTCGTCTTGCCCACGCCGCGGGTGCCGGTGAAGAGATAGGCGTGGTGCAGGCGCTGGGTCTGCAGGGCGTTGGACAACGCCTGCACGACGTGCTCCTGCCCCACCATTTCGGAGAAGTTCCGGGAGCGGTATTTGCGGGCGAGCACGAGATAGGACATCCCGCCATTCTAAGGACCGGCCACATGCCGATCCGGGCAAGGCGCGGCTGCGGGGATAATCCGCGCCCATGACTTCTGCCTCCACCAACCCCGACACGCTGAGCTACGAACAGGCCGGCGTCAATTACGACCTGATCGACCCGCTGAAGGTGAGCGCCCAGCGCGCCGCCGCCGCCACCGCGGTGCACCTGGGCGGCCACGGTTTCACCGAGGTGGCCGCCTCGCGCGGTGAATCGGCCTATGTGGTCGATGTCGGCCCCTTCTACCTGGCCAGCATCGTCGAATGCCTGGGCAGCAAGGTGCTGGTGGCCGACGCCATGGCCGAGCTCACCGGCCGCAGCTGGTACGAGGGCATCGCGCAGGACACCATCGCCATGGCCGTCAACGACCTGATCACCGTCGGCGCCACGCCGCTGGTGGTGCAGGCCTACTGGGCGGCCGGCGGCAGCGACTGGTTCGGCGACAAGGCCCGCGCCCAGGCGCTGGTGGCCGGCTGGAAGAAGGCCTGCGACACCTGCAGCGTGGCCTGGGGCGGCGGCGAGACGCCGGCGCTGGCCGGCATCGTGGAAGGCGACCGCATCGACCTGGCGGCATCCTGCACCGGCATCATCAGCCCCAAGTCGCGCCTGTCGGTGGGCGACGACCTGGCCGAGGGTGATGCCATCGTGCTGCTGGCATCGAGCGGCATCCATGCCAATGGCCTGTCGCTGGCGCGCAAACTGGTCGAGCGGCTGCCCGAGGGTTACCTGACCGAGGTCGAGCCGCGCCTGTCCTACGGCGAAGCCCTGCTGGCGCCCACCATCCTGTACTCGCCGGTGACCGAAGCCCTGGCCAAGGCCGGCATCGCCATGAAGTACTGCGCCAACATCACCGGCCACGGCTGGCGCAAGCTGCTGCGCCATCCCTCGGCCTTCACCTACCGCATCGAGGCGGTGCCGCCGGTCACGCCGGTGCTGCAGTTCATCCAGAAGCACGCCCAGCAGGACGACCGCGAGGCCTACAGCACCTTCAACATGGGTGCCGGCTTCGCCATCTTCGTGAAGGCCGAGGATGCACAGCGCACGGTGGAAGTGGCGCAGGCGCAAGGCATCGCCGCCATCGTCGCCGGCCGCGTGGAAGCGGGCCCGAAGCAGGTGGTGATCGAGCCGATCGATGTGACCTTCGGAACCGAAGACCTGCAGCTGCGCTGATTTTCCCGGCCGGCCCGAAAGGGCTTCTCCAGCCGGTTAGAATGCAGGCTGACGGGCCTCCTCGCATGGGGAAGCGGCCAACCGGGTCAGGTGGGGAACCAAGCAGCCCTAACTGTGGACTCAGTGCCGGGGTAGGGCTCGTCAACCTCATTCATCGAAACAAAGCCCGGCAGTCGCCGGGCTTTTTCGTTTCAGGCCAGGCGCTCCACCCAAGCTGCGGCACCCTCGCCCGCCACCTTGCCACCGGCCATGCAGGCGGTCAGCAGGTAGCCACCGGTCGGGGCTTCCCAGTCCAGCATCTCGCCTGCGCAGAACACGCCCGGCAGTCCGCGCAGCATCAGGGCCGCGTCCAGTCCTTCGAACGCCACGCCGCCGGCGGTGCTGATGGCTTCGTCGATCGGCCGGGTGGCGCGCAGCACGATGGGCAGCGACTTGATGGCGGTAGCCAGTGTCTCGGCATTCGCCATGGCGCCCTTGTCGAGCAGCTCGTGCAGCACGGCCGACTTGATGCCGTCCAGGCCGAGGCGGCTCTTGAGGTGACTGGACAAGGAACGCGAGCCGCGCGGATGGCGCACCTCGGCCAGCACCCGCGCGGGCGTGAAGTCGGGCAGCAGGTCCAGGTGGAAGGTCGCGCTGCCGTCGCGGGCGATGGCGTCGCGCAGCAATGCCGAGGCGGCGTAGACCAGGCTGCCTTCCACGCCGGTGGCGGTGGCGACGAATTCGCCGCGACGTGAGAAGTCCTCGAAGCGCAGCGCCACCGACTTGAAGGGCTGGCCGGCGAAGCGTTCGGTGAAGAAGGGGCTCCAGCCGGGCGCCTGGGGATCGCGGCCCTGCACATCGAAGCCGCAGTTGGCCGGCAGCAGCGGCGCGATCGGCACGCCCTGCTCCGCCAGCGGCGCGGCCCAGGCGCCGTCCGAGCCCAGGCGCGCCCAGCTGGCGCCGCCCAGGGCCAGTACGACGGCGCGGGCCTGCACCAGGCTCTCGCCTTCGGCCGACTCGAAACGCAGGGCATGGGAACCGTCGGCCTGTGCCGGCCCGAAGCCCAGCCAGCGATGGCGCATGTGGAACACCACGCCCGAAGCCCGCAACCGGTGCAGCCAGGCGCGCAGCAGCGGCGCGGCCTTCATGTCTTTCGGAAAGACCCGGCCGGAGCTGCCGACGAAGGTTTCCACGCCCAGGCCCTGCGCCCAGTCGCGCAGCGCCTGCGCATCCAGGCGCCGCAGCAGCGGCTCGACCTGTTCACGTCGAGCCGCATAACGCGTGGCGAAGAGCTCGGCCGGCTCCGAATGCGTGAGGTTGAGGCCGCCCTTGCCGGCCAGCAGGAACTTGCGCCCGGCCGAGGGCATGCGGTCGTACACCACCACCGGCAGACCCGCCGCCGCCAGTGTCTCGGCGGCCATCAGGCCGGCCGGGCCCGCACCCACCACGACGATGGGCGCCTGGTCCGCGCGGGAAGAAGAAAGGGAATCGGAAAAATCGGTCATGCGCGGTCGCCGTCAAAAGCCCGTCCGGGACGCGGCCGGAAAGGCGGCGCCGTTGCGGCGGGGGCGTATTCTCACGCAGCCGCGCCAAAGGCCTTTTTTCCTATGCCGGCAATAGCCTCGGCCCACCGACGCCGGGCATTGCCTTCTGTCACAATCACCGCCACTTCAGCGATCCATCCATCCCAAAGACAGGAACCTCGCAATGGCAAGCGACCTCATCAAACATATCTCCGACTCTTCCTTCGAAAGCGACGTGCTGCAGTCGGAAAAACCCGTGCTGGTCGATTACTGGGCCGAATGGTGCGGCCCCTGCAAGATGATCGCCCCCATCCTCGACGAAGTCTCGAAGAGCTATGAGGACAAGCTGCAGATCGCCAAGATGAACGTGGACGAGAACCGCGACATCCCCGCCAAGTTCGGCATCCGCGGCATCCCCACCCTGATGCTGTTCAAGGGCGGCCAGCTGGCCGCCACCAAGGTCGGCGCGCTGAGCAAGGCGCAGCTGACGGCCTTCCTGGACGAGCAACTGGCCGCCTGACAGGCCCCCACAGCCGCCGCGACCGACACCGGTCCCGGCGGCTGTTTTGTAGGCGGAGGGAGCCAAGCCCGAACGCCTGGCGGCAAGCCGTTTTTTGCTGTCATAATCAGTTTTCGGTCGGCGAGCAAAAACTGCATCCCCGGCTGCCTTTCCCGGCTCCGCGAGAACTCTCTCGCACAGGCCTCATCCCCCCGACAGATCAGCACCTGACACTCCTCGCGGAGTCCTCAAATGCACCTTAACGAACTCAAGGCACTGCACGTGTCGGAGGTCCTCAAGCAGGCCGACGACCTCGAAATCGAAAACACCGGCCGCATGCGCAAGCAGGAGCTGATGTTCGCGATCATCAAGAAGCGCGCAAAGGCCGGCGAACAGATCTTTGCCGACGGCGTGCTCGAAATCCTGCCCGACGGCTTCGGTTTCCTGCGCAGCCCGGACACCAGCTTCACCGCCAGCACGGACGACATCTACATCTCGCCCAGCCAGGTGCGGCGCTTCAACCTGCACACCGGCGACATGATCGAGGGTGAAGTCCGCACGCCCAAGGACGGCGAACGCTACTTCGCGCTGACCAAGCTCGACATCGTCAACGGCAGCCCGGCCGAGAACAACAAGCACAAGGTCATGTTCGAGAACCTGACGCCCTTGTTCCCCAAGGAGCAGATGAAGCTCGAACGGGACATGAAGGGCGAGGAGAACATCACCGGCCGCATCATCGACATCATCGCCCCCATCGGCCGCGGCCAGCGCGCGCTGATCGTGGCGCCGCCCAAGAGCGGCAAGACGATGATGATGCAGCACATCGCCCACGCCATCACCGCCAACAATCCGGACGTGCACCTGATGGTGCTGCTGGTCGACGAGCGGCCGGAAGAAGTGACGGAAATGCAGCGCACGGTCAAGGGCGAGATCATCGCCTCGACCTTCGACGAGCCGGCCGCCCGCCACGTGCACGTGGCCGAGATGGTGATCGAGCGCGCCAAGCGCCTGGTCGAGCTGAAGAAGGACGTGGTGATCCTGCTGGACTCCATCACCCGCCTGGCCCGCGCCTACAACAACGTCGTGCCCTCCTCCGGCAAGGTGCTGTCGGGCGGTGTCGATTCCAACGCCCTGCAGCGGCCCAAGCGCTTCTTCGGCGCGGCCCGCAAGGTCGAGGAAGGCGGCTCGCTGACCATCATCGCCACCGCGCTGGTCGACACCGGCAGCCGCATGGACGAAGTGATCTTCGAAGAGTTCAAGGGCACCGGCAACAGCGAAATCCACCTGAACCGCCGCCTCTACGAGAAGCGCGTGTTCCCGGCGATCGAGCTGAACAAGTCCGGCACCCGCCGCGAGGAACTGCTGCTGGCGCCCGAGATCCTGCAGAAGACCCGCATCCTGCGCCAGTTCATGTACAACATGGACGAGATCGAGTCGATGGAACTCATGATCAAGAACATGAAGGCCACCAAGACCAATGTCGATTTCTTCGACATGATGCGCCGCGGCGGCTGAGCAGCCCCACGCCTCACGAAAGCCGGGCCCAGCGCCCGGTTTTTTCGTTTCCGACCGGTCGAAGCGGCAGGTTACATGCCTGCTCCCGACCCGCCGCACCATGGTCCGCAAGGAGTACCAACATGGCACAGACGGTCGGCGATTTTTTCTGGGAACGGCTCCACCAATGCGGCGTGCGGCGGGTGTTCGGCTATCCCGGCGACGGCATCAACGGACTGCTCGGCGGCCTGCAGCGCATGGATGGAAAGATCGAATTCATCCAGGTGCGGCACGAGGAGATGGCGGCTTTCATGGCCAGCGCGCATGCCAAGTTCACCGGTGAACTGGGCGTGTGCATCGCCACCTCCGGCCCGGGCGCGGCGCACCTGGTGACCGGGCTGTACGACGCGCGGCTGGACCATGTGCCGGTGCTGGCCATCGCCGGCCAGCAGGCACGCACGGCCATCGGCTCGCACTACCAGCAGGAAGTGGATCTGCCTTCCCTCTTCAAGGACGTGGCGGGCGACTTCTGCGAGACCGCCATGGTGCCTTCGCAGATGCGGCACCTGGTCGACCGTGCGGTGCGCATCGCCATGGGCCGCCGCCGGGTGACGGCACTGATCGTGCCGAACGATCTCCAGGAAATGCCGATGGAGCAGCCGCCGCGCAAGCATGGCTCGGTGTTCTCGGGCGTGGGCTGGTCGGCGCCGGTCGTGGTGCCCACGGCGGAGGACCTGCAGCGCGCCGCCGAGGTGCTGAACGCCGGCAAGAAGGTGGCACTGCTGGTCGGCGCGGGCGGCAAGAACGCGACCGAGGAAATCATCGCCCTGGCCGACTGCCTGCAGGCCGGCGCGGCCAAGGCCCTGCTCGGCAAGCAGGTGCTGCCCGACGACCTGCCCTGGGTGACCGGCTCGATCGGCCTGCTGGGCACCGAGCCCAGCGATAAGCTGATGCAGGGCTGCGACACGCTGCTGATGCTGGGCTCCGGCTTTCCTTATGCCGAATTCCTGCCCAAGGAAGGCGCGGCGCGCGGCGTGCAGGTGGACCTGGACCCGGGCATGCTGTCGGTGCGCTACCCGATGGAGGTCAACCTGACAGGCGATGTGGCGCCGACCCTGCGCGCCCTGCTGCCGCTGCTCCAGCCCAAGTCCGACACGAGCTGGCGCGAGGACATCGAAGGCTGGGTGCGCGACTTCGACCGCAAGCTGCTCGACCGCGCGATGGTCGACGCCAAGCCTGTCAATCCCCAGCGCGTGTTCACCGAACTCTCGCCGCGCCTGCCGGAGATGAGCATCCTGACCAGCGACTCCGGCTCCTGCGCCAACTGGTATGCCCGCGACCTCAAGATGCGCCGCGGCATGATGGCCTCGCTGTCCGGCGGCCTGGCCTCCATGGGCGCGGCGGTGCCTTATGCCATCGCCGCCAAGTTCGCCTTTCCCGAACGGCCGGTGATCGCGCTGGTCGGCGACGGCGCCATGCAGATGAACAACATGGCCGAGCTGATCACGGTGGTGAAGTACTGGAAGCAATGGTCCGACCCGCGTTTCATCGTGATGGTGCTCAACAACCAGGACCTGAACCAGGTGACCTGGGAGCAACGCATCATGGAAGGCAATCCCAAGTTCGAGGCCACCCAGGTGCTGCCGGACGTGGCCTACCACCGCTTCGCCGAACTGATAGGCCTGCGCGGCATCTATGTGGACACGCCAGAGGGCCTGGCCGGCGCCTGGGAAGCAGCCCTCGCCAGCGACCGCCCGGTGGTGCTGGAAGTGCGCACCGATCCGGAAGTGGCGCCGCTGCCGCCGCACATCACCCTGGAGCAGGCCAAGCATTTCACCGAGACGCTGATCAAGGGCGATCCGCGCGAAGGCTCGATCATCGGCAACACGGTACGGCAGCTCTTCAGCCGCTTCTTTGCCAGGAACTGATCCGCGTGCGATAATCGTGGGCTAATCAGCAGCAAGTGCATCGCATCGGTTTGCGACGTGGCTACTGCAACAGACCCAGAAGGATTTGCGCCATGAAAGAAGGCATTCACCCCAACTACCGCGAAGTGCTTTTCGTGGACCTGTCCAACGGCTTCAAGTTCGTGACGCGCTCCTGCGTCAACACGCGCGAAACCGGCACCACCGAAGACGGCCGCGAGCTGCCGCTGTTCAAGCTGGACACCTCCAGCGAATCGCACCCCTTCTACACCGGCACTCAGAAGTCGGTCGACAACATGGGCGGCCGCGTCGAGCGCTTCCGCAACCGTTTCGGCAAGACCACCGGTACGGTCGCTGCCAAGTAATCGGCTCCCCTCGCGGGATAAAAGAAGAGCGCGGCTGGTCCGCGCTTTTTTTTGCCCGGCCGCCGGAGCCATCCCGGCTTTGCCTGCGCTTCATGCGCTTATGCCAAACTCGTCCGCGTGAATCTCCCCTCTCCCGCCATCGTTGCCCAGAGTGCCGTGCGTCGGCTGCCGCGGCCGCTGCTGCTGGCCTTCTGCGTGGCCTGGGTGCTGGCCGGATTCGTGGGCCGCGGCCCCTGGAAGAACGCCGACATCAGCGCCTTCGGCTACATGCTGGAGCTGGCGCGCGGCCACACCAGCTGGCTCAATCCCACCCTGGGCGGACTGCCGCCCGAAACCGACGGCCTGCTGCCCTACTGGCTGGGCGCCTGGGCGCTGAAGATCGCGCCGGCCTGGCTGCCGCCCGACTTCGTGGCGCGTGTGCCCTTCGGCATCCTGCTGGCGCTGACACTCACCGCCACCTGGTACGCGGTCTACACCCTGGCCCGCCATCCCCGCGCCCAGCCGGTGGCCTTCGCCTTCGGCGGCGAAGCCCTGCCCAAGGACTACGGCCGCGCCATCGCCGATGGCGGCCTGCTGGCGCTGATCGCCTGCCTGGGCCTGGCGCAGCTGGCGCATGAGGGTACGGCCTATCTCACCCAACTGGCCTTCTCCACCCTGACCTTTCTCGCCCTGGCGGCCGCGCCCTGGCGGCCCCGGCTGTCCACCGTCAGCCTGGCGGCGGGCCTGGGGGCCTGGTGCTGTCGGGCGCGCCGGCGCTCGCTGTGTTTTTCGGCAGCGGCGGCGCGCTGCTGGCCTGGCTGGAATCGCGCGACCTCGAAGTGCCGCCCGAACAGGCACAGCGCTTTCGCCGCAATGCCGCCATCACCGCCGCCTTCGTGGTACTGGCCGCCGTGCTGGCCGGGTCGCTGAACCTCTGGCGCTGGCGCATCGCCACACTGGAAGACGGCGAATGGCGCAGCCTGAGCCGTCTGCTGCTGTGGTTCACCTGGCCCTGCTGGCCACTGGCCGTGCTCACGCTGTGGCGCTGGCGGCGCCAGTGGCTGGGCGGCACGCTGCACCGCCACCTGCTGCTGCCCATCGGCTTCGCCCTGACCACCATCGCCGCGACGGTGGCGACCGAGCCGGCCGACCGCGCCCTGCTGCTGGGCCTGCCCGCCCTGGCCGCCCTGGCCGCCTTCTCGCTGCCCACCCTCAGCCGCAGCGTGAGTGCGCTGATCGACTGGTTCACCCTGCTCTTCTTCACCGGCGGCGCCATCGTCATCTGGGTGATCTACATCGCCATGCAGACCGGCTGGCCGCGCCAGCCGGCGGCCAACGTCGCCAAGCTGGCGCCGGGCTTCGTGGCCAGTTTCTCGCTGCCGGCCCTGGTGCTCGCGCTGCTGGCCACCGTGGCCTGGGGCGCGCTGGTGTGGTGGCGCGTGGGGCGCCATCGCCACGCGCTGTGGAAAAGCATGGTGCTGCCGGCCGGCGGCGCAGGGCTTGGCTGGCTGCTGCTGATGACCCTCTGGCTGCCGCTGCTCGACTACGCACGCAGCTATGCCGCGCAGGTGGAGCGGGTGGTGGCGCTGACCGGCACGGCGGACTGCGTGGAGTTCCAGGGCTTCAGCCGGGCCCAGATCGCCGCCTTCCAGTATCACGGCGGCCTGCGCCTGATACCGCTGGGCACCGTCTCGCCGCATTGCCGCTGGGCGCTGATCGATGCCGACGGCCCGCTGGCCAGGCCCTCGCCGGAGGTGCGCGCGGCCCTGGTGATCGGCGGCTGGAGCCAGGTCGAGGCAGTCGCCCGGCCGGCGGACCGCAAGGACACCGTGGTGCTCTACCGCCGCGCGCAGGCGCACTAGGAACCGATGGCTTTTCTGTCCCGTCCGGCCGCGCAGGCCGGCGAATTCGGCGCCATCGCGCGCCATGCCCTGACGGTGCTGGCCGGCCAGATGGCGGTGATGGCTTTCGGGCTGACCGACACCATCGTCGCCGGGCGGTATTCCGATGCCTCGCTGGCCGCGCTTTCGATCGGCTCGGCGGTCTACGTCAGCATCTATGTGGCGCTCACCGGGGTGATCCAGTCGCTGCTGCCGGTGTGGGCCCAGCAGCATGGCGGGCAGCAGCGCGAGGCGCTCGGCCGCTCGGTGCGGCAGTCGGTCTATCTTTGGCTGCTGGCTTCGCTGTTCGGCGTGCTGCTCTTGCTGGCGCCCGGCCCGCTGCTGCGGGTGATGCAGGTGCCGATGCCGATGCAGGCCGAGGTGGGCGCCTATCTGCGCATCCTGGCCGCCGCCCTGCCCTTCGCGCTGATGTTCCGCATCTACGGCACCCTGAACCAGAGCCTGGGCCGGCCGGTGCTGGTGACCTGGCTGCAGCTGGCTTCGCTGGTGGTCAAGCTGCCGCTGTCGGTCTGGCTGGCGCTGGGCGGCGGGCCGGTGCCCGCGATGGGCGCGGTGGGCTGCGCCTGGGCCACGCTGATCGTCTACATGCTGATGGCCGGGGTGTCGCTGGCCCTGCTGCGCTGGCAGCCGCTCTACCGCGAATACGGCCTGTGGCGGCGCATCGAGCCGCCGCACGGCCCCACGCTGGCGGCCTTCGCGCGGCTGGGTGTGCCGGCCGGGCTGTCGTATCTGGTGGACGTCACCTCGCTCACGCTGATGGCCTTGTTCATCGCCCGCCAGGGCACGGTGCCCACCGCCGCCCACCAGATCGCCGCCAGCATGGTCGGCATGCTCTACATGGTGCCGCTGTCGCTGGCGATCGCCACCAGCGCCCGGGTCGGCTACTGGCTGGGCGCAGTGCAGCCCGAACGTGCCCGACAGGCGGTGGGCACCGGCATGAAGACGACCGCCTGCCTGGCCGTGGGCCTCGCGGGGGTGTTGTTCTTCGCGCGCGGCGCCATCGCCGGCCTCTACACCGGCAACCCGGCGGTCGCGGCGCTGGCCGCCAGCCTGCTGGGCTGGGTGGCCTTCTTCCATCTGGGCGATGCGATCCAGTGCTTCTGCGCCTTCGTGCTGCGCTGCTGGCGCATCACCGTGTCGACCTTCGTGGTCTATGCGCTGATGCTCTGGGGCGTGGGCCTGGGCGGCGGCTATGCGCTGGCCTACACCGGGCTGTTCGGCCCGGCGCGGCAATCGCCGCAGGCCTTCTGGATGGCGGGCGGCAGCGCCTTGTGGCTGACCGCCCTGGCCTTCTCGACCATGCTGGCGCTGACGCTCAGGCGCCGCGCCTGAGCGCCTATTTGCCGGCGACCACCGGCGCTTCGCTGCGCACCCGCATCGGCGGGAACACCAGGGCGAAGGTCGAGCCCGCACCCGGCTGGCTGGCGATGCGCAGGCGCCCGCCGTGGCGCTGCATCACATGCTTGACGATGGCCAGGCCCAGGCCTGTGCCGCCGGTTTCGCGCGAACGGCTGCGGTCGACGCGGTAGAAGCGCTCGGTCAGGCGCGGAATGTGTTCCGAGGCGATGCCAGGGCCGCTGTCGCGCACCGCGAGTTCGCCCTCGCCGGCGGCGCCGCGGCCGGGTTCGCGGCCGTCCAGCACCGTCCAGGTCACGGTGATGGTGCCGCCGGCCGGCGTGTAGCGGATCGCATTGCCCACCAGGTTGGACAGCGCGCTGCGCAGCTCCTGCGAGGCGCCCAGCAGGGCCGCGTTGCCCAGAGTCTCCGTCTCGGGAAACACCAGCGTGTGCTTGCGGCCGAGCACGGTGGACAAGGCTTGCCCTTCCTGCTCGCCCTGCGTCATCAGCTGCGCCACCGGCACCGATTCGCTGCGACCCGGCGGCGGACTGCCCTCCAGGCGCGACAAGGTCAGCAGATCGCTCACCACTCCCTGCATGCGGCTGGCCTGCTGCGCCATCAGGTTCAGGTAATGGGCGCGTTCGGAGACTTCCAGCGGCAAGGTCTGCAGGGTTTCGACGAAACCGGTCAGCACCGTCAGCGGCGTGCGGATCTCGTGCGACACATTGGCCACGAAATCGCGCCGCATGGCCTCGGCCTGTTCGACCGCGGTGACGTCGCGCGACAGGATCAGCGTGCGGCCCTCGCCGTAGCGGTGCAGGTTCACCGCCAGCCGGATCGGCCGCGCCGCGGTGCTGCGGCTGCCCGGCATGGTGATGCCGGAAGAGAAATCCCCGTGCGACCAGTAGGCCACGAAGGCCGGATCGCGCACCAGATTGCCGATCGACTGCATCAGGTCGCGCTGCGCCTCGATGCCGAAGTGCTCGGTGGCCATCTGGTTGCACCATTCGATATGGCCCTGGGCGTCGAGCAGCACCACGCCGTTGGGCGAGGCCTGCAGGGCTTCCAGGATGTCGTCCAGGCGGGCCTGGCTTTGTTCCAGCGCGCGTTCGGACTCGCGGGCGCGGCGGCGCGAGCGGTCCACCAGCTCACCCCAGACGCCTCGCAGCACCGGCGCATCGGAGGCGGTGGCGCCTTCGCGCATCCAGGACAGCAGGCGCAGCGCCGGCCGCAGCTCCACCGCGAAGCGCAGCCAACCGGCCAGCACCATGCCGGCGGCGACGCAGAAAGCCACATGCCACACGCCCCAGCCCTGCGCGCCGCGCAGCGCGAACCACACGCCGACGGCGATACCGGCCAGCTGCCAGGCCACGAAACCCAGAAGCCTGGCGATCATTGCGCTGCCAGGCTCACTGTGGCTGGGCCTGTGCCTGGGCCTGCAGCACGGCCGGCTGCGCGGTGGCGCGGTAGCCGGCGCCGCGCACCGTCTCGACCATGATGCCGGCCGAGCCCAGCGCCTCGCGCAGGCGCTTCACATGCACATCCACCGTGCGTTCCTCGATGAAGACATGGTCGCCCCACACCTTGTCGAGCAGCTGGGTGCGGCTGTGCACCCGTTCCGCATGGCGCATGAGGTAGTGCAGCAGCTTGAATTCGGTCGGCGCCACCTTCAGCGGCTGGCCGTCGTAGCTCACGCGATGCGTGGCCGCATCCAGCACCAGCGGGCCGAGCGAGACCGTGTCGGCCAGCTGCTCGGGCGCCCGGCGGCGCAGCACGGCGCGGATGCGCGCCAGCAGTTCCTGGGTGGAGAAAGGCTTGGTGATGTAGTCGTCGGCACCGGCGTCCAGGCCGGCGACCTTGTCGGGCTCGTCGCCGCGCGCGGTCAGCATCAGGATGGGAACGGTCTTGGTACGGGCATCGGCGCGCCACTTGCGCGCCAGCATCAGGCCGCTGGTGCCGGGCAGCATCCAGTCCAGCAGGATCACGTCGGGCAGGACCGCGTCGAGTTCGCGCTGGGCGGCTTCGCCGTCTTCGGCCCAGACGGGCTGGAAGCCGTTGTGGCGCAGATTGACGGCGATGAGTTCGGCGATCGCCGACTCATCCTCGACGATCAGCACCAGGGGCAGTTTCTTCATGGAACCATCGCTTGATTGACTAAAGAGCTTTTACGGGGAACACCGCGGAACTGGCTTTGCCAGGCCGCGGGTGTTGCCCCCGGCAGGGGGTTGGCGGCCACACGAAGTGGGCAAGCCTGGGGGCGAGTCATTGAATGGCCGACTCGATGACCTGCATCGAGGTGTGGCGCACATCCGTTCCCTTGACGATGTAGATGATGAATTCGGCGATGTTCTTGGCATGGTCGCCGATGCGCTCGATGGCCTTGGCCAGGAACAGCAGGTCGAGGCTGGCCGAGATGGTGCGCGGGTCTTCCATCATGTAGGTGACCAGCTTGCGCACGAAGCCGTCGAACTCGCGGTCGATCAGGTCGTCTTCCTTGAGGATGCTGACGGCGGCGGTGACGTCCAGGCGGGCGAAGGCGTCCAGAGCCTTGCGCAGCAGGCCCGAGGCCAGGTCGCCGGCCACCCGCAGGTCGGACGACGGCAGGGTGCGGGCCGAACCGCTCTCGATGATGGACTTGGCCATGCGCGCGATCTTGTTGGCCTCGTCGCCCACCCGTTCCAGGTTGGCGGTGGTCTTGGAGATCGCGATCAGCAGGCGCAGGTCACGTGCGGTCGGCTGGCGGCGGGCGATGATGGAGGACAGCTCGTGGTCGATCTGCACTTCCATCGCGTTCACCCGCACTTCGGTCTCGACGACTTCGTCGGCGACTTCGGTGCTGAACTGCGACAGGGCATAGATCGCCTGGCGGATCTGGGATTCGACCAGGCCGCCGAGCTCCATCACCCGCGAGGAGACGCCGTTGAGTTCGCTGTCGAACTGGGTCGAGAGGTGCTTGTCTGGCATGTAGGGCTCCTGCTCAGCCGAAACGGCCGGTGATGTAGTCTTCGGTCTCTTTGCGCTGGGGCTTGAAGAACATCTGTTCCGTTTCGCCGAATTCGACCAGGTCGCCCAGGTACATATAGGCGGTGTAGTCGCTGCAGCGTGCGGCCTGCTGCATGTTATGCGTGACGATGACTACCGTGTAGTCATTCTTGAGTTCGGCGATGAGCTCTTCCACCTTGGCGGTGGAAATCGGGTCGAGCGCCGAGCAGGGTTCGTCGAGCAGCAGCACTTCCGGGCGGATGGCGATGCCGCGTGCGATGCACAGGCGCTGCTGCTGGCCGCCGGACAGGCCCGAGCCGCTCTGGTTGAGCTTGTCCTTGACCTCGGTCCACAGCGCGGCCTTGCGCAGCGCCCATTCGATGCGCTCGTCCATGTCGGTGGCGTTCAGGTCCTCGAACAGCTTCACGCCGAAGGCGATGTTGTCGCGGATGGACATGGGAAACGGCGTCGGCTTCTGGAACACCATGCCGACCTTGGCGCGGATCAGGGCCACGTCCTGCTTGGAGGTCAGCAGGTTCTCGCCGTCGAGAATGATCTGGCCTTCGGCGCGCTGCTCCGGATAGAGCTCGTACATGCGGTTGAAGGTGCGCAGCAGCGTGGACTTGCCGCAGCCGGACGGGCCGATGAAGGCGGTGACCTTCTTCTCCGGGATTTCCATGTTGATGCCCTTGAGGGCGTGGAACTTGCCGTAGTAGAAATTCAGGTCCTTGACCGAGATCTTGGAAGGACCGGCCGAGGGCTTGCCGGCCTGCTGCTGGCGCACCGGGGGAGACATCGTTGCGGACATGTTGGAAACCTTACTTTTGGCGTGTCAGGACACGCGCGAGGATGTTGAGACCGAGCACCGCCACCGTGATCAGGAACACGCCGGCCCAGGCCAGCTGTTGCCAGTTCTCGTAGGGGCTCATGGCGAACTTGAAGATGGTCACCGGCAGGCTGGCGGTCGGCTTGCTCAGGTCGGCGTTCCAGAACTGGTTGGACAGCGCGGTGAACAGCAGCGGAGCGGTTTCGCCGGCGATGCGGGCCACGGCCAGCAGCACACCGGTGATGACACCGGCACGGGCGGCGCGCAGCGTGATCATGGTGATCACCTTCCACTTGGGCGTGCCCAGGGCGTAGGCGGCTTCGCGCAGGCCGGAGGGCACCAGCACCAGCATGTTCTCGGTGGTGCGGATGACCACCGGGATCACGATCAGCGCCAGCGCCAGCACACCGGCGTAGCCCGAATAGGTCTTGAAGCTCGACACCACGACGGCGTAGACGAACAGGCCGATCACGATCGAAGGCGCGGACAGCAGGATGTCGTTGACGAAACGCGTCACCGAGGCCAGCCAACCGTGGGTGTCGTATTCGGCCAGGTAGACGCCGGCCATGATGCCGATGGGCGTGCCGACGAAGGTCGCCAGCAGCACCATGGTGAAGGAGCCGAAGATCGCGTTGGCCAGGCCGCCGGGCTCGTTGGGCGCCGGAGTCGATTCGGTGAACAGCGACAGGCTCAGGCCGCCGATGCCCAGGCGCAGGGTCTCGAACAGGATCCAGACCAGGAAGAACACGCCGAAGACCATGGCGGCCAGCGACAGCGTCAGCGCGATCTTGTTGACCCGCTTGCGCGAGGCGTAACGCGCCTCGCGGGCAGCGGCCAGGTCGGCCGCGGCGATCAGGCTCTTGCCGGTATTGGTGGCGGTGATCACGACTTGGCTCCTTCGTTCTTCTTCAGGCGGGCCAGCAGCAGCTTGGACAGCGACAGGACCACGAAGGTGATGAAGAACAGCACCAGGCCCAGGTAGATCAGCGATGCCTGGTGCAGGCCTTCGCCGGCTTCGGCGAACTCATTGGCCAGCGCCGAGGTGATGCTGTTGGCGGCCTCGAAGACCGACAGCGAGTTGAGCTGGTTCATGTTGCCGATGACGAAGGTCACGGCCATGGTCTCGCCCAGCGCGCGGCCCAGGCCCAGCATGATGCCGCCGAGCACACCCGTCTTGGTGAAGGGCAGCACCACCTTGAACACCACTTCCCAGGTGGTGGAACCCAGGCCGTAGGCCGATTCCTTGAGCAGCGGCGGCGTCACTTCGAACACGTCGCGCATCACCGAGGCGATGAAGGGAATGATCATGATCGCCAGGATGATGCCGGCCGACAGCAGGCCGATGCCCACCGGCGGGCCCGACACCAACGCGCCGAGAAGCGGCACGCCATGGAGCAGTTTCTGCAGCGGCTGCTGCACATAGGTGGCCAGGATGGGGCTGAACACCATCAGGCCCCACATGCCGTAGACGATGGAGGGCACGGCGGCGAGCAGTTCGATGGCGGTGCCCAGCGGACGCTTGAGCCAGGCCGGCGACAGCTCGGTGAGGAAAAGCGCGATGCCGAAGCTGACCGGCACGGCGATCAGCAGGGCGATGATCGATGTGGCCAGCGTGCCGTAGATCATGACCAGGCCGCCGTAGTCGTTCTGGACCGGGTCCCAGACGCTGCGGACCAGGAAAGTCAGTCCGTACTTTTCGATGGAGGGCCAGGCGCCTACGACGAGGGAGCCGAGGATGCCGACGAGCAGTGCCAGCGTCAGCAGCGCGGCGCCGCGGGCGGCCATGCCGAAGAGGCGGTCGACGAGCACACCCGTGAGTCGGGAGCGGGGAGCGGGAGAAGGATTCATGGTGACACCACGCCCCGACGAACGGGCGGGCGCATGGGTGACCGGCAGTGTAGAGGACACGGGATTCGCCTCGGTTGGGTCAGCGATGTCGGTGCTGGGCAGCATCCGACGGGGGATGAAAAAGGGGGATGGCCTTGGCCATCCCCTCTTTTCTTACTTCAGGGCGACAGCCTTGCCCGAGGTGTCCTTGATGTTGCCCCAGGACTTGTAGATCGCGTCCTTGACGCTGGAAGGCATCGGCACGTAGTCCAGTTCGGTGGCGGTCTTGTCACCGTTCTTGTAGGCCCATTCGAAGAACTTCAGGGCGGTGGCGGCCTGGGCCGGCTTGTCCTGCGACTTGTGCATCAGGATGAAGGTGGCCGAGGTGATGGGCCAGGCTTGCTTGCCAGGCTGGTTCGTCAGGATCTGGTAGAAGCTCTTGGACCAGTCGGCACCGGCGGCGGCGGCCTTGAAGGTCTCGTCGTCCGGAGCGACGGTGGCGCCTTCGCTGTTGACCATGTCGGTGTAGGTCATCTTGTTCTGCTTGACGTAGGCGTACTCGACGTAGCCGATGGAGTCAGGCAGGCGGTTCACGAAAGCGGCGACGCCTTCGTTGCCCTTGCCACCCGCGCCGGTGGGCCAGTTCACGGCCGTGCCTTCGCCGACCTTGCTCTTCCACTCGGCGTTGACCTTGCTCAGGTAGTTGGTGAAACCGAAGCTGGTGCCCGAACCGTCGGCGCGGCGGACCACGGCGATCGGTGCGTCAGGCAGGGTCACGCCGGCGTTCAGGGCGGTGATGGCGGGGTCGTTCCACTTGGTGATCTTGCCCAGGTAGATGTCGCCGAGCACCTGGCCGTTCAGCTTGAGCTGGCCGGGAGCGATGCCCTTGATGTTGACCACGGGGACGATGCCGCCGATGACCGTGGGGAACTGGAGCAGGCCCTTGGTGGCCAGCTCGTCGTCCTTCAGGGGCATGTCGGAGGCACCGAAATCGACGGTCTTGGCGTCGATCTGCTTGATGCCGGCGCCGGAGCCCACGGACTGGTAGTTGATCTTGACGCTGGTGGCCTTGTTGTAGTCGGCCGCCCACTTGGCATACAGGGGGGCGGGGAAACTAGCGCCTGCGCCGGTGGCATCCTGGGCTTGTACGCTGGCGGCGCCGAAGGCGGAGACAGCAGCAAAGGCGGCGATCAGGGTTTTGTTCATGCGTTCCTTCTTTCGATGACTTAAGGGGGACTGGGATGGAATGTAGGCAGGCTTCATGACAGCTATGTGACGCAGATGACAGCGTTCCGGGCGCAGATTGATGGATGTCACGCAATCGTCACACGGCCGCCCTAGCCTCGCCCCACCCTGGCCAGACCCCGGTGCACCTACACTGCGGGCGGCTTTTTTGTTTTCCCTGCTCCCATTCATGCAAGACGGACATCCCCTCGCCGCGATCGACCTCGGCTCCAACAGCTTCCGGCTCGAGATCGGACGTTTCGATCCCGCGGGCCAGCTCCAGCGCATCCAATACCTGAAGGAGACCGTGCGCCTGGGCGGCGGGCTCGACGCCTCCGGCCGCATTTCGGCCGAGGCGATGCAGCGCGGCTGGGACTGCCTGGCGCGTTTCGGCGAGCGGCTGCGCGAGTTCGCCCCGCGCCAGGTGCGGGCCGTCGCCACGCAGACGCTGCGTGAGGCCACCAACCGCGCGGAGTTCATCGCCCGCGGCGCCAAGCTGCTGGGTTTTCCGATCGACGTGGTGTCCGGGCCCGAAGAGGCGCGCCTGATCTACCAGGGCGTGGCACACCTGCTGCCGCCTTCGGACGAGCAGCGCCTGGTGGTGGATGTGGGCGGCCGCTCCACCGAGTTCATCCTCGGCCACGGGCTGGTCTCCAAGGCGGTGGCTTCTTTCCAGGTCGGCAGCGTGGCCTGGTCTCAGAAGTATTTCCCGGCCGGCCGCTTCACGGCCGACGCCTTCGAACAGGCCGAGGTCGCCGCCAAGGCGGTGCTGGACGAAGCTCTGCAGACCTTCGGCCGCCAGACCTGGGACGTGGCCTACGGCTCGTCCGGCACCGCCGGGGCGGTGGGCTCCCTGGCCGCAATGCTGGGCATGCCGGCCGGCACCATCACCCGCAAAGGGCTGGCTGACCTGCGCGAGCTGCTGTTGCAGGCGAAGTCGGCCGACAGCCTGCGCATGGAGGGCATGAAGGAAGACAGAAAGCCGGTGATCGGCGGCGGCGTGGCGGTGCTGTGCGCCATCTTCGACCTGCTGGACATCGACACCATGCAGGTCGCTCAGGGCGCCCTGCGCCAGGGTGCGCTCTACGACCTGCTGGACCGCGAGCAGCCCCATACCGATCTGCGCGCCGCCTCGGTGGCCGCGCTGGCGCGGCGTTTCCAGGTGGACGAAGGCCAGGCCGAGCGGGTCGCCCGCACCGCCACCACGCTGCTGCGCACGCTGCAGGACGACGCCGGCTCACCGCTGGCCGAGCGCGAAGCCCGCAAGCTCCACTGGGCGGCGCGGCTGCACGAGGTGGGCTGCCTGATCGCCCACGACGACGCCCACAAGCACGGCGCCTATGTGCTGGCCAATGCCGATGCGCCGGGGTTCTCGCTGCCGGAGCTGGAGCGTCTTTCGCTGCTGGTGCTGGCGCAGCGCGGCAAGCTGCGCAAGGTCGAGGAAGCGCTGGTGGACGACGGCTTTGCCCGGCAGGCGCTGAGCCTGCGCCTGGCCGTGGCGCTGTGCCACGCACGCAGCGAACCCGATCTGGCGGACCTGCGGCTGGCCGTGTCGAAGAAGGCGGTCGGCTGGTCGCTGGGCTGGAGCGCCGCGTGGGAGAAGCGCCATCCGCAGTCGGCCTACCTGCTTCGCGAGGAATCGCTGGCCTGGCTGAAGACCGGCCGCGGCCTGCAGCTGGCCAACGGCTGAGCCGCTACGCCAGCCCCGGCGGCTCGCCGCGCGACCAGGGCCAGAGCGATCCGGTCAATTCGACGGACGCCAGCGTGACCGCCAACAGGTAGAGCAGGAGGCCGACGCCCCAACGCAGCCAGTAGGGGTCTCGCCTGCCCGGCACGGGCCAGGCGACGGGATGTCTGGAGAGTCGCGCCTGGTTGAGGGAGGACACGAGGTACTCGACCCAGTCCTCATAGCAAAGGTCGGCTGCATGCTGCCATTCCTGACTGCCCCGCATGTAGTCAAGCAGACCCCGCAGCGTCGAAAGCTCGCTGTGTGGAATGCCGCGATCCCCGAAATGCTGCACCAGTTGTTCCCAGGCGATGCTCACCGGAATGGCCTGGTGGTCGATCCACACATAGGGCGCAAGCTCAAGGGGCAAGGGGGGCGGCTGCGCGAAGTCGTCATCGGCCCCACGGGCGCCGGCTCGACCAGCTCGTTCAAGGGACCATGCAGCTCCAGCCCCAGCAAGCCGGGCGAGGCGTCATCCTGCCCGCCGGGATTGCTCCTCGGCATCGGCGCCTGCGATTCTTCCGTGTCCGCCACCTCTTCCAGGCGGTCGCGTCCGTGGCGCGGCAGAGGGTTCGAGTGGGCGCCGGATGCAATTGGCAGGTTCGGATAGGCCATGGCTGAGATGCTCTGCTCGCCGCGCGAAGTTGCAATCGCATGAGCATGGTGGCCACCGCCGCACTGCGCGCCCGGCAGTGCGATGTCCTGTCTGCGCCGGCGCAAGGAACAGGCCGGCAGCGCCGCTTTCAGCTACAGGAATTCGGGCGTCTGCACGGTGACGACGACCGTCTGCTCGGCCGGCTCGCCCTCGCGCTGCCGGCTGCGGTGGCGCAGCCACCAGACGGCGCCCTTGCGGATGGCGCAGTCGCTGGCCTGCAGGCCCAGCAACTGGGCGATGGTGCGGCCCAGCATGGGCTGATGGCCCACCACCAGGACGGCGCCGCGCGCATGCGGCCACTGCACCACGTTCAGCAGGTCCTCGGGCGTGCTTTCGGGCAGCAGCTCGGCGCGCAGCTTGTACTTGCGGCCCAGCGCGATGGCGGTCTGCTCGGTGCGCCGGGCGGGGCTGGCCATCATGCGCACGCCCTCGGGCAATTGCCGGTCCAGCCATTGCGCCATGCGCGCGGCCTGTTTTTCACCGCGCGCGGTCAGGGCGCGTTCCAGGTCCGGGATGTTCTCGTCGCGTTCCTCGGCTTCCGCGTGGCGCCAGAAGATCAGGTCCATCATGCGGCTCTTTCTCGCCGGCGGCCCGGCATGCGGTAACGGTCCATCAGGGCGGCCTGCGCGGCATGGCCGCCGTCGGGGGCGGGTTCGGTGCAGCGGTAGCGGCCGTCGGCGTCCAGGGTCCAGGCGTCGCGGCTGTCGCCGAGGTAGGCGACCAGGCATTCGTCGATGATGCGCTGGCGCAGCGCGGGGTCGCGCACCGGCCAGGCCAGTTCCACCCGGCGCAGCATGTTGCGGGTCATCCAGTCGGCGCTGGAGAGGTACAGCTCGTCGGCATCGCCGGTGCGGAAGTAGAAGACCCGGCTGTGCTCCAGGAAGCGGCCGATGACCGAACGCACCCGGATGTTCTCGGTGGCGCCCGGCTGCTGGGCCGGCAGCATGCAGGCGCCGCGCACGATCAGGTCGATGCGCACGCCGTCGCTGCCGGCGGCGATCAGGGCACGGATCAGGCGTTCGTCGGTCAGCGCATTCATCTTGACGACGATGCGGGTGTCCTGCCCGGCGCGCGCGGCGGCGGCGGTGGCCTCGATGCGGGCGACCAGCTGGTCCTGCAGTTCGAACGGGGCGAGCCAGAGCCGCTTGAGTCTGGGCAGCTGGTTCTGGCTGGCGAGATGGGCGAAGACGGCGTCCATGTCGGCCGTCAGCGCGGCATCGGCCGTCAGGTGGCTGATGTCGGTGTAGAGACGCGCGGTGCGGGCGTTGTAGTTGCCGGTGGAGAGATGGCCATAGCGGCGCAGCCGGCCGCCTTCGCGGCGGGTGACCAGCAGCATCTTGGCGTGCGTCTTCAGGCCCACCACGCCATAGACCACCTGCGCGCCGACCGATTCCAGCGCCTCGGCCCAGTTGATGTTGGCCTCTTCGTCGAAACGCGCCTTCAGTTCGACGACGGCGGTGACTTCCTTGCCCAGGCGCACCGCCTCGGTCAGCAGGTCGATCATCACCGACTCGGAACCGGTGCGGTAGATGGTCTGCTTGATCGCCAGCACCTGCGGATCGTGCACCGCCTCGCGCAGGAAATCGACGACGCCGTCGAAGCTCTCGAAAGGCTGGTGGATCAGCACGTCGCGCTCGCGCAGCTGCGAGAAGATGGACACGCCGCTGCGCAGGCCGGTGGGCTGCACCGGCGTCCAGCGGGAATACAGCAGGGCCGGGTCGTTGACCAGGTCGACCAGCTGCATCAGCCGCACCAGGTTCACCGGGCCATGCACCCGGTAGAGGGCGGCGTCGGGCAGGCGGAACTGCTTCTGCAGGAAGTCCAGCAGATGCTGCGAGCAACCGGAAGACACTTCCAGCCGCACCGCCTGGCCGTAATGGCGCAGGGTCAGGCCACGGCGCAGGGCGGTGCGCAGGTTGATGACCTCGTCCTCGTCGACCGCCAGGTCGGAATGGCGGGTGACGCGGAACTGCGAGAACTCCGTCATCTGCCGGCCGGGGAACAGCTCGCCCATGTGCGCCCGGATGACGCTGGACAGCATCACGAAGGACGCCCGTCCGCGCGCCACCTCGGCCGGCAGCCGGATGATGCGCGGCAGAACGCGCGGCACCTTCAGGATGGCGATCTCGTTCTCGCGTCCGAAGGCATCCGTGCCCTGCAGCCGCACGATGAAGTTGAGCGACTTGTTGGCGACCTGCGGAAAGGGATGGGCCGGATCCAGGCCGATCGGCACCAGCAGCGGCGCGACTTCGCGGTTGAAGTAGTCGCGCACCCATTTGCGCTGCGCATGGTTGCGCGCGCCATGGGACAGCAGGTGGATGCCGTTGGCGGCGAAAGCCGGGATCAGGGCATCGTTGTAGAGCGCGTACTGGCGTGCCACCAGTTCGTGGGCGGCATCGGCCAGCTTCTCGAAGGTGGCGGTGCTCTCACCGGGCTTGTCGCCATCGGCCAGCGCGCCGGCCAGATGGGGCGCGGCACGGACCTCGAAGAATTCGTCGAGGTTGGAGGACACGATGCACAGATAACGCAGCCGCTCCAGCAGCGGGACATCTTCGCGGCGGGCCCAATGGAAGACGCGTTCGTTGAAGGCCAGGATGCTGCGGTCGCGGTCGAGCAGGGCCAGGGGCGTGGGTGCTGCCGCGTCGATCACGACCGGCGCCGGCTCGGGCCCGGCCAGTTCGGGCAGGGTCGATGTGGTCTCGGGCGTGGCCACGCCAGGCACCGGCGGGACGGCGACCTCGGGGACGGGTACGGGTTCGGTGGAAGCGGGAGGAAAGACCGTCATCGAGGAAGAAAGGAAATCTGGCAGAGCATGCGCCTTAGCATGCCGCTGCCGTGTGACGGAAGGGTGACATTTCAATGACAGCCACTTTGCCCGCACTTCCGATCGTCAAAAAGCGGACTTATCCCAGGAAATGCTTGCGGTAGCGGGCCGGCAGGTCGGCGATGCGCATCAGCATCGGGATGTCGGCCGTGTTGAAGTCAGGATCCCAGGCCGGAGCGCCCAGCACCCTGGCGCCCATCCTCAGGTAGCCGCGGATCAGCGCCGGCGCCTCCACATCGAGCTGGTCATCCAGCCGTTCCAGCGGCAGCGCGAGCCGCGGCCGCACATGCACTTCCACCGGCGCGAGATGCGTCTGCCGCAATTGGCGCCAGATGCTGGCCGCGACGTCGCCGCCGAGCACGCCGTTGTGCACCATGGGGATGCTGGCGCAGCCGATCATGATGTCGAGCTGGTTGCGCACCATGAAGCCGGCGAGCGCGCCCCACAGCGCCATGATGACGCCGCCGCGGCGGTGGTCCGGATGCACGCAGCTGCGGCCCAGCTCCACCATGCGGTCACGCAGGCCGCGCAGGCGCACCAGGTCGAACTCGGTATCGCTGTAGGTGCTGCCGGCGCGTTTGGCCTGGGCCGGCGTGAGCACCCGGTAGGTGCCGACGACCGGGCCGCCGCGGCCTGCACGGATCAGCAGGTGTTCGCAGTAGTCGTCGAACAGGTCGATGTCGTGGCCGGGCAGCGGCGAGCGGATGCGGGCGCCCATTTCGCCGGCGAACACCTCGTGGCGCAGGCGCTGGGCCTCTCGCACCTCGTCGAGATGGCGGGCCCAGCAGACCTGCAGCTCCTCGACGCCGGGTTCCTGGAGGGCGAAGCCTTGCGCTGCGCCGGATGGCAGCGCAGGGCTCTGGCGGGGCAATTCACGCATGCACGGTCCTCGTTCTGGATGACACGAGGAGTTTGTTGGGCCGCCATGACGAATGCATGGCGCGGCGATGACGCCGACGTGACGCCGCGGCCGGCCGGCCGCGTGCGGTGGGGCTAGGCGGCTTCGGTCTGGACCGCGTCGGCCAGACGCTGCGCGCACTGCCGCGAGACCGCCGCATCGCGCGCCTCGACCATGATGCGCAGCAGCGGCTCGGTACCGCTGGCGCGTATCAGCACCCGCCCCTGCCCGCCCAGCTCCGTCTCCACCTCGCGGCAGACGGCGGCGAAGGCCTCGCTCTGCCGCCACGACCGGCCATCGGGCAGCGGCACGTTGAGCAGGGTCTGGGGAAACAGGCTGATCTCCGACAGCAGGCTGGCCATGCTGCGGCCGCTGCGCAGGCAGGCCTGCAGCACCTGCAGGGCGCTGATCAGGCCGTCGCCGGTGCTGTGCTTGTCCAGCGCCAGCAGATGGCCGGAGCCTTCCCCGCCGAGCAGCCAGCCGCGCGCGCCCAGTTCCTCCAGCACATGGCGATCGCCCACCTTGGCACGCACGAACTGCACACCGCGCGCCTGCAGGGCCAGCTCCACCGCCATATTGGTCATCAGCGTACCGACCACGCCGGGCGTGCTGTCGCGGGAGCCGGGTGCGACCAGGGGCTCGTCGTGGTCCAGGCGCGCGTTGGCGACTAGGTAGAGCAGCTCGTCGCCGTCGTAGAGCCGGCCGTCGCCATCGACCATCTTCAGCCGGTCGGCGTCGCCATCGAGGGCGATGCCGAAATCGGCGCCCCGGGCGCGGACCTCGGCCACCAGGGCTTGAGGATGGGTGGCACCCACCTCGCGGTTGATGTTGAGGCCGTCCGGCGCGCAGCCGATGGAAAAGACCTCGGCACCCAGCTCGTGGAAGACCTTGGGCGCGATGTGATAGGCCGCGCCATGCGCCGCATCGACCACGATCTTCAGTCCGCGCAGCGTCAGCGCGCTGGGAAAGGTGCTCTTGCAGAACTCGATGTAGCGGCCCGCGGCGTCGTCGAGCCGGCGCGCCTTGCCGATCACCATCGAATCGGCCCAGGCCGGCGGCTGCTCCAGGGCCTCTTCGACGGCCAGCTCCCAGCCATCGTCGAGCTTGTTGCCGTGCGCGCCGAAGAACTTGATGCCGTTGTCCTGGAAAGGATTGTGGCTGGCGCTGATGACCACGCCCAGGCTGGCGCGCAGCGCGCGGGTGAGGTAGGCCACGCCCGGCGTGGGCAGCGGGCCGAGCAGCACCACGTCCACGCCGGCCGAGTTGAAGCCGGATTCGAGCGCGCTTTCCAGCATGTAGCCCGACACGCGGGTGTCCTTGCCGATCATCACCCGCGGCCGGCTCTCGGTACGGCGCAGCACCTGGCCCACCGCATGCGCCAGGCGCAGGACGAAGTCGGCGGTGATCGGCGGGCGTCCCACCGTGCCGCGGATGCCGTCGGTGCCGAAATATTTGCGTGCCATCTTGTCTTTTCTTCCTGCTTCGGCGTCAGTGCGCCTTCGATTCCTGCCGCATAGCCGCCAGCACCTTCAAGGCGGCGACCGTCTCGGCCACATCGTGTACCCGCACCACGCTGGCGCCCTGCTCCACCGCCAGCACGGCGGCGACGATGCTGGGGACCAGGCGCTGTTCCACCGCCAGCCCGGTGACCGCGCCCAGCGAGGACTTGCGGGACCAGCCGGCGAGTATCGGATAGCCCCGCGGCGTGGCTTCGCGCTGGCGTGCCAGCAATGCAAAGTTCTGTGACACGGTCTTGCCGAAGCCCACGCCCGGGTCCAGCACGATGCGCTCCTCGGCGATGCCGGCATGACGCAGACGGTCGGCCTGCTGCAGCAGGAAGTCATGCACCTGCGGCACCGCATCGCCGGACATCGGCTGCTGCTGCATGGTCAGCGGCTCGCCCTGCATGTGCATCAGGCAGACACCGCACAGCGGGTGGGCCGCCACGGCCTCCAGCGCCCCGGGCGCACGCAAGGCCAGGATGTCGTTGACGATGTCCGCACCCGCGTCCAGCGCCGCCCGCATGACTTCCGGCTTCCTGGTATCGACCGACAGCGGCGCACCCAGGGACTGCGCCGCCCGCACCAGGGGGATGACACGCGCCAGTTCCTCGTCCACCGGCACCGGCGGGCTGCCCGGCCGGGTCGATTCCCCGCCGATGTCCAGGATGTGCGCGCCCTCCTTCAGCAGCTGCTCGCAGTGGCGCAAGGCCTGTGACAGGCCGGCATGGCGGCCGCCATCCGAGAACGAATCCGGCGTGACGTTGACGATCCCCATCACACGCGGCGTGGAGAGATCGATACGAAAGCGGAAGGTCTGCCAGATCATCGGGACGACGAAGAATTCGAAATACAAAAGCACAACGGGGCCGAAGCCCCGTCATCGATATCGCTGGAAAGCGGTGAACTCAGGCCGCGCTGGGCGCCGGTTCGGTCGCCACCGCGGCGTTGCCACCGCCCGGCTTGTCGCCGTTGTTCGGCGGGATGCGCGGCGTCCAGTCCTTGGGCGGACGGGGTTCGCGGCCGGCCATGATGTCGTCTAGCTGCTCGGAATCGATGGTTTCCCATTCCAGCAGCGCCTTGGCCATGGCGTGCATCTTGTCGCTGTGCTCTTCGATCAGGCGGCGGGCCAGTGAATACTGCTCGTCGATGATGCGGCGCACGGCTTCGTCGACCTTCTGCATGGTCTGCTCGCTCATGTTGGTGGTCTTGGTGACCGAGCGGCCCAGGAAGACTTCACCTTCGTTCTCGGCATAGACCATGGGGCCCAGGGCCTCAGTCATGCCGTACTTCATGACCATGTCGCGGGCCAGGTTGGTGGCGCGCTCGAAGTCGTTGGAAGCGCCGGTCGTCATCTGGTGCATGAAGACCTCTTCCGCGATCCGGCCGCCGAACAGCATGCTGATCTGGTTGAGCATGTAGTCGCGGTCGTAGCTGTAGCGGTCCTGCGCCGGCAGGCTCATGGTCACACCCAGGGCACGGCCGCGCGGAATGATGGTGACCTTGTGCACCGGATCACACTTGGGCAGCAGCTTGCCGATGAGGGCGTGGCCGGACTCGTGGTAGGCCGTGTTGCGGCGCTCTTCCTCGGGCATGACCATGCTCTTGCGCTCGGGGCCCATGAAGATCTTGTCCTTGGCGCGCTCGAAGTCCTGCATCTCGACGGTGCGGGCATTGCGGCGGGCGGCCATCAGGGCGGCTTCGTTGCACAGGTTGGCCAGGTCGGCGCCGCTCATGCCGGGGGTGCCGCGGGCGATGACGGACGGGTTCACGTCCTGGCCCAGCGGAACCTTGCGCATGTGCACGTTCAGGATCTGCTCGCGGCCGCGGATGTCCGGCAGCGTGACATAGACTTGGCGGTCGAAACGGCCAGGGCGCAGCAGGGCGGCATCCAGGATGTCGGGGCGGTTGGTGGCGGCCACCACGATCACGCCGAGGTTGGTCTCGAAGCCGTCCATCTCGACCAGCATCTGGTTCAGGGTCTGCTCGCGTTCGTCGTTGCCGCCGCCGAGGCCCGCGCCGCGCTGGCGGCCGACCGCGTCGATTTCATCGATGAAGATGATGCAGGGAGCATTCTTCTTGGCGTTCTCGAACATGTCGCGCACACGGGCCGCGCCCACGCCGACGAACATTTCCACGAAGTCCGAACCCGAGATGCTGAAGAAGGGAACCTTGGCCTCGCCGGCGATCGACTTGGCCAGCAGGGTCTTGCCGGTGCCCGGAGGGCCGACCAGCAGCAGGCCGCGGGGAATGCGGCCGCCGAGCTTCTGGAATTTCTGCGGGTCCTTCAGGAAGTCGACGACTTCCTTGACCTCTTCCTTGGCCTCGTCGCAACCGGCGACGTCGGCGAAGGTGACGGTGTTGTTGTTCTCGTCGAGCATGCGCGCCTTGCTCTTGCCGAAGCTGAAGGCGCCGCCCTTGCCGCCGCCCTGCATCTGGCGCATGAAATACACCCAGACGCCGATCAGCAGCAGCATGGGGCCCCAGCTGATCAGCAGGGAAACCAGCAGCGAGCCTTCTTCGCGCGGCTTGACGTCGAACTTGACGTTGTTGTTGATCAGGTCGCCGACCAGGCCGCGATCGAGGTAGGTGGCGGTGGTGCGCACCTTGCGGTCGTCGTTGGTGGTGGCGAGGATCTCGCTGCCGCCGCTCTGGCCTTCCTGGATGGTGGCGCTCTTGATGCGGTTGCCGCGGACTTCTTCGAGGAAGTCGGAATAGCCGATGTAGCCGGCGCCGGCATTGCCACGTGCGTCGAACTGTTTGAAGACAGTGAACAGCACCATCGCGATCACCAGCCAGACGGCGATCTTGGAAAACCACTGATTATTCAAGCGAGGCTCCGGTCGGGTACGTGGGGGGACATGGATGACCTATGTGTGACGCATTCTAGGGGTTTCAAGTAGGGCAACCGGATTTTCCGGCCCCTGCGGCCCCAGGGATCGCGCGGGTTTTAAGAAATTCGAATCCGGTCAGCCGAAGCTGCCGCCATCAGGACAAACCCGATTTCAGGCCGATGCCGACCAGGAAGTTTTCCGAGGACTTGTCGCGCGAGGCCTTGGGCTTGATCGGCTTGACGACCTTGAAGTGATCTTTGAACAGTTTCACCACATCGTTGTAACCACCTCCATGGAAGACCTTGGCCACCAGCGCGCCCTGCGGCGTGAGGTGCTGGCAGGAGAAATCCACCGCCAGTTCGATCAGGTGCACCATGCGCGCGGCGTCGGCGGAGGCGATGCCGGAGAGGTTGGATGCCATGTCGGAGACGACCAGGTCGGCCTGCCCGCCCTGCAGCGCTTCCTCCACCTCGGCCAGCACGGCCTCTTCGCGGAAGTCGCCCTGGATGAAGAGCACGCCCTCGATCGGCACCATCGGCAACAGGTCGACCGCCACGATGCGGCCATTGAGCGCGCCCACCGCTGCACCATCGGGAGACAGGCGGCGCCGCAGGTACTGGCTCCAGGCGCCGGGCGTGGAGCCGAGGTCGACCACCGTGTTGCCCGGCCGTACCAGGCCCAGCAGTTCGTCGATCTCCTTGAGCTTGTAGGCGGCGCGGGCCCGGTAGCCCTCCTTGGCGGCGAGCTTCACATAGGTGTCGTTGACATGCTCGTTCAGCCAGGCCTTGTTGACCTTGCTCGATTTGGTTTTGACCTTCACGGCTGGCCTTCACCGTTCAGGAAGAGTGCGCAAAAAGGCACTTTAGGGAACATATACATAAGCTTGGATAATACGGCCATGCCCCAGATTTCACTGACCCCCGCCGAACGTCGCGAAAAACGCGCCGATGCCCACCATCTCGACCCCGTGGTCATCGTCGGCTCCGACGGCCTGACGCCCGCCGTGCAGAAGGAGATCGACAACGCGCTCAACTCCCACGGCCTGATCAAGGTGCGTGTCTCCGCCGAAGACCGAACCGCGCGGGAACTGCTGTTCCAGACGCTCTCCGCCGACCTGAACGCCGCCCCGATCCAGCACATCGGCAAGCTGCTGGTGCTGTGGCGCCCGCCGGTCGAGAAGGTGCGTGAAGCCGCCTCCGGCGAGGACCGCATGCCCGGCCCGCGCGACGTGAAGGTGCTGAAGTACGGCCGCGGCGGCCAGCGCCCCGAGGTCAAGACCCTGCGTGTGCTGGGCAACCAGCGCCTGACGCCCGGCGGCCAGGTCAAGCGCATCAAGGTGCTGCAGAAGTCCGTCAAGAAGAATCAGCCCGACTGAAGCCGAGCGAACAAGGAGCCGGCGCGATGCAAGCGACCGCAGGCCAGCGCCATGTGCTGTGCATGAAGTGGGGCACGAAATACGGCCCCGAATACGTCAACAACCTCTACGGCATGGTGCGCCGCCATCTGAGCGGCGATTTCACTTTCGTCTGCCTCACGGACGACGCCGTGGGCATCCGGCCGGAGGTGACATGCCTGCCCCTGCCGCAGATGCCGATCAAGCCCGAGAAGCCAGGCGTGCCCGACCGCGCCTGGCGCAAGCTCAGCACCTTCAGTGCCGATCTGCACGGCCTGAAGGGCACGGCGCTCTATCTCGACGTGGACGTGGTGGTGGTGGGCAGCCTCGACGGCTTCTTCAGCCAGCCGGGCGAGTTCCTGATCATCAAGGACTACAAGCGGCCCTGGCGCATCACCGGCAACTCATCGGTGTACCGCTTCGAGATCGGGGCGCATCCGGACGTGCTGAGTTATTTCCACGCACACGAAGACGAGATCCGCCTGAAGTTCCGCAACGAGCAGGCCTATCTGTCGGACTACCTGCACCGCCAGGGCAAGCTGAAGTACTGGCCCGCGCGCTGGTGCCCGAGCTTCAAGTACCACAGCATCCCGCACTGGCCGTTCAACTACTTCCAGGAGCCGTCGATTCCGGCCGATGCACGGGTGGTGATCTTCCACGGCGAATGCAATCCGCCGGATGCCCTGCACGGCCAGCGCAACCGGCGCTTCCGCTTCATCAAGCCGGCTGGCTGGGTGGCGGATTACTGGAAGGCCTGAGCAGGCGCCAAAAGCACAGGCCGGCGCAGGCCCATTGCACGACATAGAGGCCGGTGCCGACCGAATGCCACAGGCGCAGGTTCTCCCGCGCCACGATGCGCGGAGCCACCGCGAATTCCGACAGCAGGGCCAGCAGCAGGCCGGCCAGCACCAGGGCGATCCAGCCGTAGTCCTGGGGCGCCGCGGCGCCGTCTTCCTGCGCCCTGCCCCGCCCGCGCGACGCCACGATCAGCAGCATGGCGCAGACGACCGAGATCCAGGTCTGGCCGCTGAAGAGCCGCGCCGCCATGCCGCCGGCCACGGCCACCGGTTGCAGATGGGCGAACAGCATGGGCACCACGAAGAAACCCAGCGTGGACAGGCTGCCCCACCAGAGGCCGGCCGCCAGGGTGCAGAAGCGGCGGTTCTGGATCATGGCCTCAGGCGTAGCGGACCGCGACGATCTCGTAGTTGCGCACGCCGCCCGGCGCCTGCACGCTGGCGACATCGCCTTCGTGCTTGCCGATGAGGGCGCGGGCGATGGGGCTGGAGACGTTGATCAGGCCCAGCTTCAGGTCGGCCTCGTCCTCGCCCACGATCTGGTAGGTGACCTTGTCGCCGGAGTCCTCGTCTTCCAGTTCGACCGTGGCACCAAAGACCACGCGGCCTTCGGCGTCGAGCGCGGTGGGATCGATGATCTGCGCGGCCGACAGTTTGCCCTCCACCTCCTGGATGCGGCCTTCGATGAAGCCCTGGCGGTCCTTGGCGGCGTCGTACTCGGCGTTCTCGCTCAGGTCGCCCTGGGCACGTGCCTCGGCGATGGCCTGGATGATGGCCGGACGCTCCACCGTCTTGAGCTGGTGCAGCTCGGTCTTCAGTTTTTCGGCTCCGCGCTTGGTGATCGGGATGGTGTTGGCCATGTGGTTCTACTCTCCAAAAACAAAACGCCGGACTTCGATGGTCCGGCGATGAATGCGTGAGGGGCGCTGAACGCTAGGGAATCAGCGGGTGCCCCGCCAGCCGCGTCAGGATTGCAAGCGGACTGGACGCCACATTGTATTGCGCCTCGGGCGGCAGATGCAGGGTCTGCTCCAGCATGAACTGGCCGCCCATGACGGCATGCGGCGTCTGGTCGGAGAAGCACACCCAGGCCGATCCGGCCGCGAAGGGCATGGTGGCCTGCGGCGCGTTCTGCTGGTAGAGCGCATCGCCCTTCATGCCGTCGTGCAGCTGCAGCATCAGGTGGTCGTATTCGCTGCGCAGCGACTTGGTGACGCCGATCTTCTGCAGCAGCTTGGCCTGCCAGCGCGCGTACGGCCTGGCCTTGGGCAGGAAGCGGCGGGCCACGTCCTCGAAAGGCTCGCCCACGCGCCACACGCGGGGCTGGCCCATCGGGTTGACGTTGGCGAAGACCCGCAGGATGCGCTCGCCGCGGTTGGGCCGCGAGGGGAAGGCATCCACATGCAGGCGCTTGTCGTCGGCACGCCAGGACTGGGTGCGGCTCTCGACCTGGGTGGGCCGGAAGCTGGTCGGCGCCAGGCGCAGATGCGGCCGGTAATCCGGCAGCAGGCCGTGCACCAGCGCCACGGCGTTGGCGCGGAAGCGGCCGACCATCGCGGCGAGATCCTTCTGTTCCTCGGCGCTGCCGGCCGCGCCCTTGAGCTGGCCCTGCGCATCCAGGCTGATGTTGCGTTTGCCCTCGGCCAGCATGTCGGGCCGCAGCAGCGCTGCCTCCTGCGGCCAGAGCGTGAAGTGCAGCCGCGGGAAGTACAGCACCTTGCCGGCCTCGACCGCGGCGATCAGGGCCGGATCGGCCTCGGCCGCCTTCCAGTCCGCCAGGTCGAGTTCGAGGATCTGCTTTTCCACGGCCGCGCTCCTTCCGGTCAGGCGATCAGCTGCGCGTGCATTTCCTGCACCGAGATCACGCCCAGCCCGTCCACATGGGCCAGGCCCTCGACCGCCGCCTCGGCACCCGAAATGGTGGTGAAGGTGGTGACACGGGCCAGCAGCGAGGAGGTGCGGATCTGGCGCGAGTCGGAGATCGCGTTGCGGCGTTCCTCGACCGTGTTGACCACCATCACGATCTCGTTGTTCTTGATCATGTCGACCACATGCGGACGGCCTTCGGTGACCTTGTTGACCGTCTCCACCGGGATGCCGGCCGCCGAGATGGCGGCTGCCGTGCCCTTGGTCGCGACCAGGGTGAAGCCCAGCTCGACCAGCTGGCGCGCCACTTCCACGGTGCGCGGCTTGTCGTTGTTCTTCACCGTCAGGAAGACCTTGCCTTCGCGCGGCAGCTTGGTGCCGGCGCCGAGCTGGCTCTTCACGAAGGCTTCGCCGAAGGTCTTGCCCACGCCCATGACTTCGCCGGTGGACTTCATCTCGGGGCCGAGGATGGTGTCCACGCCCGGGAACTTCACGAAGGGGAAGACGGCTTCCTTCACGCTGAAGTACGGCGGGTTGACTTCCTTGGTCACGCCCTGCGAGGCCAGCGACTGGCCGGCCATGCAGCGCGCCGCCACCTTGGCCAGCTGCACGCCGGTGGCCTTGCTGACGAAGGGCACGGTGCGCGAGGCACGCGGGTTGACTTCCAGCACGAAGATCACGTCCTCGCCATCGACCTGCTGGATGGCGAACTGCACGTTCATCAGCCCGACCACGTTGAGCGCGCCGGCCATGGCGGCCGACTGGCGCTTCAACTCGTCGACCGTGGCGGCCGACAGGTAGTAAGGCGGCAGCGAACAGGCCGAGTCGCCCGAGTGCACGCCGGCCTGCTCGATGTGCTCCATCACGCCGCCGATGAAGGTGGCGCCGGTGTTGTCGCGGATGCAGTCCACGTCGCATTCGATGGCGTCGTTGAGGAAGCGGTCCAGCAGCACCGGGGAATCGTTGCTGACCTTCACCGCCTCGCGCATGTAGCGCTCCAGGTCGCGCTGCTCGTGCACGATTTCCATGGCACGGCCGCCCAGCACATAGCTGGGCCGCACCACCAGGGGGTAGCCCAGGGCGGCGGCCTTTTCCAGCGCTTCCGGCTCGGTGCGCGCGGTGGCGTTGGGCGGCTGGCGCAGGCCCAGGTCCTGCAGCAGCTTCTGGAAGCGTTCGCGGTCTTCGGCCGCGTCGATCATGTCCGGCGTGGTGCCGATGATCGGCACGCCTTCGGCTTCCAGGCCGAGGGCGAGCTTGAGCGGCGTCTGGCCGCCGTACTGCACGATCACGCCGACCGGCTTTTCCTTGTCGACGATCTCGAGCACGTCTTCCAGCGTCAGCGGCTCGAAGTACAGGCGGTCGGAGGTGTCGTAGTCGGTGGAGACGGTCTCGGGATTGCAGTTGACCATGATGGTCTCGTAGCCGTCCTCGCGCATGGCGAGTGCGGCATGCACGCAGCAGTAGTCGAACTCGATGCCCTGGCCGATGCGGTTGGGACCGCCGCCCAGCACCATGATCTTCTTGTTGCCGGTGGGCGCCGCCTCGCACTCGTCCTCGTAGGTCGAGTACATGTAGGCGGTGTCGGTGGCGAACTCGCCGGCGCAGGTGTCCACCCGCTTGTAGACCGGGCGCACCCGCAGGGCGCGGCGGGCTTCGCGCACCGCCTTCTCGCTGGTGTGCAGCAGCTTGGCCAGGCGGCGGTCGGAGAAGCCCTTGGACTTCAGCGTGCGCAGCGTGACGGCGTCCAGCGATGCCAGCGCGCCCTCGCCCTTGGAGGCGGCGAGTTCGTCGAGTTCGAGCTCGATCTTCACGATCTCCTCGATCTGCACCAGGAACCAGGGGTCGATCTTGGTCAGCGCGAAGACCTCGTCCACGCTCATGCCCAGGCCGAAGGCATCGCCCACGTACCAGATGCGCTCGGGGCCGGGCTCGCCGAGTTCCTTTTCCAGGACCTCGCGGTCCTTGGTCTTCTCGTTCATGCCGTCCACGCCCACTTCCAGGCCGCGCAGGGCTTTCTGGAAGGACTCCTGGAAGGTGCGGCCCATGGCCATGACTTCGCCGACCGACTTCATCTGGGTGGTCAGGCGGCTGTCGGCCGTGGGGAACTTCTCGAAGGCAAAACGCGGGATCTTGGTGACCACGTAGTCGATGCTGGGCTCGAAGCTGGCCGGCGTGGCGCCGCCGGTGATGTCGTTGCGCAGCTCGTCGAGCGTGTAGCCGATGGCCAGCTTGGCCGCGACCTTGGCGATCGGGAAACCGGTGGCCTTGGACGCCAGCGCGGAGGAACGCGAGACCCGCGGGTTCATCTCGATGACGACCATGCGGCCGTCCTTCGGGTTGATCGAGAACTGCACGTTGGAGCCGCCGGTGTCCACGCCGATCTCGCGCAGCACGGCCAGCGAGGCGTTGCGCAGGATCTGGTATTCCTTGTCGGTGAGCGTCTGGGCGGGCGCCACGGTGATCGAGTCGCCGGTGTGCACGCCCATCGGGTCCAGGTTCTCGATGGAGCAGACGATGATGCAGTTGTCCGCCTTGTCGCGGACCACTTCCATCTCGTATTCCTTCCAGCCGAGCAGCGATTCCTCGATCAGCAGCTCGTTGGTGGGCGAGGCTTCCAGGCCGCGCTTGCAGATGACTTCGAACTCTTCGGCGTTGTAGGCGATGCCGCCGCCGGTGCCGCCCAGCGTGAAGCTGGGGCGGATCACGGTCGGGAAACCCAGGCCCTTCTGCACGGCCCAGGCCTCGTCCATCGAATGGGCGATGCCCGACCGGGCCGAGCCCAGGCCGATCTTGGTCATCGCGTCCTTGAACTTCAGGCGGTCCTCGGCCTTGTCGATGGCTTCGGGCGTGGCGCCGATCAGCTCGACCTTGTATTTGTCCAGCACGCCGTTGTGCCACAGATCGAGGGCGCAGTTCAGCGCGGTCTGGCCGCCCATGGTGGGCAGGATGGCGTCGGGGCGTTCCTTGGCAATGATCTTCTCGACCGTCTGCCAAGTGATGGGCTCGATGTAGGTGACGTCGGCCGTGGCCGGGTCGGTCATGATCGTGGCGGGATTGCTGTTGATCAGGATGACCTTGTAGCCCTCCTCGCGCAGCGCCTTGCAGGCCTGCACGCCGGAGTAGTCGAACTCGCAGGCCTGGCCGATGACGATCGGGCCGGCGCCGATGATGAGGATGCTTTTGAGGTCTAGGCGCTTAGGCATTTTTCTGCTTGTCCATCAGGGCTGCGAAACGGTCGAACAGATAGGAAATATCGTGCGGACCGGGCGAGGCTTCCGGATGTCCCTGGAAGCAGAAGGCGGGCTTGGACACATGGGCCAGGCCTTGCAGCGTGTTGTCGAACAGGCTGATGTGGGTGGGCCGCAGGGTGGCGGGCAGCGATTCGGCATCGACCGCGAAGCCGTGGTTCTGGCTGGTGATGCTGACCCGGCCGTTGTCCAGGTCCTTGACCGGATGGTTGGCGCCGTGGTGGCCGAACTTCATCTTGTAGGTCTTGGCGCCCATGGCCAGGGCCATGATCTGGTGGCCCAGGCAGATGCCGAAAGTGGGCACGCCGGCCTCGATCAGCTCGCGCGCGGCGCGCACCGCGTAGTCGCAGGGCTCCGGATCGCCGGGGCCGTTGGCCAGGAAGACGCCATCGGGTGCGAGCTTGAGCACATCGGCCGCGCTGGTCTCCGCCGGCACCACGGTGATCTGCGCGCCGCGCTCGGCGATCATGCGCAGGATGTTCTTCTTCACGCCGAAGTCGAAGGCCACCACATGGTGGCGCGGCGCGATCTGCATGCCGTAGCCCTGGCCGAGCTTCCACTCGGTCTGGGTCCACTCGTAGGGCTGCTTCACGCTGACGACCTTGGCCAGGTCCAGGCCGGCCATGTTGGGCGCGCCCTTGGCCTGGGCGACGGCACGGGTGATCTGCGCCTGCGTGGCTTCCTCGCCGACCGGCAGGCCGACGATGCAGCCGTTCTGCGCGCCCTTGCTGCGCAGGTGGCGGGTGAGCTGGCGGGTGTCGATGCCGGCGATGGCGACCGTGTTCTCGCGCACCAGGTACTGGTTGAGCGTGAGGGTCTTGCGGAAGTTGGAGGCGACCAGCGGCAGGTCGCGGATGATCAGGCCGGCGGCATAGACCTTGTCGGCTTCGATGTCCTCGTCGTTGACGCCGTAGTTGCCGATGTGCGGATACGTCAGGGTGACGATCTGCTGGCAATAGCTGGGGTCGGTGAGGATTTCCTGGTAGCCGGACATCGCGGTGTTGAACACCACTTCGCCGACGGTGGAGCCGGTGGCTCCGATCGATTGGCCGAGAAAGACTGTGCCGTCTGCAAGCGCCAGGATGGCGGATGGGAATTTTCCCTTGAGAGACAAGAGCACGGGGTTCTCCGAATGGTTACGGTCGCCCGGCGCGGCTTCCGGCCTTGCAAAGAAGGCCCGAAGTGGCTGCTCGTCTGGAGGGAGAAGGCTTTGGCGCGGGAGGCGACGCGATTGAGGGAAAGCCCCCGATTATAGCCTCTGTGGACTAGCCGCCCCGGGCTCAGGAGGCATCCATCCATGCACAGCACGCATGACGCGTGCCGCCCGGGTCAGCGCGCGGCGCCGCTGGCGTGCAGGCAGATCGCGGCGGCCGCTGCCACGTTGAGCGACTCCTCGCCGCCTGGCTGGGCGATGCGGATGCGCTGCGAGGCCAGTGCCTCCAGCTCGGCCGAGACGCCCTGCCCTTCGTGGCCCAGCAGCCAGGCGCAGGGCCATGGCATGGGCGCGCGGTGCAGCAGTTCGCCGCCGTGCGAGCTGGTCGCCAGCACCGGCACACGCAGGCGGGCGATGTCTTCCAGCGCCAGGCCTTCCAAGAGCTGCAGCCCGAAATGCGCCCCCATGCCGGCGCGCAGCACCTTGGGTGACCACAGCGCGGCCGTGCCCTTGATCGCCAGCACCTGCGCAAAACCGAAAGCCGCGGCGCTGCGCAGGATGGAGCCGACGTTGCCGGCGTCCTGCACCCGGTCGAGAACGACCGCGGCCCCTTGCGGATCGACCGTGCCCGAGGCCGGCAGCTCGACGAGGAATCCCATGGGCGAAGGCGACTCCAGGCTGCTGATCTCGCCCAGCAGCTTGTCGGCCACGATCACATTGCGGACAGCCGCGCCGCCGAACTCGCCGCGCCAGCGCGGCCAGGCGCTTTCGCCGAACACCGCCGTGGCCGGCCGCCAGCCGCGCAGCAGCGCGGCGCGGCAGAGATGGTCGCCTTCGAGCCAGACCCGGCCCAGCTTGCGGTAGGCGTGGTTGTCCTGGGCCAGCTTGCGCAGTTCGCGCACCAGCGGGTTGTCGCGCGAGGCGATGAACAGCGCTTCTTCGTTCATGCGGCGCTCGTGCCACGTACCACGCGCCGGCGCAGCGGCGGGATCACGGGTTTGAGCAGGGGATCGTCAGAAGGCATCAGCGCCGGCACGGCCAGCGGCAGCGGCGTACTCGCGGCCAGATGCACCGCCGCCACCGGCGAGAAGGAACGCCGGTGATGCTCGCAGGCGCCGTGCTGGCGCAGCGCGGCCAGGTGTTCAGCCGTGCCATAGCCCTTGTGGCGGGCAAAGCCGTAATGCGGATATTGCAGGTCGAGTTCCACGCACAGCCGGTCGCGGTGCACCTTGGCCAGGATGGAGGCGGCCGAGATCGATTTGACCAGCGCATCGCCCTTGACGATGGCCTCGGCCAGCACATCCAGCGTGGGCAGGCGGTTGCCGTCGACCAGCACCTTGGCGGGCTTCAGCCGCAGGCCCTCGACCGCCCGGCGCATCGCCAGCATGGTGGCCTGCAGGATGTTGATGCCGTCGATCTCCTCGACGCTGGCCACGCCGATGGCGCAGCACAGCGCCCGTTCGCGGATCTGGTCGTAGAGGCGTTCGCGCTGCAGGGCCGTCAGCACCTTGGAATCGGCCAGGCCGCGGATGCGGCTGGGCTCGTCGAGGATGACGGCCGCCGCCACCACCGGGCCGGCCAGCGGGCCGCGGCCGGCCTCGTCCACGCCGGCCACCAGGCCGGGGACGTCCCAGGACAGGGACACCTGTTCAGCGGTTTTCAAGGACTTTCTGGAGGGCATCTGCGCAAAGCGTGGGCGTGTCGCGCAGCAGCTCGTGGTGCAGCGCGGTGAATCGTTCGGTGAGCGCCGCGATTTTCCCGGGAGACGCCAGCCATGCCAAGACCGCATCGGCCATGGCACGCGGCGTGGCCTGGTCCTGCAGCAGCTCGGGCACCACGAATTCGCGGCACAGGATGTTGGGCAGGCCCACCCAGGGTTGCAGGCGCTTGGGGGCCATCAGGCGCCAGCTCAGCCAGTGCATGTTGTAGGCGATGACCATGGGGCGCTTGAACAGCGCGGCCTCCAGGGTGGCGGTGCCGCTGGCGATCAGCGTGGCGTCGCAGGCGGCCAGCACCTGGTGGGAGCGGCCTTCGACGATCTGGATCGACTCGGCCATGCCGGCCTGCGCGGCGACCTGGGCGATGCGCTCACGCAGGGCGGGGATCGCCGGGACGACGAATCGCATCCCGGGCCGCTCGGCCCGCAGCAGCTTGCAGGCATCGAAGAAGCGGCGCGCCAGGTACTGCACCTCGGAGGCGCGGCTGCCGGGCAGCACGGCCAACACTTCGGCATCCGCCGGCAGGCCCAGCGCGGCGCGGGCGTCTGCACGGTCGGGCTGCAGCGGGATCATGTTGGCCAGCGGATGGCCGACGTAGCTCGCCGAAATGCCGTGTCGGGCCAGCAGCTCGGGCTCGAAGGGAAAGATGCACAGCACATGGTCGGTGCTGCGCCGGATCTTCTCCACCCGCTCGGGCCGCCAGGCCCAGACCGAAGGCGCGACGAAATGCACGCAGGGGATGCCGGCGGCCTTGAGGTCGGCTTCCAGGTCGAGATTGAAATCGGGCGCGTCCACGCCGATGAAGACATCGGGTTTGTCCTGCAGCAGCCGATCGCGCAGCTGGCGGCGGATGCCGACGATTTCCCGGTAGTGGCGCAGCACTTCGACATAGCCGCGCACGGCCAGCTTGTCGCTGGGCCACCAGGCCTCGAAGCCGCGCCTGCCCATTTGCGGGCCGCCGATGCCGGCGCTGGACATGTCGGGCCAGCGGGTCTTGAGCCCGTCCAGCATCAGCCCGGCAAGCAGATCGCCGGAAGTCTCGCCCGCGACCAGCGCGGCCTGCAGGTGCGCCGGTACAGGAGAGACCATGGCGCTAGCGGACGATGCCGCGCTGCGGCGAGGCGGTGCGCAGGAAGTCCAGCATCATGGCCACGTCGCCCTCGGAGCCGACGAAACGCCCGGGCAGCTCGGCGATGCGCTTCTGCGACTCCTCCAGCGTGAGGCCGTCGCGGTACAGCGCCTTGTGCATGGCCTTCACGGCCGCGATGCGCTCGGGCGAGAAACCACGGCGGCGCAGACCTTCGAAGTTCATCGAACGGGCGCCGGCCGGCTGGCCCTGGCTCATCACGAAGGGCGGCTGGTCGGCGAAGAGCAGCGAACACATGGCCGTCATGCCGTGGGCGCCGATGCGCACGAACTGGTGCACCACGGTGAAGCCGCCCAGGATCACCCAGTCGCCCACTTCCACATGCCCTGCCAGCTGCGAGTTGTTGGCGAAGATGGTGTGGTTGCCCACCAGCACGTCATGCGCCAGGTGCACATAGGCCATGATCCAGTTGTCGTCGCCCACCCGCGTGACGGCGCCGCCACCGGGCGAGCCGATGTTGAAGGTGCAGAACTCGCGGATGGTGTTGCGGTCACCGATCACCAGTTCGCAGGGCTCGCCCGCGTACTTCTTGTCCTGCGGCACCGCGCCCAGCGAATTGAACTGGAAGATGCGGTTGTCGCGGCCGATGGTGGTGTGGCCCTCGATCACGCAATGGGCGCCCACGGTGGTGCCCGCGCCGATCTTCACGTGCGGGCCGATCACGGTGTAGGGGCCGATCTCGACCGTGCCGTCGATCTGCGCGCCCGGCGCCACCAGCGCGGTCGGATGGATGGATGGATTCACGCCCTGCTCCTGCCGGCTGAGATCAGGCGATGGTCCGCATGGTGCACATCAGCTCGGCTTCGCAGGCGATGTCCTCGCCCACGCGGGTGGTGCCCTTGAACTTGAAGATGCCGGCCTTCATGCGCTCCAGCGAGACCTCCATGCGCAGCTGGTCGCCCGGCTCCACCGGGCGCTTGAAACGCGCGCCGTCGATGCCGGCGAAGTAGTAGACGGTCTTGTCGTCCGGCACCACGCCCAGGGTGTCGAAGGCCAGCAGCGCGGCGGCCTGGGCCATGGCTTCGAGGATCAGCACGCCCGGCATCACCGGGCGGTGCGGGAAGTGCCCGGTGAAGAAGGGCTCGTTGATCGTGACGTTCTTCAGCGCCAGGATGCGTTTGCCCTTTTCCAGCTCGAGAACCCGGTCCACCAGCAGGATGGGGTAACGGTGGGGCAGCTGCTTGAGGATCTGGTGGATGTCCAACATCGAAGGCTTCAGGTGTCTTTGTTCTGGAGATGCTGCTCGAGCGACTTGATGCGCTCGCGCAGCTTGTGGAGTTGCCGCAGCGTGGCGGCGTTCTTTTCCCAGCTCTTATTGTCGTCGATGGGAAAGACGCCGCTGTACTGGCCGGGCTGGAGGATGGAGCGCATGACCGTGGAGGCGGCCGAGATGTGCACGTTGTCGGCCAGTGTCAGGTGGCCGAGCACCACCGCGCCGCCGCCGACCGTGCAGTGCTCGCCGATGCGCGCGCTGCCCGCCACGCCGGCATTGCCGGCCAGCGCGCTGTGGCGGCCGATGCGCACGTTGTGGGCGATCTGCACCAGGTTGTCGATCTTGACGCCATCCTCGATCACCGTGTCTTCGAGCGCGCCGCGGTCTATGCAGCTGTTGGCGCCGATCTCCACGTCGTCGCCGATGCGCACCGCGCCCAGCTGCTCGATCTTGATCCACTCGCCCTGGTGCAAGGCGAAGCCGAAGCCGTCGGCGCCGATCACCACGCCGGCATGCAGGATGCCGCGTGCGCCGATGCTGCAGTATTCGCCCACGGTGACACGCGAGGCGAGAACGGTATCGACACCGATCGAGGCACCCCGCTCCACCACGCACAGCGGCCCGATGGAAGCGGTGGGATGCACTAGAGCCGAAGGATCGACCACCGCGCTGGGATGGATGCCCGCCGGCCGGCCGCTGCCCAGGCGCCGCTTCCACAGCTGCGTGAGCTGTGCGAAGTACACATAGGGGGCTTCGGTGACGATGCAGGCGCCGCGCTCGCGGGCCGCATCGGCCATGGCCGGCGCCACGATCACGCAGGCCGCCTGCGAGGCGGCCAGCTGCTGGGCGTAGCGGGGATGGCTGAGAAAGGCGATATCGCCCGGGCCCGCCGTCTCCAGCGGTGCGATGCCGCGGACAAGCACCTGGCCGTCGCCGTGCAGCTCGCCGCCGAGTTCGGCGACCAGCTGCTGCAGGCTCAGGGTGGCGGCGCTGCCGCCGCTCGCGGCAGACGAGGCCACGGGTTTACTTGGACGCCGGAGCGGTCGTCGTGGTGCCGGCCGAGTTCAGCGCCTTGATGACGCGGTCGGTGATGTCGTACTTGGGGTTGATGTAGACGGCTTCCTGCAGGATGACGTCGTACTTCTCGGTCTCGGCGACCTGACGGACCACGCGGTTGGCGCGCTCCAGCACCTGCTGGAGTTCCTCGTTCTTGCGGGAGTTCAGGTCTTCCTGGAACTCGCGGCGCTTGCGCTGGAAATCGCGGTCCTGCTCGACCAGGCCACGCTGGCGGGTGGCGCGCTGGCCATCGCTGAGCGTGGGCGCTTCTTTTTCGAACTTGTCGGTGGCCGCCTTCAGGGTGGCGCCCAGGTCCTGCAGGTCTTTCTCGCGCTTGGAGAATTCCTGTTCGAGCTTGGACTGGGCAGCCTTGGCGGGCGTGGCCTCGCGGAAGATGCGGTCGGTATTGACAAAGCCGACGCGGAAATCGTCTGCCTGGGCGGGGGCCGCGCAGGCTGCCGCCGCAAGCAGGGCACCGATGGCGCCTTGGCGGATAAAAGCGTTCATTAGAAAGAGCTTCCGATCTGGAATTGGAACTTCTGGATTCTATCGCCCGGCTCCTTGCGGACCGGGTTGGCAATGGCGATTCGCAGAGGGCCGACCGGGGATACCCAGCTCAGGCCCAGGCCGACCGAGGCGCGCATTTCACCAAAGTCGAAGCGCTGGTTCTCGCCGTAGACATTACCGACGTCGGTGAAGCCGAAGATACGCAGGGTGCGGTCGTTGCCGGCGCCGGGGAACGGCGCCGAGACCTCGGCGTTCAGGGTGATCTTCTTGGCGCCGCCGACCGAGGCGCCGGTCACGTCGCGCGGGCCCAGCGTGCCCTGCTCGAAACCACGCACCGAACCCAGGCCGCCGGAGTAGAAGTTCTTGAAGATGGGGAACGGCAGGCCGTTCAGGCCCTTGCCGGCGCCGAGTTCGGAGTTGAGCGCCAGGGTGTACTTCTTGGTGATCGGGTAGTACTGCTGGAACTGGTAGTTGCCGCGCACGTAACGGGCATCGCCGGCCACGCCGAGTTCGGAGTTGAAACGCTGGTAGCGGCCGCTGCTGGGCGAGAGCGCGCTGTCGCGGCTGTCGCGGGCCCAGCCCACGGTCAGCGGCACCGAGTAGCTCACGTAGCCGACCTGCTCCGCATAGGACAGGTAGCTCGCCGGGATGTTGGTGCCCGGCTTGATCTCGGTGCGCTCGGCGCCGGCGCCGAAGAACACGGTGTCGAGTTCGCTGAAGGGCACGCCGAAACGCATGCTGGCGCCGGAGGTCAGCAGCCGGTAGTTGCCGCCCTGGTCCTGGTAGGGACGCGAGGAGCGGGTGTACAGGTCGATGGTTCGTGAGATGCCATCCGGCGTGAAGTACGGGTTGGTCGTGCTCAGCACGATGGCGCGGTTGTACTTGCTGGTGTTGACGTCGATGCCCAGGTAGTTGCCGGTGCCGAAGACGTTTTCCTGCTTGATGCCGAAGGTCAGCGCGACCTTCTCGGCGCTGGAGAAGCCGGCGCCCAGCGACAGGCTGCCGGTGGGCTTTTCCACCAGGTTGACCACCACGTCGACCTGGTCGGGCGAGCCGGCCACGTCCTGCGTCTCGATGTCGACCGAGCTGAAGTAGCCCAGGCGGTCGATGCGGTCGCGCGAGAGCTTGATCTTGTCGCCGTTGAACCAGCTGGATTCGAACTGGCGGAACTCGCGGCGCACCACTTCGTCGCGGGTGCGGTTGTTGCCGGCCACCGAGATGCGGCGCACATAGGCGCGGCGCGAGGGCTCGGCCTGCAGCACCAGGGCGACGCGGTTGTTGGCGCGGTCGATGTCGGGCACCGGCTCGACCCGGGCGAAGGCGAAGCCGAAGGCGCCGAAGTGGTCGGTGAAGGCCTTGGTGGTCTGCGCGACCTGCTCGGAGTTGTAGGGCTCGCCGGGCACGATCTTGACCAGGGACTTGAACTCTTCCTCGCGGCCCAGGTAGTTGCCTTCGAGCTTCACGCCCGAGACCACGTAGCGCTGGCCTTCGGTGACGTTGATCGTCACGCTGATGTCCTGCTTGTTGGGCGAGATGGCGACCTGCGTCGAATCGACGCGGAACTCCATGTAGCCGCGCTGCAGGTAGTAGGAGCGCAGGGTTTCCAGGTCGGCGTTGAGCTTGGCGCGGGCGTAGCGGTCGGACTTGGTGTACCAGCTCAGCCAGCCGCCGGTGTCCAGGTCGAACAGGCCCTTCAGGGTGCCTTCGCTGAAGGCCTTGGCGCCGGTGATGCGGATGTCCTTGATGCGGGCCGGCTCGCCTTCGCTCACGGTGAAGGTGAGGTTGACGCGGTTGCGCTCGATCGGCGTGACCGTGGTGACGATCTCGGCGCCGTAGAGGCTGCGGTTGACGTACTGGCGCTTCAACTCCTGCTCGGCGCGGTCGGCCAGGGCCTTGTCGAAGGGGCGGCCTTCGGTCAGGCCGATGTCGCGCATGGCCTTCTTCAGGGTGTCCTTGTCGAATTCCTTGGCACCGGCGAAGTCGATGCCGGCCACCGTGGGACGTTCCTCGACGATGACGGTCAGCACATTGCCGCGGGCTTCCAGGCGCACGTCCTTGAACAGGCCCAGGGCGAACAGCGAACGGATGGCGCCAGCGCCCTTCTCGTCGTTGTAGTTGTCGCCCACCCGGAACGGCAGCGAGGCGAACACGGTGCCCGGCTCCACGCGCTGCAGGCCTTCGACGCGGATATCGGCGAGAGTGAAGGGATCGATGGCCCAGGCAGCCTGCGCTGCGAACAGCAGTGCGGCCACCGCGGAGGCGGCCTTCAGGCGAAAACCGAAGATGTTTTGCTTCATGTACGCGGAGAGGAAAATGTGCCGGCGACCGCGACTGTCGGTCACGGTCAACGCGGGATTATGACGGAGGCCGGCGCGGCCGCCGACACGGATACAGGTTCATCGCCTGCAAAGTCGCGTGAGAGAAGGTGCAAAACGCTCCGCTCAACCAAAGATGCGGCTGACGTCGTTGAACAGCGCGATCGACATCGCCAGCAGCAGCACCGCCACGCCGCCGCGCTGCAGGCGGCTGAGCCAGGCCTCGGAAACGCCCCTGCCGGTGATGGCCTCCCAGGCATACATCACGAGGTGGCCGCCGTCGAGCACCGGCAGCGGCAGCAGGTTGAGCACACCCAGGCTGACGCTGATCAGGGCCAGGAACACCAGGTACTGCACGATGCCGAGCTTGGCCGAACGGCCGGCGTAGTCGGCGATGGTCAGCGGGCCGGAGAGGTTCTTCAGCGAGGCTTCGCCGATCACCATGCGGCCCATCATGCGCAGGCTGAGCGAGGAGACTTCCCAGGTGCGGGTGACGCCGCGCCACAGGCCCTCGGCCACGCCGTAACGCACCCGCACGACTTCTGGCGGGCCGCCGACGTAAGCGCCGATGCGGCCGAAGCTGCTGCCGTTCTCGGTGACGACGGCCGGGGTGACGGTCAGGCGCACGGTGGCACCTGCGCGTTCCACTTCCCAGGGCTGCGGCAGCGGCTTGCCGTCGCGTACCGCGGCGCGGATCAGGTCGCGCAGCTGCACGCCGTCGGCCACCGGGGTGTCGCCGATGCGGCGCACGATGTCTCCGCGCTTCAGGCCGCCGGCCGCGGCGGCGCCGCCTTCCTGCACGTCGCCGACCAGCGGCGTGGTCAAGGGGCCGAGGATGCCGATCTCGCGCGCCATGGCGGCATCGGCCTCGCGGCTGGACAGATGATCGAGCGGCAGCTCCACATGGCGGCGCGCGCCGTCGCGGCCGGCCACTTCCAGCGACAGCGCCCTGCCCTCCAGCGCGGCGCGGGTCATCTGCCAGTGCAGGTCGTCGAAGGACCGCACCACAGCCGGCGTGGCGCCGGGGGCGGCCACGGTGAGCACTTCATCGCCGCCGCGCAGGCCGGCCTTGGCGGCCACCGAAGCGGCCACGGGTTCGGCCAGGCGGGCGACGGGCTCGTCGGTGCCGATCCAGCTGACAGCTGCATACAGGGCGATGGCCAGCAGCAGGTTGGCGGCCGGGCCGGCGGCCACGATGGCGGCGCGCCGGGCCACCGGCTGAGTGTTGAAGGCCAGGTGGCGTTCGGCCGGATCGACTGGCGCCTCGCGCTCGTCGAGCATGCGCACATAGCCGCCCAGGGGCAGCGCCGACAGGGTGAACTCGGTGGGCGAGCCGGGTTTCTGCCAGCGCAGCAGGACCGGGCCGAAGCCGATGGAAAAACGCAGCACCTTCACGCCGCAGGCGCGCGCCACGCGGTAGTGCCCGTACTCGTGCACGGCGATCAGGATGGCCAGCGCCACGAGGAAGGCCACGACGGTCATCAGCATCGAATCTCCCGGGAGGGCCCGCAGGCCGAAGCCGCCATTGTCGGCGACTCAGGCGGACAGGCGCGTGGCGGCATGCTCGGCCTCGGCGCGGGCGCGGGAATCCAGTTCCAGCAGCGCGGCGAGCGAATCGGGCGCGTCGGGCAACACCGCTTCGAGCGTCCGCAGGTTGACGACGTGGATCTCGTCGAAGCGGATGCGCCGGTCCAGGAAGGCCTGCACCGCCACCTCGTTGGCGGCGTTGAGCACGGCGGTGGTGCCGTCCGGGCCTTCCAGCGCGTCCCAGGCCAGGCGCAGGCCGGGGTAGCGCTGGGCCGAGGGCGGCTCGAAGGTCATGGCGGCGACGCTGGAGAAATCCAGGCGCTTTGTGCCGCTCTCGATCCGTTCCGGCCAGGCCAGGCCGTAGGCGATCGGCACGCGCATGTCCGGATTGCCGAGTTGAGCGACCAGCGAGCCGTCGCGGTATTGCACCAGCGAATGCACGATGCTCTGCGGATGGATCACCACCTCGATGCGCGCCGACGGCAGGCCGAACAGGTGGCGCGCCTCGATGACTTCCAGTGCCTTGTTCATCATGGTGGCCGAGTCCACCGAGATCTTGCGGCCCATGGACCAGTTGGGATGGGCGCAGGCCTCCTCCGGCGTGACCGCCTTCAGGCTGGCCGGATCGCGGCCGCGGAAGGGGCCGCCGGAAGCGGTGAGGATGATCTTCTCGACGCGGCGGTCCCAGGTGGCCGGATCGTCCGGCAGCGACTGGAAGATGGCCGAATGCTCGCTGTCGATCGGCAGCAGGGTGGCGCCGCCGGCGGCCACCGCGTCCATGAAGAAACGGCCGCCGACGACGATGGCTTCCTTGTTGGCCAGCAGCAGGCGTTTGCCGGTGCGGGCCGCGGCCAGGCAGGGGCCGAGCCCGGCCGCGCCGACGATGGCGGCCATCACTGCATCGACCTGGGGATGCGCGGCGATCTCCTCCACGCCCGCGTTGCCGCTCAGCACCTTGGTGGCCAGGCCATGGGCCTGGAGTTTGTCGCGCAGCAAGGCCGCATGCGCCTCGGTGGCCAGGGCGGCATAGGCCGGGCGGAAGCGCAGGCACAGCTCGAACAGCGCATCCACCTGGCTGCCGGCGCACAGGGCGAAGACCTCGAACTGCTCCGGATGACGCGCCACCACGTCCAGCGTGCTGGCGCCGATGGAGCCGGTGGCGCCCAGCACCGCCAGGCGCTGGCGGCGGGCCGTCGCCGGCATGGCCAGCACCGCGTTCATGACGACACCGCCGCGACCAGCATCATCGCCAGGGGCACGGTGGGCAGCAGCGCATCGATGCGGTCGAGCACGCCGCCGTGGCCGGGCAGTAGCTGGCTGCTGTCCTTGGCGCCGGCGCTGCGCTTGACCAGGGATTCGACCAGGTCGCCGGCCACACTCATCGCGGCCAGGAAGATCACCGCCGGCACCAGCAGCCAGATGCCGCGCGCGGCCAGCAGGCTGTAGAGGCTGACCGGCGCCAGGCCGTAGGCCCGGTCCGCCCAGATCCACACCGCCGACAGCACCAGCACGCCCGCCATGCCGCCCCACACGCCTTCCCAGCTCTTGCCGGGGCTGATGGAGGGCGCGAGTTTGTTGCGGGTGAACTTCAGGCCGAAGGCGCGGCCGGCGAAGTAGGCGGTGATGTCGGCCACCCAGACCAGCGTCATCACCGACAGGAGGAAATTCACGCCGATAAAGCGCGCCTGCGCGATCGCCAGCCAGGCCAGCCAGAGCATCACCACCCCGCCCACCAGGCGCAGCGGCTGCGGCACCGGCGCCCAGCCGGGCACGCCGCGGCGCAAGAGCAGGCCGGCGATCAGCACCCAGGCGCCGCCGACGATGGTCCACAGCAGCGGCATCGGCTGCGCCATCAGGCCCGCCTTCCAGCCCAGCACGCAGGCGATCAGCACCACGATGGCCACCAGCAGCGCGCCCACGTCGCGCAGGCCGTTGAGCCGCGCCCATTCCCAGGAAGCCGCGGCGATGGCGGCCACCGCCACCGCGCAGAAGGGCAAGGGCGAGGAAACGATCAGCGCCGAAAGAATGATCGCCAATAGGACGATGGCGGTGAGGATGCGCTGCTTGAGCATGGAAGAAGTCCTTTTACGGCAGGCGGCCGGCCGCGGGCAGCGGCCGGGATGTCAGGATGCGCCCACCACGCAGGCAGGGGCGGGAACGGAGCCGAAACGGCGCTCGCGGCGCTGGTAGTCGGTGATCGCGGCATCGAGTGCCGCTTCGTCGAAATCGGGCCACAGGCGGTCGCTGAAGAACAGCTCCGAATAGGCGCATTGCCACAACAGGAAGTTGCTGATGCGCTGTTCGCCGCCGGTGCGGATCAGCAGGTCAGGATCCGGCACATGCGACAGCGACAGCGAACCGCGCAGGCTGGCTTCGGTGATGGCCTCGCCGCGCCCGGCCAGGCCCTGGGCGGCCTGCACGATGTCCCAGCGGCCGCCGTAGTTGAAGCAGATGTTGAGGGTGAGCTTGCGGTTGCCGGCGGTCAGCGCCTCGGCCTCGCCGAAGCCGCCCGCCACCTTGTCCGACAGGCCGGCGCGGTCGCCCACGAAGAACAGGCGCACGCCGCTCTGGTGCAGCCGCGGCACTTCGCGCGCCAGCGCCTTGGCCAGCAGTTCGAACAAGCCGCCCACCTCGTCGGCCGGGCGCTTCCAGTTCTCGGAGGAGAACGCGAACACGGTCAGCACCGCCACGCCGCGGGCGATGCAGGCATCGATGCAGCGCTTGAGCGATTCCACGCCCTGGCGGTGCCCGGCCACACGCGGCAGCAGGCGCCGGGTGGCCCAGCGGCCATTGCCGTCCATCACGATGGCGATGTGGCGCGGAATGGAGGGCTCGCCCATGGCTAAGGGGATGGAGAGTCCGAGGCCTGGCGCCTCAGACCGCCATGATCTCGGCTTCCTTGGCGGTCACACGCTTGTCGATGTCGGCGATGTGGTGGTCGGTGACCTTCTGCACCTCGGCCTCGGCGCGCTTCTGCTCGTCTTCGGAAGCCAGCTTGTCCTTGACCAGCTTCTTGACCGCATCGTTGGCGTCGCGGCGCAGGTTGCGCACGGCGATCTTGGCGCTCTCGCCTTCGCTGCGGACCTGCTTGGTCATTTCCTTGCGGCGCTCTTCGCTCATGGCCGGCACCGGCACGCGGATCAGGTCGCCCATGGAGGCCGGGTTCAGGCCCAGGTCGCTTTCGCGGATGGCCTTCTCGATCTTCGGGCCCATGCCCTTTTCCCAGGGCTGGACGCTGATGGTGCGCGAGTCGATCAGCGACAGGTTGGCCACCTGGCTCAGCGGCACCGGCGAGCCGTAGTAGTCGACCTGGACCGCATCGAGCATCGCCGGGTTGGCGCGGCCGGTGCGGATCTTGCCGAGGTTGTTCTGGAAAGCGACGATGGACTGGTCCATCTTGGCTTCGGCGGTCTTCTTGATGTCTGCAATGGTCATCTCAATCTCCGGACTAATCAGGCGTGGACCAGCGTGCCTTCGTCCTCGCCCATCACCACCCGCTTGAGCGCTCCGTGCTTGACGATGGAGAAGACGCGGATCGGCAGCTTCTGGTCGCGGCACAGCGCGAAGGCGGTGGCATCCATGATGCCCAGATTCTGCGACATGGCGTCGTCGAAGCTGATGCGGGAATACCGGGTCGCCGTGGGATCCTTGTGCGGATCGGCGGTGTAGACACCGTCGACCTTGGTGGCCTTGAGCACCAGCTCGGCGCCGATCTCGGCACCGCGCAGGGCCGCGGCCGTGTCGGTGGTGAAGAAGGGGTTGCCGGTGCCGGCGGCGAACACGACGACCTTGCCTTCTTCCAGGTACTGCAGCGCCTTGGGGCGCACATAGGGCTCGACCACCTGCTCGATGGCGATGGCCGACATCACGCGGGCCGTCAGGCCCTGCTTGTCCATGGCGTCGGCCAGGGCCAGCGCGTTCATCACGGTGGCCAGCATGCCCATGTAGTCGGCCGTGGCGCGGTCCATGCCGACGGCACCGCCCGCGACGCCGCGGAAGATGTTGCCGCCGCCGATCACCACCGCCACCTGCACACCCAGGCGCGAGACTTCGGCCACTTCCTGCACCATGCGCACGATGGTGGCCTGGTTGATGCCGAAGGCGTCATCGCCCATCAGGGCCTCGCCGGACAGCTTGAGCAGGATGCGCTTGAGGGCTGGCCGCGGGGTATCTGACATGGAGGACTCCTGAGGTGGAAAAAACGGCGGACGATTCTGGATGGAACAACGGCCGTCTCCCACCGAAGCGGGAGACGGCCGTGCGTGCGGTATCAGGCTGCTGCCTTGGCGGCTGCGACCTGCGCGGCGACTTCGGCGGCGAAGTCGTCGACCTTCTTCTCGATGCCTTCACCGACCACGTACAGGGTGAAACCCTTCACGGTGGTGCCGGCGGCCTTGAGCATGGCTTCGACGGTCTGCTTGTCGTTCTTCACGAAGGGCTGGTTGAACAGCGAGACTTCCTTCAGGAACTTCTGCACGCCGCCTTCGATGCGCTTGGCGACGATCTCGGCGGGCTGCACCGGCTTGCCGGCGGCTTCGGCGACCTTGCGGTCTTCCTCTGCCTTGCCGGCGGCGACCGCGCGTTCCTTCTCGATCAGGTCGGCGGGCACGTCGGCCGAGGTCAGGGCGACCGGCTTCATGGCGGCGATGTGCATCGCGACGTCCTTGGCGGCGGCGGCATCACCGTCGAACTCCACGACCACGCCGATGCGGGTGCCGTGCAGGTAGGCGGCCAGCGGGGTGCCGCTGAAGTACTTGAAGCGGCGGAAGGACATGTTCTCGCCGATCTTGCCGATCAGGCCCTTGCGCACGTCTTCCAGGGTGGGGCCGAAACCGTCCTGTTCGTAGGCCAGGGCCCCCAGGGCGGCGATGTCGGCCGGGTTGTGCTTGGCGACCAGTTCGGCAGCGGCGCGGCACAGGGCCAGGAAGCTGTCGTTCTTGGTGACGAAGTCGGTTTCGCAGTTGACTTCCAGCAGCGCGCCGGTGTTGCCGTCGATGTAGCTGGTGACCACGCCTTCGGCGGTCACGCGGGCGGCGGCCTTGCCAGCCTTGTTGCCCAGCTTGACGCGCAGCAGCTCTTCGGCCTTTTCCAGATTGCCTTCGGCTTCGGTCAGGGCCTTCTTGCACTCCATCATGGGAGCGTCGGTCTTGGCGCGCAGCTCGGCGACCATGCTTGCGGTGATTGCAGCCATCTGTTGTTTCTCCGTATGCGGTTCAGTTCTGAATTTCTGTGACTTCGCCTGCGAGCCGGCTAAAAAAAAGGGGCGATGAGGCCCCTTTCCTGACGCCGGAGCGGCGACGACGCGTCGCTGCCTCAGGCTGCGGGCGCGGCGCTTTCTTCGACTTCGACGAATTCGTCGCCGGCTTCGGCAGCGGGCGCGGTCTTCACGATTTCGTTGCCGGCGCTGGCGCGGCCTTCGAGCACGGCGTCAGCCATGCCCTTGGCGTACAGCGCCACGGCCTTGGCCGAGTCGTCGTTGCCGGGGATGACGTAGTCGATGCCTTCGGGCGAGTGGTTGGAGTCCACCACACCGATCAGCGGAATGCCCAGCTTCTTGGCTTCCGAGATGGCGATCTTGTGGTAGCCGACGTCGATGACGAAGATGGCGTCCGGCAGGGCGGGCATGTCCTGGATGCCGCCGATGTCCTTTTCGAGCTTGGCGATTTCGCGCGAGAAGGTCAGTTGTTCCTTCTTGCTCAGTGCGGTCAGGCCGGATTCCTGCTGGGCCTTGAGGTCCTTCAGGCGCTTGATCGAGGTCTTGACCGTCTTGAAGTTGGTCAGCATGCCGCCGAGCCAGCGCTGGTCGACGAAAGGCACGCCGGCGCGGCGGGCTTCCTCGGCCACCAGCTCACGGGCCTGGCGCTTGGTGCCGACGAACAGGATGGTGCCGCGGTTGGCAGCCAGCTGCTTGACGAACTTTTCGGCTTCCTGGAAGAGCGGGAGCGTCTTTTCCAGGTTGATGATGTGAATCTTGTTGCGATGGCCGAAGATGTACGGGGCCATCTTGGGGTTCCAGAAGCGGGTCTGGTGGCCGAAATGGACACCGGCTTCCAGCATTTCGCGCATGGTTGCGGACATAGTGAATACTCCAGAAGGTTGGGTCTGAAAGACCGGGTCTTCATCACGATGCGGGATGCATCGCGACACCTTGGGGGACCCGGCTTGCGATTTGCTCCGCCCTCTTGCTGACTGCCCGAAAAGAGCTGCCACGCCATTGGGCGAAACCCAAGGAGTATAGCATCCGGCCAGCGCCGCTTCGGACTCACCATGACCACACGCATCTCGCACCAGCATTCCCAACCGCTCTACGACGTCACCGCCACCAAGGTGCTGGAGCAGGCGGCGCTCGCCCACGATGCGGCCCATATCCTGATGACCCGCGCCGGCGCCGCCACCGCCCGTCTGGCGGGCGCCCTGGCGCCGCATGCGCGCCGTATCTGGATCGCCTGCGGCCAGGGCAACAACGGCGGCGACGGTTTCGAGGCGGCGGTGCAGCTGCAGCAGGCCGGCCGGCCGGTGGTGCTCGGTTTCGCCGGCGACCTGGAGCGGCTGCCGGCCGATGCGCGCTGGGCCTTCGAGCGCGCGCAAGCTGCCGGCGTGGCGATTTCCGCGCGGCCGCCGGAAGATCTCGGGCCGCAGGACCTGTGCATCGATGCGCTGCTGGGCCTGGGCAGCGTCAAGCGCGCCGCGCCGGAATGGATGCAGGCCAGCCTGCAGGCGCTGCACGGTGCGCCCTGCCCCGTCCTGGCCATCGACGTGCCCTCGGGCCTCGACGGCTCCACCGGCCAATACGCCGAAGGCTTCGCGCCGCCGCATGCGAGTCCTGGCGAGCGCCACACCCTCAGCCTCCTCACCCTCAAGCCCGGGCTGTTCACCGGCCAGGGTCGCGATGCGGCCGGCACCGTCTGGTTCGACGACCTGGGCATCGATGCCTCCTGGTTCCTGCGCAGCGCGCCGACGGCCTGGCTCAGCGGCGCGCCCGCGCGCCGCACGCGCCCCTTCGCCTCCCACAAGGGCCAGTTCGGCGATGTGACGGTGCTGGGCGGCGAAGGCCTGCGGCGGCGCGGCATGGGCATGGGCGGCGCCGCCCTGCTGGCCGGCAGCGCGGCGCTGCATGCCGGCGCCGGCCGGGTGCTGGTGGCCCTGCTCGACGGCGATGCGGGCCCGGGCATCGATGTCTCGCAGCCCGAGCTGATGCTGCGTTCACCCGCCGCCCTGCAGCTGGACCAGGGCACCGTGGTCTGCGGCTGCGGCGGCGGCGAAGCGGTCGTGGAGCAGCTCGCAGCCGTGCTGCGGCAGGCCCGGCGCCTGGTGCTGGACGCCGACGCCCTCAATGCGGTGGCCGCCGACGACACCCTGCAGGACCAGCTGCGCGACCGCGCCCGCCACGGCCTGATGACCGTGCTGACCCCTCATCCCCTGGAAGCCGCCCGCCTGCTGCACCAGGGCGCCGCGGAGGTGCAGGCCGACCGCCTGGCGGCCGCCGCGCAACTGACCGAGCGCTACGCCTGCGTGGTCGTGCTCAAGGGCTCGGGCACGGTGATCGCCGCGCCGGGCTGCGTGCCGGCGGTCAACCCGACCGGCAACGGCCGCCTGGCCACCGCCGGCACCGGCGATGTGCTGGCCGGCATGGTGGGCGCCGCGCTGGCCGGGGCCGATCACGGTCACGAACTCACGCCGGAGCAGGCCCTGGACCTTGCCCGCGATGCGGTCTACCGTCACGGCGAACTGGCCGACCTCTGGCCGGCGGGGAAAGCGCTGACCGCCGGCCGGCTGGCGCGGCAGGCAGTGCAGCAGCAGCCGGACTGAAGTCAAACCGCACGCCGGGCAGGCAGCCGCTGCGACACCTCGCTGCGGACACGGTCCAGCAAGCGCCCGCGCGCCGCGGCCTGGGCGAAGCCCGCCAGGCCATCCACGCCGGGCGGACCATCCTCGTAGCTCAGCAGCTCCCACTGCAGCTTGCGGTGCACCGAGGCCATGCGGCGGGTGCGGCTGTCCTCCGTGTCCAGCGAGAAATTGCCGGAACTGGCGGGATCCCCCTCGGATTCACAGGCCGGCCGCAGCAGATCCGGACGATCCAAAAAAGCGCCCTCCACCCCCAGATCCACCGCCTCCCGGGCCTCGTCCGCGACATAGGCGTCGGCATCGAACTGCGCCGCGTAGTACTTCCTGCAGGCCTTGTTCGCATTCAGGATGGCCAGCACACGGGCCGAGAACACCGGCAGCGACAGCGGCCGCCGGCTGTCGAGGTGCTGCAGGTTGAGCGCGATCTGCCGGCACAGCGCCTCCTTGCCCGGCACGATGGCGTGCTTGCGGAATTCCTGGAAGGCCAGGTCGAACATGCAGCGGCCGAAAGCGGCCTCCTTTTCGGCGGCCTGCTGCCCGACGGCGCGCCGCATCTCCTCCCAGATCTGCTCCAGCGCCGCATCGATGCGTGCGCCGCAGAACCTGCGCATGAAGTGATAGGCCAGCGCCGGCGTGTTGTAGTAGTGCGGCTGGAAGCTGCCGGTGATGGCATTCCAGTGCCGCACCGGGATGTGGTCGAGCTGCAAGCCCTTTTCCGCCGCCAGGTCCTCGTCCTGGAACGGGGCCAGGAAGGCGTCGAAGACGGCGGCCGTCCTGCGGGACAGGTCCAGCCGGTCCAGGGTCTCGGCGCTGCAGGGCATGAGTTCGCCGCCATCGCTGGCCAGCATGCGGTGAAGCCAGGTGCCGGCGCTGTCCCAGAGGGCCTGGGAGCCGGCCATCATGGCCCGGTCGTGCTCCCAGCGCTGGCGGCGGCCGGCCAGCTCACGGTCGCGCCGGTATTCGCGGTCCATGGGGATGGTCAGGTTTTCGACCGGTTCCACGTCGAGTTGGTAGGCATCCCAGAGTTCGCCCGGGATGGCCGGCAGCTGTTGCGCCAGCGTGTGGTCCAGCGCTTCGCCCATGACGGACGACGGCGAGCGAAGCGCGTTCTCCGGCGCCGCGCAGGCCTCCTGCAGCGCTTGCAGCACCTTGCGCAGCAGATCGACCGCCATCGACCGCTCCTCGGCCGGGACATTGAGTTGCTCGGTATTGCCCAGCCGGGTGAGCCGCTCCCGCAGCAGGCCGAGCAGCACGCAGCATGCGGGGACCGAGAGGCGGTCGAGCCGGCGGTCGGCGAAGGACTCCTGGATGAGGATCACCGCCTGGTTCTGCGTCACCGCCTCGCCGTCGCTCAGGTATTGCGGCTGGAAGCTGGCACCCTGGTGAGGGCCGCGGGTGTTGAAGAGCTTGTCGAGATCCTCGTCCCAGCCGCGCGCCTCCTTCATGGCCTTGAAGCGGTTCACGGCGAACATGCTCGCCAGGGCGTCGATGTCCATGTGCTTGCGGGGCGGCACGATGGCGTTGAATTCGCGCAGGAAACGGTCGATGCCGTCGCCTGCGGCCCCCTTGGCGACCAGCCGCAGGAAAGCCGCGGCGGCCGATCCGGCCGTGCGATCCACCGGCTGGCCCGGCCGGGTACGCGCCAGGAAGTAGCGCCCGGCGCGCTGGCTGTCGATGCGGGCGAAGACCTGGCACATGGCCTCGCGGTCGCTGCCGGCCAGGTAGTAGTAGACGCCGCAGAACATCTTCACGCCCAGCGCCTGCGCGGCCTCCTCCACTTCGCGCCACCGCCCGGCCAGCTGTTGCAGGGACAGGCTCCTGTGCAGTTCCTCCCGGTGCTCGGGATGGAAGATGGTGTGCCGCGCGAAGGCGAGCACGGACCAGCCGTCCAGGTCGGGACGGGGCACCTCCACGCAGGCATGGTTCACGGGCAGGTCCGTCGGCAGGAACCCCGGCCGACTCGACGCGGCCGAACCGCTCGCCGAGCCAATGCCCGAATCCACGCTGCGCCGGGCGGGGCTGCCTGCGCCGGGCAGGCTGAAGACACGCGGCGGCACCGGCGGCGCCTGCCGCTCGGGGAGCGGCAGCTGCGGCGTGTCTTCCCGGCCGGGGCCTTGTGAATGCACGGGAGGCATCCGCGGGCCCGGGCGGTCGGGGCCGTGCCTGCATTGGCCGAAAGTGCCGCACAGCCATTGGCGCGGGAAGACGGGCGGTGGAATCTGCATGCCGGAGTCAGGAAAGTGCAGTCAGGGGCACTCAGGACTCGGAGGAGGCCGGCGGATGGTCGAGCTTGTCCAGCGCCTTTTCCCATTGGTCCAGGACCTCGGCCTTCACATGGCGCACCTGCAGGCCTGCCAGCCTGGCCCGGGGGTTGTCTTCCCGCTCCAGGATGTCATCGGCCCCGAAGGAGAACTTGGTCCGCCGCGAAAGCTCGATCTCCAGCGCCTCCCGGCGCGAAAAACGGTATTCGTCCTGAAACGCCTGTACCGGGCCTCGCAGGGACGCTGCCGCGTTGCGCTCCCGGGTTTCTTTCACCTCGTTTCGCCGGTCGGTCCTGCGTGACTGCAATTCGGCCCCGGCCTGCACCGATCCCGTCGCGCCCCCGCCGCCGGACGCCGCCCGGCTAGCGGCGGTGGACTGCACGAGCGCGGAGTCGGAGCGAAAGTCGGTGGACCGGGATGGCGGCACAGGCCGGCCGCGCGCGGCACTGCGGCTGCCGGACGCTTCGCCGAGCAGGGCCCAGCCCTCCTCCGGCTCCGGGTTGGAGTCCGACGAGGTCTCGGACGTGACGACGATGCGCGGCGCCTGCACGGGGCCGAAAGGCACTTCGCCCTCCCGGCGCAGGCGCCAGCCTCCGGAGCCCGCCTGACTGCCCTGACGGGACTGCCGCGGCTTGGGCTCGGGAAGCGAAGCGGGTTTGTCGCGCGACCCGCCGCCCAGGCTTCTGGCGATCCGGCTGAGCAGCCCGCCCGATTTCCGCACGCTGCTTTCAGCCCCCGGGGACCGGTAGTGCTTCAAGCTGGAGCCCGCCGCGCATTGCGATTTCTCGTACAGATAATCCTGCGCACCGTATTCCGAAAGGTTACGCGCCTTCATGACCTTTTGGACCTGCGCGCTTGCCGATTCAGGCAACTCGCCGATCGGCTTATCGATCATGCAGAAGCTGACCGGCGGAATGCGAAGCCGCTGCGCCGTGGAATGCGCGCCGGCCCGCTCCTGCTGCTCCCGCGACTCCTCCAGCTGCATGCGCCGGAGGATGCCGCTGCTGCGGGAAGCCGCCGCGCCCTTGCCGGCAGCGCCGGACGCCACCCGGCTGCCGCTCTTGCCCGATGGCACGGTGAGCGCGCTGGAGACCTGCGAACCATGGGACGCGGCCGCGTGTGCATCGCCTCGTGTCGCTGCCGCGTGGCGCGATGCCGCCAGCGAGGACCCTTGCCGCTCGACTGCGTCCTGCGCACCGGGCGCGGCCGACGATGCGGCGACGGAGGCCTCGCCCGTGCGGGTGGATTTCTGCGCCAGCGCCGAGCGGGGCTTCTCGGGCAGCCCGGCCAGCACCGAGCCGGCCCGGCTGCCGTGCGCGCCGCTCGGCGCCTGACGCGAAGTACCCACGCGGCTGCCGCCCTGCCCGACCGTCGCGCCGCCGGACCGCGCGCCCGATGGCGCGGCAAGCTCATGCTCGCCATCGGAATCCGAGTCCGGATCCGGCCCGACCTGCCTGATCGGGAAAATGGTCATGCCCAGTGGCGGCGAAGCTGGCCTGTCGGGTCTCAAATCCATGGTGTCCTTTCTGCGTCACCCCGCTCGTGGCGGGGAAAAAAGACGCAGCCTAGGCACCATGCCCCGGCGTGTCGGCGCCCAGGCGAAAACGACCGCGCGGGCACGAAGGCCCGGCGAACGGCCGCTGCTAGCCGCGGCCCACGAAAGGCATCTTGGTGGCCATCACCGTGTGGAACAGCACATTGGCCTCCAGCGGCAGATTGGCCATGTAGAGCACCGACTGGCCGACGACATCCACATCCATCAGCGGCTCCGGCGCGATCTGGCCGTTGGCCTGCGGCACGCCCTTGGCCATGCGCGAGGCCAGCGGCGTGCCGGCATTACCGATGTCGATCTGGCCGACGGCGATGTCGTGCTTGCGGCCATCGAGCGCGCCGGTCTTGGTCAGGCCCTGCACCGCGTGCTTGGTGGCCGTGTAGGCCATCGAGTTGGGGCGCGGCGCATGGGCCGAGATCGAGCCGTTGTTGATAATGCGGCCGCCCTTGGGCGACTGGTCGCGCATGGTGCGGAAGGCCTGCTGCATGCAATAGAACATGCCGTTGAGGTTGATGCCGACGACACCCTGCCACTGCTCGGGCGTCCAGTCCTCAAAGGGCCCGGGCGGATTGCCCACGCCGGCGTTGTTGAACAGCAGGTCGACCCGTCCGAAACGCGTCACCGCCGCGGCGAACAGCGCGGCCACGGACTCGGGGCGGGACACATCGGTCGGCACGGCCAGCGCCCGGTCGGCCTTGCCGCTTTCGGCGATCACCGCATCGAGCGGCTCGGCCCGGCGGCCGGCCAGGGCGACGGACCAGCCGTCCTTCAACAAGGCGAGCGCGGCGGCCCGGCCGACGCCGGTGCCCGCGCCGGTGACGATGGCGATGCGTGGAGAAGATTCGTTCTGCATGGACTCAGGATTTTTGGATGGGAAGACAAAAAAGCCGCTCAGCGCCGCGGCTTGCGCGACTTGTTGGTCTTGGCGCTCTTGGCGGCCTTCTTGACGTTGGCCTTGAGGATCTGGATGGACGAGGACACGGCCGCATCGGCGGCGCTTTCCGGCTTGCGGCGCTTGGGGCGCGGTACGCGGACATCGGCGTCGCCCGATGCGGCCGCGGCCGACGGCACGCGGCCGGCCTTCTCGCGTGTGGGCCGCACCGGCAGCTCTTCGCCCTCGCGCACCAGGCGGAAGTCGATCTTGCGGCCGTCCAGGTCCACCCGGCTGACCTGCACCCGCACCCGCGTGCCCACGGCATAACGGATGCCGGTGCGCTCGCCGCGCAGTTCCTGGCGCGCCTCGTCGAAGCGGAAATATTCGCCGCCCAGTTCGGTGATGTGCACCAGGCCCTCGACATACATCGCGTCGAGCGTGACGAAGATGCCGAAGGTGGTGCAGGCGGTGACCACGCCGCCGAACTCCTCGCCCAGGTGCTCGCGCATGTACTTGCACTTGAGCCAGGCTTCCACATCGCGGCTGGCCTCGTCGGCGCGGCGCTCGTTGGCGCTGCAATGCAGGCCGGCGGCCTCCCAGGCCTGCATGTCCACCGCCGATGCCACCACCTTCATCGGCTTCTGCGTCGGCGCCTTCACCCGCTGCGCCAGGCGCTTGGCCAACTTGGCATGGGCCTCGCCCGGTGTCGGCAATGCCGGCAACTGGTACTTGGAGCCCAGCAGGATGGCCTTGATCACCCGGTGCACCAGGAGGTCGGGATAACGCCGGATCGGGCTGGTGAAGTGGGTGTAGGCCTCGTAGGCCAGGCCGAAGTGGCCGCCGTTGAAGGGCGTGTAGATGGCCTGCTGCATGGAGCGCAGCAGCATGGTATGGATCTGCTGGGCGTCCGGCCGGTCCTTGGTGGCCTTGGCGATGGCCTGGAACTCGCTGGGCTTGGGCTCGTCGCCGATGGTCATGCCCACGCCCATGGCCTTGAGGTAGGCGCGCAGCACTTCCTTTTTCTCGACCGTCGGGCCCTCGTGCACCCGGTACAGGCCGGGCTGCTTGCCCTGCAGGATGAAGTCGGCGCTGCAGACGTTGGCGGCCAGCATGGCCTCCTCGATCACGCGGTGGGCCTCGTTGCGGGTGCGCGGCACGATCTTCTCGATGCGGCCGTTGTCGTCGCAGACGATCTGGGTCTCGGTGGTCTCGAAGTCCACCGCGCCGCGCTCGCCGCGTTCGGCCAGCAGGGCGCGGTAGACGTCGGCCAGGTTCAGCAGGTCGGCCACCCGGTCCTTGCGCCGGGCAGCTTCCGGGCCGCGGGTGTTGGACAGGATGGCCGCCACCTCGGTGTAGGTGAAGCGGGCATGGCTGTACATCACCGCCGGATAGAACTGGTAGGCATGCACCACGCCCTTGGTGGTGACCAGCATGTCGCAGACCATGCACAGGCGCTCCACCTCGGGGTTGAGCGAGCACAGGCCGTTGGAGAGCTTCTCCGGCAGCATCGGGATCACCCGGCGCGGGAAGTAGACGCTGGTGGCGCGGTCGTAGGCGTCGATGTCGATGGCGTCGCCGGTCTTCACGTAGTGGCTGACGTCGGCGATGGCCACCAGCAGGCGCCAGCCCTTGCCGCGGCCGACACGGGCCGGCTCGCAGTAGACGGCGTCATCGAAGTCGCGGGCGTCCTCGCCGTCGATGGTGACCAGGGCCACGTCGCGCAGGTCGATGCGGGTGCGGCGGTCCTTGGCCTGCACCTTGTCGGGCAGGGCCTTGGCGGCGGCCAGGGCGGCGTCGGAGAACTCGTGCGGCACGCCGTACTTGCGCACGGCGATCTCGATCTCCATGCCGGGGTCGTCGACCTCGCCCAGCACCTCGGTCACCCGGCCCACCGGCTGGCCGTAGAGCGCGGGCGGCTCGGTCAGCTCGACCACCACCACCTGGCCCGGCTTGGCCTGGCCGATGCCGGTCTTGGGGATGAGCACATCCTGGCCGTAGCGCTTGTCTTCCGGCGCCACCAGCCAGATGCCGCTTTCCTGCAGCAGGCGGCCGATGATGGGCTGGGGCGGCCGCTCCAGGATCTCCAGCACCCGCCCCTCGGGCCGGCCCTTGCGGTCGTGCCGGACGATGCGGGCCTTGACCCGGTCCTTGTGCAGCACGGCGCGCATCTCGTTGGAAGGCAGGTAGACATCGGCTTCGCCGTCGTCGCGCTGGAGAAAGCCGTGGCCGTCGCGGTGACCCTGGACGGTGGCGTTGAACTCGTCTGGCTGCGTATTGATCGAACTCATTTTTTTAGTATAGAATCGTGTTTTTCCTGAAATGCCCAGGTGGCGGAATTGGTAGACGCACTAGTTTCAGGTACTAGCGAGTAACATCGTGGAGGTTCGAGTCCTCTCCTGGGCACCAAAATGCAACGAAGGTCTTTTAGAAGGCCATCGAAACAAAAGCCGCTGAATCGCTTCAGCGGCTTTTTTGTTGCCCGTTCGATTTTCGAACGCGAAAGGTGGAACCAGGCGGCAGGCACCTCGACCCATGCGCCGCCGCAGCGGCTGCAGGAGATCGAGATGCCCGCGCCTTCTGTCATATGGGCTGGGCCACCAGGTCGTGTCCGTCGGTGGAGACGATGCTGGCGCGGGTGAACTCCCCCACCTTCAAGGTCTTGCTGGCCTTCAGCGGCGGCAGCAGGCGCACCACGCCGTCGATCTCCGGCGCGTCTGCATAGGTGCGGCCCACGCCGCCCTTGCGGCCCAGCGCGGGCGCGGAATCGACCAGCACCTGCATGGTGGCGCCGACCCTGCGGCGCAGGCGGTCGGCCGACACCTGCTCGGCCACCGCCATGAAACGCGAGCGGCGCTCCTCGCGCACTTCGATCGGCAGCATGCCGGGGATCTCGTTGGCGACCGCACCGTCGATGGCGCTGTAGGCGAAGCAGCCGGCGCGGTCGATGCCGGCTTCCTGCACGAAGTCGAGCAGGTGCTGGAACTCTTGCTCGGTCTCGCCCGGGAAACCGGCGATGAAGGTGCTGCGCACCACCAGCTCCGGGCAGGCCTCGCGCCAGCGCTCGATGCGCTCCAGGTTCTTCTCGCCGCTGGCCGGCCGCTTCATGCGGCGCAGCACATCGGGATGGCTGTGCTGGAAAGGCACATCGAGATAGGGCAAGGCCAGGCCCTGCGCCATCAGCGGGATCACCTCGTCCACGCTCGGGTACGGGTAGACGTAATGCAGCCGCACCCAGGCGCCGTAGGGTTCGGCGATCTCGCCGAGTGCCTGCACCAGGTCGAGCATGCGGGTGCGGATGGGGCGGCCTTCGTAGAAGCCGGTGCGGTACTTCACGTCCACGCCGTAGGCCGAGGTGTCCTGGCTGATGACCAGCAGCTCCTTCACGCCGCCCTCGAACAGCGCGCGGGCTTCCTTGAGCACATCGCCGATCGGCCGCGAGACCAGGTCGCCGCGCATCGAGGGAATGATGCAGAAGGTGCAGCGGTGGTTGCAGCCTTCGCTGATCTTCAGATAGGCGTAGTGCCGCGGCGTGAGCTTGATGCCGGCCTCGCCGAAGGAATTCGGCATCAGGTCGATGAAGGGATCGTGGGGCTTGGGCAGGTTCAGGTGGACGGCGTCCATCACCTCCTGCGTGGCGTGCGGGCCGGTGACGGCCAGCACGCTGGGGTGCATCTTGCGCACCAGGTTCTCGCCGCCCTCGCCGGTGCGGGCGCCCAGGCAGCCGGTGACGATCACCTTGCCGTTGCCGGCCAGGGCCTCGCCGATGGTGTCCAGGCTTTCACGCACGGCATCGTCGATGAAGCCGCAGGTGTTGACGATGACGATGTCGGCGCCTTCGTAGGTCTTGGATGTCTGGTAGCCCTCGGCGCTGAGTTGCGTGAGGATCAGTTCGGAATCGGTGAGTGCCTTGGGGCAGCCAAGGCTCACGAAGCCGACGCGCGGGGGCGCGGCGGCACTTGTTTTCTGTGGGGAGAGTACGTCGCTCATCGCCGTATTGTCCCCCGACGCGGAGAAGCCAAGTCGAAAAGGTCTTTCAGCGCTTCAAACCGAACACGCCGAGCATCTGTTCGGCCTGCTTCTGCCACTGCTCCTGCAGCTGCAGGAAGCTGTTCCTGGACTGGTCCGCATAGCCGCCCATGAGGGTCTGCATCATCGGCGGCTGCATCTTCAGGAAGCGGGTCCACATCTCGGGTGTGATGGTCTTGGACTGCGCGGCCAGCTGGGTCTGGATGTCGCAGAAGGCCTGCACGTTCTTTTCCAGATAGGCGCCCAGGAAGCCCTGCATCGCATGGCCGTAGAAACGGATGATGTTGGCCAGGGCCTGCTCGCTGAACATCGGAGCGCCGCCGGCTTCTTCTTCGAGAATGATCTGCAGCAGGATGCTGCGGGTGAGGTCCTCGCCCGTCTTGGCATCGCGCACGACGAGCAGCACGTTGTCGATCACCAGTTGCCGGACCTCGGCCATGGTGATGTAGCTGGAGGTGGCGGTGTCGTACAGCCGGCGATTGGGGTACTTCTTGATGATCCGTACCGCGTCCGCCTCATGGGCCGCGCCGGTATCGGGGCCGGGCTCGGAGCCCTGGTCGCTCTGGTCGCCCTGGTGGTTGCCGTCTACCAATTCGGAATCTCCCAGCTCCTCGGAAACGGAGCCTGTTGCAGTGCAACACATTCTAGGCAATGCGGCAGGAGGCGTTCATGGAACAAACCCCCGGCACCGCATGGCCGAGAAGGCCGAAGAGGCCTCAACCGCCCTTGTGGGGACGCTTGCCGGGGTTCTTCTTGCTGCGGGTCCAGGAGCCGCGCTCCAGGCTGTTCTTCTGGCCACGACCGCCGGTGCGCAGCGTGGTGCCAGGCAGCGACGGCAGGGGCGGCGTGGCGCGGCGGTCTGCTTCGGTGACGATCTTGTTGCCCATGACGAAATACTCCTTGATGAAAACGTCGAAAAAAACGGATTAACCCGCGATTAGGCCACAGCCGGGAAAGTCGGCCGCTATATGCTGCGCGTTTTCCCCGACAAGGCAGCCTTGCTGCTGCCGCCGAATCCCCGCCCATGCGCCTTTACGCCCTCGACGGCCACCACTCCTGGTTCAGCTGGAGTTCCCTTACCTGGTTCGGCGACACCGCCCTGCTTCTGCCGGCAGCCGCGGCGCTGGGATTGGCCTTCCTGCTGCGCCCCGGCGCGCGGATGCTGGCCTTTCGCTGGGCCCTGGCCTTCGGCAGCGTGGGCTTTCTGGTGCTGGCCACCAAGATCGCCTTCATCGGCTGGGGCATAGGCAATGCCGCGGCCGACTTCACCGGGCTCAGCGGGCATTCGGCGCTGTCGGCGGTTTTCTGGCCGGTGGTCGGCTGGATCGCCGCCCGCAACCACGGGGTGGTGCTGCGCCGGCTGGCGATAGGCGGTGGCGTGGCTTTCGCGCTGGGCATCGGCCTTTCGCGGCTGGTGCTGCATCTGCATTCGCCGTCGGAGGTGGTCTCGGGCCTCCTGGTGGGCTTTTCGGCCAGCGCCTGGCTCATCGGCAGCTCGCGCCAGGGGGTGGGCCCGCTGCGCACCGTGGTGTCCTTCGCCGCGGTCTTCGTGCTGGGACTGATCCTGGTGCGGCACGGCACGCCGGCGCCGACCACGCAGCTGATCGAAGTCACCGTGGTGCGCCTGCTGGGAAAGACCGAGCCTTACACCCGCGACGACCTGCGCGCCGGCCGCATCTGAGCCTCCGGCCAGCGGCGCCCTGTTGCGCCGCCACGTCATTTCTCAATCGAAGATGCTTCCAGTGCAATTTGACAAGCCAAACAGGTGTTTAGCCTGATCGCAATTTGTGACATTTCCGGTGTAATGCACAAAATTGTTTCGCCAATGTGACCTTCATAAGAGAAAACCCTGGCTTGGAAGACGCAAGGAAACACCCAGGTAAGCACTACCTGTTCTGAGCCAAAAACAAGCACGGAGACCCACCATGACGCCGACCACCCTGGGCCTGCTGGCCCTCTCTCTCTACATTCCCTTCGGTGTTCTTTTCTACGGCATGTCCAGCGTGGCACGCCGGGCCGACACGCTCGATGCCAAGGCCCGCGCAATCGCCAAGCAGAACCTGCGCCGCCGCCGCGCGGAAAGGGCCAACGCACGCCATGCCTTTGCCGGCTGGGGCCTGGCCGTCGTCTGAGGACTGCGCTTGTGCCATGCTCGGCGGAGCATGGAAGCACAAGACACCACCCACGCCCGCCTGCTGGCGGGTGAACTCAAAGGCCTGAAGCGCCTCGACCTGTCCTGCGGACTGACAGGTTTCCCTCCCGAGATCTTCGAACTCGCCGACTCGCTGGAGGTGCTCAACCTCTCCGGCAACCAGTTGAGCGAACTGCCGCACGACCTGCACCGGCTGCACCGCCTCCAGGTCCTGTTCTGCTCCGGGAACCGCTTCACCGAACTGCCGACCGCCCTGGGCGCCTGCACCAGCCTGGAGACCGTGGGGTTCAAGTCCAACAGCATCCGGCAGGTCGATGCCCGCGCCCTGCCCGCCTCGCTGCGCTGGCTGATCCTCACCGACAACCGGATCGAAGAACTGCCCGCCGAGCTGGGCCAGCGCCCCCGCCTGCAGAAACTGATGCTGGCCGGCAACCGGCTGCGCGCCCTGCCGCCCAGCCTGGCGCACTGCCTGCAGCTGGAGCTGATCCGCATCGCCGCCAACCCGCTCGAAAGCCTGCCCGACTGGCTGACCGCCCTGCCCCGCCTCGCCTGGATCGCCTGCGCCGGCACGCCCTGCGCACCGGACCTCGGCAGCCCGGCTCTGCCGGAGATCGCCTGGGACCGGCTGACGCTTGAAGCCGTCCTGGGCGAAGGCGCCTCCGGCGTGATCCACCAGGCGCAGCAGCGGCATGGCGATGGCCCGCGTCCGGTGGCGGTGAAGATCTTCAAGGGCGCCGTGACCAGCGACGGCTGGCCCGCGGACGAAATGGCCGCCTGCATGGCAGCCGGCCTGCATCCGCAGCTGGTGGGTGCGCAGGGCCGCATCGCCGGCCATCCGCAACGGCGCCAGGGCCTGGTGATGCCCCTGGTGGACAGCAGCTTTCAGGTCCTCGCCGGCCCGCCCAGCCTGGCCTCCTGCACCCGCGACGTCTACCCGGAGCGGGCGGCCTTCAGCCCGGCGACCGCCCTGCGCATCGCCCTGGACATCGCCCGCGCCGTCGCCCATCTGCACCAGCGCGGCATTCTTCACGGCGACCTGTACGCCCACAACATCCTGGTCGGCCCCGAAGGCGCGGCCCTGCTGGGCGACTTCGGCGCGGCATCGCGCTTTTCCACCGAAGCGGGGGCGACGCGCAGCACGACCCTGCAAAGACTGGAGGCCCGCGCCTTCGGCTGCCTGCTGGAAGAGCTGTGCCAGCGCTGCGACGCCCCCGCCACGGATCCAGCCCTGCAGACCCTGGTCGCCTTGCGCGATCGCTGCCTGCATGAGCAGGTGGACACCCGGCCGTCCTTTGCTGAACTTGTCCAGACACTGGCCGTGGCCAGCCAGGCCCTGAGCGCAGGCGGCTCAGCCCGCGGCCAGGCTCGAACCGTCCAGCGCGAACTCCAGCCGGAAACGGGTGCCGGCCGTCGCTGAAGAGGAAGCCGACAGCCGTCCGCCATGGGCCTGCGCGATCTGCAGGCAGATGTTCAGCCCCAGGCCCATGCTGCTGTCGCCCGCAGTCGAACCCCGGTAGAAGGCGTCGAACACCCGCTCCAGCACCTCGGGCGCGATCACGGCGCCCCAGTTGCGCACCTCCAGCACCACCCGGCCATCCTCCACGAAGCCCTGCACGGCAATCGGCGAGCGGGCATCCCCGTAGGCGATCGCATTGCCCAGCAGATTCGAGAGCAGCTGCTGCAGCCGGTCGGGATCGCAGCGCACGGCGGCCGGATAGTCCAGCGAGGACTCGATCACGCGGTCGGGATGGCCATCGCGCGCCTCGTCCACCACCGCCTCCAGGAACTCGGCCAGATCGGTGTGCAGGGCCTGCGTCACCGTCATCGCCGCACCCGCCCGGCCCCGGGAGAAATCCACCAGGTCGTCGATCAGCCGCGTCATGCGCGCGGCGCTGGACTTGAGCCGCGCGCCCAGCTTGGCGGCAGCCGGCTCCGCGCCGCGCAGCATCAGTTCGGCCGCGGTGTGCATGGTGAACAGCGGATTGCGCAGGTCGTGCGCGACCACCGCCAGAAAACGCTCGCGCGCGCCGGCCATGTCGCGCTCCTGCACCAGGGCCAGCCGGGTGCGGGAAATGGCCTCCTCCTCGTCGATCAGCCGCGCCAGGATTTCGGCGGTGGACTGAAGCACCGCCCGGGCCCGCTCGCTGGTGGCGTCGCGCGGCTCGGGATCGAGCGCGCACAGATTGCCGAAATGCGTACCGTCGGCCAGGATGATCGGCACCGACACATAGGCCCGAAAGCCATAGAGGCGCGGCGTGTGGTGCGTCGAATAAAACGGGTCCGCCAGGGCGTCGTCGAAAGCGACCATCTGGCGCGTGGACAGCACATCCTTGCAGATGGTGGTGTCCACATCGAGCTCATCGCCCACACGCACACCGAGCCCCGCCCCGTCGAGCACCGCGCAGGCACGCCAGCGCGTCGCCGTGACCCAGGCGATCGCGGCGAAACGCATGCCGGTCTGGGCCCGCACGATTTCGAGGATGGGGTTGATGACCTTGATGCCGGTGATGGTCGCCAGGCTGCGGTCCGCGTCTTGGTTCAGCTGTATTTCCATGGGCACCGAAGGGCGCCAGAAGCGCGGCAGCTTAGCCCAGACCGCTATGTTTTTTCACATACCGTAACCTGGTGCGGGAAATTTTCGGGGTAGATGACAAGGGGCCGGGCAAACCGCCTGCCGCCGCAAACACGCCATCCGGTCAGAATCGGCAGGCTTCCCAAGGAGTCGCGATGTTCCCGAAAGCCCAGACCCATGCAGCGCTCAGCGACGTATCGCACGGCAAGGCGATACCGGCCGAGTACCTGGAATACTTCATTGGCCGCGGTTTCGTCGAAGCGGTACGCCCCGGCACCGACGAGGCGGTGAACCACGACAGCCCCGGCGCGGAGATCCGCCTGACCGACGCCGGCAAGGCCTGCATGCGCGCAGACGGCGTCTAGCTTCCCACAGGAACCCGACCATGCGACTCACCACCCGTCTTTGCCTTTGCACCCTCATGTTCCTGGCCGCGAATGCGCAGGCGATCATGCCGCTGACGGTGGAGACCTGCCGGGCCATGAAGATCGAAGCCCAGCGCCAGGAATGCCTGCGGGCCGCCGTGGACGCGCCGCCCTCGGTCACCGGCAAGACCTACAGCACCAACGATGTGCCCAGGCGTGGACCCGCCGTCATCGACCAGTCGGCACCGCCGGTGCCGATCGCACCCATCGTTCCGTATGTAAACATGACGCCCGGCAGCCGCCCGGCGAATGCACGCTGAAGCACACCCGGACTCCTAGCGGGAGAACGAGCGCTCGACCCACATGGCCAGTTCCTCGCCCAGGGTGTCGGCCATTCTTTCGACGCGCCGGCAGTTTTCCAGCTGCTCGGCCGTCGGGCCCGGCCCCCTGCCGGCCGCCAGCTCGACCAGTGCGGCGGTGATCGCAGCCCGGCCGGAGCGCGCCTTTTCATTGGCAAGCCGCCATTGATTGGGCAAGTCTTCCCAGAAGGCTTCCGAATTGGCGAATTCCATGATGGCGGGCTCCAAGTTCTGCGCGAGTGGACGGCGGGCCTCGGCAACGTTCTCAGCCAGCAAGGACCGTTCCAGGGGCCTTTGCCAGTGATCAGGTGTCAGGGGAGTCGCTCACGCTTTGCATGGACTCGGCCGACCAGTGTCACCGCCGCCGAAAGCTCCGGCTCAAGCCAAGCGCATCAAGTTTTGAGGACTTTCCCTCGAACAAGGGCACTCGCGACATCGTTCAATCTACCCAAGAACAATAAATGCGCAGCGAGTAAAGCAGAACGATACCTTGGTACTGCTGCCGCAGGTCCTCGTCAATCACTTGAGACCTTGATCTGCGTATCGCAGTAGACGCTGCACAAGCGCGTCGAATGTGTAGAGGTCAGCTCAAGCGCGCCCGGACGAGTAGCCACAACTGCAGATCCCAGTACGCAAGCGCGTTAAAAGTTGCCATTTCGCACTCCTTTCACCGGACCAATCCAAATCCATCTGGCACCGCGGTTGGGATGGAAGCCCGATGTAGATACCGTTTCCGTCTGCGCAAGTACTTCGAATGAGGCTATCTAATTGCCTCGTAGCCACTCGTCAGAAACCATGAAACAGCCAAAAATGAATCACAAGGACCCCTATTAAATACGGGAGATACTTTTTACAAGGATATTGACACGCCGCAGGAACCAGAAATTTAAAAACAGCAATCTTGCATTATCGAAGCAAATTTCACGCCTTATCCCCACCACCCACTCAAAATCATTAAGCATGCCTGCACCTCAAAACAAATGGTGAAGAACACCGATTAGAACTCAATCCGAAAAACCAACTTAACAGCGCATTGATATCAAAATAGTCGCAAGACAATTTATCAGAATTAAAGAGCGCAGCGCATAGCGGCATCAAGCCGGGTGTCTCTTCATTAACGCGTGAAAATATATGGCTTAGCGTCCATCCGGTCACTTGTCTCTTGTTGCCCCAAGTCCGAAATGCTCATAACCAGCCACACGCCCTCCAAGCATTTTTATAAGCCGAACCTCTACAACAACATAAGTTGCGTACCCAACGAGGCTCGATACGCCAGCAGCAATTAATACCGTCAAATAAAAAGGAAGCACACGATACGAAAGCACGACAATCAATGGAACAGTAAACGCATGAGAAAGGTATAGAGAATATGATGAATCACCCAAGCGCTTCATCACTCCCAACCATCTAAATTGCCTAATTTTCCCCTCAAAGCTGACCGTAGAAAAAACCAACATTGCTGCGGCCACACCATATGTAAGCAGACGGTCGCGCCCCTCCCAAGAAAGTAGGCCAGCCAACGCGGCCAATGCAGGTATTAGCGCCAAAATCCCAAAGAAAGGGGATAACCGCCAACCACGCTGCCACAACCGAGCAACCAATATGCCCAGAATGAATTCAAATACGATATTTTGCGAAAAAAATCTAAGCAGATGCACTGAGGGAAAAAAATCAGCGGCAATGATAATGGCAAAAAAAACTGCTGAACTTAGCAGTACCGGGGGCAAAGCCAACAATATAGCGACAGCAAAGACGACATAAAACAACATCTCAAAGTTCAATGACCAGCCGACAGGCAAAACCGGTTCGATCAGCCCCCACGGACTCATGGTCGGAAAGAATAAATACGATGACACAATATGAAAAAAATTCAGCGTCGTTCGCGAAACCAAAATAGGAAAAAAAATAACAAGGACGATTTTTAAAGTCAAAAAAAACCAATAAATTGGCACGATCCGCCTGAACCTATGCCATAGGAATTTCGCCGCAGCTGCGAGCTGTGTTTTGCTCTTATCAGCCGAGGCCGTGGTTATTGCCATGACAAACCCACTAATAACGAAAAATATATCTACGCCGAAAGAACCAAAGCCGTACTCAAAACCAACGCCCCGCGCCGCCAAAGCACCAGTTGTATGCATCACGACCACCATGAGTGCCGCAAGAAACCGAAGTGACTGCAACCCATATAGCTTTGCGTCTTTGTTGTTTTGCGCAGATCGAGAATGAATTAACATATAAAATCAGGCAACTGGGCAGGGTTTATAAGAGTGGATGTTAGAAGGTGAAGTGTTTCACAATTCCAAACTCAATATAAATGATTCAAGGACCACTCTCATCCCGGAACCAGCAAGCGGATGATCCCACATGAGACCGTTTCGCTAAAATTAAAAGCCGATTTGTAGATTCATGCAAGGTGCACGACTGCAGCCTCAGGTCACCGCATCTTATTGCCAAAAAAACAATTCAGTAAAGTTTGCTTGATAGGGGTTGCGCGAAACAACAGCCAGCGCTCACTATCGAGTTTACATTTGCGTAATTGCTGTTGCATCGATCTGAAACTAACCAAGGTTGCGCTCGGCTACTCTCTCGCCCTAGGCGCGATGAATGCCGACCAAACATTGGCTATAGTCTTTGCACCGGTTGATCAAACGGTTATCATGAACAGCTTTGCTGAGTGATTCCCCCGCGTGGGAGGGCTCGTGGCAAGCGAGAACCGGTGGCAGTGAGCGTAAGTTTTCAACGTTGTTGGTGGGGCATGGTACCGCGCGAGCCCGCGCTTGGTGCCATGGACGGCCATAACCCGATTAGATCGATGAAAGCGCTTACTGCGCACTCTAAGATGTTGATTTCTAAACAGCCCGAGCGTCGGTGTATTTTTCTAGTTGCTGGCTTTGATGCGTTTTCGCAAGATAGAGTCGACAATCCTTAAATGGAATAATCTGGAGTTTAAATGGAAATCATCATTTGGGCTGTATTAGGGCTGCTAGCCGCTCTAGCAGCATTCGGCGTTATTTTCACCGGAATAATCGGCATTCAATTTTCGCGAAATCTAAAAGAGGGTTTGCTCCCTTATTTTTTCTATCCAGCTTTGTTTAGCAGCGGATTAATGGTTTTATTATCCTCACGAACTTTCTCAGTTGATGGGGGAACAAATGAAGCGCTGGTCAACTCATCCGCCGCCGCAGCTGTATGGGCAATTCGTCTCAACTCGATTTTCACGCTAATTGCGGTCGCCGATCAGGTCGTGCGTTACTTCGCAACAAGACCTAAAATAGATGCCCCAAGAGCCCTTCTTTTTCTTGCATTCTGCTTGTTCTGGGTTACAAATGTTCCAATAGCGGCTTATTTCGCCTCCCACCAAGTTGCGCCCGAGCTTCAATGGGTTTATGGGCCCGCCCTCATTTTTGGATTACTATGCCTTTCGAGAGAAGGTGCACACGAAACAATCAAGTCGTCCAGGAATGCTATTATTCTGTATTGCGCCGCCGGATTGGTTCTGATATTTATAATGCCGGACAAGGTGCTTGATCGCCAATATGCTCAAGGTTACGTTCCAGGTTTACCCCGATTCTCAGGCCTTGCTCCGCACGCCATTACATTGGGATTAACCGCAAGTATCGCGCTTTGGTGCCTGATTACTGAGCCGCTTAAAACCAAATGGATCAACAGATCAGCGTGGGCCATCTGCTTGCTTACGCTTTTTTTGGCGCAATCGAAGACGGTCTGGATGGCGTTTTTAGTTGGCGCACCAATTCTTAAATATTATCAAAATGGCTTGCCGAAGTTGACTGCGAGAGGAATTGGGCGGTTGAACGTCCTTTATTTTATTGTGCCCGCAGGAATGATCGGGGTTTCCTGCATTGTTGCAGCATATTTTCTTTTCGGCAACGGCGCAGATCGTCTTCAGGACTTCCTGCAAACGAAACAGGGCGCTCAGATCTTAACGGGCACTGGCCGAGATCTTATTTGGGAAATCGCGCTTCGCGAATGGCACGCGTCGCCGATATTCGGTTATGGATTAAATTTATTCGATTTTGATTACCGCACACAAATTCATATGTCTAACGCCACCTCCGGGCACAATCAGTTCATCGACGCCCTTGGCCGCACGGGAATCGTTGGCTGCATAGGTTTTTCGATTTACTTGTTCTCTTTGCTTTTCTTTGGGTTTCGATATGCCTCACAAAGCTCTGGACTAACTTTGGTTGTAAGCTTGCTTATTCTCGTGAGGTCGATCACAGAGGTTGCTATTTCGCCGGCTGGAATCGGCATTACCGAAACAGCCAGCTACGTTTTGATAGCCGCACTGGCGGCTTGCTTTACGAAAGCGCAGGTCGTCAACACAAGGAAATTCCGAACAGTGTCGATGCCCAATCAGATTTTCAACAAGACCGCGTAGATCTGTCTGCAGCGTGGTGGCTACCTCTAGTACCCTCCGTGTAATTGCCATCAGCCTCCGCCATCCTTTGGCACAACGCTGGATTTGCAATACCTTCGGGCGATGGTAGCTTTGACGGTTTTGATTTTCATATAAACCATGGCTTGAATGCACCGGATATCACGGCCACTTGCCTAAATGGCCGGATACCCTTTGGGCTTAGCCGAAGTGGATCCACCAGGCCGACTGTGGCCATGAGAATACAAAAATGGGAAGGAGTTTCGGGGCAAGGGCGGCACGCAAGTGTCCAAATCGCCAGAGCCTCACGAGTCTTGAAACGCCAAGACGGCAATTTCAGGGGAGTGAAAAAGCCTTTCAGATTAAACACCTGTAATGCGTTTACTAGCAATGGTTAGTTGGTAGGCGCGATTAAACTCGACCCATTTTACCCCGCTTTGAGGACCAACGCTTTACAGCGTAGCGTCGCTGAATGTTCCCCGGATTACCCATTGGAACTCCGGCAATCTCACCAAACAATCTTCCCAGCCACCCTACTTTGGCTGCGGCTCCGACAACAGTCGAGCCTCTGAGAGCTGCCGCATAAATTCCATGCCGCTGGCGTCGGCCGCATCAACCAAGCAGCATAAAGCCCGCGCGGCAGGATTGCCACCATGCGCTTGTCCTGCAGTTCCTGCGGCCGCCTCCGGTGCAGCTCCTTGAAGATCGGGCGCATTTCGGCGTTGAGCGTCAGCATGGTGAAGCTGCAGGCCCACTGACCGTTGGCAGAGTGGGCACTACCTTGCCGCTGCGCCTTTCCGGCTCGTAGTTGGGCTGAGCAGGGATGACGCAGTGCTGCTCGCTCTTCCACGCCTCCGTGAGCGCCGCCTTCTTGGCCACCGTCTCGTAGCGGGCGTTGTACGTCACCTTGGCGAGGCTCTCGTCTCGTCGCCCAGGGCGGCAGCAGTCCGAAGTTGCCGGCCAGCACCTCAAGCGGCGGCACCGCGTCGTCGCCTTAGTCGATCAGCCGGTCGGCAGATGAAGGGGCCGACGTAGCCGGGAAAAATTTCCGCCTGCTCTCGAGCGCCGACCACAACAGCTCGCGGGAAGGCGTTTCTACCCCAACCTGCTGCGCGCACCGGATCTGCCAGCGACCACGTACGTGAGCATCATGGCCACTTACCCGCCCGAGAACAACCTGCCGCTGGAGCCTTCGGCCTATCGCTTCGAGATGACTGGACGGGCGACGACCGTGCGCGTGGTCAGCGCTGGGGAGATCGTCTACGGCGGCGCCGGCTCAGTGGAGGGGCTCGAATGCCCGGTGCCCTTTTGACGCCAACATCGCGCCGCTGCGCCTCTTCATCAATACGAGCTGTCCACGTTGAGCGCTTCGAAGGGGTCCCTAGTCTTCCAATCGAGAACACGAGCATGCGCCCGTTCTCAGCGCCATATACGCCAGCGGTGTGACGCACCAGGACTTCTGTGCCTCGTTTGAGATGCGTCGGCATGCGAAGGCTTTCCAACGTGGCGGCCTCTACGGTTGAGCGGCAGCAATAGAGGGCAGTGACCCACTCATGTTTTCCGTCGTCAGCCTCCGCGAGTACCTTTTTCGACCAACCCAGCACCTCGGACGAATGTTCCAAGCCAGCTTCTTTGCTTAAAAAATCAGCATAGGGGGCGGTTTCTGACTTGAAACTGATCGGTCAGGACCCCTTTCAGAATGAAACCTTTAAAGCGCAGCATGGACGATGTCTTCGTCGCCATCGGTGCGGCGATGGCCGAGATGCAGGGCCGGACGCTGGACAAGATCGGCGCAGCCGCCGAAGCTGCGATCAGGGCTACATCTACAGGTTTCGATCGCGCTGCAGGGTTAGGAGAAATTCGCTGGCGCCTATCCGGGCGATGCAGCGGCAGTATCGGATGGAGGTGGGACCTGCTCTGTATGGGCTGCTAGCCGCTCAAGCGCGTGGGTCTTATCGCGGCAAAGCACTCTAGACGAGCCGACCGAAATGACGCGTGCGCTCACATTCCTTTAACTGGCGACCGGTGAGCCAGTCCGAATCAAGGGTATGCCGCAGCTCCAAGTCCCGATACCATCGCACACAAGAAAACGCTACGGCATTGGGAGCTTCATGGAAAAAAAAATTGGCTGGTTTTTTAAGAGCGTGGCGCCAGAGACAATCGACCAGCGATATCGGTCAGTTGGTGGCTTCACACACGGATTTGACTACCTGAGACTCATCCTGGCGGCGGCGGTAGTGGTCCAACACAGCCTGCGCTCAAGTTATGGCCCCGCATATGCGGATGTCACGAGTTGGCTTGGTTGGCACCGCGCTATTACCGCGCCAATTCTTTTGATGTTCTTCGCGTTGAGCGGGTTCTTAGTGGCCGGGAGTCTTAAACGACGGCCGACCGCCACAGCCTTTATGACACTGCGGGCGATGCGGCTGGTGCCCGCTTTGGCGGTGGAGGTGTTGCTATCGGCGTTAATCCTAGGTCCATTGCTTACCGAACTGCCTTGGCGCGCCTATTTTTCAGCACCCGAGTTTTTTAAATATTTCCAAAATATTTATGGCCACATCCATTTTAGATTGCCTGGAGTTTTTGTCGATACGCCAGCCCAAGAGGTAAACATATCGTTATGGACCGTGCCCTATGAACTCGAATGTTACCTCGCACTTCTAGGCTTATGGTTAATAGGAATTCTGAAGCGCCGCGCTTTTGTAGTTGCAATCACTGTGGCGTTTATTGCAGTTAATACGTATATTGCATTTGATACCTATACCGTGCAAAAGACCATGATTGGCGGGCCAGCGCGCGCCCTTGTAGCGGCTTTTTTATGTGGATTGTGCATCAACTTATATTCAGACCGAATTAAGCTCACTATTCCAATCGCTGCTGCCATGCTCCTAGGGATGGTTGTTTCGACGCTTCAATATCAAACTGCATCTGTTGCAGCGATTTTCGCCGCTTATATGGTCGTGTATTTAGGAATGACGCATCCGCCAAAGAAATCTTTTTTATTACGCGGCGATTATTCCTACGGCCTCTATCTTTTTGCATTCCCAATTCAGCAGACCTATACGCATCTTTTTCCTGGTTATCGACACTGGTACATTAACGCACCATTCGCCATTATTCTCGGTCTAATGTACGCCTATTTTTCGTGGTGGTGCGTAGAAAAGCCAATACTAGACAGAAAAAAACAGATAGTAGGCTTTACTGAAAATTTTGCCAGTCGCCTGAAACTAATCTTTGCTCGTCAAACTGCTTAATTCATTTGCAGATAGCCAAACTTTCCAGCCAACTCGCGATACGTGTTAATGGTTTCCCAAGAGCGATCGCTCAACATGGCGAGCGGGTTGGCTCGCACGATCGATGCTGTTTCGGGTATATGCGAATTGGATCGACGGCGCAGACTGTGGTCGCGAGAGGGCGAAGACGGAGGAGGTGCTGGACCGGGCAGACGCGCAGGCCGCGGAAATCCCCCTCCAGAATCTCCCCTAGCCCTGAAACGGTAGTCGCGCGGAACCTGCGCGGGAAATAAAAAAAGCCTTCCAGATCAAATACCTGGAAGGCTTTTACTACCAATGGTTAGTTGGTAGGCGCGATTGGACTCGAACCAACGACCCCCACCATGTCAAGGTGGTGCTCTAACCAGCTGAGCTACGCGCCTGTATGTCGTCGAGACCACGATTCTAGCACGTAAAAATCCAACTTATCAAGCAGTGTCAAAAATTACGCCGAGCATCCCTATCGCCGCCGGGCTGAGCGCACGCCGGCCACCGCGTTCACCACCGACAGCACATGCGCCAGGCGGGCCGAGTCGCCCACTTCCACCGTGAAGGTCATCCAGGCCGAGCCCTTGACCGACTGGGTCTGCACGCCGATCACATTGGTCTTCTCGCGCGCGAACACGTCGGAGATGTCGCGCAGCAGGCCTTGCCGGTCCGCTGCCTCGATGCGCACGTCCACCGGGTAGACGGTGGCGGCGCCCGTCTTGGGCTGCCCCCATTCCACTTCGATCACCCGTTCGGGCGCCTTGCTGGCCATTTCGCGGAAGTTGCTGCAGCTGGCACGGTGCACGCTGACGCCCTTGCCGCGAGTGACGAAGCCGCGGATCGCATCCGGCGGCGCGGGTTTGCAGCACTTGGCCATCTGCGTCATCAGCGAATCCAGGCCCACCACCAGCACGCCGCCCTTGGGCGCCTGATCGCTGCTGCGGGCCTTGCGCAGCACCACCAATTCGTCCTCGGTGGGCAGGGCCTCCGGCGGCTTGAGCAGGATCTCGATGTTGCGCAGCGAATATTCGTCCTTGCCGACCACCTCGAACAAGGCGTCCGCCGATTTGAAGCCGAGCTGGCTGGCCAGGTCTTCCAGCTTCAGGGCGGTGCGGCCTTCGCGCTGCAACAGCTTTTCCACCGATTCGCGGCCGCGGGCGATGTTCTCGTGGTTGGCCTGGGCGTTGAACCAGGCGCGCACCTTGGCCCGGGCGCGCGGACTGGTCAGGTAGCCCAGTTCGGCATTGAGCCAGTCGCGCGAGGGGCCGCCCTCCTTGGTGGTGGCGATCTCCACCGTCTGACCGTTCTGCAGCGGCGTGTTGAGCGAGACCATGGCGCCGTCCACCCGGGCGCCGCGGCAGCGGTGGCCGACCGTGGTGTGCACCGCATAGGCGAAATCGACCGGCGTGGCGCCCTGGGGCAGTTCGATGACGGCGGCGTCCGGGGTCAGCACATAGATGCGGTCCTCGAACAGGCCGTGGCCCTGGTGCACGCCGGAGAGGTCGCGCTCCCAGGCCAGCAGCTGGCGCAGCACGGCGATCTTGGCGTCGTACTGGCTGCTGGCCGATACGCCGGCATATCCCTTGCTGCCGGCCTCCTTGTAGGCCCAGTGGGCGGCCACGCCGTGCTCGGCATGGTCGTGCATGGCCTGGGTGCGCAGCTGGATCTCGATCGGCTGGCTGGCCGTGTTGCGCACCACGGTGTGCAGCGACTGGTAGCCGTTGGGCTTGGGCCGGGCGATGTAGTCGTCGTATTCCTCGGCGATCGGCTGGAAGTGTTCGTGCACCCAGCTGAGCGCGGCGTAGCAGTCGGCCACGGTGGGCACGATCACCCGCAGCGCGCGCAGGTCGAAGACCTGGTCGAAGTCGAGCGACTTGCCGCGCATCTTGCGCACGATGCTGTAGATGTGTTTGGGCCGGCCCTGCACGGTGGCGGCGATGCCGCGGGCGCGCAGGTCGGCCTCCAGCACAGCGCGCAGCTGGGCCATGGAGAGTTCGCGCTCCACCCGTTTCTCGTCGAGCCGGCGGGCGATGTCGCGGTAGGTGTCGGGCTCCAGGAAACGGAAGGCCAGGTCTTCCATCTCCCACTTGATCTGCCAGATGCCCAGGCGGTTGGCCAGGGGCGCGAAGACATGCAGCGACTCGTGCGCCAGGCTGGGCGATACCGGCTGCTTGGAGGCCGCCGCGTAGCGCAGGGTCTCCAGCCGCGAGGCCAGGCGCAGCAGCACCACCCGCAGGTCGCGCGAGAAGGCCAGCAGCATCTTGCGCACGTTCTCGGTCTGCACCGCGGCGTCGTCGTGCAGTTGGGCGGGACCGCTGTCGCGGGCCTGGCGCTGGACGTGGATCAGCCGGTTGGTTTCCACGGCCAGGGCGGCGTATTCGGGGCCGAAGGCCTTGGAGATCGCCTCCTGCGGCCGCGCCAGGTGGTCGCAGGCATGCACCAGGTAATTGGCGGCGCGCATGGCGTCGGAGCCTCCGATGCGCTGCAGCATCTCGGAGACGGCATCGGCATGCGCCAGCGTGTTCTGGCCGGACTCCATCAGCTCGCAGCCGATCAGCGGCTCGGCGAAGCCGCGCGCGCGGGCCAGGGCCTGGGCCTGTTCGGGCAGTGCGTTGGCGGTGGCGATGACGACTTCGGGCACCGCCTCGGCCAGCAGCGCGATGCCGGCCGCGGAGACGATGGTCTTCATCCGGCCGGCCCGAAGAGGAAATCGGCGACGACACGCGATTGCGCCTCATCGACCAGCGTGGGCGCATGGCCCACGCCGGCGAATTCGATCGCACTCGCCTTCGGCCCGCGGCCGGCCATGGCGACAACGCTGGCGACCGTGAGCAGGTCGGAATCCGCGCCGCGCAGCACCAGGGTGTCGGCCTGGATGGCGTCGTACAGGCTCCACAGCTGGGCTTCGGATTGCGCCGCGCTCTCGGGTGTCATGGCCTTGAAGGCCTGGGCGATGGCGGGGTCGTAGTGCAGGCCGAACCCGCCTTCGGGCGCCGGCCGCAGCATGGGTTCGGACAGGGCATGCCAGGCCTCGGGGCTGTGGGGACCGAAGCTGCTGGAGAGCAGCCAGAGCGCGGCGGCGCCCTCCTCCACCGTGGCGAACCGCAGCGGCCGGCCGAGGTACTGGCCGATGCGCTCCAGCGCGGGCCATTCCAGCACCGGGCCCACGTCGTTGAGCACCAGCTTGCGCACCGGCGCGGGCAGCGGCAGGCCGGTCTGGCCGCACAGCGCGATGCCGATCAGGCCGCCCATGCTGGTGCCCACCCAGTCCAGCGTGGCGATGGGTGCTTCAGCGTGCAGGGCCGTCAGAAGGCCGAGCATGTCGAAGGCGTACAGGGGAACGCCGTAGCCGGCCGGGTCCTGCAGCCAGTCGCTGTGGCCGCGGCCGACCACGTCGGGGCAGATCACCCGTGCACGGCCGGCCAGCCGGCGGGCGAGCTCGTCGAAATCCCGGCCCTGGCGGGTGAGTCCGTGCACGCACAGCACCACGTGGGGATGGTGGGCATCGCCGGTCTCGTTCCATTCCCAGTAGGCCATGCGGTGGCCCGCGCCCGCGGGCTGCTCGCCGCGGGGTGCACCGGGGGCGCCGGGGCAGTCGACGAAACGCAGGACGGGCTGGGAAGTCATGGAGGACGTGGTGGACGTGGGCATGGGCGAAAGAGGCTGAAATGCGTGTTGGACAGTGCAAATGCAAGCCGCCGGGAAGACGGCAATAATGCCCGCGACCCATCCTAAATGATCCGAAGGAACATCCATGCTCAGAGGCAAGACGGCGCTCGTCACAGGCTCCACCAGCGGTATCGGACTCGGGGTCGCGCAGGCGCTGGCGCGCCAGGGCGCGAACCTGGTGCTCAACGGTTTCGGCGATGTGGAGGAGCCCAAGCGGCTGGTCGCCGAAGCGGGCAAGGCCTTCGGCATCAGCGTCAGCCACCATGGCGCGGACATGTCCAAGCCGGATCAGATCGCCGACATGATGGCCTTCGCCGCCAAGGGCAGCGGCCAGGTGGACATCCTGGTCAACAACGCCGGCATCCAGCATGTGGCGAAGATCGAGGACTTTCCCGCCGAGAAGTGGGACGCCATCATCGCCATCAACCTCACCAGCGCCTTCCACACCACCCGGCTGGCGCTGCCGGCCATGCAGGCGGCGAACTGGGGCCGCATCATCAACATCGCCAGCACCCACGGGCTGGTGGCCTCGATGCAGAAGTCGGCCTATGTGGCGGCCAAGCACGGCATCGTGGGCTTCACCAAGGTGGCGGCGCTGGAGAACGCCACGACGGGGGTCACCGTCAATGCGATCTGCCCGGGCTGGGTGCTGACGCCGCTGGTGCAGAAGCAGATCGACGAGCGGGCCGCCAAGGACGGCAAGTCGGCCGATGAGGCCAAGCGCGAGCTGCTGGGGGAAAAGCAGCCTTCGCTGCAGTTCACCACGCCCGAGGAACTGGGCGAGCTGGCCGTCTTCCTGTGCTCGCCCGCCGCCAACAATGTGCGCGGCGTGGCCTGGCAGGTGGATGGCGGCTGGACGGCGCAGTAGGCCGTTCCCTGCTTACTTCATCTGCACAGAGCCGGACACGTTCACCGTGACCGTGCTCTTGCCGGCTTCCACCGGCACCGGCGCATCCGCCGATGCGGCCTTGGCCTCCATGGCCATCATGCGCGGACGCGGCATGGGCGAGGAATCGCTGGTGTTCACCGCCACCTCACGCAGGGTGTAGCCCTGGAAGCCGAAGCTGCGGCTGAGATCCGTGGCCTTGGCCTTGAAGCGCTCGATGGCCTGCGACTGGGCATCGCCTTCCACCTTGGCGCGCTGTTCGCGGCTCAGGAAGAAGCCGGTGCGGGCCAGCGTCAGGCTGGAGATGCGGCCCGCCGCCGTGGTGATGCGCGGGAAGTCGCGACCCTCCAGCACCAGTTCCGCCGTGCCCTGCCAGCTGGCGATCTTGCCTTCCTTGGAATAGCGCGGGTAGAGGCCGAAACTGCCGGTGCGCACATCGAGCTGGCCGGGCGACGCGTTCTTCTTCGCCTCGGTCAGGGCCGCGTCCAGCGCGGTCTTCAGCTGGGCCTGCACCACGGCCGGGTCGGCGCCCTCCTTGGTGGTCGACAGCACCATGCTCAGCATGTCTTGCGCCACCTCGACCTGGCCGTCGACCGACAGCTGGACCACGTTCTGCGGCTGCGGCGCCGGCACGCCCTGGGCCTGCACGGTGGCGGCGCCCAGGGCCAGGACCAGGGCGGGGACGACCGGCAAAAGAGTTGAGATAGCGCGCATAAGCTCCTGATTGTGTTGGGATGAAGTTCGGTTTTCAGAACAGGCGGAACCATAGCGGCAGGCGTGCGCGAACACTCCGCAGGCCGAGGCAAGACTTGTAACAATTGACAAAACGCGGCAAAACCAGCTGTCCGCCGCCCACACAATGCGGCTGTTACAAATAACGAGACCTCCATGACGCAACCCGTAGCCGCACGTACCGACAAGATCCTGGTGGTCGACGACGATGCCCGAATCCGTGACCTGCTGCGCCGCTATCTGACGCAGGAGGGCTTCGAAGTGATGGTCGCCGAAGACGGCAAGGCCCTCAACCGCATCCTGCTGCGCGACACGGTCGACCTGATCGTGCTGGACCTGATGATGCCGGGCGAAGACGGCCTTTCCATCTGCCGCCGCCTGCGCGCCGCCAACGACCGCACCCCCATCATCATGCTCACCGCCAAGGGCGAGGACGTGGACCGCATCGTCGGCCTGGAAGTGGGCTCCGACGACTATCTGGGCAAGCCCTTCAATCCGCGCGAACTGCTGGCCCGCATCCACGCCGTGCTGCGCCGCCGCCCGCCGCCGGAAGCACCGGGCGCGCCGTCCGGCGAGAACGAAGTGGTCAATTTCGGCCCCTTCACCTTCGACCTGGGCACCCGCGCCCTGCAGAAGAGCGGCGACGAACTGCCCCTGACCACCGGCGAATTCGCCATGCTGAAGGCCCTGGTGCGCCATCCGCGCCAGCCGCTGTCGCGCGAAAAGCTGGCGTTGCTGGCACGCGGCCGCGAGTTCGAGCCCTTCGACCGCAGCCTGGACGTGCAGATCTCGCGCCTGCGCAAGCTGGTCGAGGTCGATGCCGCCGCGCCGCGCTACATCCAGACGGTCTGGGGCGTGGGTTATGTCTTCGTGCCGGACGGCACCAATTGACGCGGCCGACAGCCCTCATCCCTTCGCCTCGCCGGCCAGCGGCCCTTCAGACACCATGAGCGCCGCGCCCTCCCCACCCAGCACGCTGAGCCCCGTAGAAGCCGAAGAAGCCGTAGAAGTACGGCCCAAGCGGGTGGGGCTCAACCTCTTCTGGCGCACCTTCTTCCTGCTGGCCATCCTGCTGGTCGGCAGCATCATGGCGTGGCTGCACACCCTGCTGTCGCTGGAGTACGAGCCGCGTGCACTGCACACCGCGCAGCAGATCGCCTCGCTGGTCAACCTGAGCCGGGCGGCGCTCATCCACGCGGATGCGATCGCGCGGGTCTCGCTGATCAAGACCATGGCCGACCAGGAAGGCGTGCGTATCCTGCCGCGCGAGCCGGGCGACCGATTCGAGCCGATGGTGGGCGACCGTTTCGGCGGGCGCATGACCGACGAGCTGGTCGAGCGCCTCGGCCAGGGCACGGTGGTGGCGCAGAGCGTCAACGGCGAGAAGGGCCTGTGGGTGGGTTTCGTCATCAATGGCGACTCCAACTGGCTGCTGCTCGACCAGGCGCGCTTCAGTCCGTCCAGCGGCACGATCTGGCTGGTGTGGCTGGTGACGGCCGCCGTGCTGTCGCTGGCCGGCGCGGCCGCCATCACGCGGCTGATCAACCGGCCGTTGAAGCAACTCTCCAGGGCGGCCAACCGGGTGCGCGAAGGCGATTTCGCCGCCAGCGAACTCGACGAGCAGGCCCTCACCACCGAGATCCGCGAGGTCAACGTCGGCTTCAACCGCATGGCGCGCCGCCTGGCGGAGCTGGAACAGGACCGCGCCGTGATGCTGGCCGGCATCTCCCACGACCTGCGCACGCCCCTGGCCCGCCTGCGCCTGGAAACCGAGATGAGCGTGGCCGACGACGACGCGCGCGACCACATGGTGGCCGACATGGCCCAGCTCGACGCCATCATCGACAAGTTCCTGGACTACGCCCGGCCCGATCATGTGAACCTGCATCCGCTGCTGCTGAGCGATGTGGTGGCCTCCTGCGTCTATGCGGTGGAAGACCATGACGAGTTGAAGATCCAGGTCGACATCCCCGACGGCCTGCGGGTGATGGCCGACGGCACCGAGCTGGCCCGGGTGGTGTCGAACCTGATCGAGAACGCCCGCCGCTACGGCAAGTCGCCCGGGCTGGACGTGGCCGAGGTGGACATCGGCGCCTACGTGCCCACCACCGGCCGCGACAGCGGCAATGTGGTGGTCACCGTGCGCGACCATGGCGTGGGGGTGCCGCCGGAGTCCCTGGTCCACCTGACCAAGCCCTTCTTCCGGGGCGATACGGCGCGCACTTCCGCAACCGGCGCGGGACTCGGCCTGTCCATCGTGGACAAGACCCTGCGCCGCATGGGCGGCAGCTTCCAGGTGTCGAACGCCCGCACCGGCGGTTTCCTGGCACGGCTGGAACTCACCCGCGCCCCTGCGCAGGACGGCAGCGAGAAACCGCCCGCCGCGGCCAATGGCGAAAAACGCTCCTGGCGCCCTTCGGTCGTGGCGCGGCGCGTGCTGCCCCGGCCCTCGCTACCGAAGTAGCAGCACGACGGCGCGGGCCTCCATGCTGAGGCCCTCGCCGACCGGGCCCAGCTTTTCGGCCGTCTTGGCCTTCACGTTCACGGCGTCCGTTTCCAGGCCCAGCACCTCGGCGATGCGGGCACGGATCGCCGCCTTGTAGGGCGCCAGCTTGGGCGCCTGGGCGATCACGGTGCAGTCCACATTGCCGAGCCGCCAGCCCAGTTCCGTCACGCGGCGCATGGCCTCGGCCAGCAGCACGGCGGAATCCGCGCCCTTGAACTTCGCGTCGGTATCGGGGAACAGCGTGCCGATATCGCCCAGGCCCGCCGCGCCCAGCAGCGCATCGGTGATCGCATGCAGCAGCACGTCGGCATCCGAATGGCCGAGCAGGCCCTTGATATAGGGTACCTCGACGCCGCCCAGGATCAGTCGCCGCCCCTCGACCAGGGCATGCACATCCCAGCCCTCGCCCACACGCATCTGATTCATCCGATTTCCCTCGCGGCCAGGACCGCTGCGGCCAGGAGGAAATCCTCCGGCCATGTCACCTTGAAATTCTGTGCGCCGCCGGGCACCAGCCGCGGCTGCAGGCCCAGGGCCTCGATGGCGCTGGCCTCGTCGGTCACGCCGGAGCCGGCGGCACGCAGGGCATCGGCCAGCATGCCCAGGCGGAACATCTGCGGCGTCTGCGCCAGCCAGCGGTCGCGGCGGTCCAGCGTGGTGTGGGCGCGATCGCCATGGGCGGCCTTCAGCGTGTCGGCCAGGGGCTGGGCCAGCAGGCCGCCGACGGCGTCGTCCAGGCAGGCGTCGATCAGCGCGTCGATGCGGCCGGGCGTGACCAGGCAGCGGGCGGCGTCGTGCACCAGTACCCAGTCGTCGGCGGCGGCGCCGCGCTCGGCCAAGGCTGTCAGGCCATGGGCCACCGTCAGGGCGCGGGTGGCGCCACCGCAGGCCACCACGGCGAAGCGGCGGTCTTCCAGCGCCTGATGCTCGAAGAACTTGTCGCCCGGCGCCACCACCAGCAAGCCGCCGGCCAGGCGCGTCACGCCGGCCAGCGCGGCCAGGGTGTGCATCACCATCGGCCGGCCGGCGATCGGCTGGTACTGCTTGGGTTCGTCCCCGCCGGCACGCGAGCCATGGCCAGCGCAGGGCACGAGCGCCCAGAGGCGCGGCGGGGAAATCGAGGAATCGGGCATGCGGACGAGACTCGGGGGGCTGGGGGCTTGGAAAAGGACGCCGCGCTGCCAGATGTCACAGCGGGCAAAGCGTCGCATTCTAGAATCGACCGCAGTCCCTGTTGCCACCCCCCGTCCCTGCGCCGGGGGGTGTTCGTATTTGCCGCGTGCATTTTGAGCTTGCCCCGACTTATGGATCTGCCCCGCCTCGTTCCCGGAAAACGCTTCACGCTGCCGCGCCCGCCGGGCTCGGCCGACGCGCTGCTGCTGGGCCGGCTCGGCCTGCGCGAAGCCGCCGCCGGGCGGCGCACCGCCATCGTCACCTCGGATGCCAACGACGCCCAGCGCCTGCTCGAAGAGATCGCCTTCTTCGCGCCCACCCTGCGCTGCGCCCTGTTCCCCGACTGGGAGACCCTGCCCTACGACACCTTCTCGCCCCACCAGGACCTGATCAGCGAGCGCCTGGCCGCCCTCTGGCGCATCTCCCAGGGCGAGGCCGACGTGGTGCTGGTGCCGGCCACCACCGCGCTCTACCGCGTGGCGCCGCCCGCCTTCCTGGCCGGCTACACCTTCCATTTCAAGGTCAAGCAGAAACTCGACGAAGCCCGGCTGCGCGCCCAGCTCACCCTGGCCGGCTACAGCAACGTGACGCAGGTGGTCAGCCCCGGCGAATACGCGGTGCGCGGCGGCCTGATCGACCTCTACCCCATGGGCTCGGCCGTGCCCTACCGCGTGGACCTGTTCGACGACGAGATCGACTCGATCCGCACCTTCGATCCCGACACCCAGCGCAGCCTCTACCCCGTGCCCGAAGTGCGCCTGCTGCCCGGCCGCGAGTTCCCGATGGACGACGATGCCCGCGCGCGTTTTCGCAGCCGCTGGCGCGAAATGCTCGAAGGCGACCCCACCCGCAGCCGCATCTACAAGGACATGGGCGCGGGCGTGGCCACCGCCGGCATCGAGTACTACCTGCCGCTGTTCTTCGACGAGACCGCCACCGTCTTCGACTACCTGGGCGCCGACGCCACCGTGGTGCTGCACGGCGACATCGAACCCGCCTTCCAGCGCTTCTGGCAGGACACCCGCGACCGCTACCGCCTGGTGCACGGCGACAGCGAACGCCCGGTGCTGCCGCCCGATGCCCTCTTCCTGAGCGCCGACCAGTTCTACACGCGGGCCAATGCCCATGCCCAGCTGGCGCTGCGTTCGTCCGATGCCAGCCATGCCGACGAACGTTTCGAGCGCCTGCCCGAGCTGTCGGTTGTGCGCGGCGCCGAAGACCCGCTCGCCCGCTTCAAGGCCCACGCCAAGACCAGCGCCCACCGCCAGCTGGTGCTGGCCGAGAGCGACGGCCGGCGCGAGAGCCTGCTCGACTTCCTGCGCGCCAGCGGCGTGCAGCCGCCGGCCTTCGACAGCCTGGAGGCCTTCCAGGCCGCGGGCGACGAGAAGATCGGCATCGCCACCGCCCCGCTGGCCGCCGGCTTCGTCTGGACCGGCGAGGCGATCGACTTCATCACCGAGACCGAACTTTTCGCCGCCGGCCCCACCACCCGGCGCCGTCGCCGGCAGGAGCAGGTCAGCGACGTCGAGTCCCTCATCAAGGACCTGGCCGAACTCAAGGTGGGCGACCCCATCGTGCATGTGCAGCACGGCATCGGCCGCTACCTGGGCCTGGTCAACCTCGACCTGGGCCAGGGCGACAGCGAATTCCTGCACCTGGAATATGCCGACAAGGCCGCGCTGTACGTGCCGGTGTCGCAGCTGCACCAGGTCGGCCGCTACACCGGTGTGTCGGCCGACGAGGCGCCGCTGCACAAGCTGGGCAGCGCCCAGTGGGACAAGGCCAAACGCAAAGCCGCCGAACAGGTGCGCGACTCGGCCGCCGAGCTGCTCAACATCTACGCCCGCCGCGCGCTGCGCCAGGGCCATGCCTTCCGTTTCTCGGCCGCCGACTACGAGATCTTCTCCAACGACTTCGGCTTCGACGAAACCCCGGACCAGCGCGCCGCCATCCACGCCGTGGTGCAGGACATGATTTCGCCCCGCCCCATGGACCGCCTGGTCTGCGGCGACGTGGGTTTCGGCAAGACGGAAGTCGCCCTGCGCGCCGCCTTCATCGCCGTCACCGGCGGCAAGCAGGTCGCCCTGCTGGCGCCCACCACCCTGCTGGCCGAGCAGCACTACCAGACCCTGGTGGACCGCTTCTCCAAGTGGCCGGTGAAGATCGCCGAGATGAGCCGCTTCCGCTCCGCCAAGGAGATCGCGGGCGCCGCCAAAGGCCTGGAGGACGGCCAGGTCGACATCGTCGTCGGCACCCACAAGCTGCTCAGCGAATCGGTGAAGTTCAAGAACCTCGGCCTGCTGATCATCGACGAGGAGCACCGCTTCGGCGTGCGCCACAAGGAGCAGATGAAGGCCCTGCGCTCCGAAGTCGACGTGCTCACGCTGACGGCCACGCCTATCCCCCGCACGCTCGGCATGGCGCTGGAAGGCCTGCGCGACCTGAGCGTGATCGCCACCGCGCCGCAGCGCCGTCTGGCCATCAAGACCTTCGTGCGCAGCGAGAGCAACGGCGTGATCCGCGAGGCCGTGCTGCGCGAGCTGAAGCGCGGCGGCCAGGTCTACTTCCTGCACAACGAGGTCGAGACCATCGAGAACCGCCGCCAGAAACTCGAGGAGATCCTGCCCGAGGCCCGCATCGCCGTGGCCCACGGCCAGATGCCCGAGCGCGAGCTGGAGAAGGTGATGCGCGACTTCGTCGCCCAGCGCTACAACCTCCTGCTGTGCTCCACCATCATCGAGACCGGCATCGACGTGCCTACCGCCAACACCATCGTGATGAGCCGCGCCGACAAGTTCGGCCTGGCCCAGCTGCACCAGCTGCGCGGCCGGGTGGGCCGCAGCCACCACCAGGCCTATGCCTACCTGATGGTGCCGGACATCGAGGGCCTGACCAAGCAGGCCCAGCAGCGGCTCGAAGCCATCCAGCAGATGGAAGAACTCGGTTCCGGCTTCTACCTGGCCATGCACGACCTGGAGATCCGCGGCACCGGCGAAGTGCTGGGCGAGAACCAGAGCGGCAACATGATGGAGATCGGTTTCCAGCTCTACAACGAGATGCTGTCCGAGGCGGTGCGCTCGCTCAAGGACGGCAAGGAGCCCGACCTGCTCGCCCCGCTCTCGGCCACCACCGAGATCAACCTGCACGCCCCCGCCCTGCTGCCCGAGGACTACTGCGGCGATGTGCACCTGCGCCTGTCCTTCTACAAGAAGCTGGCCACCGCGAAGAACGCCGACCAGATCGACCGTCTGCTGGAAGAGATCGTCGACCGCTTCGGCAAGCTGCCGCCGCAGGCCCAGACCCTGATCGACGTGCACCGCCTGCGGGTGCTGGCCAAGCCCTACGGCGTGGCCAAGGTCGATGCCGCGCCGGGCGTGACCAACATCACTTTCAAGCCCAACCCGCCGATCGATCCGATGCGCATCATCGAACTCATCCAGAAGAACCGGAAGGTCAAGCTGGTGGGCAACGAGAAGCTGCGCATCGAACGCGAATTGCCCGACCCCAAGGACCGCGCCCAGATGGTCCGGGACGTGCTTCGCAGCCTCGGCCAGCCGCTGGCCGACACCTCCGCCAAAACCCCCGCCTGACTCTTTTTTTCTCCGACGACATGAGCACGACTCCCCTGCCCGGCCTGGTGCTGCGCGGCATCCAGGCCCCCCTGCCCCTGGCCGATTTCAAGCTGATCGCCTTCGACATGGATTCGACGCTGATCAACATCGAATGCATCGATGAGATCGCCGACGCCGTCGGCAAGAAGGCCGAGGTGGCCGCGATCACCGAGGCCACCATGCGTGGCGAGATCGCCGATTTCCGCGAGAGCCTGCGGCGGCGTGTGGCCCTGCTCGAAGGCGTGCCGGTCGAGGCGCTGCAGCAGGTCTATGACCAGCGCCTGCAGCTCAACCCCGGCGCCGACATCCTGGTCGCCGCCTGCAAGGCCGCCGGCATGAAGGTGCTGCTGGTCTCGGGCGGTTTCACTTTCTTCGCCAACCGGGTGAAGGACCGGCTCGGCATCGACTTCGCCCGCTCCAACCTGCTGGATGAGCGCGGCGGCAAACTCACCGGCCGCATCGTGGAGCAGAGCTGGGGCGCCATCTGCGACGGCGCGGAAAAACGCCGCACGCTGATCGAGGTGGCTTCGCTGATGGGCATCTCGCCGCAGCAAGCGATCGCCGTGGGAGACGGCGCCAACGACCTGCCGATGATGGGCGAGGCCGGGCTCTCCGTCGCCTATCACGCCAAGCCCAAGGTGCGCGAGCAGGCCAAGGTGTCGATCGAGGAAGGCGGGCTCGACCGACTGCTCGAAGTGCTGGCCTGAGCCGCTACTTCAGCTGCCGCTGCAGGAGCACCACCGCCGCAGCGGCCAGGGCCAGCAGCGCCAGCACGCCGTAGAGCTGCTGGCAGGAGTGCAGCAGCGTCTGCTGCGCGGCCACGGACAGGGCCCCGTCCATCGCGGCCGGCGCGCCATGGGCGATCTGGCGGTTCTCCAGCGCGATCGCGGCCATGGCGCCCGAGAAGGAGCCGGCCAGCTGGCGCATCAGGTTCTTGCTCTGGTAGCCGTGGGCGAAGGCCTCGTCGCTCAGGCTGCGGAAGGTCAGGCCCGCCACCGGCAGCACCAGCATCACGCCGAACATGCCCTTGGCGATCAGGCCGGGCAGCAGCGCCCAGGCGGAGGCATCGGACGGCAGCAAGGCGAACATCAAGGCCGCCACGGCCAGCGCAGCCGCGCCGGCGGTCATCATGGGCTTCTTGTTCGGCATCTTCGCCGCCAGCTTGATGTAGCCATAGGCGACGGCCAGGCTCACCAGCGCCGAGAAGCTCGCCATCCAGCCCACGGCGGCCAGCGGAAAACCCAGGCCATGCTCCGCGAAGATGGGGAACAGGTAGTTGCTGGCGTTCGACAGCAGGTAGTGCAGGAAATACAGCAGCAGCCCCATGCCATAGACCGGGTTGCGTAGCTCGCGCAGGCGCAGCAGCGGCTCGTGGTGGCGCCACTGTTGCCACAGGAAGGCCAGCAGCAGCGCAGCGCCCGCCACCGCCATCGCCGCCAGCGGGGCGGGCCGGGCGAACACGTCATAGGGCGCCAGGGACAGTCCCAGCTGCAGCAGCGTGAGCGCCACTGCCACCATCAGCAGGGGCGTGACGGCCCAGCGCACCGGTTCGCCGCCGCGGCCCGCGCCGTCCGGCAGCAGGCGCCAGCAGCCGGCCATGGCCAGGGCGCCCAGCGGCAGGATCGCCAGGAAGATCCAGCGCCAGCCCCAACCCTCGACGAAGCCGGCCGCCATCAGCGGCGCGCAGGCGCTCATGCCGAACAGGATCAGCATGTAGTGCTTGACCGCCAGCCCGCGCTCCTTGGCCCCGAACAGCATCGGGATCAGCACCCGCGAACTGGTGAACAGCGCGCCCCCGCCGAAGCCCTGCACCAGCCGCGCGGCCGACAGCTGCAGGATGTCCTGCGACGCTGCCGAGGCCAACGCCCCCGCCAGGAAGATCGCCAGCGACACCGTCAGGTAGCGCCGGTAGCCGAAGTGCCGCGACAGCCACTGCTGCAGCACGATCATCACCATGCTGCCGATGGCGTAGGCCGCCTGCGCCTGGGCGAACTCGCGCGGCGCCGCATGCACCCCGCCCACGATGTAGCTGGCGGCGAAGACGAACATGCCGTTCTCCAGGAACTCCAGGCCGACCAGCAGGCCCAGGAGCAGCATCAGCAGGCGTTGTTTGTCGCGGTGCCAGGACAGGGCCGCGCTCATGCCGGGTCCTGGCCCAGCAGGGCCGCATGCACCGGCCGCAGGATCGCCAGTGCAGCGCGCGTGGCTTCGGTGCCCACCGAACTCCAGCCTTCCAGGTAGGCCGCATGCACCACCGGCGCGGCCTTCTTCAGCAGCCGGCCGCCGACGGCGGTCAGCGCCAATTGCAGGGCGCGGCGGTCCGCCTTGGCCGGCGAGCGCTGCGCCAGGCCCTTGCCCTCCAGGCCGTCGAGCAGGCGGGTGACCTGCACCCGGCTCGCATCCAGCGTGGTGCCCAGGTCCGAGGGCCGCAGCGGCTCGACCGCGTCGTCGTTGATCAGCACCAGCGCCAGATATTCGCGCATCGAAATCCCGAAGGGCGCGAGCGCCGCGTCCACCTTGGCTTCCAGCAGATGGCCGACGCGGAACACCAGGCGCGAGGCGGCGATGGCATCCGCGATCTCCGGCGGGCGGCCGGCCAGCAGGCGATCCAGGCGAGAAGGGCCCGTCATTCAAACACTCCGATATGATTTCAAATGAAATTATATCGAATGCAATCAAACCGGCGCAAGCGCGTTCAGGAAGGCCTGCTCCACCCGGTCGATGCGCCGATTGCCGCCATCGGCTGCGCGCCGCACCAGCGCCATTTGCCGCACCGGCGCCTGCCGGCCCAGGCTCACCTCCCGCACCGGATAGGCACCCAGCAGTTCGGGCCGCAATTCCGGCAGCACCGATACACCGATGCCCATCGCCACCATGGCCACGATGGCCTCCACGCCCGGCAGGTCGACCAGGGCCTGCTTGTTGGGTACCAGCGAATCCACGAACCGCGCGGCCAGCTTGCCGGCGACCAGTTCGCGGTCGATGCGGATCCAGGGCTGCGCCCGCAGCGTGTCGGCCACGCCGCCCGGCGTCAGCGAATCGGGCACCAGCAGCACGAAACGCTCCCGGCCCAGGTCGGTCCAGCGCAGGCGGCTCGATCCCCCGGTGGACGGTCGGAACACCACGGCCACGTCCAGCAGCCCGGCCTTCAGGCTGTTGAGCAGCCCTGGCGTGGTGCCGCGCTCGATCTGCAGCTGGATCTGCGGCGCCTGCCGCTGCAGGTCGGCGAAGGCGCGCGGCAGCAGCGTGGTCTGGGCCGATTCGGTGATGCCCAGGCGCACCCGGCCGGCCAGCTCCAGGTCGGCCACGTTGCGCAGGGCCTCGATGTCCTCGATCGCCCGGTCTACCGTGCGGGCGAGCTGCTCGGCGAAGGGCGTGGGCCGCACGCTGCGGCCGGAGCGGTCGAACAGCGGCTGGCGGAAATACTCCTCCAGCTGCTTCATCTGCAGGCTGACCGCGCTGGGTGTCACGTTCACATGCTCCGCGGCGGCCGCGAAGCTGCCGTGGCGCAGCACCGCCGTCAATGTGGCGAGCGAGTGGAATTTCATGAGGATTTCTTGAGGGTGGAACGACGAATCATCGCGCGTCGAAACCGGTGGCGCCACTAGCATCGGCGCATGCAGCCCACCATCGACCTCGAGAACTACCCCGTCTTCAGCCATACCGCGCCGCCCAACTCGCTGGCGCGGCAGATTCCGCCCCGGCTGCGCCGCATGCTGTCGCTGGACGATTTCGAAGTCGCCGCGAAGAAACACCTGCCCGCGCCGATCTTTGCCTATGTGTCCGGCGGCTGCGAGACCGACCGCAGCCTGGGCCGCAACCGCAGCGTGTTCGAGGACTACGAATGGGTCAGCCGGGCGCTGGTCAACACCTCGAAACGCACGCTGGCCACCGAGCTGTTCGGCAAGCGCTGGGCCGCGCCCTTCGGCATCGCGCCCATGGGCATCAGCGCCCTGTCGGCCTATCGCGGCGACCTGATCCAGGCGCAGGCGGCCGCGGCCACCGGCATCCCGATGATCATGAGCGGCTCCTCGCTGATCCGCATGGAGGACGTCGCCCAGGCCAACCCCGACGCCTGGTTCCAGGCCTATGTGCCGGGCGAGAACGACCGCATCCTGGCCCTGCTCGACCGCGTCGAGGCCGCCGGCTTCGGCACCCTGGTGGTGACGGTGGACGTGCCCGTCTCCGGCAACCGCGAGAACAATATCCGCGCCCGTTTCTCCACCCCGCTGCGGCCCGGCCCGCGCCTGGCCTGGGACGGCATCACCCATCCCGGCTGGCTCTTCGGCACCGCCCTGCGCACGCTGGTGAACCACGGCATGCCGCATTTCGAGAACTCGCATGCCAAGCGCGGCGCGCCCATCCTGGCCTCGAACGTGATGCGCGACTTCGGCGCGCGCGACCACCTGAGCTGGGAGCATTTCGCGCTGATCCGCCAGCGCTGGAAGGGCCGGCTGATCGTCAAGGGCATCCTGCATGTGGACGATGCCCTGCGCGCCCGCGACGAGGGTGCCGACGGCATCGTGCTGTCCAACCACGGCGGCCGTCAGCTCGACGGCGTGGTGGCGCCGCTGCGGGTGCTGCCGGCGGTTCGTGCGGCGCTGGGAGCGGACTACCCGCTGATGATCGACAGCGGTTTCCGCCGCGGCAACGATGTGCTGACCGCGCTGGCCCTGGGCGCCGACTTCGTCTTCGTCGGCCGGCCCTTCAACTACGCGGGCGCCATCGCCGGCCAGCCGGGCGTGCAGCATGCGATCGGCGTGCTGGCCTCCGAGATCGCCCGCAACATGGCCTTGCTCGGTGTGCAGAGCCCGTCCGAAGTCGGCCCGCAGCACCTGATGCCCTCATGAATGTTGCGCAAATGTAAAGACGGGAAGCGTCCTGGGGAATAATCGGGCCGACTCAACAGACGCTGCCGCTTCCCCGTTCCCCATGAAGAAAACCGTGATCGCCTTTGCCTGCGGCGTGCTTGTCACCCTGGCCGCCGTAACCGCCTACGACGCGGTCGAGCATGTGGAACGCATGCCGGACCCGTCCGAAGCTTCGATCTCGATGCCGCTGGCCAGTTACGAAGCGCCCGAAGCCCGGGTCACGCAGGGCAAGCCCAACTTCCGCGGAACCGCGTACGCCACCTCGGCCGATGGCAAGACCGTCTCCGGCATCTGGGCCGCCGACGGCCCTTCCACCTTCGACTGGACCTATGCCGGCGACGAAGCCGTCTACATCCAGGAAGGGCTGGCCGAGGTGAGCTACCAGGGCCGCAAGTTCACGCTGAAGCCCGGCGACCACGCTTTCTTCCACGTGGGCACCGTGGCGACCTGGACGGTGCCGCAGCATGTGCGCAAGTCCTGGACGGTGCACGGCGCCAACCGCCTGGTGCGGTGGTGGCGCGACATGACCGACGGGGCCTGAGGCCGGTCAGCCGCCGTGCATGCGCACCCAGCGCACGATGTCGGCGGCGCCCATGGCGCCGGCCTGGCGGGCCACTTCCCGGCCGCCCTTGAACAGCGCCAGCGTGGGAATGCTGCGGATGTTGAAGCGCGAGCCCAGCGCCGGCACCGCCTCGGTATCCACCTTGGCCAGGCGCATCGCAGGCTCCAGCTGGCCTGCCGCCTGCTCGTAGGCCGGCGCCATCTGCCGGCAGGGGCCGCACCAGGGCGCCCAGAAATCCACCAGCACCGGGATGTCGCTGCGGCCGATATGGCGCTCGAACGCGGCCTGGTCCAGCGCCACCGAATGGCCGGTGAACAGCGGCTGGTGGCACTTGCCGCAATCGGCCTGCGCCCGGTCGTCCGCCGCCACCCGGTTGGTGGTGTGGCAGTGCGGACAGACGATGTGCTGCGGATCGCTCATGCCCGTCTCCCGCTCAGGTGGGAGATGCCGCCGGACGGCTGGCGCGGGCGATGAACTCGCGCGCGGCCAGCTCGGCCGCGGTGGCCAGCTCCAGCTGGGTGCGGCACAGGCCGGCCTGCTCGTAGTAGAGGTTCTCGTAGATCGTCGCGGCGGCCGGCGAGGCGCTCAGCAGCGCATCGGTGGCGGCATCGCGCGGCAGGGTCTTGAGTTCTTCCGCGAGACGGTGCGCCACGTCGCGGTACTGGGCCGCATCGGCATGGTTGCCGGCTTCGAGGCGTTCCAGCAGCCCTGCCAGCAGGGCTGCGTTACGGGGAAGGGTTTGCTTGGTGGAGGTGCTCATGCAGGGAAGCTGAGGGCGCCCCCGCCACTTGCAAGAGGGCCGGCTTCAGGGCGGCTCGGGGCCGACGGGCGGCGGCTCCTCACCCGGCATGCCGCTGGCGGCCACACCCACCGAGGCGGCCACCACACACAGGATCGCCAGCCACTGGATGGCGCCCAGCCGCTGGTGCAGGAACAGCCAGCCCGACATCGCGCCCAGCACCGGCTCCAGGCTCAGCAGCACACCGAAGGTCTGGGTCGGCAGGCGGCGCAGCGCGAACATCTCCAGCGAATACGGCAACGCGCTCGACAGCAGCGCCAGCGCCAGGCCGGCGCCCAGCATCGCCGGTGTCAGCAGATGGCTGCCGGCCGTCATCACACCGAAAGGCAGGGCCAGCAGCGTGCCCACCGACAGGCCCAGCGCCAGCGCCGGCCCCGGGTTGCGCCGCGCCACCCGTTTGCCCAGCACGATGTAGGCCGCCCACAGCGCACCGGCGGCCAGCGCGAAACCCAGCCCGCGCGGATCGAGCGAGCGCGCGAAATCGCCCATCGGCAGCAGCAGCGCGATGCCGGCGGCCGCCACGGCGATCCAGATGAAATCGCGGCTGCGATGCGAATGCGTGACCGCCACCGCCAGCGGCCCGAGCAGCTCGATGGCGATCGCCACGCCCAGCGGCACCGTGCGCAGCGACAGGTAGAAGCACAGGTTCATGCCGCCCAGCGCCAGCCCGAACAGCAGCACACCGCCCAGTTCGCGCCGCTCCCATCGCACCCGCCAGGGCCGCCAGAAGATCAGCAGCAGCAGCGATGCGAAACCCACCCGCAGCAAGGTCGTGCCGGTGGCACCCACCCGCGGGAACAGCTGGGTGGCGAACGAGGCACCCGCGGCCAGCGAGGCCATGGAGCCCACCAAAGCCAGCACGGCGGGCCAGTTGCTGGCACCGCCGTGCGTGGAGGATGGGGATGAAGCGGCGGGCGCTTCGTTCAAGGCTGACTCACGTCGGACAACAGATCAGGGGTAGAGGCCGCGTTCCTGGCGGGCCGCCAGGATGCGTTCGCAGGACACGGTGAAGGTGGCGGTGCGAAGGCTGATCTTATGCTGGTCGGCCGTGTCCCAGATGTGGTTCAGGGCATTCACCATGATCTGGTCCAGGCGCTGGTTGATCTCGTCCTCGGTCCAGAAGAAGGAGGAGAAATCCTGCACCCATTCGAAGTAGGACACGGTCACGCCGCCGGCATTGCAGATCACGTCGGGCACTACCAGCACGCCGCGCTCGGCCAGGATGTCGTCGGCCTCGGGCACCGTCGGGCCGTTGGCGCCTTCGAGCACCAGCTTGGCCTTGGTCTTGCGGGCGCGCTCGGCGGTCACCTGGCCTTCCAGGGCGGCGGGGATCAGGATGTCGCACTCCACGTCCCAGAAGGCTTCGTTGTCGATGCGCTCGGCACCGGCCAGGCTGACCACGCCTTCGCGGCGGCCGGCTTCCATCAGCTTGGCCACGTCGAAACCGTCGCCGTTGAAGACGGTGCCGGTGTGGTCCTGCACCGCCACCACCTTGGCGCCGGCCTCGGCGAAGAGTTCGGCGGCGATCGAGCCCACGTTGCCGAAGCCCTGCACCGCGACACGGGCGCCGCGCAGGTCCAGGCCGATGCGGCGGGCGGCTTCGCGGCCGGTGACGAAAACACCGCGGCCGGTGGCCTTCACGCGGCCCAGCGAACCGCCCAGGTGGATCGGCTTGCCCGTCACCACGCCGGTGGCGGTGGCGCCGGTGTTCATGGAGTAGGTGTCCATCATCCAGGCCATGATCTGGGAATTGGTGTTCACGTCCGGCGCGGGGATGTCCTGCTGCGGGCCGATGATCAGGCCGATCTCGCTGGTGTAGCGGCGGGTCATCTTCTCCAGCTCGTTCATCGAGAGCTTCTTGGGATCGACCCGGATGCCGCCCTTGGCGCCGCCGTAGGGCAGGTTCACCGCGGCGCACTTCACCGTCATCCAGGCCGACAGGGCCATCACTTCTTCCAGCGTGACGTCGGGGTGGAAACGCACGCCGCCCTTGCCGGGGCCGCGCGAGAGGTTGTGCTGGACGCGATAGCCCTCGAAGTGGGCGATGGTGCCGTTGTCGAGTTCGATCGGCACGTCCACGATCAGCGCGCGCTTGGGGCGCTTCAGGGTTTCCGACCAGCGCTGCAACTTGCCCAGGTAAGGCATCACGCGGTCGACCTGCGAGAGGTAGGTGCCCCAGGCGCTGGTGGGCGTCGGCTGCACGAAGGACAGCGCGTTGAGCTGCATGGCGTTGGTGGTGGACGTACTCATGATGACAAGACCCTTGGGTTGCGAAAGAGAAGCGATGGCGCACGATAACGCGGACGCCGGTCCAGCCCAAGAGCCCATGCAGCGGCCGTATGCATGTTATGCATAGATGGCCATAAGACCTTCCAACACCCTGCCGCCCGCGTGGGCGGGGCCGTCATCCACGACAATCGGCCCTCCCCCGCTCCGTCCCAGGGCCCCTCGCCGGCCCAGCCTCCATGCCCTTTTCCGCCCTCGGCCTTTGTCCCGAACTCGTCCACGCCATCGGCGCCCTCGGCTTTTCCGTGCCGACGCAGATCCAGGCCGAGGCCATCCCGCCAGCCCTGAACGGTGCCGACCTGCTGGCCACCGCCCAGACCGGCTCGGGCAAGACCGCCGCCTACGCCCTGCCCCTGCTGCAGCGCCTGCCCGCTGCCGCGCCCGACCGGCGCCGCCCGGTGCGCGCCCTGGTGCTGGTGCCCACGCGCGAGCTGGCGGTGCAGGTGGGTGAGCTGCTGGCCGAACTGGCCGCGGCCCTGCCGCAGCAGCCGCGGGTGGCGGTGGTCTACGGCGGGGTCTCGATCAACCCGCAGATGATGGGATTGCGCGGCGGCGCGGAAGTGGTGGTCGCCACGCCCGGCCGCCTGCTCGATCTGATCGAGCACAACGCCCTGCGCCTGTCGGCCGTCGAGACCCTGGTGCTGGACGAAGCCGACCGGCTGCTGGACCTGGGTTTCGCCGAAGAACTGAAGCGTGTGCTGGCCCTGCTGCCCGCGCGCCGCCAGAACCTCTTTTTCTCCGCCACCTTCCCGCCCGAGGTCGAGGCCCTGGCCCAGGGCCTGCTGCACGAGCCGGTGCGCATCGCCATCGCCGCGACGGACGAAGGCAAGCCCGACATCCACCAGCGCGCCATTCGGGTCGACACCTCCCGCCGCACCGCCCTGCTGCGCCACCTGCAGAAGGAGCACGGCTGGAAGCGTGCGCTGGTCTTCATGGCCACCCGCTACGCCGCCGAGACGGCGGCCGACAAGCTCTACAAGAACGGCGTCTTCGCCACCGCCTTCCACGGCGACCTGAGCCAGGGCGCGCGCCAGCAGATCCTCGACGAGTTCAAGACCGGCCGCTGGGACCTGCTGCTGACCACCGACCTGGCCGCGCGCGGCATCGACATCGAGGCCATGGGTGTGGTCGTCAACTACGACCTGCCGCGCTCGGCCGTGGACTATGTGCACCGCATCGGCCGCACCGGCCGCGCCGGCGCCAGCGGCACCGCGATCAGCTTCGTCAGCGCGTCGACCGAGGCGCACTTCCGCCTGATAGAGAAACGCAACGGCCTGGCGATCCCGCGCGAGACGATCGCCGGCTTCGAACCGGTGGAAGTGGAAGCACCGCAGGCCGCGCCCTCGGCCGAGACGCTGGCCGGCACGGGCGGCGTGAAGGGCAAGCGGCCGAGCAAGAAGGACAAGTTGCGGGCCGCTGCTGCGTTGGCAGCGGCCGCTGGGGACAAGACGAAGGCCTAGTCGTCTTCGCCGAAATGGACGCTGTCGGCGTCCGGCGCCGAGCCCGGTTCACGCGGCTTGCGCACGCCGTGGGCGGCGAGGATCTCCACATAGAAGCTGTCGGCACCGGCCGCGGCGGCCGCGTTCACCGAGTCGATCAGGCTGCCCAGGTGCACCCGTTCGGCGGTCTCCTGCGTGAGGCCGAAGCGGCAGTCGAAGTCCCAGAAATCCACGCCGGCGGGCAGGTCGCGGCGGCGTTCGCGCTTCAGGTATTTGCGGATGTCGTGCTTGGCCGCGTCCAGCAGGCGGTCGCGGTTCTTGCCTTCGATGGCAAGCGAAAAAGTTTTTCTCATGCCGGATTATCGCGGCGTGGCCTCAAAGGGCTTTTGCCAGGCGGGCGATGCCATCCTTGATCCTGGCGACGTCGGCCGTGGCGAAGCTCAGCCGCAGGGTCGCGACATCGGGCTTCTCGGCGAAGAAAGGCGCACCGGGCACGAAGGCCACCAGCTGCTCGATGGCCTTCTTGGCGAAGGCGCTGGCATCGGTCGGGCCGCCATTCGCACCGGTCAGGCGCGCCCAGAAGAACAGGCCGCCCTGCGGCTTGGTGAAGGTGACGGCGTCGCCCAGATCGGCCTTCAGCGCGTCGGCCATGGCATCGCAGCGCCCGGCATAGACCTGGCGCACACGGGCCAGCGTGGCGGGCATGCGGCCGCTCTTCAGGTACTGGGCGGCGGTGGCCTGGGCGAAGGTGCTGGTGTGGGCATCGCTGAACTGCTTGCACATCACGGCGTTGGCCAGCAGCGCGGGCGGGGCGATCATCCAGCCCACACGCAGGCCGGGGCTCAGCACCTTGCTCATGCTGCCGCAGTGCACCAGCAGCTCGCGGCTGCCGGGCACCTGGGCGGTGAGGGCCATCAGGCTGGGCGGCGGCGGGGTTTCGGTGAAGTACAGGTCGCCGTAGGGGTCGTCCTCCACGATCACGGTGTTGTGCTTCACCGCCATCTCCAGCACCTTCTTGCGGCGTTCCAGGTTCAGCAGCGCGCCGCTGGGATTGCCGAAGGTGGGAATCAGGTAGACGAACTTGGGCCTGTGTTCCTCGATCAGCTTTTCCAGCTCGTCGGTCTTCACGCCCTCGCCGTCGATCGGCGCGCTGATCAGCTGCGCGCCGTAGAGGCGGAAGCACTGGATGGTGGCCAGGAAGGTCGGGCCTTCCACGATCACCTTGTCGCCCGGGCCGATCAGCGTCTTGCCGATCAGGTCCAGCGCCTGCTGGCTGCCGGTGGTGACGATCAGGCCCTGCGGCGCCACGTCCACGCCCTTGCCCTTCATGAAGGCCGACAGCTCGCTGCGCAGCGGCTCGTAGCCCTCGGTGGCGCCGTACTGCAGGGCGCCCGCCTCGTCCAGCGCACGCTGGCTGGCTTCGCGGATGCCGTCCACGTCGAACATCGCGCTGTCCGGAAAACCGCCCGCGAAACTGACGATGCCGGGCGTTCCCAGCAGCTTGAAGAGTTCACGGATGGCGGAGGTTTCGACGTTCTGGAGGCGGTCGGCGAATTGCATGGCGGCAGGAGCGATGAGTCTTTGAGGAGGTTTCGCGCGCTGGCGCCAGGCGGTGAACCGGCTCTTGGCAGTACGCGAAGCCTTCCATTGTCGCAGTGCTCGCGGACCCGTGCCCGCCAAGGCAGTGCGTTAAAACACGTGGGCGTACACGGCGGGGCCGCCCTCCCCTCCCTTGCGGGCTTCGAGGAGGTCGCCCTTCTTCACGCTGCCTCGGCCCAGATGCCGGAACCCCGTGGACACACCGTGCCCGTACCAGTACGACACCCCACCATTATCAATATGGCCAAAATAATCCCCATTGAGATAAAATCCACAGTAAATCTTGTCGGCAAATATCTTCTCGGAAATTTTCATCCAGAGATAATTCCCCTCGAGCTTAAGCTCAATCTCATAGGGAAAATCAACACTTTCGTGCGACTCATGTAGCAGTGTGATCCAAGCGGCCATGCCAGGATTCTTCTCCGGCGCCGGCACCACGAGGACCGGCTTATTCAATTCCAGAGTAAAAGCCTTGCCAGCAGGCCAATATTCCAGGAATCCACCGGGACGCATCAGCTCCGTCGTGTGCCCGCGGCAATCCAGCCGGTTCTGATTGGCGTTTAAAATCAAGGTCTTCTGCTCGGCCGACTTGTTGGCTGGCGTTTCAATTGGCGTATAGCTGCTGGCGCCGGGATAGGTCAAGGTACTCTCAATGCCGGGCATGACATACCTGGCAAACACTGTGCAATAGTCGTAAGGCCCGATCAGCTTGAAGCCGTCTTGCTGCAGCACTAATTCCGTTCCATTGACTCGAAGATAGGTCGGCATTTTGAGATCCATGGTCAAATCATCTGCGTCATTAGATGACCGCAATGCCAGCAGCCATTCATGCGCCGCGTGGGCCGAACGGCTCACCCGAACCGGCGTGGCAATGCAGGCGGCCTGCCGCCGGACCATGGCCTCGCCGCGATCACTCGTTGAGCAGCATGAATTCGATGCCCAGTTCCGGCGCGTGAGTGGGCGCGGGTCGGACGGTTCGAGGCGTGTTCAGCCGCAAGGTGAAGTTGGGCGGAACGGGCCATTGCGTCATCGCCCCGCCGGGGGGGCCGTACTGGGCAGCGATCCCGCTCCATGTCGTGCTGCTCAGATCGGCATTCGACATCTTGACTTTGCGCTCGGCCTGCTTGTCCGGCGGAGTCTCGATGGGAGGGCCAAAGGGCAAGCCGTCGAGCCGAACCCATTCGATATCCGGATTGCTGAACGAGACGATCAGGTGGGCGCCGTCGAGCACGATGCCCAACACGATCTGGTCCGATCTCAGGTAATACACCATGTCGCCGCCAATCTTCAGATAGGTCGCCATATCGTGGCCCTCCAGCATGAGCGATCGATTGTTGGGTTCTCCTTTCCATTTCCCAATAGACCACTAGCGCCATCCAGGGACACCGGGCCTAGACTCGCCGCATGAAAGTCGCCGACATCACCCCTTTCTTCGCCACCCTGCAGGTCGCCAATCCCGAGCCTAAAACCGAGCTGGAATACACCACGCCCTTCGAACTGCTGGCCGCCGTGCTGCTGTCGGCGCAGGCCACCGATGTCGGCGTGAACAAGGCCCTGGCGAGGCTCTGGCCGCTGGCCAACACGCCGCAAGGTCTGCTGGACCTGGGGCTGGAGAAGGTGGAGGCCTCGATCAAGACCATCGGCCTCTATCGCAACAAGGCGAAGAACCTGCTGGCCACCTGCCGCATCCTGGTGGACCAGTACGGCGGCGAGGTGCCGCAGACCCGCGACGCGCTGGAGTCGCTGCCCGGCGTGGGCCGCAAGACGGCCAATGTGGTGCTGAACGTGGCCTTCGGCGCGGAAACCATGGCGGTCGACACGCACATCTTCCGCGTCTCCAACCGCACCGGCCTGGCGCCGGGCAAGGATGTGCTGGCGGTGGAGATGAAGCTGATGAAGCGCATCCCCAAGCCCTTCATGCTGCATGCCCACCACTGGCTGATCCTGCACGGGCGTTATGTCTGCGTCGCCCGCACGCCCAAGTGCTGGCAATGCGCGGTGGCGCAGTACTGCGACTACAAGCCGAAGACACCGGCGCCGCGCACCCGCTGAGCCAGGCGCAGCCGCCGGCCCGGGTGCCGCTTCGCCCGACGGCGCGGTGCTTCGGCTCCCGGCGCCCCGGCCGACGGCCTTGCCGAAAACATGCTCGCCACCATCCGACATCGATAAGGCTTTGCGCATGTTTTCTTCGCCCGGCGCGTTCAACGCTTCGCCAGTGCCCTTTTCCGCGGACCGGGCGCTGCACCGGTACCAGCCGCGTCTCGACCCCAGCCGTCGGGCATCGACTCCCCCTCACCCTACGGGCCGCTTGCCTGGCTGATGGCCTATGGCCTCGACGCGCCCGCCGTGCAGACCATGGCGGTGAGCCTGGCCGAAGGGGAAAGCGCCCCCGACGACCAGCGGCTGCTGCAGAACGCCTGGCAGCACGCGCAACGCCGCTACAGCGACAGCGGCGGCGCTGCGCAGGCACCGGCGCCCGTCTTCCTGCCGGCCCTGCGCCGCAAGCTGCCCGCCATGTTGTCCGCTCGTGTCGCCGCAGGCCCAGGCACCGACAGCCTGGAGCCGGCCGACCGGCTCGTCACCAACCTGGTCCATGTCTTCAGCGGCCTGCTGCTGCAGGACCTGGAACTGGAGCTGCCCGACGCACAGGACAGCCTCTACAGAGCCGCGCAGAAGGACCTGCGCATCGCAGCCGCCGCCTACATCCTGGACGTGGCCGTGCCGGAACGCCTGGGTTGCCGGGCCACGGCAGAGCGCAGCCGGCATCACCGTGCCGATCTGATCTTCGTGCGCCGGCCCGGTACGGTCGCCGGGCTGGCGGAGGACATCCATGACGGACTGGTCGCCTGCACGCGGGACGATCCGCCGGAGTTCGCAACGGCGCAGCAGACGGACACCGCGCTGGCGACATTCACTGAATATGTCGAGCAGTGCCTGGACCGCATCGATGGCATGGGCAGCGCGCAATATCCGTTCTGCACTCCGCCTGCGGCTGCGGCTACTCGTTGAGCAGAGTGAACTCCACTTCCAGGTTTCGGAACTCATCGGAGCCGGGCCTGACGAGCATCCGCCTGCCAACTTCCACGGTGAAATCTGCAGGGGCAGGCAAGGAGCTCAATCGATTGCCGTTGGCGGCGTCCTTGACCTCGAATACCTTGCCCAGGCACCTGATGCTTTGCTGGTTTGCGTGCGAGATCAGCAGCTTGTCGGCAGCGCGCTTGTCCGCCGGCGTCTCCAGAGGAAATTCGCGCCGCTCACCGGCGCGCTGGAAGGTTTCCATGGCGGGGACGTCCCAGCCGATCCGGACAGATTTGCCATCGCCCTTGCCGCCAAACGCCGCTATCGCATTGATCCGCTTCGAATCGGCATGGCCCCACTGAAGGCCATGGATCTTGAGGTAGGTTGCCATTGCGAGTCCCCGCTTTCGAAAGCGATCATTCTTCGCATTCGGCGGGCAGACTCAATAGGGCGAATGGGTCGAGGAATCCCACCAACGAAAAGGGGACCCGAAGGTCCCCATGCATGGTGGCCCGCCCGAAGCGGGATGCCGACTCAGGAGCCGGCCTTCTCCAGCGACTTCTTGGCGCTCTTGGCGTCGTGCTCGGCGCTCTTCTTGTGGTACTCGGCCTTGGTGTTGTTCACTGCCTTGCCGATGGGGCCGCTTTCCTTGGCCTTGCTCTCGGCCTGCTTCTGGTCGATCTTGTGCTGGGCTGCGTCGGTGGCCTGGTCGGCCGCCTTGCCCACTTGTGCCTGTGCACCCAGGACGGCCAGCGAAGCGATGAGGGCGAATGCGATCTTTTTCATGTTCTCTCCTGAAAACGTTGAGATGGGTGCAGATTGCCTGCGTGAGGGCGCCCTGCCTGTCAGCCATCGCCCCGCCCGGGTTTCGGCCTAAGCCGGGCCTTGCTGCCGGACGAACAACTGCTCCTGCACCTCGCTGCCCCATTGCGCGCCCGCCTGCTGCTGCTTCAGCACGAAGCCCTGGGCTTCGTACAGGCGGCGGGCGGCGTCCAGCCCCTCGAAGGTCCAGAGCCGGGTTTCGGCGAAGCGGTGTTCGTCGCAGAAGGCCAGCGCCCGCTGCAGCAGCGCCTTGCCCAGGCCGCCGCCGCGCTGGCCGCCATCCACGATGAACCAGCGCAGGTGCGCATGGCCGTCGGCGAAGCCCTTGCCGTCGATGGCGACCGAGCCGACGACACGGCCGGCGCTCACCGCCGTCCACAGCCCGTTACGTGCATCGCCCAGCCGCCCGGCGAACTCGGCCAGGCCGCAGGCGACTTGGCTTTCGAACACCTGGCCGAAGCCGGCGTGCGCTGCATAGAACAGGGCATGCATCTCCACGATGCGCCCCAGGGCCCCGGGGTGGTAGCCCTGCACGATGTCGATCGGCGCGGCGCCCATGTGCGGCTTCAGCAGCCGGCCGCGCAGGCACCGCGCGATGTGAATTCCATGGTGATGCCCGACAGCGGCACGAACACCGGCACCTTGACCGCCTTGACGAAGGCCTCGGTCTTGCTGCCCGGCCGCACCTTGCCGCCCACCGTGCCCACCTCGTTGGCATGCGAGGCGATCACCGCGGCGGGCTTGACCAGCTCGTTCATCACATAAGCCGCCTCGGCCGGGCCGGTGGTGAAGCCGTCGCCCATGTTCATCACCGCCAGTTTGGCGTGATAGAGGTCGCGCACCACCCGTTCCTGGTCGGCGGTGATGCCGGTGTCGCCCGACAGATAGGTCACCAGCCCGTTGCTGAAGGTCAGCACATAGCCGGTGGCCAGGCCCACATCGCCGTAGATGCCGGCCTCCTTCATCGCCTTGCCGAGTTCGCCGCCGATGTATTCGGGCTCCACGCCGTTGCTGTGCATCGCCGTGACGGTGGCGATCTTCACCCCGCCCACCGTCACGCTGCCGCCGAAGCGCGCCAGCATGGCATTGGCCGGATTGCCGCCCAGGGCCTTGAGCTTGGCGGCGAAGAAGGGCGGCATGTCGCTGCCCACCACGATCTTCGAGTTCTTGGCCAGCGCGATGTTGACGGCGTTGGAGTTGGGGTAGTCGGACACGGACACGTCCGGCGCCGCGCAGCTGCCCGCGTTGGGCGCCGCGTTGTGCGCATTGCCCAGGTGGTCGCCGTGCATGTGGCTGACCAGCAGGATGTCGATCTTGCCCAGGCGCGGATCGGCGGCGCCGGCCACGGTGCGGCCCGGGTCGTAGAGGATGCGGGTGCCGTTGGGGTCTTCGAAGATCAGTGCGCGGTCCTGCGGGCAGAACTCGCCGTCGATGCCGCCGAGCGGCGTGACCTTGACGTTCTGGGCCCAGGCCGGTGCGGCCAGCAGGGCGAAGGCCGACACTGCGGCGGCGGCGGCGAGACGATGGATTGGCTTCATGGAGTCTCCGAAAGGGTGGGCCGGAAATCCGCGAGTATGTCGCGCGCTTCGCTGCCTGTGCAGCCACTTCGCCTTCATCGCCGCGCTGCGGCGGGCCGGACTTGCTTGCGGCTTCGTCGGCGGCCGCCGCCCTGGCCACGCCAGCATGCGCGCTTTCATCCGCAGGAAAGCCAAGCCCTATGTCCGAATGGAGCCCCCAAGCCGTCCCGGTCCGCCCTGCCCCGGCCGGCCCGCATTGCCAGGACCCGCACCACGGCGCCCCGCCCCTCACGCCGCTGCCGGTCGACCGGACGCTGGACATGCAGACGCCGCCCACGCACGGCTCGCTCGCCTGGCTGCTCACCCACCGGCTCGAAGGCGCGCAGTGGCGGCCCGGCGGGCTGGACGGCTGGCGGGTGCACCGGCTGGCCGAGCGGGGCCATGTCGCCATCGACGCCGGGCTGCAGCAGGCCTGGGAGCACGCGCGCCGGCACTGGGGCCGGCGCAGGGATCAGGAAGTGGCCATGCCGCGCGCGCCAACGCCGGTCGAACGGCAGCTGGGCAGCTTCACCACCTATGCCGCTGGCACGCTGGTCGACCTGCTCAGGAAGCCCGCCTCGCCGGATGCGGCGCCCCTGCCGCGCGATCCCGAAGACCGGCTGCTCCAGCTCGTGGCCCTGTCCCGGCTGCTGGATCTGCCGCTGCGTCCCCACATCGCTTCGCTGCTCGCCGGGCGCCCCGCCGACTGGTTGGCACGCCCGATCGACGAACTGCTGGAGCATGCGCCGGGACATGTGGCCCGGTGCCTGCGCGCCGCCGAGCAGGTCGTCGTGCAGGCACGGCGCCGCGAGCCGTCGCCGGGCTCGCCGCAGCGCAGCCTCTTCGAGCCCGGGCTCAGCGATGCCCAGTACCGGGAATGCCTCGTACTGTTCCAGCAGTACATGCAGGAATGCGTGGACCGGGCCGCCCCGGGCGCCCGCGCCGGCGCCGGCTCCCGCGGCTGAAGCCGGGCCACAGCAACGTCAGAGCCCCTGCCCGCCCGACACCTCGATGCGCTGGGCATTGATCCAGCGGTTGCCGTCCGCCAGCAGGCTGGCGACCATCGGCCCGATGTCGTCCGGCAGCCCGACCCGGCCCAGCGCCGTGCGCTCGGCGATGTGGCGGTTGATCTCCGGGTTGTCGCGCACCACGCCGCCGCCGAAATCGGTCTCGATGGCGCCCGGCGCCACGGTATTGACCGCGATGCCGCGCGGCCCCAGCTCCTTGGCCATGTACAGGCTCAAGGTCTCCACCGCGCCCTTCATGGTGGCGTAGGCCGCATAACCGGGCAGCACCATGCGGGTCAGGCCCGAGGACAGGTTGACGATGCGCCCGCCGTCGGCCAGCAAAGGCAGCAGGGCTTGCGTCAGGAAGAAGATGCCCTTCAGGTGCACGTTCACCAGCCCGTCGAACTGCGCCTCGGTGGTCGATTCGAAGGCGGCGTATTCGCCGTGGCCGGCGTTGTTGACGAGGTGGTCGAACTGCTCGCGCTGCCAGGTCTGGCGCAGCGCCTCGCGCAGCCGCTGCGCGAAATCCGCGAAGCCGGCGACGCTGCCGGTATCGAGCTGCAGCGCGACGGCGCGCTGACCCAGGCCCCGGATCTCGGCGACAGCCGCCAGCGCCTCCTCGCGGCGGCTTTGATAGGTCAGCACCACATCGCCGCCGCTGCGGGCGATGTGCTGGGCGGTATTGCGGCCGAGGCCGCGGCTGGCGCCGGTGACGAGGGTGATCTTGCTCATGCGAAAACTCCGTGCTGGTGTTGTTTGGGGACGGGCCGATGCTAGGAATCGCGGACTCCGCCGTCTTTACCGGAAGCTCGCCGTTCCTTGCCTGTTCCTCCAGGCCCCTATCGCGCGCCACCCGCGCCCCTTAGGCTCGCGTCATGACCGAGACCCTGCTCCAGTCGGTGCGCCGCCACGCGGACACCTTTGCCGATGCGAACGGCATTGCCCGAACGCCCATTCCCGGCCTGATCGCCGTGCGCGCCGAGCAGCCCAGCGGGCTGGTGCACGACATCTACAAACCCCTGGTCTGCCTGGTGCTGCAGGGCAGCAAGCAGGTGGCGGTGGCCCGACAGACCTGGTCCCTGGCGCCGGGCGATTCGCTGCTGATCGCCGCCGACCTGCCCACCGTCAGCCAGGTCACCCGCGCCACGCCGGCCGAGCCCTACCTGTCGCTGGTGCTGGAGCTGGACCTGGCCGTGATCGGCGAGCTGACGATGCAGATGCAGGCCGCCCACGGCGACGACCACCAGGCCGCCCGCGCCGTGCCCACCGACACCGAGGTGGCCGACGCGGCGCTGCGCCTGATGCGCCTGCTCGACCGTCCGCAAGCGCTGCCCATCCTGCAGGACCAGGGCGTGCGCGAATGGCATTACTGGCTATTGGCCGGCCGCCACGGCGCGGCCATCCGGCAGCTGGGCCGGCCCGAGAGCCAGGCCAGCCGGGTGGCGCGGGCGGTGGCGCTGCTGCGCGCCGAATTCGACCGGCCGCTGCCGGTGGAGCGCCTGGCGCAGACGGCGGGCATGAGCGCCTCGTCCTTCCACCATCACTTCCGGGCGGTGACCTCGCTGTCGCCGCTGCAGTTCCAGAAGCAGCTGCGGCTGATCGAGGCGCGGCGGCGCATGGTGGCCGAGGGCGCCTCGGCCAGCAGCGCGGCTTTTGCCGTGGGTTATGAAAGCGTGCCGCAGTTCACGCGGGAATACGGCCGCATGTTCGGCCTGCCGCCGGGGCGGGATAAGCAGGCCGCCTGCAATTCTGGTTCCCCTTCAATTCAGCCCTGCGGCGGCTTGGCCGCCAATGCCGCATCGGACGTATATCCCAGAACGGATTTGTAGATCACAGGGCCGTTATCACCGCCGCGGCGCAACTCCAATACATCGCCGCGCATTCCCCATCCCGGTGCAGGTAAACATTGCCGTCGAGTTCCAGGTAAGGATTCCAATAATATGTGGTGCCTCCATCGATGTGTCCACTGTATTGACCATTGATGGTCCAGCCATGCATACTGTCCTGGTCAAGAATTTTCGGACAGTTCGATAGGGCGTGTTGCTGCCATTTTTCGCTCGAAGGCGTTGGGCGGCAGATAACCCAATGTCGAATGCAGTCGAGTGCTGTTGTAGAAGCCGACGATGTAGTCGCCGATGTCTGCAGCAGCCTCAGCGTGATTGGCGTAGTCGCGCTGCCAGACGCGCTCCATCTTCAAGTTCAAGAAGAAGCGCTCCATCACCGCGTTGTCCCAGCAGTTGCCCTTGCCGCTCATGCTGGCCAGCAGGCCGTGGCGTTGCAGTACGTCGCGATGAAGCTCGCTGGCATATTGACTGCCCCGGTCGGTATGCACGATCAAGCCGGGGCTGGGTTTTCGTTGGCCAATGGCCATCTCCAAAGCCGCACAGACCAGCTCTGCCGGCATGCTCGGTGCAGTAGCCCAGCCAATCAACTTGCGTGAATACAGGTCCAGGACGGCAGCCAGATAAAGCCAGCCGCTGCGAGTCCGGATATAGGTGATGTCTGCCACCCAAGCTTGATTGGCCGAGGCTGGCGCGAATTGCCGCTGCAGCACGTTTGCAGCCACCGGCAGCGTGTGGCGGCTGTCGGTGGTGTGAACGAATTTGCGCTTCCAGCTTGGCTGCAGGCGGTGTTCGCGCATTAGTCGGCGTATGCGCCAGCGGCCAACGTCAATGCCCTGGACCTCGAGCGCAGCACGCAACCGACGGCTGCCGTAACTGCGCCCGCTCGCTGTAAATGCGGCCTTCAATTGCACCTCAATGGGCTCGATTACGGCAGGCCGAGCTGCTCGTTTAAGAGCTGCGTAATAACCTGCTCGGCTGACACTCAAGACACGACACAGCGTGCTCACTGCAACTGTCTCGGCCTTCTTCTGCCACTGAGCAATCACGCGGTGGATTACTTCAGTTCCCGGGCGAAGAAGGCCGATGCTTTTTTTAAGATGTCGTTGTCCTGGCGCAGTTGCCGCAGCTCTGCTTCGAGCTGACGAATACGCCGTTGCTCCTCGGTCAAAGGCTTGCCAATGCCGGGCTGGCCTGCACTCTCTGCATCGTATTGCTCGACCCAACGGCGCACCGCGCTGTCGGTCAGGCTCATGTCTCTGCAGACCTGTGGCACGCTCAGGTTCTGCTCTCGGATCATCTTGACGACTTGAAGCTTGAAGGCCTCGTCGAAGCTGCGGCGGGGAAGGCGGTTCGTCATGTTCCAGTTGTCCTCAGGGGTTTGAATCCCCTATCGACTTGTCTTTGGAAATTAGACCAGGACATACCGGCAGTCTTGGCGAACAAAGCCTTGGCAATTTTCAGATGCATGACCTGACCATCCAGCCAGGCCACGATTCCAAGAGTGATGCGGCAAACCACGGGGCCGTCCTTTTCGCCCCGACGCACTTCCAGCACATCGCCGGCGGCGCCGCCACTGTGATAATAGGTGCTGATGCCTTCGCGCGAATCCCCGATGCACCAACTTTCGGCGCCACCCTTGCCGATGGCGCCGAAACGTTCTCCATTACGCCAGAAGCTGAATCGCTCGGGACCGTCGAAAAGTACCTTGGAAATCTGCAGCGTGCTCTTGCCCGCGTCCCACGACAGCGAAAGGTCCAGACAGCTGCTGTAGACGACATCAAAACCGTTTTGCCGAGCCAGCCTCACCTCGAAGAAATCGCCGGGCTTTGCACCTCCGTTACCCAAGTGCAAATTGATGCCGCTGTCAAGCCAGCCCGTCAGGTAGTGAATGATGGCCTTGTCGATGTCTCCGATATATTTTCCATTCAGATAAAAACCATGCCAAGATCCTTCGTGAAGCACCGCCGTGGACATGTCAAAATGCACCCAGTCATCCTCACGACGCGCCTTGATGTAAATATTAGCAGGCGGCCAGAAATCAGCCGGTTCATTGAAAAGAGTTATCCGCAGCCTGAGATCCGGATATTTTTCGGGTAACGGTACCAATTCGACAGGCGCACCGAACGAAACGCTGAAACCGGGAGGCGTGGGCAGACGTATCATCTCCTGCCAGTTCATGGTCAGTTCCGCTCCCCATCCGTCAAATTTCACGCTCGACTGGTCTTTTTCGGATATTTTTACCTTGCCTTGGGCTGCTTTAATTGGCTCGGTCGGAATCAGAATACGACTGTATGTAAGCTCCGGAGCTCCCGGATAATCCGGATGCTCTGAATCCAGGACAAGTTCAAATTGGTTGCATCCATAACGAACGGTGCAGGTGTAGCCGCCGCTGGAATGATCCAGGAATTGAGCGGAAAAGCCCATTTCCCATATGCCCGGCGAAACCCCCTCAGGACTTGCAGTGACTTTCAGATAACTCGGCATCATGGCCTCCTGCGATTGGTTGGCTTGCACCATAGCCATTGCACGAGCGTTTGTGTGCGCCCACACACTCAATCGCATGGCCCGTTCAACCCAACGCCACCAAGCATGTACAGCACATCCCACGTCAACCCGCGATCTTGCCGATCAAGCTCTTGTCGGAGGTATAGCCAATAGCGGTACGGTAAATCACCGGCCCCTTGGCACCGCCCTCGCGCAGTTCCAGCACTTCTCCGCGTACACCGTCGTATTTGTGAAAGAGACAGGTCTCAGCAGTCTTTTCGCTGATCCCCCAGTAGTAGAGGGATCCATTATGCAAGTGCCCGCTGTACTCACCGTTGCGTTGCCACTCGTAAATTCCCGCGCCTTGCATGGCGAACTTGCCTGGAAGCCGCAGATAGATAATTCCATTATCCAGCCAAGCCAACACACCGAGCATGACGCTGAAAATCACAGGGCCTTGTACCGTACCCCTGCGCACTTCGAAGACATCTCCCAGCTTTGCGCCGTCGCGGAAATATTGCCGCGCGCCATCCTTCAAAACTCCGCCCGTCCACTCGTGATCGACTTTATTGTTGGCGATCCGGCCGGCATGCCCCCCGTCAAGAAAGAAATAATAATCGACGCCACTGGCCAGCAGCGATTCCGCCGCTTTCAGCAATATTTTCGATCCCTGCAACTCCGCGGAAATACCCAGGATGGTGCTGTACACCACGATGCCTTTTTCGTCTCCCAGCAAAAGTTCGAATTTGTCGCCCGGCTTTGCGCTGCAGCCCACCGAGCGAAAACCGTCCCCTGTGCCATGATCGTTCAAGCGATGCAATGTGCCGTCATTCGCTATGTGTCCGGCGTATCTGCCGTTCAACATGAAGGTGAACCTGCGCCCCTCGATAAAAATCGTCGTGGACAGCGCCACGTAAACCCAGTCCTTTTCTGCAAAAGTATCGACATAGCAAAACAGCCGGGTCATGTCTTCCGGCGGCTCGTTGAACACAGCGAACTGCAGGGTGAGATCAGGATAATCGGCCGCTATCGGCTTCACCACAGCCGGCTTGCCCACCGACACGCTGAACGTGGCCGGCGTGGACAGAATTTGTGTGCTGGTGTGAATCTCCCAGGTGTCCGTCCAGACACCCACCCAGTCAAGCTTCGGATGATCCTGGGTGGAAACCTTCAACTTGCCTTGCGCCGCCTTGTACGGCTCAGTCGGAATTAATTTCTGCGCCGACAGCGCATGCGCACCCGGCTCTCGCGGGAGCAACTCAACGTGGTCATTATTATAATGAATGGAGACGCGCCGATCCCGCGCCGTGTCTTGCAAATACACCGTCATGCCATTGCCCGTCAGCTCCATGGAGACTGATGGATTTTCAATAAGCTTGAAATAGGTAGCCATGTTTTCTCCACGAAATGGGCCGCCGCCCGGTGTGAAAGAATCGCGCCTACCGACATTTGTCAATTCGGACATTGAAGCACCGGCCAGGACGTGGCTTCACCTGCGTGATTACCGCGTCAGGTATTGAAATGGGTCGGCATCGGCAGAAAATTCATTCCTGCCAAATGATTGTGCGCGCCGACTTCTCTTTCTCAATAGCCCATTGAGTCCATGGGCGCTGCGCAAAAGCCGCTATGCGGCCGTCGACCCCCCGCCGCCTCGAAACTCGCCATCTCCTGCAACACCAGGCAGGCCGGCATGCAGGGTCAGCACGCCGCGCAGCATGGCCACCTTGCGGGCAATGCCGGTCTCGTCCAGGCCGGTGCCGGCACCGGTGCACTCCTCCAGCGGCACGCCGACCAGGCGGGCAGCAGCGACTGGCCTTTGGCCAGGACCTGGTCGCGCTGGGCGGCGGTCATGGCCGGCCGCGATGTTCATCCGGCGACCTTGCCGATCAGGCCGAGGTGGGCGATGTAGCCGAGCGCCGAGCGATAGATCACCGGCACCCATCGACCACAAATAGGCCAGAGCACGTCTCATCCATTTGCAGATTTTCCGACCATGGCCAGATCGGATGTATATCCAAGCACGGTTTTGTAGATGACGGGGCCGTTATCGCCGCCCCGGCGCAATTCGAACACGTCGTCACGCGACACGCCGGTCGCGCCAAGAAGGACAAACCCGTCGCCGGCATTGTATTTGTTCCAGTAGTATCGCGTGCCATTATCGATGCCGCCACTATAGATTCCATTCAGATACCCGGTATATACGCCCGCGTTCGGGTCCAGAAGCTTGTCGTCAAGACGCAGGAACATCGTTCCATTGAAAAGCCAAGCGGAAATACCGAAGGTCTTGCTGTAGATAACCTCGCCATTCTTTCCGCCTTTACGCACCTCGAACAGGTCGCCTGGGGCACCGTCCTCCCGGTAAAAACTGAGCGTACCATCCTGCAGTTTTCCGCCACGCCAATAATTGACAACGCCGTCGATCACGTCGCCGACGTACTGATCATTCTTGAAAAAGGAAATATTCAGCCCGCTCTTGACCAAGGTTTCGGAGAGCCCAAGCGAAATCTTCGTTCCTTCCAGCGAGACTGAAATTCCAAAAACATCGCTATAAACCACGGGCCCGGTTTCACTCCCCAAACGCAACTCGAACTTGTCGCCGGGCTTTGTATTTTCATTGCTGTAATAGCAGAGACCGTCCTTTATGCCATTCCCATGCCATCCGTAGACGCGTCCGCCCTCAATATGACCAAAATACTGGCCATTCATCAGAAAGCAATAATTCCGTTCTTCCCGAAGCAGGGATTCCGGAATTTGCATCCGAACCAGCGACCCATTAAGCAGAGCATTAACATAACAAAGCAAACTTACCTCATTTCCTACGCTTTCGTTCAACAATGAAAGCCGCAGAGCAAAATACGGACAGGCCTCTGGGAGAGGCTTCAACAATATCGGCTTGTAAAGCTCCAGAGCGAAGTCTGCCGGCCTGCCCAAGTGCATGACGGGATTCATGAGCCGCACGCGCTCGGAAAAATTGCCGGCCCACTCCATGCGCTGCAGGTTATCGGAGGTTATTTTTAACTTGCTTTCCGCCGCCTTGATGCCCTCGGTGGCAATCGGCTCCCGATCCGATTCGCAGCATATTGAATCGCCATACTCGAATTGATTATTCGAAAAATGGGCCGCAATCTGCCAGTCGGGGGCGGTGGGATCGGCGAATGCGACTCTGATGCCTCCGCGATAGGCATGAAAACTGGCGGCAGGATGGCTCACTATCTTGAGATAGGTCGGCATATCGAGCTCCTCGGAAATTGGGGATGGCTCCATATTTTCGCGTTGTCATCGAAGCGTGCACCCACCATCCAATAGGCCATTTGGTCCAGACGGCGCCATATCTCGAAGGCGTTACTGTTGCGGCCAAGCTCTTGTCAAGCCGCCGTCGAAACCCCCGCCGCCTCGAAACTCGCCATCTCCTGCAACACCAGGCAGGCCGACTGCAGCAGCGGCCAGGCCAGCGCCGCGCCGGAGCCCTCGCCCAGCCGCAGTCCCAGCGACAGCAGCGGCTCGGCGCCCAGGTGGGCCAGCATGGCGCCGTGGCCGCGTTCGCCGGAACGGTGGGCGAACACGCAGCGCTGGAGCACCTTCGGCGCCAGGGCCGCGGCCACCATCACGGCGGAGCTGGTGATGAAGCCGTCGACCACGATCACCCGCCGCTCGGCCGCGGCCTGCAGCACCGCGCCGGCCAGGGTGGCGATCTCGAAACCGCCGAAGGCGGCCAGGGCATCCAGCGCCGTCTGCGCATCGGCATGCAGGGCCAGCACGCCGCGCAGCACCGCCACCTTGCGGGCGATGCCAGCCTCGTCCAGGCCGGTGCCGGCACCGGTGCATTCCTCCAGCGGCACGCCCACCAGGCGGGCCAGCAGCAGCGAGGCGGCCGAGGTGTTGCCTATGCCCATCTCGCCGAGCAGCAGCACATTGCCGGGCAGGCCGCGCACCAGCGACTGGCCGTTGGCCAGGGCGTGGTCGCGCTGGGCGGCGGTCATGGCCGGGCCGGTGGAAGCATCGGCGGTGCCGCGGGCGATCTTCAGTTCGGCCAGGCCGGGCCGCGGCGCGAAATCGTGCGCCACGCCGCAGTCGGCCACGGTGAGCGCCAGGCCATGCTGGCGCGCCAGCACGCTGACGGCGGCGCCGCCGGCCAGGAAGTTCTCCACCATCTGCCAGGTGACGTCACTCGGATAGGCCGACACGCCACGCGCCGCCAGCCCATGGTCGGCCGCGCAGACCAGCAGCTGCGGCGCCTGCAGCCGGGGCGATTCGCTGCCCAGGATCAGGCCGATCTGCAGCGCCAGCGACTCCAGCCGGCCGAGCGAGCCCAGCGGCTTGGTCTTGTGGTCGATCAGGTGCTGGAGGCGGGCCGACAGGGCGGCGTCGCGCAGGTCGGGGATGGAGGGAAGAACGAAGGTCATGGAACGGTCAGGAGAGAAGCGCTGAGGCGGCGGCGAGTGTATCGGCCGGCGCCTGTCCCGCTCCTGACCTGCCGTGCCTTATTCCACCTTGGCGCCGGAGGCCTTGACCACCTCGGCCATGCGCACATAGTCCACCGCCAGCAGCTTGCCGAAATCGGCGCTGCTCATGGCCTGCGGGCGGATGCCCTGCTTGTCCAGCCGCTCCAGGATCACCGGATCCTCCAGCAGCTTGTTGACCGCCGCGTTCACCCTGGCGACCTGCGCGGCCGGCGTGGCGACCGGGCCCAGCAGGCCGAACCAGGAATCGAACTGGTAGCCCGGCAGGCCGCTCTCGGCGATGGTGGGCACGCTGGGCAGGTACTTGGAACGCTGGGTGGAGGTCACGCCGATCAGGCGCACACGGCTGTCGTTGGTGAAGGCCAGCGCGCCGATGCTGGCGGCGATGATGGACTGGGCCCGGCCCGACAGCACCTCGTTGATCGCCTCGCCGGTGGCCTTCAGCGGGATGTGCACCACGTCGATGCCGGCCTTGCCGTTGAAGTAGGCCATGGCCAGGTGGGTGGCGCTGCCCACGCCGCTGGTGGCGTAGTTGAGTTTGCCGGGGTTGGCCTTGGCGTAGCGGATGTATTCGGCCACCGTCTTGGCGGGCACGTCGGCGTGGATCATCAGCACGTAGTCGGCGGTGCCGATGTGCGCGATGGGCACGAAGTCCTTCTGCGGGTCGTAGTTCAGCTTGGTGTAGAGCGTGCCGGCGATGTTGTGGCTGGCCGCCGCCAGCACCATGGTGTTGCTGTTGCCCGCGGCCTTGGCCACGTAGCTGGTTCCCACGGTGCCGCCGGCGCCGGCGCGGTTCTCCACCAGCACCGGCTGGCCCAGGGCCAGGCCGAGTTCGGTGGAGAACGAGCGCGCCAGGATGTCCTGCACGCCGCCGGCCGCGAAGGGCACGACCACATGGGTGACCTGGCTGGGCGCCTGGGCGAAGGCACGGCCGGCGGCCGCGGTGGCGCCCAGGGCGAAGGTGGCGCCGATGAAGCGGCGGCGGTCTGCGGTCATTTCTGCTTTCTGAGGGGAAGGGGAAAAAATGGGTCGTATCAGTTCACGCACAGCTCGTCGGCCAGGCGGCGCATGAAACGCTCGCACCAGGCCAGCTGGTCCAGCGTCACCCATTCGTTGGGCTGGTGCGCCTGGGCGATATGGCCCGGGCCGCAGACGATGGTGGGCACTCCGACCTGGTGGAACAGCGCCGCCTCGGTGCCGAAGGAGACCTTCACCGCCTGGCTGGCGCCATCGACCTCGGCGCAGCGAAAGCTGATCTGCGCGATCTCGCTGGCGGCGTCGGTGGCAAAGCCCGGCAGCACCGAGGTCTGGCGGTGGGTGATGCCGGTCTCGGGCGCCACCGCCTGCATGGCGGGAATCAGGCTGTCGGCGAATTCCTTGGCCTCGTTGAACAGGGTCAGCGGAGAGTCGAGATGGTGATGCCGGATCTCCCAGGCGATCTCGCAGTCGCGCGGAATGATGTTGAGCGCCGTGCCGCCCTGGATCACGCCGGTATGCACCGTCGTGTAGGGCACGTCGAACAGCGGATCGAAGGGGCCTTCGGCGGCCAGGCGGCGCGCCATGGTCTTGAGTTTGGTGACGAACTCGCAGGCCACTTCCACCGCGTTCACCCCCAGCGGGGTGAGCGAGGAATGCGCCTCGTGCCCGCGCACCGAAGTCTTGTAGCCGTGCTTGCCCTTGTGGGCGATCACCACCTGCATGCCGGTGGGCTCGCCGACGATGCAGCCGGCCGGGCGGTAGCCCTTGTCGACCATCATGGCGATCATGCGGCGCACGCCGATGCAGCCGACTTCCTCGTCATAGCTGAAGGCCAGGTGCACCGGGCGCTTCAGCTTGCGCTTCAACAATTCAGGCACCAGCCAGAGCGCGGTGGCGCCGAAGCCCTTCATGTCGGTCACGCCGCGGCCGAAGAGCTTGTCGCCGACCAGGGTGGCGGTGAAGGGATCGGTGTCCCAGGGCTGGCCGTCGACCGGCACCACATCGGTATGGCCGGAGAGCACGATGCCGCCGACCTTGGTCTCGCCGTTCTCGGCCGGCAGCGTGGCCCAGAGGTTGGCCTTGCGGCCGCTGTCGTCGTGGGTCAGCTCACAGTGGACGCCCTGGCTTTCCAGCAACTCGCGGGTCCAGTCGATGAGGGAGAGATTGCTGTCGCGCGAGACCGAGGAAAAGGAGATCCACTTCTCGATCATCGGCAGCGCGGCCAGGTTGGCGGCGGTGGCCGGTGCGTGGCTCGGCGGTGTGAAGGGGGCGTTCATGGCGGATCCGAAAAACGATGGAGTCCGGCATCGTATGCCGGCCCGGATCCGAGGCAATTCCTGTGCCCGGCAAAAGCCTGCAGGGCCGCGCGGCTAGGTCGGGGGGGCCAGCCTGTCGCGAGCGGCCAGCCTTACGAGTGCACGAATTTGATCAGGACGACCGAATCGGGTGCTGTGTCGGGGAATGGCGCCACGCGATAATCCATGTCTGCTTTGAAAATCGACTCCGATCTCTTTCTCAAAAGGGTTTCAGGAAACAGAGCCGATATGGACGCCAGAACGCCCTTCATGGTGATTTGTTGATGAACCTGGTCGGAAATCCTGATCCTGCCTGGCGTGGCGTTCGATTCCCGAGCAGCCTCGACATCGCTCCAACTCCTGTATTCCATTTCGTTCACAAAAAATTCCTGGCTGGCAAGTGGAGTTGCGCCATCGGCGCCGAATTTGGTCCACCTCATCCAGCCGAAACTGCCGCGCGGAATCCAGGGAAACACCTCAACCCGGTAATGGATGCCCTCGATTTTGTATTCCAGGCGATTGTTCGGGCTCAGGGAAAAATCGGAGCCATTCAACACTTGCAGATAAGTCGGCATAAATCAGCTCATTCTTGATGTGAAACTGCGCTCCAGAGCGTGCCGATTGTGAGGCGCCCCTGGCCCCACATGAATGGAATGCGTTGATCCTTTCAGGCTCGTGGGAGAGCCGAAATGCTCAGTCGATCAAACCGTCCAGTACATGCGGGTCGAAACATCGATCAGCCATCGCGGCCAGGCCGTCGAAGACGCTGTCGAGCGTGGGGGCCCCGGCGCCGAACAGGGCGTGCAGCACGGCCGGGTCCTCGAACATGCCGTGCAAGTACACCCCCAGCACATTGCCGTGCGCGTTCTGCCAGCCCAGGCCGGCGGGCAGCACCGCATGCGGCGCGGCCAGGTCGGGGCGCGGTGCGGTCTGGCCCTGGTGGATCTCGTAGCCGGACAGCGCAACGCCCGACAGCGCCGACCAGCTGCCGCGCACCGTGCCGAAGCTGGCGCGGGTGTGGCGCACCGTCTTCTCGGGTGAGAAGGCGGTGACCAGCGGCAGCAGGCCCAGGCCGGGGCCGTTGCCGTCGATGCCGTGGGCATCGACCAGGGCCTCGCCCAGCATCTGCAGGCCGCCGCAGATGCCCAGCACCGGCCGGCCGCGGGCGGCGTGGGTGGTGACGGCGGCGTCCAGGCCCTGCGAGCGCATCCAGGCCAGGTCGCCGCTGGTGTGCTTGGAGCCGGGCAGTACGATCCAGTCGGCGGCATGCAGTTCTGCCGGCGTGCGGGCCCAGACCAGGCGCACGCCTTCGATGTTCTTCAGCGCCTGGTATTCGTCCAGGTTGCTGATGCGCGGATAGGCCACCACCGCGATGGTGCGGCGCACCGTGCCGGCGGCGCCGGCCGGGCGGTCGTCGAACACGCCGTCTTCTTCCGGCAGGCCGTGGCGCCAGAACATGGGCACGGTGGCCACCGTGGGCACGCCGGTCATCTCGCGCAGCATCTCGGGGCCGGGTGCCAGCAGGCTGGCGTCGCCGCGGAATTTGTTGAGCACGAAGCCGCGCAGCAGTGCGCGGTCGGCCTCGGGCAGCAGCGCCCAGGTGCCGTAGAGATGGGCGAAGGCGCCGCCGCGGTCGATGTCGGTGACCAGCAGGCAGCGGGCATCGCCGTGGCGCGCCACCTTCATGTTGACGATGTCGCTGGACTGCAGGTTGATCTCGGCGGGCGAGCCGGCGCCTTCGATGACCACCACGTCGTTCTCGGCGCGCAGCGCAGCTAGCGCATCGGCCACGAAGGGCCAGACATGGGCGCTGCGTTCGCGCCAGGGCAGGCGCGACAGGGCGGTGTCGACCTGGCCCATCAGCACCAGCTGGCTGGCGGTGTCGCGCTCGGGCTTGAGCAGCACCGGGTTCATGCGCACATCGGGCACGGCGCGCGCGGCCAGGGCCTGGAAGTACTGGGCGCTGCCGATCTCGCCGCCGGTCACCACCCGGGCGTTGTTGCTCATGTTCTGCGCCTTGAAGGGCGCGACCTTCAGGCCCTGGTCGGCGTACCAGCGGCACAGGGCCGTGGTCAGCCAGCTCTTGCCGGCGCCGCTGGTGGTGCCCAGCACCATCACGCAGCGCGCGGTCACAGCAATCGAACCTGCTGGTCGGAATCGCCTTTTCTGACTTCCACGATGCCGTCCAGCGCCTTCACCATGGCGGGGAAGTTGGCGTGGCCGTATTCCTTGGGGTCGAAGGTGGGGTCGAGGCGCTTGATCATGTGGAAGATCGAGCCCTTGTTCACCCAGGGGTCGCCCTTGGTCTCGGCCAGCAGGTGCACCGCGCGGCGCAGCATCTCGGCGGCCGGGTCGAGCGGGGGCGGCGGCGGGGCGGCGGGGGTCTCGGGCGGCAGTTCCTCGGGCGGTTGCTCGATCAGGTTCTCGTAGTAGCGGAACTCGTGGCAGCTCTTGGCCCAGTGGCGGTTGGTGGAGCGCCGGGTGCCGATGCCCACGAGGGTGCGGCCGGCGGCCTTGATCTTCTGCGAGACGGGCATGAAGTCGCTGTCGCCGCCGACGATGATGACGGTGCCGATATGGCTGAAGCGCTGGATGTCTTCCACCGCGTCCAGGCAGAGCTTGATGTCCGCCCCGTTCTTGGCCGAGGCGCCGGGCGGGAAGAGCTGGATCAGCTCGACCGCGCCCTGCAGCAGCGCGTCGCGGTAACGGCCGTAGAACTGCCAGTTGCAGTAGCCCCGGTTGATCGCCACCGGGCCGAAGGAGGCGGCCAGCTCGACGATGGCCTGCACGTCCACCAGCGGCTCCTGCACCTTGAAGCGGTTGTCGGTCTTGCCGTAGGTGCCCTCGCCGTAGCGGTCTTCCACCAGGCTGGCGTGCAGGTTCTCGAAGTCCCAGTAAAGGGCGACGGACCGGTTGTCTTCGTTGTCGGGGCGTGCCATGGCGGAAAAGGAAATCAGGGCTGCGGGGCGTGCATGTTAGAGGGAGCGCGCCACCGCGTCGGCCAATGCCCTTTGCGCCGGCGGCGGCAGCACGCCCAGGCGCAGGTGGCCGGGCAGGCCGAAGGAGGCGCAGTCGCGCACCTGCACGCCCAGGGCGCGCAGGCGGGCCGGCAGGTCGGACGGGGTGGACTCGGGCAGGCGCACGGCGAAGAAGTTGGCGACCGAGGGCAGGCAGTGCCAGCCCAGGTCTTCGCAGAGGTTGAGCTGGGCGAGTTTCCAGCCGCGCAGGGTCTCCAGGCTGTCGGCCAGCCAGGCCTGGGTGTCCGCCCGGCACCAGGCATCGAGCATGGCCACGCCGTGGCTGCCGATGGGCCAGGACGGCGCGAGGCGGTCGAGCGCTGCGGCCTCGTCCTGCGCGCCGGGCGGCGCCACCAGATAGGCGGCACGGATGCCGGTCATGCCCAGGGCCTTGTTGGGGGTCCACAGCTGCCAGAAGCGGTCGGCGGAGGGGCCGGCCCAGGGGTCGGGGCCTTCCAGGCGCAGCGGCGCATAGGCGCGGTCGACCACCCGCAGCGCGGCGCCGTCGCTCTCGCCCGGGGTGTCGGACAGGCCCAGCGGGCTCGATGGGTCACAGGCCCAGGCCAGCGCATGGGCGGTGTCGGCGCCGCGCAGCTGAACTTCCAGGCCCCAGGCTTCGGCGGCGTGGCGGTAGTCGCCGTAGGCATAGCCGGGCAGCACGGCTCGCCGGATGCCGCGCTGCACCGCGCGGGCGGTCAGGCGCAGGATGGCCTCGCTGGCGCTGGCCGCGGGCACGATGCGCGCCACGTCCACGCCGTGGTGGGCGGCCAGGTCGTGGCGCAGGGCTTGATAGGCGGGATCGGGGTAGGCGCGCGGGTCGGCCCGCATCACGGCGGACAGCGCGCTCGGGCAAGGGCCGCAGGCGTTGGCGTTGGTCGAGAAATCAAAGGGGGCCGGACCGGAAGCATCCGGTCCGCCATGGGCGCGGTAGGGCATCAGGGCAGTACTCCGCCCAGCAGTGCGAGCAAACCGATGGAAAGGACGATGCGGCCGGTGCAGCGCAGGGCGGCGGCTGTGTCTGCCGCCTGCGGCACGCGGCCTTCGGGGAACAGCAGGTAGTGGCCGGGCTTGCCCAGGCGCACGCCCAGGCGCAGGGCCATGGCGCCCATGGGCCAGCCGCCGTTGGGGGATAGGGTGATGCGCGCTTGCGCGGGCAATGCGCGCCACGCGGCCAGGGGCGCGCCGACCAGCATCAGGGCGGCCGACAGGCGGGCGGGCAGCCAGGACAGCAGGTCGTCGGCCCGCGCCGTCCACTTGCCGGCCCATTCCCAGCAGCGGCCCTGGCGGCTGCCCCGATAGCCCCACATCGCATCGGCGGTATTGGCGAAACGGTAGAGCGCGGCGCCGGGCAGGCCCAGCAGCAGGAACCAGAACAGGGGCGCGATCACCGAATCGTTGAAGTTCTCGGCCAGGCTTTCGATGGCGGATTCGCGGACTTCCGAGGCGGTCAAGACCGAGGTGTCGCGGCTGACCAGGCGGGACAGCCGCGCCCGGCCGGCGCCCAGCGAATCGGCCAGCGCGGCTTCCACCGCCGAGGTCTCGTCGCGCAGCATGCGCCAGGCCAGCAGAGGCTTGAGCGCCAGGCCGAGCACGGCGGCGGCGAGCCAGGGATGCAGCAGGCGCATCGCCAGGTCCTGCACGGCCCAGGCGATCAGCACGCAGGCCAGTCCGCCGACAAACCAGGCCGCGGCACCTCGCCAGAAAGCCGGCATGTCGCGGCCCGGCGGGCAGTCACCCAGGGGCGCCACCCGCCTGCCGGCCCAGCCGAGGTAACGCCCCATGCCCACCACCGGATGCCAGCGGCGCGGCTCGCCCAGGGCGATGTCCACCCCCAGCGCCAGCAGCACGGCCAGCGCGGCGACGGCCCAGGGCAGTCCGCTCAATCCTCGATGCCCCGCTGCGCCGGCACGCCGGCCTGGAAGGCATGTTTGACCATGGTCATCTCGGTGACGGTATCGGCCAGCTCGATGATCTCGGGCGGGCAGCGCCGGCCGGTCAGGCACACATGCACCTCGCGCGGGCGCTGGCGCAGGGTGTCGAGCACGTCCTGCAGCGGCAGCCAGCCGTAGATCAGCGGGTAGGTGATCTCGTCGAGCACCACCAGGAAGAACTCGCCCGACAGGATGGCGTTGCGTGCCTTCACCCAGCCGTCGCGCGCCAGCTGCGCGCTGCGCTCCAGGTCCTGGCTCTTCCAGCTGAAGCCGTCGCCCAGGCCCTCGATGGGAATGCCCAGTTGTTCGAAGATGCGGTGTTCGCCGAAGCGCGCCGAGGGCACCTTCATGAACTGGTAGATGTGCACCGGCTTGCCGCGGCCATGGGCGCGCATGGCCAGTCCGAAGGCCGAGGTGCTTTTGCCCTTGCCGTCGCCGGTGTTGACGATGACCAGGCCGCGGCGTTCGCCCTCGGGCTTCTCGTAGGGCTTCTCGGTGGGTGGGGTTTCGATTTGCATGGAGGTCTTTCGTAGAGTTGGCACGGCTTCAGGCGCGCGGCACGACGGCCCAGCCGCCTTCCAGCGGCACGATGGCGATGCGGTGTTCGAAGACGGCTTCCAGCGCCGCATGGGTGGCCGCATCGTGCGGCGCGCCGGCATGCAGCACCCGGCCGGCCTGCAGCACCACGACATGGTCGGCGTGCAGGGCGAAGCCGATCTCGTGCAGCACGCTGACCACGGCCGCGCCCTGTGCGGCCAGGCCGCGCACCAGGGCCAGCCAGTCGGACTGGTGGGGCGGATCGAGGTTGGCCAGGGGCTCGTCCATCAGCAGCACCCGGGCCTGCACCGCCAGCGCACGCGCCAGCAGTACCCGCTGGCGTTCGCCGCCGGAGAGTTCGCCCAGGGGACGGTCGCGCCAGTCCCAGGCATGGGTGGCGCGCAGCGCCTGTTCGACGGCGGCGCGGTCGGCCGGGCCGGGCGGCGCCAGCCAGGGGCGGTGCGGCAGGCGGCCGAGCATGGCCACGTCCCAGGCGCTGAGGTCGTCGGCACCGCCGTCGGCCCCTTCGCCCTGGCCCAGCCAGGCGAGCTGGCGGGCGCGTTCGCGGGCCGGCCAGTCGGACAGCGCCCTGCCCTGCAGTTCCACCTTTCCGGCGCTGGCGGGCAGCAGGCCGGCCAATAGCTTCAGCAGGGTGGACTTGCCGGCGCCGTTGGGCCCGACGATGCTGGTCCAGCAGCCGGCCGGCAAATCGAGAGCTATGCCGTGCAGCACCTCGGCACGGCCCAGGCGGGCGTGCAGGCCGCGGGCACTCAGGGCGGTGTTCATCGGCGTGCTCCCCGGCGATGCATCAGCCACAGCAGGTAGCCGCCGCCCAGCAGCGCGGTCAGCACGCCCACCGGCAGTTCCAGCGGCGCGAAGAGGCCGCGGGCCAGCAGGTCGGACGCCATCAGCAGCAGTCCGCCCATGCCGGCCGACAGGATGAGCAATGCGGCATGCGTGCTGCGCACCAGCGGCCGCACCAGGTGCGGCGCGGCCAGGCCCACGAAGGCGATCAGCCCGGCATGCGCCACCGCCGTGGCGGTGCACAGCGCCAGCACGGCGACCAGGGCGGCGCGCAGCGTGGGCAGCGCCAGGCCCAGGCTGGTGGCGGTGGCCTCGCCCAGGGCCAGGCCGTCGAGCACCGGGGCCAGCAGCAGCGACACGATCAGACACCCCAGCAGCACCGCCGCCATCAGCGCCACCGCCTGCCAGCCCAGGAAGGCGGTGCTGCCCAGCGTGAAACCCTGCATCGCTTCCAGGATGCGCGGCGCGGCCAGCGTGACGAGATCCTTGGCCGCCCCCAGCACCACACCCACGATCACCCCGCCCAGCAGCAGGCGCAGCGTGTGCTGCGCGCCGCGCGCCAGGGCCAGGGTCAGCAGCACGGCGATCACGGCGCCGACGAAGGCCGCGCCGGTCACGCCCAGTTGGATCAGCCAGTCGCCCGCCATGGCCGCCGCCGGCGACTGGCCCGCCACCAGCAGCGCCAGCGCGGTGCCCAGCGACGCGCCGGAGGCGCTGCCCAGCAGATAGGGTTCGGCCAGCGGATTGCGGAACAGCCCCTGCGCCACCGCGCCCGCCAGGCCGAGCAGCGCGCCGCAGACCCAGGCGCCTGCGGTGCGCGGCAGGCGGATGTCCCAGACGATCTGCCAGGCCACAGGGTCCTGCCGCACCGCCCGCAGGCTGTCGATGCCGGTGCTGCCGATGGCCGCGCCCAGCGCCAGCAGCGCGCAGGAGGCGACCAGCAGCAGCGCGCCCAGCAGCCAGGGCCTTCTCCTGGTCACTCGGCCTTCCCGGGCTGGCGCTTGGCCGACTTTTCGACGAGGCATTCGGCCATGGCGCGCGCGGCTTCAGCCATACGCGGCCCGGGCCGCACCACCACGTCGGATATCTCGGGGCCGAAGACACAGACATTGCCCGTCTTCATCGCCCGCATGCTTTGCCAGCCCGGGTAGGGCACCATGGACTGCATGCTGCGGTTGCCGATCATGATCACGTCCGGATCGGCGCGCACCACGAACTCCGGGTTCAGGCGCGGGAAGGGCCCCAGCGATGCCGGCACCACGTTGCGTGCGCCCAGGCGGGTGAGCGTCTCGCCGATGAAGGAGGACTCGCCGGCCGCATACGGCCCGCGGCTCACCTCGAAATACACCCGCATGCCATGCGCCCGTTCGGGCAAGGACTGGGCAGCGGCCAGCACCCCGGCGTCGATCTCGCGCCAGAGCCGGTCGGCCGACGAAGTGGGCAAGCCCAGCAGCGTGGCGATCTGGCCCAGCACCCGGCGCACGTCGACATGGGTCTTGGGCTCCAGCGCCACCACCGGAATGCCCAGGGCTTCGAGCCGCGCGCTGGCCCGGGAGGACACGGCCAGCAGCACCACGTCGGGCTTGAGGGCGACGATGGCCTCGATGCTCGGATCCAGCCCGCCGCCCACCTGCGGCAGGCCGCGCACGAAGGCCGGTGCGTTGGAATAGCGGTCCACGCCGACCAGGCGCTGGCACTGGTCCAGCGCGCAGACGCTTTCGGTCAGCGAGGGCAGCAGGGTCACGATGCGCTGGGGCACCCGCGGCAGGGTGATGACACGGCCCCGGCCATCGGTGACGGACGGGCCGGCATCGGCCGCCTGCACCGCGCCGCAAGCCGCGAGCAGGCCCAGCCACAAGGCAAAAACGATCTTCTTCACAAGCTTCCCTTGAGTACCAGCGGCAGCCCGGCCGCCACCAGCGTGACACGCTCGCAGACCGCCGCCAGCGCCTGGTTGATGCGGCCCAGCGCGTCCACATAGGCGCGAACCTCGCGGCCCATGGGCACCACGCCCAGGCCGATTTCGTTGGAGACCAGCACGACCGGGCCGGCGGCCTGCGCGACGGCGTCGGCGAGCCGATCCGTCTCCTGCGCGATGCCGGACTCGTCCAGCGGATGGAGGTTGGCGAGCCAGAGGGTGAGGCAGTCGACCACGATCAGCGTGTCGGCCCGGCTGTGCGCGGCGATGGCTTCGGCTAGGGCGCGCGGCGCTTCGACGGTGGCCGCACCGGGCAGGCGTTCGGCCCGGTCGGCGCGATGGCGTTCGATGCGGCTCTGCATCTCTTCATCGCCGCCATGCGCCGTCACCACGAAGCTCGCGCGATGCCCGGCATCGCCCGCCAGCCAGGCCTGCGCCAGCTGCTCGGCACGCCGCGACTTGCCGCTGCGCTGGCCGCCCAGCACCAGCTCGCTGCCCGCCACCCTCATGCGCGCCCGCCCAGCAAGGCGGCGACCGCTTCGGGGCAGGACGCGAACCAGGCGTGGAAGTAGCTCGCCATCACCCCTTCGTGGGCATAGACGGCTTCCCCGCCCTGCCCTGCCGAGCCGCCGTCCGGCCGCGCGGTGCGCGCCACCACCGGCAGCGGCGAGGCCGCGGTCGAGTAGTGGAAGGTATGGCCGCGCAAGGTGCCCGCCGGCAGCGCCAGCTGCTGCGGCCCCAGGGCTGCCAGCCGGCGCTGCATGCGGGTGACGCCCGGCAGCAGGCCCCAGCCGGGATGGCTACGGCCTTCCATGTCGCAGATCTCGTCCATCAAGGCCATCATGCCGCCGCACTCGGCCCAGACCGGCTTGCCGGCGGCGATGTGCGCGGCCAGGCCTTCGCGGCTGGCGGTGGCTTCGGCCAGCTGGCGCGGATACAGCTCGGGATAGCCACCGGGCAGCCAGACGGCGTCGCAGTCGGGCAGCGCCTCGCCGGCCAGCGGCGAGAAGAAGGACAGCTCGGCGCCCATGCCCCGCAGGGTGTCCAGATTGGCCTGGTAGACGAAGGCGAAGGACGCATCCCGCGCGATCGCCACCCGCCGGCCGGCCAGCAGCGCCGGCAGTTCGGATGTGGATGCGGGCGCGGGAAAGTCCACCGCCCAGCGCTCCAGCGGCAGCGCCGCCAGGGGCGTGGCGGCCAGGGCGTCGGCGGCCGCGTCGATGCGGGCCAGGGCCTCGCTCGCCGGCAGGTCGGCCGACAGGCCCAGGTGGCGTTCGCGCAGGGCCCAGTCGGCGCTGCGCGGCAGCGAGCCCAGCCAGTCGTCGGCATCCCGCAGGCCGGCCTTGAGCATGTCGCCATGGCGCAGGCTGGCGACCTGGTTGGCCAGTACCCCCGCCCAGGGCAGGCCTGGCCGGTAGTGGCGCAGGCCGTAGGCCAGCGCGCCGAAGGTGCCGGCCATCTTGCCGGCATCGACCACCGCCACCACCGGCACGCCGAAGCGTTCGGCCAGGTCGGCGGCGCTGGGCTGGCCGTCGAAGAGGCCCATGGCGCCTTCGATGACGATCAGGTCGTTTTCCTGCGCGGCCGCATGCAGCATGGCGGCGCAGCCCTGCTCGCCGACCATCCACAGGTCGAGCGCATGAACCGGTGCGCCGGTGGCGGCTTCGAGCCAGTAGGGATCGAGGAAGTCCGGCCCCACCTTGAAGGCGCGCACGCGGCGCCCGGCGCGGGTGTGCAGGCGCGCCAGGGCCGCGGCCACGGTGGTCTTGCCCTGGCCGGAAGCCGGGGCCGCCACCAGGAGCGCGGGGCAGCGGGCAGAGAGCTCGTTTATTGCGGCGCCCATTTCACGCCCACGTACAGCACACGACCGGGCGTGGCGTAGGTATTGGCCAGCTGGTAGGACTTGTCGGCGAGGTTGTCGATGCGTGCGACCAGGCTGTAGTCGCGGGCGATGCGGGTGCTGGCATAGAGGTTGAACAGCGTGTAGCCGCCCAGGCGCGTGGTGTTGGCCGCATTGTCCCAGCGATGGGCGGATGTCTGCATTTCCGCGCCGGCGTCGATGTCGCCGAAGCGGGTATCTGCGCCCAGCACCGCATGCTGCTTCGCTCGGCGCGCCAGTTGCTTGCCGGTGTCCTCGTCCTTGGGGTCCTGCAGGTCCAGCGAGCCGCGCAGCGAGAAACCGGCGATCTTCTGGCTGCCGGCGAAGGTCACACCCGAGTACTCGGCATGCGCGGTGTTGCGGTAGCAGCCCAGGGTGGAGCCGCAGCCGCCGGCGGCGCCGAAGGTGATCAGGTTCTCGACCTTGTTGCGGTAGACGGTGACGCTGGCCTCGCTCGCACCCTGCGACCAGCGCAGCGCGGCCTCGGCATTGCGCGAGGTCTCGGGCTGCAGCGTGCCCAGGCCGTAGATCGAGAAGCGCTGGTAGAGCGTGGGCGCGCGGAAGGCGGTGCCGATGGACGCGGTGGCGCGCCAGTTGGCGTTGAAGGCGTAGCCGTAGGCGGCGCTGCCGGTGTCCTTGCCGCCGAACTCGCTGTCCTGGTCATGGCGGGCATGCAGCTGCAGGGTGTGCGGGCCCTGCTTGAAGGCATAGCCCAGGGCCAGGCCGTTCTGCGAGCGGTCGCGGTCGATCGGGGCGTTCTGCAGGTTGTCTTCCCGGCGTTCCAGCGCGGCGGTGAAGCGATGCGGGCCGAAGGTGAACTCGTTCTGGAACAGGTAGTTGTGCAGCTCGGTCTTGGTCAGGTAGTAGCTGGGCTGCGTCTCGTAGCGGCTGCGCGAGGCGGTGGCCTGCAGCGTGGCCTTCCAGAAGTCGGTCCACTGGCCGGTGTAGGTGAGGCCTGCGGTGCGCAGCTGGTGGAAGTTGGTGTCGTTGCTGCGCAGCGTGCTGTCGTACTGCGAGTCCATGTCGTTGGCCAGGAAACTCGCGTCGAGGCGGTTGCGGGCGTCGATCTTGAAGCCCAGGCGCGCGTTGGCGGAGCTGCTGCGGTAGCCGTCCTTGTCCGGGTTCTGCGTGGGCAGCGGGCGGGCGTTGAAGCCGGTGCTGATCTCGCGGGCCGCGCCGATGGAGTAGTCGAAGGCGTTGTCGGTGCCGAAAGCGCCGCTGGCGCCGGCCTCGATCTTCTTGGTGCCATGGGTGCCCGCGCCCACGCCCACATAGGGGTGGAAGCCGGCCTCGCCCTTCTTCGTGAACAGCTGGATCACGCCGCCGATGGCGTCGGAGCCATACACGGCGGCCGCCGGGCCGCGCAGCACTTCGATGCGCTCGATCTGGGACAGGGGGATCTGCTCCCAGATCACGCCGCCGGTCGATTGCGAATCGATGCGCACGCCGTCGAGGTAGACCGCGGTGAAGCGCGACTCGGCGCCGCGCAGGTACACGCTGGTGTTGTTGCCGGGGCCGCCGTTGCGGCTGATCTCGATGCCGGGCAGGCGCGCGAGAACGTCGGCCACGCCGACCGCGCCGCTGCGTTCGATGGTTTCGCGGTCGACCACCGAGACGTCGGACAACACGTCCGAGATCGGCTGCTCGGTGCGGTCGGCGGTGACCACGGTTTCCTTCAGCGATGCGGCCGAGGACTGGGCCAGCGCGGCGGACGCCAGGGCGAGTGTGGACAGGCAGGCAACGGCCTGCGCCACCAGGGAGAGACGGATTTTCATGAGAGACGACGGACAGTGAGGGCGGCCCTGGCCGGCTTCCCCGCCGGCTCTGGGCTCGATCGGCCCTTGCGGACGCGCCACTCGGGCAACGTCTGCAGGACCACGTCGTTGGCCGGTATCCGGGCTGGGTGGAACCCGTGTGTCTCGCCTTCCCAGATGCCTTGCTTGCATCCAGTGGCCATGAGGGCACACGCGAGTCCGCGATAACGCTGCGGACTCTTTCCACCGACCGTTGCGGGGGCAGCGCAGGTCGGGCATGTCCGTCGGCGGACAGCCCTCCTGCTTCCCGTTGAACTGCGCTGCCGAGAACCGGCGGCGCGAGCACCAACGGCGGCGATTCTATGCGACCCCGCCACAGGGACTAAGCGCCCACCCGGCGATCTTTCGGACGCATGTTTCAAAACCCTACAATCATGGGCCATGGCCCAATCCTCCGTCCCCCTTGAGCAAGTCGCCGAGCGCGTAGAACGATTGCTGTTGCGCCATGCCGAGCTGCGCCGCACCAATGCCCTGCTGGCCGAGCAGGTCGCCAGCCTCACCCGCGAGCGCGACGCCCTGCAGGTGCGCCTGCATGCCGCGCGGGTGCGGGTGGATGCGGTGCTGGAGCGCCTGCCGCTGGCGCTCGACAGCGAAACCGATGGAGGCCGCGCATGAAACAGATCGAAGTGCAGATCCTCGGCCAGGGCTACCTGCTGGGCTGCCCCGACGGCGGCGAGACCCGCCTGCGCGAGGCCGCCGAGAAGGTCAACCTGGCCATGACGCGTATCCGCGACGCCGGCAAGATCCGCGCGCGCGACCGCATCGCCGTGCTGGCCGCGCTGAACCTGGCCTTCGACGCGGCCGAGCGCCCTGCCCCCGCGCCCGCCACGCCCGGCGACCCGGAATCCGACGCCGCGCTCTGGACCAGCCTGCTGCGCCGCCTCGACGATGCCCTGGCCGAAGACGGACGGCTTCTGTAACGCCGCTGCCTTCGTGTGGCCGTACAATACAAACGTGTCTGCGGCGCACGCCGGGTCTTATATTTCCTTGAACCAATGCTCCCTGAGCAAGGGCTAGGTACATTGCCAGGCAAGCGTGATCGTCTCGCGTCAGACGAACCCAATGCCTGGCTGCCCTGGCCCACCTGAACCCCCGGTTCAGGATGAGGGCTCGGTGGCGACTGCAGACACCTCGTACATCCGGCCAAATGGCTGCCCCCGCGGCAGCCATTTTGCTTTGGGCATGAAAAAGCCCGCGGCTCGGCGGGCTCATGGCGGTGCAGCTCAGGCGTTTCAGCTGCTCAAGGAGCCCAGGCCATAGTTCATCGCAGCGGTGGCCACCACCAGGCAGGCCATCGCCAGCCATGCACCGGAACAGGCGAGCAGCAGGCCGGACCGAGCCTGGGAAGGCAGGCGGTCCGCCATCAACAGTCCCAGGCCGGGCAGCAGCGTGACGAGGACGAAGATCCAGACAAGGGTGGAGGAATCGGGCATGTCGCGCTCGGTTGGAGAATGGAAGCCCAAGTGAGCAGGCCTATCTGCCTGAAACTCTATGTGTCAGCCTGGGGTTTACGTGTAGGACGCAATCCCCTAATTCCGTCATGGACTCGTGCCCATGCGGGCATTTTTGGCGCTTCGTCCATTTCCCGCGCAGTAGCATCGCGTCCGCCCCAGAAGCAACGAGCCATGGCCAAGAAGCAGCCGCATATCAGCGAAACCCCCGCCACCCAGGTCCTCCGGCAGGAACGGGTCGAGTTCACCGAACACCCCTACGAATACCTGGAACACGGCGGCGCCCAGCACAGCGCGGCGGTGCTGGGCATGGACCCGTTCACTGTCGTCAAGACCCTGGTCATGCAGGACCAGGATGCCAAACCCCTGCTGGTGCTGATGCACGGCAACCGCACCGTCTCCACCAAGAACCTGGCGCGCCAGATCGGCGCCAAGTCGGTCGAGCCCTGCAAGCCCGAGGTGGCCCACCGGCACAGCGGCTACCTGGTCGGCGGCACCTCGCCCTTCGGCACCAGACGCGAGATGCGGGTGTTCATCGAATCGAGCATCCTGGAGCTGCCGCGCATCTGCATCAACGGCGGCCGGCGCGGCTATCTGGTGGGGCTGGATCCGCAGGTCTGCGTGCGCCTGCTGGGGGCGAAACCGGTGCAATGCGCGCTGGCAGAATAGCCGCGCCCCTCGGCCTTCACCAGAACAACGATCCCATGTCCCCCACCTTGCTCACCGTGCTCTGCACCCTCGCGGCCTACCTGATCGGCTCCCTGTCCTTCGCGGTGCTGGTCAGCCGCTCCATGGGCCTGGCCGATCCGCGCAGCTACGGCAGCGGCAATCCGGGTGCGACCAATGTGCTGCGCTCGGGCAGCAAGAAGGCCGCCATCGCCACGCTGCTGCTGGATGCGGCCAAGGGCTGGCTGCCGGTCTTCCTGGTGCGGGTGTTCGGCCCGGCCCATGGGCTGGACGACACCGCGGTCGCGCTCGCAGGGCTGGCCGCCTTTCTCGGCCACCTCTATCCGGTGTTCTTCCGCTTCCAGGGCGGCAAGGGCGTGGCCACCGCTGCCGGCGTGCTGCTGGGCATCGCACCGCTGCTGGGGCTGGCCACGCTGCTGACCTGGATCATCGTGGCTGGGTTCTTCCGCTACTCCTCGCTGGCGGCGCTGGTGGCCGCCGTGTTCGCGCCCTTCTATCTGGTGCTGGGCGGCGGCATCGCCTGGCCGCGCTCGACGGCGCTGGTGGCGGCGACGGTGGTGATGGCGGCCCTGCTGGTCTGGCGCCACCGCCTCAACATCCAGCGCCTGCTGGCCGGCCAGGAGTCGCGCCTGGGCAGCAAGAAGAAGCGCTGAGCCCGTCGCCTTTTTGGTGCGCCTGGCGCCCCAAGATCAGGCGATTTCTCCGACAAAGCCGGGTTTTTCCTCAACAGGAACCGGGCACGTTCCATGCGTAATGTCATCTGTCGACAGCTGACAGAACCCTGCCGCAGTAGAAAAAGCCTGCCGCAAACGGAGAAACGCATGGAACGCACAGCCATCTCGGGCGCAGTCCCGATCCGCCGCACCACCGGCTTCCTGCCCGGCATCTCCGAAGCCGAGCGCC